>JBLHOW010000038.1:0-57930 GCA_047623705.1 Crocinitomix sp.
CGATTTCCTCTACAACCGACAGTTTAAAAGACATTGAATAGTCTTTTTGACTTCGTTTAACGTAATTCTTTTTTTCTTCTTCTTCCATAACGTTCTTTTTGTGTAACGCTATTTCAGGACTAGACAATCTTAAAATACTAAAAGGGCGCTTGGTTAGACTAGGCGCCCTTTTTTTGTCTAATTTTTTGAATTATCAAATACCTCTTCAAAGCTATCTCATCTGAATTTCATATATTTAGATACGTATTTTACACCCTACTTTAAAACCGCAACGTGAAAAAATTTATTTTTCTAATTTCAATCTTCATTTTATCTTATACATCAATTGGTCAAGACGATTGGGAAAGCAATATAACGTTCGCGCCTGGACAAACAATCAAGGCTGTTTTAGCGATTAATCCAACTACTATTTATGGCATAAGCGCACTTTATAACGGAACAGCATTGAACATTAAGAAAACTACAGACAATGGTATTAGCTGGGTTGAGCAATTCACAGGTCATACTTCTCAAAATTATTACGAATTGGCCAGTCCAGATAGTGTTGATATTTTTGCAGTGGGTAACACGGGTGTTATCATCCATAATTCAGGTGGTGAAACTTGGACAGATGTTGCATCTGGCACCGTAGAACATTTAAGGACGATCTGCTTTGTTAGTAGCACAATTGGTTTTATTGGCGGCGACAATGGAACTATTCTAAAAACGACGGATGCAGGAGCCACATGGATTGATTTGGGAGCAACATTGGATGCACCATATTCTCCATTATGTCTTGAAATGCTAAGTGAAACGCAAGGATTTATTGGAGGACACAGTTTTTTACAAGTCACTTATGACGGTGGGCTAAATTGGACATTTATTCCAGGGTTTGGAACCGGGGATGGTACTTTCGCTTTTAGAGAGATTCAATTCATTAATAATAATCTAGCATTTGCCTGTGGTGACCAAGGTGCAATTTGGATTTCGGAGGATGGTGGATTAACATGGACTTTAAAAGAAACTGTACAACTGAATCGATTCAAGACATTCGAATGATAGATGAAAACATTGGTTTCGCATGCGGATTCAATGGTGTAGCAATTAGAACCGAGGATGCTGGAGAAACATGGACAAACATGACCACAGATATTTCTGAAAATTTTTACACACTAGACTTTCATGAAAGTAGAGGATATATGGGAAGTTATTTTGGAACCTTTTTAACTTTTGAATTTATCTCCCCTGGTGTTTCAATATCGGAATTCAAGAATCACGCAATAAAACTCTACCCTAACCCAAGCAGTGAACACATAAGATTTGACGGTATTAAATTAGCTGACATTAAAGTTATTGAAATCATTCAAATGGATGGTGAAATGGCGATTAAAATTAGTGCACCTGCACAAAATCAGATTGATTGTTCGGACTTCGAAAGCGGCACTTACATAATTCGCATCCATGAACAGAATGGTGGTATAATTAGCAGGTCTTTTATTAAGCAATAGTTCTCGATACAATTTTGAGAGCGATTCGCTTTGCCTATTGTTTGACAAAAGTATAAGTAAAGTAATCCTGTGAATCACCAGACCTTAATGTCATATTCTCTTTATCCAATTCTAGAATTTGATAAGTTCTATCTGAATAAGTAGGCGGAGCCCAAGATATGATTTCTAATACTGACCCCTCATCAGACAAACTATAATCGTAGGTATAATGGACACTGCTCGGTGAAGAAATTACCCAAGTGGATTCACAGCCCTTTTCATTTGAAAGGTTACACTTATTAAAAGTTGCGACCAAAACAGTTGTATACTCGTCATTCACACTCACCACAACCTCTCCATCACTGACTACTTCTAAAGTTGTTGCCAGCCATGATCCTTCCAACTTATTAACTGAACGCTGCTCTTTTGAACAAGCAAATAATAAAACGGATACTATAAATACTGCAAGGCTCTTTTTCATGATTTTAATTGAGTGTTCTATAGTAGTACACGAAAAAAACTATCAAAAGGTTTGCGAAATCTTATTTATTCAACTCCTCTTTTACGATTGTGGAAATTAATTTCCCGTCTGCTTTGCCATTTAACTGACCCATAATTGGCCCCATAACTTTACCAATATCTTGCGGCCCACTTGCACGCATTGCAGCAATTTTATCTTGCACAACTTTACGCACATCATCTTCCGACATCATTTCTGGCATATAAACTTTAATGATTTCCGCTTGAGCTTTCTCATCTACCGCCAAATCTTCTCTGCCCTCTTTTATATACAAATCAAATGTATCCACACGTTGTTTGTAAAGCTTCATCACAATCTTATTGGCCGCTTCATCAGAAACCGTACCGTCGCCACCACTTGTCGCTTCTAACAATAATTTAGATTTCACATCTCTTAATGCGGCTAACTTATCCTTATCGCGCGCCTTCATAGCGGTTTTTATATCCTCGTTAATTCTATCAGTTAAGCTCATTTTTTTAGTCCTTAGTAGTTAGTATTTAGTCTTCAGCACCTGGAGCTTTCACGTTGCTCACTGTTAGAACCAAGACCACTCGCGTGACTCGTTTTTAGTACTTGGACGAAGATAGTGATTTTTTGAGATTAGCGTTTCCTTAATCTTCGTATGGATTTATTTCTTGATAACGCATTCCTTTAACATTTCTGCTCGCCCTAACCTTTATTAAAATTGCGGAATTAGTCGAATTTTAAGGACGAATTGATGCAACCCAACTGCTCCGGTCTAAAACAGTTAACACATGAGCCTAATAATCGTGTAATTACGCTGGGATTAACTCATGACAGATATAGAAACTGTTCTTCTCTTACTAAAACGCCAAAGCGCCTCTTGGAATAAACCAAGAGGCGCTTTCTAAAACTGGTTATACCCCTAACCAATTTGGGTATTTTTTAAGAGTAATTATTTTATTAATCTACATTGTCATGTAAAAATGAATTATTGTCTTTTAATCCACCTGCTTCACCATCTCTATCTCCAGAAAGTGTGAACTTACTCATACTTTCTTCTGATGAATGTGGCAAATCATCAATTTGAATATTCTTACGTTTATACGCTGGTTCTTTTTCCAAATCAGAAATACCTGTTGAAGACTTCAATTTAGAAGTATAAGCTTGAATTCTCTCCATTCTTTCTTTCGCTCTAGCTTGTTGCTCTTCTTGTGGAAGAACCTGCTTCGGCTTCACGGTATTCATTTCAACTTTCTCTTCTAAATCATCTGTCAAATAATGACGTACAACTTGATCAGCATCTACTTCTTCAGTTTCAGCTTTCGGTGTTTCTGGAATTGATTCTGACTTCGCAGATTCTGAACTAAAGCTCCAGTTAATTTCTGTTTGCGGCTTATCTTCAACTGTCTCTTCCGTTTTCAAAAAAGGTGCTGACTCGACAACTGGCTCAACTGCTTTCGCTTCTTCAACTTTCTCTGCTTGCCAAGCGTTAGATTGTGTTGGCTTTTCAATAGGCTCAGAAATCATGGTTGGTACATTATCATCATCCAAACTCACCACTTTTTTCTCAGGAGCTTTTTCAAACCCTGTAATTGGTTGTGAGTTGAATCCTGTAGCAATTAGCGTAACGCAAACTCCGTCACCTAAAGAATCATCATGACCATGTCCCCAAATTACATCCGCAGTAGCTCCAGCTTCATCCTGAATGTAATCGGTGATTTCACCAATTTCATCCATTAAAATTTCTTTGTTACCGTATGTAATATTTAAAAGCACGTATTTAGCACCTTGAATATCATTATCGTTCAATAAAGGAGAAGCGAGTGAAGTACGCACAGCCTCAATGGCTCTATTTTCACCTTCGGCAACAGCAGACCCCATTATGGCAACACCACTATTACGCATTACAGTACTTACGTCGTTAAAATCAACGTTGACCATTCCAGTAACAGAAATCACTTCTGCAATTCCTTTAGCTGCAATCGCTAAAACATCATCAGCTTGAGCAAAGGCGTTTCCTAAAGAAAGGTTTCCAAACATCTCACGTAAACGATCATTGTTAATAATGAGTAACGTGTCAACATTTTTACGCATTTCTTCTAATCCTTCCTCGGCTTGTAATTTTCTTTTTCTTCCTTCAAAGCTGAAAGGTACAGTTACAATACCAACGGTTAAGATGCCCATATCTTTGGCTACCTTTGCGATAACTGGTGCAGCACCAGTTCCAGTTCCACCACCCATTCCTGCAGTAATGAAAACCATTTTGGTATTCGTTTGTAAAAACGCTTTGATGTCCTCAATATTTTCAATTGCGGCATTTTTTCCAATTTCTGGAATAGCACCAGCACCCCTACCTTCGGTAAGACTAGCACCCAATTGCATTTTAATTGGAACAGGACTAATATCTAAGGCTTGTTGATCTGTATTACAAATCACAAAATCCACCCCTTTAATTCCCTGATTATACATGTGGTTTACTGCGTTTCCGCCCCCACCACCTACACCAATAACTTTGATGATTGATGATTGATCTTTTGGTATATCAAATTCCATATCGTTGTTTTTAGACATAAGATCGATTTGCTCTTGAACGAAAGATGAAAGATTCTTTTTTGACCTAAACATCCAACTTTCCATGTAAACTCTTCGAACTTAATCTTTTATTATTTTTATTCTTTATTCTCTCTATTCACTAATGATTAAACATTAATCTTCCTCTTCAAACCATGTTCTACTCTTGGTTAAAATCTTTTCAAAGAAACTTCCTTTTGTCTTTGACGAATGATTCTTCGCTGCATTTTCAGTAATTGAATTTGATTCTGTTCCAAGGTTTCTATAAGAATCTTGAAATCCTTTAATTACTAAACCAATACCTGTAGCATACATTGGACTTGTAATATTGTCTACCAAAGTTGTTGGTGCTAAGTGCTCGTTAGGATAACCAATTCTTGTATCCATTCCTGTGATGTACTCAAACAATTGTGTAATATGTTTTAGTTGAGCACCACCACCAGTCACCACAATTCCACCAATCAATTTCTTCTCAAATCCAGAGTTTTTAATCTCATAATATACATGCTCAATAATTTCTTCCATTCGTGCTTGAATGATTGAAGCCAAATTGCGCACTGATATTTCTTTTGGCTCACGCCCTCTTAAACCTGGTATGCAAACTATTTCATTCTCTTGACATTCGCTTGCTAATGCAGACCCAAACTTCACTTTTAAAAGCTCTGCTTGACGTTTCATTATTGTGCAACCTTCTTTAATATCTTCAGAAATAATATTTCCACCGAAAGGAATAACTGCCGTGTGGCGAATAATTCCGTCTTGGAACATTGCAATATCTGTTGTTCCACCACCTATATCAACCAAAACAACTCCGGCCTCTTTTTCCTCTTCACTCAATACCGCTTCTGAAGATGCCAATGGTTCTAAAATCATTTCGTCTACTTCCAAACCACCTTTATCCACACATTTTTTAATGTTTTTTGCAGCAGCAATTTGTCCTGTAATGATATGGAAATTTGCCTCAAGACGAACTCCAGCCATACCAATTGGATCTTTAATTCCTTGTTCAGAATCAACAATATATTCTTGTGGCAAAACGTGAATAATCTCTTCACCTGGTTGCATTACCAATTTGTACATATCCTCAATCAATGCATCTACATCCGATTGGTTAATTTCGCGTTCTAAATCGTCACGAATCAACATTCCACGGTGTTGTAAACTATTGATATGCTGTCCAGCAATACCTACGTTCACTACACGAACTTGCAATTCCCCTTCTACTCGACTTTCTGCCTCTTCCACTGCAGCACGAATAGATTGCACTGTCTTTTCTATATTAGAAACTACTCCACGCGTTACCCCTACACTCTCGGATTTACCCATTGATAAAATCTCGATTTTATCATGTTCAGTTTTTCTTCCGACAATGCAAGCAATTTTTGTGGTTCCTATATCTAATCCTACAACAATTTCTGACATACTTATATTTTTTAGATTTTAGATCGCATTACACTCAGACTTGTTCTCGACACTATTTAAATTGAACTCGCTTCGCTTTGTCCAATGTAAATCACTCGAACTGACGTCAAATTTCTGGTCAGCAATCTTTGATCTTTTGTCTTTACTCTTTAATTCTTTTTAGAGCACACTATTTGGCTCTTAAACATTACATTAATCGTATCATAATTCTCCCACCCTGCTCGGCTAATCCCTTCCGTATAGAACAGTTCAAGTTTTTTGAACTTACCAGCAATATCCTCTGCATCTCCAAATAAAATACGTTGACTTCCGACCCTTGGTATTAGCTCAAATTCGTTGTAGGTATTAATATGTACCTGCGTGAATTGGGCGGAAAGGAATTCATCAGAACAAACATAGGCTGATATTTTATACAAATCATCCAGTATTTCAATAGTTTTCAAACTATCATTGTTCATTATTTCAGCCACATCCTTGTTATAATCCGTTTCATTCACATTTCCAGTGACAGTCAAAACATGCGCAGTGTAATTATCGGATAGCGGCATTAATCTTCCACTTTTATCTAAATAACAACTGCTTCCATCAATATTAAAAATACGGGCAATCGGTCTTCTTAGTGCCACATCAATCTTCCAGTCACCCCCTAAATACGCGAATACTTGCACGCTTTTAACCTCTGGCATTTCGGCTAAATAGGTCTCTATTGCTCCTAAATCTACTTCACTATACTTTTTATCTTCAGAAACCAAACCTCTATCCGACAATCGCTCCAATATATCGTCCTCTGAAAGAAACATCATGTCTTCATGCAACTCAAGGTCTATAAATGGCAGCCCAACAACTTTATTATCCTGTGTAGAATCAATAAAGCTCATCAGAATAATCACAAGGATTATTGATAGCACCCAAATTGTATTTTTTAGCCAAGATTTCATTTTTATTCTTTAGTCATTAGTAGCTAGTCACTAGACTGCGTTTTGTCTTGCTCTCGATACAATCTACAAAGAAAGCACTTCACTCAATCTTCCTAAATCACTCGAACTGACGTCAACCGCCTATAACCTTTTCACTTTTTATAATGATTTACAATTGGCTGGATACAGGTATCAATATCTCCGGCTCCAACGATTACGATTAGTTCTTTTTTAGTCTGGTTTAAATCTTCAACAATATTTAATTTAGTACTAATGCGCTTGTTTTTTAAGTTAATTTTCTCTAGCAATACTGAGCTAGTAATCCCTGGTATCGGTTGTTCTCGCGCTGGGTAGATGTCTAATAAAAAAAGTTCATCTGTCAATTCTAAAGCTCTTGCAAAGTCACCCATAAAGTCGCGCGTACGGCTAAATAAATGTGGTTGAAAAACGGTGGTTAATTTTTTATCTGGATAAATGGTTTTAACAGACGAAAGAAATGCTGTTATCTCCGTCGGATGATGAGCATAATCATCTATCACAACTAAATCCTCTCTACGAATGTGAAAATCAAACCTACGTTTTACTCCTTTAAAGGACTTAAACGCATCACGAATTACTTGTTCATCCACACCATTTGTCATACATAATGCAAATACGGACAAGGCGTTTTCTGCATTATGCTTCCCCGGCAAGCCAAATTCAACAGAATTGTATTGCTTTTCACCATTTTTAATATCAAAATAAAAATGGCCGCTTTCATACTTCAGGTTTCCACCTTCCCAATCCGCCTGATCAGAAAAGCCATAAGTACTTATTTTGAGTGCCTTATTTAATTTAAAATTGGATACATCCAAGTCTGACTGGAGCCAAACATGTCCATTGACATTAACCAACTCAATAAAATCATTGAACGATTGCTGCAAATGTTCGCCATCACCATAAATATCCAAATGGTCTGAATCCATTGTCGTAATGATGGCGTAATTTGGTTTCAATTGCAAGAAAGAACGGTCAAATTCATCCGCCTCTACAACAACTCTTTTTGCGGACGCATCAATAATACAATTTGAATTATAATTGGAGGTTATACCACCAATAAATGCATTACACTTCTCTTTAGTTTGATACAGCACATGGGCTAAAATGGCACATGTCGTTGTTTTACCATGTGTTCCTGCAACAGCATATGTCTCAAACTCTGAAGAAATAATCCCTAAGGCTTTTGCTCTTTTAATTAGCGTAAAATTATTTTCCTGAAAAACTAGCAATTCACCCAATGAAACAGGAATAGCAGGTGTATACACGACCAGTGTATTTGATTTATCTAAACCGGTTAAGACATCAACGCCCATATCATGATAATGCACTTCAATTCCTTCAGCCACCAAGTTTTTAGTGAGCGTTGTTTCGGTTTTATCATATCCAATAACACGTTTGCCTTGGCTATTAAAATAGCGCGCAATCGCACTCATTCCGATTCCTCCGATTCCGATAAAATAGACGGTATGTATTTGGTTGAAATTCACTTGTTCTCGATTCTATTTTAGTTAACCTCGCTTCGTTCGATTTATTAAAATCACTCGAACTAACGCTCTAACTGCTGTTTTCTTTTGTCTTTTAAATCAATTTTTCTATTTCGGTTAAAATTCGTTCGGCAGCATCATTAATGCCGAGCTTTCTAATGTTTTCGGATAGTGTTTTCATTTTTGCTTCATCCGATAGAAGGCTTAATGTTTGATCGACTAAGTGTTCGTTTGCGTCAATGTCTTTTACTAAAACGGCAGCACTTTCCTCTACTAAAGCCATGGCGTTTTTTGTTTGATGATCTTCTGATACATTGGGGGATGGCACTAAAACAACTGGCTTTCCAACCAAACAAACTTCTGACACTGAAATTGCTCCTGCTCTAGATATTATGACATCTGCAGCGGCATAAGCCAGATCCATTTTAAATATAAAATCAGACAAATAAACAAGCTTGGAAGATAAAATTTCGCCTAACTCTTCTTTGAGTCGATTAAAATAAATTTTACCACATTGCCAAACTACTTGCACATCTTGATCAATCAATTTTTGCAAATCTTTTTTCAAACTCATATTTAATGTTCGCGCTCCCAAACTTCCACCAATAATTAAGACTGTTTTTTTGTTTGGGTCAATTCCAAAGTGTTCGCAAGCCGCAACTTTCTTCCCTTCAATATCCACCATTTCGTTTCGAATTGGATTCCCAGTTTTAACAATCTTTTCTCTCGGAAAAAATCGTTCCAAATTATCATAGGCGACACAAATCGTTTTAGCACGTTTAGCCAGCCATTTATTGGTAATTCCTGGATAAGAATTTTGCTCTTGAATTAACGTGGGCACTTTCTGTTTTGATGCCACACGCAAAGTCGCGGCACTTGCATAACCACCAACTCCAATTGCAATATCTGGACGCATTTTTTTTACCAACTTTTTAGCCTTCCATAAACTAGATATCAACTTAAATGGAACGGCAAAGTTTTTCATGGTTAGTTTTCGTTGGATACCACGAATGGGTAAACCTACGATTTCATAACCTGCTTTGGGCACTTTTTCCATTTCCATCTTACCTTCCGCACCAACAAACAAAATCTCAGCATCAGGATACTTTTTCTTTATTGTATCTGCAATTGCAATAGCAGGAAAGATATGCCCTCCTGTTCCTCCACCACTTATGATTACTTTGGTTAATTTCATTTTTTAAGATTTTAGATCATTGCATTTTGACCTGTTTCTTTTTGTTGTTGCTGTTTATATTTTAAAATTGAGTTGATTTCTTTTATCTAACATCTTATTTAAGCTATTTCATTTTCTACTACCTCTTCTTCTTTTGTTTTCTTTTGGGTTTCGCGACTAATGCCAATTACGATCCCAAAGGCGATACAAGTAAACCATGCAGACGTCCCGCCCATACTTAGGAGTGGCATATTTTGCCCAGTCACTGGCATTAACTTGGTACTCACCATCATGTTTACCAATACTTGAAGCATTATCATAACGGCAATACCCAACACAACATAGGTCATAAAATGATCCTCTGCCGCAAGAGCTGTTTTAATAAACCGAAAGAAGAGCCACATGTAGAGCATAATTACAAAGATGGCTGCTGGCAAACCTCCTTCCTCTACTAATGCCGCGAAATAAAAATCCGCATAGGCCTCAGCTATATAATGTTTTAAAACTCCGTTCCCAGGTAATTCAGGCCCATGTAGGGTTCCATTTGAGAATGTAAACGCCCCATTTTTAATTGCAGTTAGGGCATTGTTAATTTGCATGTTTTCTGTTGGATCCAAGGCACTTTCATCACTAAACATTCGCACAATTCTCATGCGCCAGGTTTCAACACGTGGCATCACTTCTGGCTGGTACTTAGCAATGGTTAATAGCAACATAAAGGCAGCAACCGCAACTCCTATAGATAAAACAATCCATTTCCAAGGAAATCTTGCCAGAATCAACATCACCAAGGATATTAATCCTACCAAAGCAGCCGTGGATAAGTTGGACGGCAGAATTAAAAATATCGTCAATCCAATTGGCAATAGAATATAACGCGCTACTACTTTTAAATCTTGAAACTCATCTTTCCGCTTAACGAGCTGCCTTGCCAAATAAATAATTAAACTTAGTTTGGCAAAATCAGAGGTTTGAAATGAGAAGGGAACAAACGGAATTTTCAACCAACGATCCGCTCCGTTAACACTTTCACCTACTAACATTGTTAAAACCAATAAAACAATGGACAGGTAAAACAATACCTTTGAAAGTTTTGAGAAGACCTTGCTTGGAATTTTATGTATACCATACATTAAACCAAACCCTAATACCAATAAAATGAAATGCTTGAAAAATAAATAAGCGTAGCTTAGACCCTTCACCTTTACCAAAATTGGAATAAAGCTAAATACGGATACGACGGATATTACCCCGAGTAATAATGCTATTACCCAGATGTTTTTGTCGCCGCCTAGATATTTGAATAAACTTTTCAAGTTTTTTTAGTCGTTAGTATTTAGTCGATAGTCTCTAGTACTTGTTCTCGATACTATTTTTAATTCGCCTCACGCTTTTAAAAACCTCCCGATAACTATCGGGACGAACAGACGTTCTGATTTTTATTACACACTGCGCTACAAGCAGTTAAAACTCCAACACTACACTATTAAAGCGCTCTTACGCAAGATTTAAACTGGTCACCACGATCTTCGTAGCTTTCAAATAAATCAAAACTTGCACAAGCTGGTGACATCAAAACTGTTTCGCCATTTTTTGCAAAACGGTAAGAAAGTGCCACTGCCTCCATTGCTGAATTTGCTTCGGCGATAACGTCAACTGAACCACTAAATGCCTCAATAATTTTATCGTTTGATTTTCCCAAACATACAATCGCCTTAACTCGGCCTTTTACTAATTCAAGTAAAGAATCGTAGTCGTTTCCTTTATCAACTCCACCTACAATCCACACAGTAGGGTTTGACATGCTTTCTAATGCGAACCAAGCTGCATTTACATTCGTTGCTTTTGAATCGTTTATAAATTCGATTCCATTCACTTTAGCCACAAATTCTAAACGGTGTTCAACATTTTGAAAATCTGCTAGACTTTCTCTGATGTTTTCCTTTCGGATTTCAAAGATTTTAGCTGTAATGCCTGCAGCTAAAGAATTTTGGGTATTGTGCTTACCCTTTAATGATAGGTCGTGTATAGACATAGTTACTATTGGTTTTAAGTTTAATATGATTTGGTTGTTGTTTACGTATCCAGCCATTCCTTTTTCTTTTGTGATTGAGAATGGTGCGAGTTGCGCAACGATATTACGTTCCTCTAATTCTTTATTAATAATTGGATCATCAGCGTTATAGATAAACCAATCGTTTTCTTGCAGGTTTTGTGTAATTCGAAATTTTGAATTCACATACTTTTGCATTTCATAATCGTATCGATCTAGGTGATCGGGTGTTATATTCAGCAGGATAGCAATATCCGCTTTGAACTCAAACATGCCATCTAATTGAAACGAGCTTAATTCAATGACATAAACATCTGGCACATCTTCGACAACTTGTCGCGCAAGCGATTCCCCAATATTCCCTGCCATGCTCACATTCAATCCTGCTTGTTTCAAAATGTGATGAATCCACGTTGTGGTAGTTGTTTTACCATTACTACCTGTAATGCAAATTTTTTTTTTATCGGTATAGCGCCCTGCAAATTCAATCTCACTTATAACAGGAATACCATTCATTAATGCCCGCTTAACCAACTCAACTTTTTCTGGAATCCCAGGGCTTTTCACAATTAAGTCAGCAGATAAAATGCGCTCTTGAGAATGTGTTTCTTCTTCAAATTCGATTTGATTCTCCGTTAACTCTTTTTTATAGGAAGGCTTAATCACTCCTTTATCTGAAACAAATGGAATCATTCCTTTTGCCTTAGCCAACAACGCCGCCCCAACGCCACTTTCTCCGGCCCCTAGTATTGCGATATGTTGTTGTTTTTTTGTCATTAGCCTTTAGTCGATAGTCACTGGCACTGCGTGCGCGTTTTCTCTCCCTTCTATTGTCTTCGTTCTTTATTCTTTTATCTAAGTTTTAGTGTTACAATTGTTATTACTGCTAGAAGCACTCCTACAATCCAAAAGCGTGAAACGATTTTAGATTCGTGCATTCCTAATTTTTGGAAATGATGATGGAGCGGTGCCATTCTGAAGATTCGTCTTCCTTCTCCGTATTTCTTTTTAGTGTATTTGAACCAACCCACCTGCATTACTACTGAAAGATTTTCCATAATGAAAACACCACATAAAACAGGGATTAACAATTCTTTACGGATGACAATAGCAAAGACCGCAATGATACCGCCCAAAGCCAAACTTCCAGTGTCTCCCATAAAAACTTGAGCCGGGTATGAGTTGTACCATAAAAAGCCAATACACGCCCCCATAAATGCTGATATGAAAATCACCAGTTCAGAGGAGTACGGGATATACATGACATTGAGATAATCTGCAAATTCAATATGACCTGAGACATATGCGAATATTGCGAGGGCAATTCCGATAATCGCAGAAGTACCTGTAGCAAGGCCATCCAGCCCATCTGTCATGTTTGCCCCATTGGAAATAGCCACAACTAGAAAGATGACGATTGGAATAAAGAGCAACCATCCATAACTCTTATTTGTATCCCCAATTAACCAGTTATAATTAAACTCATTCCCTTTTACAAACGGAATGGTTGTGGTCATGTCTTTTGTTTTAACCCATTTAGTATCTTCCGCTACTTCGCTAGAAGAATGCAAATGAGACACATCTGTACTATTAGCTATAACAGCATCCGCAGCCACCTCTTCATGCACCTGCACATCTGGATGAAAATAAAGAACTGACCCAACAAAAATTCCAACAGCAATTTGTCCGACCACTTTAAATCGTCCAGCCAAGCCATCTTTATTCTTTTTAAAGACTTTAATATAATCATCAATAAATCCAATTGCACCGAGCATTACGGTAGAAATCAGTAGAATTATTACGTAAATATTATCCAGCTTTGCGAAGAGTAGCGTAGGAATTAAGATAGATGCCAAAATAATAAGCCCACCCATTGTTGGCGTACCTTCTTTTTCTTTTTGACCTTCCAACCCCAAATCACGTACAGTTTCACCCATTTGCTTTCTGCGTAACAGGTCAATAATCTTCTTTCCAAAGACCATTGAAATAAGCAAAGACGTGATAATTGCCATTGCCGCTCGAAATGAGATGAAATTGAACAATCCCGCTCCAGGAACGCCCTGCTCATGTAGATATGAAAACAAATAGTACAACATTATTTATTCAGGTTTTTAAGGGTTTCTTTAACTAAAGTGAGATCATCAAAAGGAAACCGTTCTCCATTAATCTCTTGGTATTTTTCATGACCTTTTCCTGCCACCAAAACAATATCACCAGGAGTTGCTAATGCGCAGGCTACTTTTATTGCTTCTTCACGATTTGTAATTGCCATTACTTTTGAACTGCGGTCTGCTGGCACTCCCACCTTCATTTCGTCTATTATTGCTTCTGGATTTTCTGTTCGAGGATTGTCAGATGTTAAAATCACTTTATCACTCATCACAGCAGAAATCTCTGCCATTAACGGGCGCTTAGTACGATCTCTATCTCCACCACAACCAACAACTGTTATAACTTGCTCATTTCTTGTTCGCACTGCCTGAATAGTTGACAATACATTTTTTAGTGCATCCGGCGTGTGCGCATAATCGATAATCGCAACAACCCCATCTTTCGATTGTAAATGCTCAAAACGACCCTCTACTGATTTCAGTTTAGAAATTGCTCTTAAGACATCCATCTCCTCAACCTCCAACTCTACAGCAACAGCATAGACCAACAATAAATTATAAGCATTGAATCCGCCAATTAAATTGGTCCACAACTCATGATGATTCAACTTGAGTACTAATCCAGCAAAGGTATTTTCGACAATTTTTACTTTATAATCCGCGACAGTTTTCAGCGCTATAGTTTTAACTATGGCCTTAGAATTCTGAACCATCACCCCTCCATTCACATCATCAATATTTACAATTGCTGTAGCGCTCGAACTGAGATCATCAAAAAATTGCTTTTTAGCATAGATATACTCCTTGAACGTTTTGTGATAATCCAAATGATCATGTGAAATATTGGTAAATCCAGCAATATCAAAATCTAACCCAGCAATGCGGTTTTGATGAATGGCATGCGAACTCACTTCCATAAAACAATAAACACAGCCCTCATCCACCATTCTTCGCAACAAAGCGTTTAATGCAATAGGATTTGGTGTAGTATGCGTAGCAGGGACCTCTGTTTGACCAATTTTATTGACAACTGTTGACAATAGTCCAGATTTAAAGCCTAAATCCGTAAACACATCATGCAATAATGTCGTTGTTGTGGTTTTACCATTCGTTCCAGTAATTCCAACCAACTTTAAATCATTTGAAGGATTCCCATAAAAATTAGCAGCTAATAAAGCCAATGCTTGATGCGAATCTTTTACCTGTACATAAGTTATTCCCTCTACTCTTTCAATTGGAACTTCCTCACAAATAATCGCAACAGCACCCAACTCAATTGCCTTAGAAATATATTGATGCCCGTCAACTTGCGTTCCTTTCACAGCAACAAAAACCGCACTCGGTTTCACAGCTCTTGAATCAAAATCGATTTGAGACAGCTCCAGTTCTAGCGTTCCATGAACAGCTAAAAGTCCTACCTTATATAATATGTTTTGTAAAACTTGCATTACCCTAACACTAATTTTATGGCTTCACCATTTGTTATTTTCTTTCCAGCAGCAACAGATTGCTTTATCACTTTTCCACTACCCGTAGCCCTCACCTTCATGCCCAAATTCTCTAAGAGATAAACCGCATCATTCAGTGGCATTCCTTTCACATTTGGAACTTTAGTTTTATCAATATTTTGCGCGGACAAGGAGACTAAACCGTCTTGATTACTTGACACTACATAACCCGAACGCGGCACATTATTCGGATGTTTAACACGCATTTTATTCAATGCAATGATTGTTTCTGGAGCACTACCCGTTTTCACCACCGGCAACGAAGTCTCATTAATAGGTATACCATTGTAGTTTGGATGATATTGCAATGAAGAAGAATAAACCTTACTCGCAATACTTGCGAAAACAGTACCCGAAACTTGGGCACCATAAATTTGCTTTGTTGGCCCAGCAATCACAACAATGCAAGAATATTTTGGCTGATCCGCAGGAAAGTAACCAGCAAAAGAAGCCTGATAATGATTCGTATAACCCAAAGCACCGTCGGCCAACTTAGCAGTCCCTGTTTTACCAGCAATTTTAAAACTATTCTTCTCTAAGTTTTCACCGGTACCATGCTCAACTACTCCCTCCAAACAAATCTTTAAACTTTCGATTGTTCGAGGGGAACAAATCTGCTCTTTCAAAACCACCTTTTCAAATGTTTCGATTACCTTACCATCTCTGCGTACTTCTGTCACAAACTGTGGCTTCACAAGCTCACCATCATTTGCAACAGCGTTATAAAAAGCCAACAATTGAATAGGAGTTATCTCTACCTCATAACCAATCGACATCCACGGAAGCGTAATCCCAGACCAACCATCTTCACCAACATTCTTAAGCGTAGGCTTAGGCTCGCCAGCAATATCTAACCCTAATTTATCACCTAAACCAAAAGACTTCAAACGATCAACAAATTTTTGCTCATTATCATAATAAGCCCGATTCGCAATTTTCGAAAACACATTAGACGAAACTTCAAAAGCTCTTTGAATTGTGATTTTACCATACCCCCAAGGATTGGAATCAACAAAACTCTCTGTGTAAAAATCATATTTACCAACCGCATTTACAGAATCCGTAATGGACACTTTCCCATCCTCAAGCAAAGCCATTAACGTGGCCAGCTTAAACGTTGAACCTGGATCGGTTTTCAATCCGACTGCGTGATTATACGACTCGTAATATTCACCATCTCCAGCACGTTTTAAATTCGCGATTGCTTTTACGAATCCAGTTTCAACTTCCATTAAAACAACTGAACCATATAAAGCTTCCTGAGCCTCTAACTGCTTCTTCAATTCATTCTCAGCCACGTCCTGAATATCTATATCGATTGAAGTAACAATATCAGCACCTGGAACAGGATCTTTCAAATAATCACCAGAAACTGGCTTCCAACCGTTACTGATATAATGCTTAGCAATCAATCCATACTCCCCTGATAAATACCCGTCAAAAGCACCTTCCAAACCTACATCCATTGCTCCCTCACGCTGAGAAGAACCCAGGGTTCTTTTAGCCAACAAGCCATATGGCATTTGACGTTTAGATTCTTTCTCCTCAATAAATCCGCCTTTGAATTGACCTTCTTTTAAAATTGGAAACTCACGTACTTTTTGCAAAACATCATATTTCACATTTGCTTGAATCGGGAAATATCTATTCTCATCAGCCCTCGCTTTCTGCAAAGCTCGGAGCCAATCTTCGCTATCCATTTTCGGAAAAACTTGTGCTAAATTCCATGCTAAAGAATCCGCTTCTTTCCACAACTTTTCTTTGACAACGGTCAAATCCACATGAAGATTATAAATTGGAACTGAAGTCACTAAATCACTTCCGTCATCCGACAAAATTCGGCCGCGCATTGGCTGAATAGAATCTATACGCGTTGGCATCTCCCCTAATGTATCATTAACTGAAACGTTGGGCCGCGGAGCAACATCACCGTATTGAATAGCAATAACGCGTCCAACCACAACCACCATAGCGACTGCGACCAGAATGTACATAACGTACGACTTGAGCATTATTTGCTTATTATCTTCCACTGCTAAAAACGTATTTTTTTACTCTTATTTTTTTAGGCGAAATCAAACTTTCTTCCACCCCTGTTCCTATTAATTTTTGCTCTACCGATCTTCTTCCTCTAGTAGCATTATAAGTACTACTCAATGTGGAATACTCCGAACTCAACTCCCCCAACTCCATTCCTAAGGTCACTTCTTTTTTTGTAACCGTCTCGGCATAATACCCCCACCCGATTAGGATGACCAACAGAAAACCTAGAAAAAAAACAAAGGGCAGATTGGTCACAAAATTGTCGCGCGATAAAAACTCTCCGTTCATCACCTGAACAAAGGTTCTACGAGATTCCGCGACTTCCTTTTTGGCAGTTTTAGTCTTTTCCTTAACCGCCTTTATTGTTTCGCGTGCATCAACCTCTTGCTTATCGACAAATTCGTTTGCACTCATCCTTTAATTGCTATTCTCATTTTCGCACTTCTTGCTCTTGGATTTCTTTCAATCTCCTCAGCAGTTGGCACAATCGGTTTTCTATTTACTGCAGAAAGCGGCTTCTGTACCGCCCCATACATATCTTTATCTAATTCTCCAGCAAAGTTTCCTGAGCGTATAAAATTCTTCACCATTCGATCCTCAATGGAGTGATACGAAATAACGACTAACCTTCCACCCTCTCTCAACACTGGAACTGATTGCTCTAATAAATCCTCAAGCGCACCCATCTCATCATTCACCTCAATTCTTACAGCTTGAAAAACCTGCGCTAAAAATTGCGTTTGCTTATTCCCTTTCACTAATTCTTTCATCAAATCGACTAATTGCTTAGTGGTTCGAATTGGATTCGCTCTTCTTTGTTTTAAAATTGTCTGAACCACCTTATGCACATTCTTAAGATCTGCGTAGGAGTTAAAAACTCGGTACAGTTCTTTATCTGCATATTTATTCACAACATGATAAGCTGTTAGGGCTGAACTCTGATTCATTCGCATATCCAAATCCCCTTCTTCGCGGATTGAAAAACCGCGATCACCTGCATCAAATTGATGAGAAGAAACACCTAAGTCCGCCAAGATTGAATCCACACCGAGTAAATCATAAAACTTAACGAAATTGATCATGAACCTAAAATTGGAGTTCGCAAAAACCAACCGTTCATCATCAATCAAATTGGCTGCCGCATCATCATCTTGATCAAAAGCCAAAAGCGTCCCGTTCTCACCCAAACGGTTCAAAATTTCACGAGAATGACCGCCACCTCCATAGGTAACATCAATCACTAAATCATCCGCAGCTATTTCTAGCGCATCAATTGATTCGTTAAATAATACAGGTACATGATAATCGTTATTCGTCATTCGAGTCAATTTCCCCCATAACTTCATCAGCTAAATCAGAGAAATCACCCATGTTTTCGTCTAGTACTTGGAAGTACTCTGATTTATCCCACACCTCTATCCTATCGTTGTAAGCAGTTAACATTATTTCCTTTTTCAATCCGATTCGTTCCATCAGTGCGGTTGGAATCAAAACTCTTCCTGAACGGTCAAGTGTCAACTGCTTTGCGCCTTGATGAAATAATCGATAGAACATTCTGTTTTTTGGCTTGAACAAGTTTAGCTTCGACAACCTTGAACTCACTTTCTCCCATTCATTCATTGGATAAAGCGAAAGGCAATTTTCAAACCCCTTATTCATCATAAAAACCTCGTTAGCAGTTGGGTCCAATTGCTTTCTTAGTCCAGAAGGGAAGAGGAACCTCCCTTTAGAATCTAATTTGCATTCGTATTCTCCTACTAATCCTGACATCCTTTGATTAAAATGTAAAAATAATTATTAAACTCCCACAAATTACCACCTAAATCAGCTTTGTTGATAACTTTTGCGACTGCTATTCATTACTATACTGTAAAACTAGTTAAAAGTTACTGATTTTGCTGGATTTATTGAAGAAAGTGAAAGTGGTAGAAAGTGGGAGATTGTGAACTACTTGTGAATAACTGTTCTCAATACGATTACAATTTTGGCCACAAACGGCCCTAAATCGTAATCACTCGAACTGACATTATCGACTTTTACAATTTCGCTTTGACTTGTTTAGGGCGGTTGTGAATTGGTTTTGTGTTCTGGTTTTGCGTATTGTTTTTTATCTTTTAAAACAAGCACACCGAGTCACTGTATTGAGTATATCGAAATGTACGCGCAATGCAAAACTCGAAATAAACATGTTTTGTGACGCATGCGGTACACGCGCGAAATTGCTACGTGGGATTACATCCTTAAAGCTTTTGGGGTTTCGGACTTGGCTGGTGGGAACTTGTGGATTAAGTTTGAGACCGCTCAGGTTTGCTCAATTATTACGTTTTATTTTGTACCTATAATGCAATTGCACATACAGGAAAAAGAGTTATCTTCGCGCCCATGTTATATCAAGAGCCGTATCCGAATAATTTACCTTTAGCTCCGGAAGGATCTAGAATGATTAATTTTTTTATTGACTTGATCATATCAACCGCGATTAGCTCTGTGATTGTGAAAATTTCTCTTTTACCTCCACCCGTAAATGATTACCCAATCTTAACATTAGTAATTATCGCTGCGGTTTTCACATTAATAAGACTTTTTTATTACTTTATTTTCGAAGCTTTTTTAGGCGGAACGATAGGCCAACGCTTGACTAAATCGCAAATTGTCACGATTGACAAGGACGTTCCAACGCTTAAGCAGTATATAGTTCGCTCTCTTTCAAGACCGATTACTGGTGCTGGTTCATTTGTCTCAGATGACCTTCAGTCATTTCACGACAAGAACTCTAAAACGTATGTCATTACAAAGGAGACGAGTTCTGAACTAGATTTGGTTTAAGAATCGGAACCCTGAGTTCGATTATTCCCTATGGCAAAATAATGCTAATAGTATCTGTTGTATAGGCACCGAAAAAACCTAAAGAATTTCCAATTAAATTGGACGGAGGGTTGGCAGGCGCTGCAGAAAAAGGTCCACTATCTAAATTATTAGACAAGCCAACATAATAATTGTAATTGGCTTTATCCATTGAGATCATTTCTACAAACACAGTATCTCTTGGTTTGGCTTCTGATCCGAAAAATTGTGCCTCATAATAGATGCCATTTATAAAATCATCATTCCCTAAATAATAACCTCCATTAGGATATCCGTTGCGAAATATTTTTAATAAATAATAATTCTTTTCAGTCCCGTTATCAACCGAATGGAAGGAAATTAAATTTAACGTATCTCCTTCAGGCACACCAAAAGATCCGGTAATTACTAGATAGGTTAAGGAATCAATTTCGGGTTTAGATGGCGCAAAACAAGACGCCGTTACAACGCGATCAAGTGCATTGATTTCAATTTCATACCGTGTAGATGGAACGACTACAAAATCTGGTAATCTATACAAGCCATTGCCTTGATGCGGAAAGTCATAAATGGTGCCATCATCCGCGGTAACAGTAACGGTTGCGTCTACAATTTTTTCAAAATTTTGATCTTCGTAAACGGAACCTGACTTAGAAAGAATAATGTAATTTGCTCCAATACGATCTTTCATAACCGCCTCAACAACTAATGTTGGCTCGGCTTCATTCAATGGCAAGTCAATCACTTTTTCACAGCTTGAAACGCCTAAAATGATTAACACAAAGAAAAACCAGGTTTTCATATAACAAATTAACGAAAAATTTATGGGATTATTATTGATATTGTATCAACCATAAAAGCACCATAATAACCGATTCCGTTTTCAATATTTGAAGGAAGGCTAGACGGAGCAGCACTAAACGGACTTTGATTTAAGTTGCTATTGAGCGCTGAGAAATAATCGTAATTCTGTTTATTCATAGACCACAATTCCGCATAAACAGAATCTGAAGAATTGAACGAAATACCAAAGAAAGGTGAAGTATATACTTCACCATTTCCTAAATCATCTGTTTCAATAAAAATAATATTCTCCTTAACGCCATTTACCCACAACACAAAACGATAAAAATTTTTCTCATCAGGATTGTCAGAAACAGTATAAATAAGGACATTTGTCGTATCACCTGGCTCTTGACCAGGTGCACCAGCACTCTGAAAGACAAAGAATGAATCAATTTGCGGCATTGTTAAAGAACGTGACTCAGCACTCAGCGACTCGCCTTCATAAGCAACATTCAAGTTATAGTTTGTATTTGGTAAGACGCTAAATGTTGGATGAATATATTGTCCGTCAACAGCTGGATTCTCAACGAACACAAAATAACCACCCACATTATCAGAAACTTCAACTACGGCGCCTGAAAGCCTCTCGATCCCACTAGGTGAACCAGAAGAACTAATTGTTTTAGAAAGCAGCACATAACTTTTGCCAACTAGGCTTTTCCCCACTGCTTCAACAACAATTTGAGGATCGGCATCATTCAAAGGGATTTGCACTACTTTTTCGCAACTTGAAAAAATGAACAAAAACACTAAAACAAAAACCTGTAAGCTCTTCATAAAATTATAATTTACGGCATAATAATCGACATGGTATCTACCATATAAACACCAAAATAGCCAATTGCATTGTCAATATTTGTAACTGGATTAGCAGGAACTGCACCAAACGGTCCAGACGTTAAATTACTATTCAATGTTAAAAGGTACTTATAAGTCGCCTCATCCATTGACAACAATTCGATATGAACCGTATCCTTTGATTTAATTTCTGTAGAAAAAAGAGGAGCTGAAACTGGCTGTCCATTTCCAAGTACATCATCACCGATATAATAATTATTATCTAACGTGTCGTTTACCCAAGCTTTAACGCGATAGAAATTGGTCTCATCACCATTATCTACAAAATTATAGAACAATAAAAAAGTGGTGTCAGTCGATCCAAAACCTGGAGGAACAACGAAATAATTCAAAGAATCTAATACAGGAAGAGAATTCGTTATACTGGATGAAGACAAGGTTAAATCAGCCGTAACAACACTCAATGAATAAGAACTATTTGGCATTGCCTCAAATGCAGGCGCCATATATTTACCTGGACTTGATGGGTCATGTGTAAAAACCGTCTCCAATCCGTCTTGATCTGTAACGGTAACAACTGCATCTGTTATTTTTTCAAAATTGGTATTATCATACACACTACCGGTCTTAGAAAGAAGAACGTAGCTTTCTCCTAGATAATTTCTTCCGACTGCTTCTACAACAATCTCTTGATCAGCTTCATTTAATGGAATGTCAATCACTTTTTCGCATGAAAACGAAAGTGCTAAACTTGCTAGAGCCGCGAATTGTAATGCAAATATTTTCATGTCTTAAAATTTAAAATTATAAGTAATTGAAGGAATGATTTTAAACAAAGCCAATTGAACAGCCTCTGTTTGTCCTGTTTCTGCGTTCTCAACGAAATCAATAGAATATGCATTCTCTCGGCCATAGGCGTTGTAAACAGAGAAATTCCAACTTGATTCGAATCGTTTTTCGATCTGTTGCTCTTCTCCAGAAACTGGATCAAAGATCGTTTTAAACTTTTTACTCTCTAAAGTCACTCCTAAATCTAAGCGGTGATACTCTGGCATTCTATAACCATTTCGTTCGCTATATAAATTAACAATTTGTCCGTCCAATTCATATTTACCACTTGGAAATGTTACAGCATTACCTGTATAATACACCCATGTTGCAGATGCCGTTAAACGATCGGTAAAATTATACATACCAACCAAAGAAATATCATGCGTTCTATCTTGACGAGCAGCATACCAAGCACCATCATTAATACCATCAAATTTACGTTCACTTCTTGAAAGCGTATAAGAAACCCAACCAGTAAACTTACCTCTTCGTTTTTTCAGTAACAATTCAAGACCATAAGCACGTCCAATTCCGTACAATAACTCACCTTCAACCGTTGGATTCAAAGTTACCTCAGCTCCATCACGATAATCGATTACTCGGCGCATATCTTTATAGTATACTTCTCCAGAAAATTCGAGCATATTATCAAAGAAATTACGGAAATAACCAACTGAAACCTGATCAGCGACCTGCGGCTCAATATTATTACTTGAAGGCACCCAAATATCTGTTGGTGAAGAAGACGTAGAGTTAGACACTAAATGAATGTACTGATAAGTTCTAGCATAAGATGCTTTTACTGAACTCTGCTCATCAATACTAAAGTTAACGCTCAACCTAGGTGACAAACCATTATAAGACGATACAGGCTCCCAATCTCCGAAAACTGTTGTATCAGTGACACTACCATCCACATCATAAGAAAAGATATTTCCAGGTCCGACTTGCGTAAAGTTTGAATAACGCAAACCATAAACTACTTTCCATCTCTTTTTTATCTTTTGCTCATTAGAAATATAGGCCGCAGACTCTAAAGAATAACGATTCTCAATATCATTCAAAGCAAACCCTATATCAGACCCCGTTTCAATTTCTCCTGGGCGGAAAGTATGGTGAATTAGATTCCCACCAAAGCTCATGGTATTATTAGAGTTGATGTAAAAATCAAAATCTTCTTTTATATTGATGTCTTGAATTTCAGATCCAATTTGAAAGGTCTCATCTCCGCCACCGAATTTAATTTTATAGTTATAATTACTAAAGATTACGGAAGTGTTACCGAATAAACGATCACCATATAAATGGTTCCATCTAAAGGTACCTGTTGCATTTCCCCAATCAAATCCGAACTGATCTGCGAAACCAAAATTATCTCTACCAAAATAACCTGAGAGGAAGATTCGGTCTTTTTTTCCAACGCGGTAATTTGCTTTTGCGTTCAAATCATAGAAATAAAGGATTGAGTTTTGTGCACGCTCATCTTTTGACAATCGTAAAAAGATATCCGCATATGTTCTACGCGCAGAAACAATAAACGACCCCTTATCCTTAACTATTGGAGCTTCGATTGTTAGTTTAGAAGAAATCAATCCTAAACCACCACTTACTGATAGGCGCTTTGAATTCCCCTCTTTCATTTTAATGTCCATCACAGAAGAAAGTCTCCCTCCAAATTCTGCAGGTGATCCTCCTTTATATAATTTCACATCTTTTAATGCATCAGAATTGAAAACAGAAAAGAATCCTAATAAATGTGAAGCATTATAAACAGGTGCTCCATCCAATAAGATTAGATTTTGATCTGCCGATCCACCTCTTACATAAAACCCTGCACTTCCTTCTCCAGCCGATTTAACGCCAGGAAGTAATTGAAGTGTTTTTAAAATATCTTTCTCACCAAATAACACTGGAATATTTTCAATGTCTTTCATGTTGATTTTATCAACACCCATCTCTGCAGAGGTAATGTTTTCATCCAACTTCTCACCCGTCACGGTAACGGTTCCAAAAACTTTTCCTTCAACTTCCATTTCAAGATCAAAGGTTTTGTCTTTCGTTAAATCCATTTGTTGCGTTACGGTCTTAAATCCTATTGACTTTATTGTAATAGTATATAAGCCTGGTGCAATTGTTAAAGAATAAAAACCGTAATCATTTGCTAAGGCTCCGACTCCTGGCAATTCGGCAACCACAACTCGCGCACCTATGAGGTCTTCGCCGCTATCGGCGTCACTTAAATTCCCACTTAATGTCACATTATCCTGACCAAACGTAAAAAGAGTAGTCAGTAAGAAGATGGCACTCCAAAGTATTTTCTGCATAATTAACTTATTAATCATATTTTGTCTTTGACAAACAATTGAAAGACGTAATAGGTTGCAAATTTGTTACAAAAATTTTAATGTTTAAATTATTTTCCACGAATAATCAAATTTCATCAATGAACGGTCATCTTGTTTATATTCATTCCTCCAAAACGGAATAATAGAGAAAAGTTGGACTAACCTTGACAAAGACGTGTGTTTTGTTGATAAAAAAAATCTCTTGATAAAACATTCCATAACTTTGTCTTTGTGAAACACATCCTCCGTAATTCATTAATTATTTGGCTAATCTTTTATTTAGTCGTTAGCAGCTTGCTTTCCCCTACTGGTGATTTGCATATTGTTTTAATTCGTGTTGCAGCATTTGTTATTCCGCAGGCACTTGTTTTTTACATTAACATATTTGGCTTATTACCAAATTATTTTGAAAAGCAAAAAGTGGTGACCTACCTAATCTTGCTCTTGCTGATTGCAGGCATTTTTGCCGTATGCTTTGGAAATCTAGATATATATTTGGATAAAAGGATGCCACTCTTAGTGCACCACATCAAAGAAAAGACTTTCCTTTTAGTGATTATCGGGAGATTTATGACTTTTATACCGGCCATCATCATTGGTGCATTGATCAGGAAATCGATTCTCTTGGAACGGAAAACCAAAGAGAGCATGGAGTTACAGAACAAAATGTTGACAGCAGAAACCAATGCATTAAAAGCTCAAATTAATCCACATTTTTTATTCAATACGCTAAACAACATCTATTCCCTCTCTCAATTTGATAATAGTAAAACAGGAGAAGCTATTTTACAATTGTCGGATATTTTGCGTTACGTCACTTACGAAGGAGATAAAAAATTCGTATCACTTTCGGCAGAAATTGAGCATATACAGAGCTTTATTAAACTACAATTATTGCGAGACGAAGATGATAGCAATATTTATGTCGACATTGATATAACAGACAAAAACTTACAAATTTGCCCCCTATTGTTGATTCCATTTATTGAAAACAGTTTTAAACACGGCAACCACCATGATAAAATAAATGGGTGGATAAAAATTAAGATTAAGGATGAGGGACAACAATTATTGCTAATTGTTTCAAATAGCGTGAGTGGAGAAACGCCTTCAACTAAGGATAAAGTTGGAGGTGTAGGAATGGAAAATGTACGAAAACGACTCACATTACTTTATCCGGGTGAACATGATTTGGTCTTGAAAATGGATAAAAAAACTTACTCATCTATTCTCAATATAAACTTACAAAAATGAAATGCATCATTATAGACGACGAGCAGTTAGCAAGAAATTTAGTTGAAAGCTATGTCAATAAAACTCCATTTCTAGAGTTGATTGGCTGTTATAAAAGCGGAGTTGATGCCTTGACAGTAATTCGTGAAAAAGAAATAGATTTAATCATTACTGACATTCAAATGCCTGATCTATTAGGCACAGATTTAATTAAGTCATTGATAGAGAAACCGCTTGTTATATTTACAACGGCTTATCAAGATTATGCAATAGAAGGATTTGAATTGGAGGCTGTGGATTATTTATTAAAACCATTTGCTTTTGACCGTTTTTTAAAAGCTGCACAGAAAGCCAATGAGCTTTTCGATTTGAGAAAGATTAAAATGGAAAGTCCTGAATTTAAGACGGACTACCTAACGGTTAAAGCCGATCATAAATTATATAAGATACTATATTCAGATATTAAATATATTGAGGGAATGCGTGAATACGTTTCTTTTCATATTTCGACTGGCCGAATTACAGCATTAATGTCTTTAAAATCATTGGAAGAAAAACTACCATCTAAACATTTTATTCGGTGTCATAAATCATTTATCGTGAATAAAAATATTGTGAGCGCCCTAGATAGCGGCTCGTTGATTTTGGGCGAGAAGAGCATTCCGATTGGACAATCTTATAAGGAAAAGGTTGTTGCTTCGATCTTTTAAATCGCTGTACCACTAGCATTTAGATCGCACCACTGTTAGACGTTGAATTCTAGGGAATTAGGTGAGGGCGATTGATAATCACTATGTTACCACCTCACATATTTGTCTCAGCAACTATAAAAATAACGGTGCCAAAAAAGACCATTTTGTGGTGGAAGAATCCAATCAATTTAGTATAAATGTGAATCTTCGCAAATATCTTTATCTTTAGGATAAGATTGATTTGTTTCGATTATAAGATCCACCCTAAATGATTAAAAAACTAAAACCAGAAATTAACAAGGTTTATTTCATCAATAAATTCACACTCATTCATGTGCTTTCTGGTCATGGTATTATTCAGGTAGATTTTAAAAATTATGCGGACTGGCAGGATAAGGCCATTTATTTGGAAAAGGGACAATACATCAAGTTTTTATCTGATGATTTTGTGGTTAGAAAAATCGAATTTCCAAATGAAATGGTCTTCCGAAATAAAGAGGTTCGTGTTTTATTTAAGCACTTGATTTCTTTGGGCTATATTGACTTTAAAGCATGTGAAGATTGCCAACGCTTTATTGGAAACGGTGTTTTTGCAGATAACCCTCGGACGATTATTGACATCTCATCTAAACAATGGTATTGGCAAAATCCATTTCAAGCGAGTAAAGAGGAGTATCAGATCATTTTTGACATAAAGGACATTATTGATGATGGATACACTAACTTTCTCAACACATCTGACGTTACAGACTTAATGAATGCGCAAGGTATAGACGCACAAGCTTTAATAAAAAATAAAATTGGGCTGTCTATCCAAAAACTTTTGGGTCAAAAGCGGTTAATAGAAAGCAAAAAAGAAATAGCTTTTACTGATCGAAACATTCAAGAAATATCGAATGATTTAGGGTTTTCAGATGCGGCTTACTTCAATCGCGTTTTTAAGAAAAACACAGGTCAAACTCCTCGTGAATTCAGAAACAACTTTGATTACACGAATCGCGACCAATTTACGCAAGACATAATCGAAATCTTACAAAAGTTTCACAATCAAGAACGTAGTCTCGATTTTTATGCCGGCCAGTTCAACCTTTCTGTTAAAGCGCTTTCAAAAAAAGTGAAGCAAAAAATGAACACATCTCTTGGGCAATTAATAAGAATGGAAATCATCAAATCTGCCAAAAACTCTCTTTTGCAAGGAGGGTCTGTTTTGGAAGTAGCATATCTTTTAAAATTTGAAGAACCGCAACATTTTTCAAGTTTCTTTAAAAAGTATACCGGTCTTACACCAACTGAATTCAAAAAGTCCAATTTATAGCGTTTTTTTTGTACGCTCCTCCCCGCCGCTTGTCTCCACCTTTGTATTATAAATCATTAATACAAATAATATGCAAATTAAAGAACAAGTCCTTAAAATGGACGAAATTGTTAAAACGGGAGCAATTGTTGATGCAGTAAAAGGTTTTTTCGCCGACAACGCAACAACATCCGATTATGGTAAAATAGCAACTACCAACAAAACGCAAATGGTTGAAAAAATGGAAGGTTTTGCAGGTGCAATTGCAGCTGTAAATGGCATTACTTTACACCACAGCCTCGTTGACGGAAATGTATCTGCCTCAGAATTCACCTTTGATTTTGAGATGAAAGATGGCAGCAGTATCTACTGGCATGAAATCATTCGAAGAGTATGGAATGATAATGGACAAGTAATTCAAGAAGAATATTTTAACGCACAATAAAAATTTAACCATGAAAATATTAAAATCAACTATTGCAATAATAGCCTTAATGGCAGGGACATTAGGTTTTGCACAGGATAAAATGGCCGTGAATATTGACAATAGCAATATTGCCTTACAAGGATATAGTGCCGTTTCATACCTAGATTTAGGTTTAGCTCAATTGGGAGATAAAAATCTCAAATCGGAATATGAAAAAGTTTTTTATTATTTCACCTCTGCAGAACAAAAGGTTTTGTTCGATAAAAATCCAACAAAATATTTGCCACAATATGGCGGTTTTTGCGCTTTTGGAATTTATGCTGGTGCAAAGTTTCGCGTTGATCCAAACAAATTTTTAGTGAAAGACGGTAAATATTACCTTTTCTTAAATAATGTTGAATTGGATGCGCTACAATTATGGTTGGGAGAAAAAGATCATACTTCTTTGGCAAAGGCAGCCAACACAAATTGGAAAAAATTGAGTCAAACTCACAATTAAAACTACCTAATTTAGAAAATATAAAAAGGCGTGCCCAATTCATGGAGCGCGCCTTTTTAGCTACAATCAAATACTTATATAAAGCTATAGTAGTTTGTCGTGAATAAAACCATTGTGAGCGCCTTGGACAGCAGCTCGTTGTTTTCGGGTGAGAAGAGTATTCCGATTGGACAATTTTATAAGAAAAAGGTTGTTGCTTCGATATTTTAGTGAATTAGATTTTCATAAAAATCAGCCTTTTTATGGTTTCCATTTTCCCTATGCAATTCTGCCAAGCCAGTCCGCACGGCCAAACGAAGTTCAATTGAACTGCTAATAATATCGGATTGTTCTAGCGCAGCAATACAATTCACTATTGTTTCGGGATTTTTCTTCCCAATTAATAATAATTGACGAACAAATCGAATATCCCCCAACCTGTTTAGGCCAGCTGTGCACCAATTAATTGCAGCCATACCATCATTCAACTTATTAGCATAAAGCCAAGTTAATCTAATGTATGACCAATAACCGGTATAAGCACAATAACCAAGATGTTTCAAATATGATTCTTCTGCTGACCGATAAGCCCCCATCATTTCTAAACACTGCGCCTCGTAAAAATACTCTGATGAATCTTGCATCAAATCTGCATAAATTATTGTAGCATCCAAGACCCCAACACTATCTTTTACTGCTACAAATAATTCAAACAAAAGATCTAAGTCCTCTACACGATAATTCAGGTCAACACCATATTTACCAACCTGCGCAAGAATCAAACTATCCACAACCTCTATTGGGGTCTGATTTTTCAAACAGCCCGACTCGATTATATCCTTTGACTCAATTCTTTTACCGTAAGTCATATACAATGCCTCCAAAGCATGTGGGACTCCCTGTGGCACAATTGTTAAATGATCCGCATTAGGCATGGAAATGTGAGTATGCCTAAGGTTTGAAATCGCCAATGAATCAAGCAAACTATCTAATATCCCCCCTGACTTTACGCGATAATCAGCGTCCAATTCTCCAGTAACCATCACCATGTCCACATTCATTTTTAACGCTTTTTTCAATTCTGAAAATCGCTGAACATCCGTTGACAATTTAAATTGACTCAATGTCAGGTAACCACTAAATAAAGGCGAATCTCCTGTCAAGAAAAAATGAGCAAACGTTGTTGAATTTGAATGTCCAACCACCGTCCTATATTCAGAAACATTGTATTTTTTTGATATCGTTGGTACCAAATTTTTCTCAACCAAATCCATAAAAGCGCGCCCCTTTTTATTTAACACTCCCTTATTCCAATCAATACCCATATCGTCATTTCTTTGATCGAAAAAGATTCCAACAAGAATTGTAGGTGGCATTTTACCAATAAAGGCATCCGCATAAATCTCGACATTTGCAGATAGAATATTGAAAAGAAAATCGGCATCAAAACAGTATATAGTTTGGTAAGTCTTACTTGTATCGTATTCAGCCGGCACCCACACTTTATAAGTACGGTAACTTTGTGTTTCTTCAAAAAACAAGGAATCAATAATAACATTTTGCGCTGCCACGACATTAGAAACAAATCCAATGTATAGAAATAAGTATTTTAAATTAAGCATGTTTATTTTTTATACAAACTTCTTAATCTTCAATCAAAGTGCAGCTTACAAGAGGGTTGAATAACAGTCTAGTCCCTGGTTGATTCTTTAATCATTAGTTCTTTCCGAGATGAAACGCCTCTTTTTTTATACAAAGTATTGATGTGGGTTTTCACAGTACTCAAACTAATAAATAGTTGCTCAGCAATTTCTTTATTTGAAAAGCCTTCTAAAATGAGTTTATGTATTTTCATTTCCTGCTGAGTCAACTCAATCAATGGCGGTGATTTTTTGATTTTTTTTATCCAAAAGAACAGCACAATAGAAAGCAACAATAGTACAACAGAGACAATTCGGAGAATTCCATTCTCCTTTTTCACTCGAATTAACTCATCTCCATTCAACTGCAAATCAATTACAGCCAATTCTTTATTTAAACGATCCGCATAAAAAGGGTGCGAAACCTTTAACCCTTCAAGCACCTCATAGAAATAAGCTCGGTTGTTTTTATAAGCTTCAAGATAACCGCTAGATAAATCAACATCTTCTTTCAGTAGGAAAAAAGCCGCAACAACACCAGCCACAACACCATTTCCTTTCACATTTTCGAGCATGATCTTTTGATGCTCTACAACCAAATGCCCCAATTGATTGTTTCCCAATTCAAATGTTCTTGAGCGATAGTCTTGCTCCATATCATTCAATAATTGCCATGAACCTGCGGCTTTATTCTCAGAAACAACGTTTCCAAAAATGTGATCATCTGTAGCATCTAAAAATATATTATCACCTTTTTTTGCTTGGAACACAACATGATTATAGCCAAATCCACCCTCTGAATAATCGGCCAAATACACCTCAACCTCTTCTATCTGATTGGTTAAATGCAAACGATAAATCAACTCCTTTTCGACAAATAAACTTTCTGAAAATTCAAAATACCCGGAACTATCAATAGATGCAACGGCAATAATTTGTTTCTTTTGGATATTGGTCATTTCCCGATAATCATAGATTACAGAAAGGTAAACCTCATTATGCCATCCATTAGGAAGATTCAGATAACCTGAAATTTCAGACTGCCCAAAAACTGAATTAGACAACAACCCCAATAAAAAAACAAACGTATATTTATATTTAATTATTTTCAAGGGACTTTTTAAAATTTACTTTAAATGTTTGTCTAACCAACCGTAAAACTCACGGTGCCAAAAGACACCATTTTGCGGTGAAAGAATCCAGTGATTTTCGTCAGGAAACAAGATCATACGACTATCAATACCTTTAATTTGAAGAGTTTGAAATGCTTCCATCCCTTGGTTCAATGGCACTCTAAAATCTTGCTCTCCATGAAAGATTAACATTGGAGTGTTCCAATTCTTAGCAAGCCTATGCGGAGAATGTTTCACATAACTCGGTGGTACAATTTGATTAAAATACGGCCCACCAATGTCTTTATTCGCAAAGAACAGTTCTTCGGTTGTTCCGTACCAAGATTCAAGGTTATACAATCCACAATGAGAGATGAATGTTTTAAAACGATTCTCATGCATTCCAGCCAAATAATAAACTGAATAACCACCGTAACTTGCACCAACCGCTCCAATTCTATTCTTATCAATATATGGCTCTTTTTTCAACTCGTCTACTGCCGAAATATAATCATCAATTGGTTGACCTCCCCAATCACCAGAAATGGCATCATTCCATTCTTGACCAAAGCCAGGCAACCCTCTTCTGTTTGGTGCAATGATGATATAATCATTTGCGGCCATTAACTGAAAGTTCCAGCGGTATGAGAAGAATTGACTAACCGCACTTTGGGGTCCACCTTGGCAATATAATAAGGCTGGATATTTTTTATCTTTATCAAAGTTTGGTGGAAAAATCACCCAAACCAATTCTTTTTTACCATCCGTAGTAGTTACCCAACGCTTTTCAATATTACCAATCTCTAATTCGTCATAAATGGCCTTATTAACATCTGTTAATTGCGTTTCTGTGCCTTTTTTAATATTCACTGCATAAATATCTGTTGGATGATTCATGGATTGTTTACCGCCAATCAACTTATCTCCTGCAAATGCAATAGAGGTATAATTATGCATCCCTTCGGTGATTTGACGCATGGCTTTCTTTTTTAAATCATATTCAAACAACTGATAAGTTGCTTCTATTACTGATTTAAAATAAATTTTGTCGCCTGTATCATCCCAAACAAAACTTGAAACTGTTAAATCTAATTCTTGTGTCAAATTAGTAGTAAGTTGCGTCTCATAATTATGAACCAGAATGTCATTCTTGTCTGACTCAAATCCATCTTGCTCCATACTCAACCAAGCAATTTTTTTACCGTCAGCAGAATAGCTTGGATCTAAATCATATCCTGTATATTTCTTGGTCATATTATTGGTGTTCCCCAATAAAACATTATAAACATATAAATCTGAATTGGTGCTAGTCGCATAGTCTAAACCGACCAATTTTTTACAGGCATATGTAATGCTATTTCCGTCAGGTGAAACAGTGATTTGTTCCATTCCGCCAAACGGTTTCAATGGTGCGTCAAAGTTTTCACCTTTCATTATATCAATTCCTTCTCCTTGAATTCCACCTTCTTGAATAACCGCAAAGAAAATATGTGACCGTGTACCGTCATCCCAAGAGCCCCAATGTCTGTACATTAAATCATCAATTACGCGCGCATTTGATTGCGGTAAATCAGAAACTATTTCTTGTGACTTTACACGATTCAATTTAACATCTTTAATAAACACAACCTTTTTGCCATCAGGAAAATACTTAAACCCGTTGATTTGGCCGGCCTCAAATGATAATTGCTTTAACGCTGTTCCGTCTGGATTCATTTCAAAAATTGCCGTTGAAGAACCATCATCTGGCGTTGCTAAAAAACCAATTTTATTACCATCCGGTCGCCATTGCGCATCAAACTCACTTCCTTTTCTGTTCGTAATTTGCTTTGGTGTACCCCCTTCTGCTGGTACGATATACAATTCAGTGCTTCCTCCGTTTTTTTCTAAATCATAGGTCTTTAAACTAAACAGAACCTGCTCTCCATCAGGAGAAACTTGAATATTTCCTACTCGTTTTAATTTCCACAATAATTCTGGGGTCATTCTATTCTGAGAAATTCCACCGATCGATATGATAAGTGTAATTAATAGTAATGCTTTTTTCATCCTGTTATTCTTTAATTATGCGTTGTATTAAAAATCTACTTGGCAAATAAGCCGCCAAGGTTCCAAATGTCATTGTTATGGTTAAAATTAAGAATAAGTCGCCCCATTTTAAAATAATAGGGAAATATTCCTCTACACTATTATTCATAGCGATTAAGCCAAATTCTTGTTGTAGGTAGCAAACACCATACCCAAGTCCTAAACCTATGAGCAGCCCTAAGCCATTAATCAATAATCCTTCAAAGAAGAAAATACGTCTTAATTGTATGGCTTTAGCTCCCAACGCATGCAATGTTTTCATGTTTTCTTTCTTCTCGATCACCAACATTGTGATAGATGCCACCATATTAAAAGTTGCTAAAAAGAAAATGAACCCCAATAATAAAGTAGTAATCCATTTTTCACTTTGGCTGGTTTCATAAATCAATTGATTTTGTTCGAAACTTGTCTTCACTTGAAAACTACCACCCAACATTAATTCTAATTCGGCTTTTTTCTGATCTAAATCTGTTCCTTCTGCAAAATCAATTTCAACTTGAGTAATTTCATTTTTATAATTAAAAATGTCCGAAGCATAATCTAGTGGGACAATCAAGTAGTTTTGATCGACTTCATTATTAAAAGTAAAAACACCAACTATTGGAATTTGTGAGGTTGTAAACGCATCAATATTCTTGAGTTGATTGCGACTTATGCGCTCATCTTTATTGGGCGAATAAATTGTGAAATATTCGTATTGCCCTTCATATTGGTAGATGTATCCGTCTAAATTTTCAATTGCTCCACCTCCAATTAAGGCAAATGGTCCATATTCATCTTCAATGATTCCACGGCCATCTAGCAAATGTTCATCCATTTCAGACATTTCCAAAAAAGGCTCTTCTACTCCTTTAATGGTTCCTATTATGAAGTTATCCAAGTGTTTAACAATCGCGATTTCTTCGATCACCTCTGAATAATTAATTATTCCATCCATTTCATAAACCTGACTTGGAATAAAATTACGGTCAAATGTTTTTGTCTGTGTGGATGTAATTTCAATATCCGACTCAAATGAACTGAACATTTTTAAAACCAACCCTTCAATACCATTAAAACCTGAAAGAATAATGACCATTGCGGCGGTTGAAATCATGATTCCGAAAATGGAAACGCCAGAAATAATATTGATAACGTTTTGCGTTTTCTTTGAAAACAAATAACGCCGCGCTATATAGAATGAGGAATTCAAACTTAATTACTCCCCTAAAAGTTTATCAATTTCAGCCGCATATTCAATACTGTCATCAATGTAAAAACTTAAATCTGGGATTCGGCGTAAACTTTTCCCTAGTCTTTTCCCCAATTCGTAGCGAATAGAATCTTTATGCGTTTTAATACTCTTAAAGACTTCCTGCACATCTGGATGCCCGAATACACTAATGTAAGCTTTTAAATAAGACATGTCTGGCACCATGCGAACTTCCGTTACTGAAACCATTGCCCCCAAACACACTGTGCGCGCATTTTCTCTAAAATAAATCCCCAACTCAGCCTGAATTACAGCTTGCACCTTTTTTTGTCTAATTGAACTCATAGTGCAAAATTAGTAAATGTTAGCAGTCTTTAGTCATTAGTTGCTAGTATTTAGTCCTTAGTATAGAGTATTTAGCTGGAATTTTAGACGCTACTTTTTATAAGGACCGTTTTTTTGAATAAAAGACAAATAAACATTGATGTTTGGAAAACAAATTCAATTTTTCTCCGTTATTCAAAATTCAATCCTACTTTTGTGCCTCGTGAAAGGAATTGTACAACTATTTAAGCTTACATTTATTTATAAGCGGACGACATTTATTGTCATCCTTAGTAATTTGTTGTTCGTTATATTCAACTTACTTTCACTGGTACTTTTCATCCCTTTTTTAAAGATCATTTTTGACACGCCTTTAGAAGGAGAAAGCCCTCAAGTAATACTGGAACCTATCTGGAATGCACGTGAAAGTTTGTTCGGCTATTTAGGAGATTATTTTGAATTTATGCAGCATGAATTTGTACTTACAAATGGCAAAGTAGGTGCTTTGTATTTTGTTTGTATTTCAGTACTAATTGCATTCTTCCTAAAAAACTTATTCCGCTACAGTGCCGTTTATCATCAATCATTCTTAAGAATGGCTGTTGTCCGCGATTTGCGAAAAACGTTATTCAATCGGGCCATGCATTTACCACTTTCTTTTTATTCTGAAGAGAAAAAAGGAAATCTATTAACGCGTTTAACAGCTGATTTAAATGAAGTTGAAATTGCCGTTGTATCTACCTTAGAATTAATTTTCAGGGAACCGATTGCAATCGCCGTTAACTTAATCATTCTTTTTTACCTAAGTCCTGAACTAACAACCTTCTCACTAATTCTTTTACCTATTAGTGCTTTAGCTATTTCTCGAATTCGAAAAAGTTTAAAACGCACCTCTCAAAAAGGTCAGGAACAGATGAGTGATTTAGTGTCAAACATAGAAGAAAGTTTGGGTGGAATTCGCGTTATAAAAGCCTTTACTGCTGAAAAAATCGCATTAGATCGTTTCTCAAACAAGAATACGCATCATCAAAATTTAATTACACGGGCTTTTAGAAAAAAAGATTTAGCATCACCGTTGAATGAAGTATTTGGTGCAGCTGTATTAATTGCGATTGTTTGGTTTGGCGGAAACTTAGTCTTAGACAACGAAGGAGACATGACTGGTCAGCAGTTCATTACTTTTATCATCATTTTCTCTCAATTCCTTAGACCAATTAGCAGTATTGCAAGCGGACTAACTTATTTAAAAAAAGCAGAAGTCTCATTGGATCGTGTAAACGAAATCATTGATATTAAAGATCCCATTAAAGATCCTGAGAAGCCCGTTAAAAAAGAAGACTTAACAACACAAATCTCTTTCAATAATGTTGGGTTTGCATATGACGAAGATCCTGTACTCAAAGACATCTCCTTTAATTTAGTAAAAGGAAAAACTGTAGCTTTAGTAGGTGAATCTGGGAGTGGGAAATCAACTATTTCTGACTTAATTCCAAGGTTCCATGATGTTACACAAGGAGAAATTTTAATTGACAACGTTAACATTCAAGCTTTACTTAAAAAGGACCTTCGAAAATTAATCAGCGTGGTTACGCAAGAGTCTATTCTATTCAATGATAGCATTCGCAACAATATTAGTTTTGGTATTCCAGATGCTGCAGAAGAGGAAATTATTAGTGCGGCCAAGGTGGCAAATGCGCATGACTTTATAATGCAACTAGAAAATGGCTACGACACGATTATTGGAGATCGCGGAAACAAATTATCTGGTGGTCAAAAACAACGTGTAAGTATTGCAAGAGCTGTTCTATCTAACGCACCAATCATGATTTTGGATGAAGCGACTTCAGCCTTAGATACAGAATCTGAAAAATTAGTTCAAGACGCATTGGACAAATTGATGCAAAACCGAACTTCTTTAGTAATTGCGCACCGTTTGAGCACAATTAGACACGCTGATTTGATTTTAGTGTTAAAGAACGGCGCCATTGTAGAACGCGGAAACCATGATGAACTGATTGCAGCTAAGGGTTATTATAAATCGCTTTGTGATATTCAGCAGGTGATTTAGAAAATGCTTTTAGAGTTTAATCCAAGCAGAATTATTGAAGAGGATTCAGAATAAAATTCTCCCGTCAATCACCCAACGCCAAAGCAATATTCAGTAGGTAATTTAATTCTAAACCCGAGTTCGATTACCCAAACAGCCCCAAATCCTTAAATTCTTGATTTAAAACCGCCTTTGCATCCACATTTAAGGTTTTTTGTAATAGCTCTTGATACACACTTCTAAAATCAACCTTATAACGCGGATCGCCTTTCTCCAAATCATCCAAGTCAATTTGATTATATGTCATTGCCGTTTTTGACAAATCTGTATCAATTACAAACATAACATTAGCGGCTCCATGGTCTGTTCCTCGACTAGCATTCTCCTTTAATCTTCTACCAAATTCTGAAAACACTACTACCGTGGTTTCCTTTAGCAGGTCGTCCTTCTGCAAATCTGCAACAAAACTTTCCACCCCATTATTCAGCTCTTCAAACAAGCGAACTTGTGAATTCAACTGATTGACGTGTGTGTCAAATCCACCCAATTCAGTATAAAAAACTGGGGTTTGAATATCTGACTTAATCAGTGTTGCAATTTGCTTTAGCTGCTGCCCTAACTTCCCTTTATATTCTGTTGGATTGGTTTTTAAACGGTATTGATCAAAAATATATTCTGCCGAATTTTTTGTATCATCAAATGTTTTGTACAAAAAGTTCAACTCGTCATTCTCTGAAGAAGGAGCTTTCAAATTGTCGAAAAAATCAGAATGAATGCTATCGTAAAAAGCCTTGGGGTTTGTTAAAGCGATTCCAGAAAGATCATTCCCTTTCATTGCCAATGACAAAGAACCGCCCAATTGAATTCCAGCGTGAGCTTGTTCACAATTATTATCTAAATAGCGTCCTATCCATCCGGTTTGCAAATATTTGTTTGCATCTGACCCCGTATGCCAGATGTCCATTGATCGGAAATGCGATCGATTAGGATTGGGATAACCCACCGAATTAATAATTGAAAGCATTCCTTTCTTCTCTAAATCATGAAATACTTTTAGTTTCGGATGAAATCCAAATTTATCATCAACCTTGAGTAAATCAGTTTCTGGAATTCCGATTGCTGATCTATTATTATAATAGGCATCCAAACCATATGGAACAACTGCATTTAAGCCATCATTCCCACCACTTAGCTGAATTACAACCAACCGCTTTTTACTATTTAATAATTGACTGGAAAAGGTCCCTGCCTTTAAAAACGAAGGCACTAATAATCCCCCGGCGGTAATTAAACCTGCTTTTTTTATAAAATTTCTTCTGTTCATTTCGGTTGAATTAAGTGAGTTGAAAATCAGGTGTACTTAATAACCTGACGATTGTTTTCGTGTCATTGGCATTATAAGCTGCCTTTAGTGCTGGATTTTCATTTCGAATTAACAAATCAAAAATGGCAACATCTTTATTCCGCTTCCAAAAGGCATCCCAATCTACTTCTTCAAAAAATTTCAAATCTTTCCGTTTGGTTTTTTTTGAAATCATGGCATCTAGTTCGGGACTAAGTTCATCCATGATATAACCTTTGTTTAAAATCAATGATCCTAGCCTCAATCTTAATGCAAAGCGTGATGCATCAATCCATTTTCTTCCACCGGCCCAACCTGCAACATTCGGTGGTTCAAAAAGCACTTGACCCAAATACTGCTGAATTCTTCTGACTGATTTTTGATCGGGAAATTTTAAATCAAACGCTTTGCCTAATCCGACTAAAAATTCAATCGGGCTTTTGACAATCTTTCCTTGCGTTTGATAAAACCATTCGGCCTTGAATAAAAATTTCATCATTACGGTAATATCATAATTAGATGAAAAAAGCGCATTTGACAATTCATTTACATGTTGCTCATTCAACTTTTCCGCCACAAAAAAGCGATATACTTTCTGTGCAATCAGTTTCGCACAATTTGAATTTGCAAGGATCATTTCCAGCACGTCTTCCCCAGAAAAATTTCCTGATTTACCGAAAATCATCTTTTCTCCACTATCGTGTTGGCTTGCATTCACAACATGTTTACCTTCAGCATCAGTTGTCCACCCTGTAAATGCTCGTGCTATTTCCGTTACATCTATTTCTGTATAATCAACATCCCGTCCTAAGGTAAATAACTCGCATAATTCACGTGCAAAGTCCTCATTTGGTTTTCCTTTCTTATTCTGACGTAAATGTAAATAGGCAATCATTGCAGTTGATTTAGAAACACCAAATAAAAGGTCTCTAAAATTTCCCAAAGAATTTGTGCGCAGTATATTATTCAACTCGAGAGTTGTATAAGGATTGCTTTTGGTATTACAAGCAAAATGTCCGTGCCAAAACAAGGTCATTTTTTCAACCAAGCCATGATTTTTACATAACATTTGCTGAAACCATTTATAGTTTAATTCATGTACTTGTTTTCTCCAGGTACTCCGTAATTCTTTCTTTTGCTTTTGTGAAAGTTTTTTGTTTTTGTCTGGATTCCATTTAGGTAAATCCATGGCTAATGTTGTACTATTTTGAGCTTTAAAAATAGCATCAACAGCTTTATCTAAATCAGCCTGTTTTACCAAATCTTGTTGGCTTGAAAAAAATTCAGCCCTACTGTGCAAATGGTATTTGTCTCGTGTTGTTAATTTCATGAAAATATAAATTGTAATGAGGTCAGAATGTTTCCACTCCTATTAATCAGACTTAAAAACTAACGAATAGTTTAATATGTGGATGAAAATGTGGCTAACAATTTATTAAAAAGAACCTTGACCAAACAGTTACTCTGCTACGGTTACGGGAGATGCGATCAAGGTTGGATGATTTTTTCCGTTTTAAGAATACCATTCGCGTTGATAACGGAACATATATAAACTCCAGAAGTTAATTCATTTATCGCAATTCTATTTAGATTATAGTTTAACGAAAGCTGCATGACTAAATCCCCTTGCAGGTTATGAATTTGGACGTAATTGGTATCTTCATAATCAGTCAACTTAATAGCAATAATAACTTCCTGCCCATTCGCATTTTGAGTGATTTTTATTTCTTCATCCGCATAACCGTCATCTTGATTCGGCCCATGTGGACCTCCTTCAATGTCTAAAAAACTTGTATAGCGATACCAGATATTTCCAGAAATCGGCAATTCATTTACGCCTTCAGAATCATCTTCATAATAACCTTCATCACCATAAAGCCACGTTTCCATTGCCTCGTGCAAACTATGATCAAGCAACCAAGGTCCCATGTGATAAGATCTTGAAGAAAATATTGGCATTACCGCTGGTTTACGTTCTGACAAAGCAATGGCTCGAATACGATAAGTGTGGTAATTGTATATACTTGTTCCATCACCATAGAGGTGGTTTGTTCGATAATGATGCAATAAAATTCGATCCACCCTTTCAGCAAGGGCAATCGATTCGGAATCGGAAGTATAACCCAAATAAATTTCGCTTATGATTCCCATTTCATGAGCACGTTCATCAATCAACTCTAACTGGTCAGTATAAAAATCATAAGCACCTACATTGGTACATGGATACCCACCGGGCTCAAGGTAATTCTCACAATAATATGCAAAAACATCCCCTAGTACATCTGTCCAAAATTCAAATTCTAAATTTAAGACATCAATTTTCTGGAACCAGCTATCTCCGAATAGTGAATTAAACTCTTCAACTTTGTCAAATGATGCATCTTTTTCTCCTACCGCACCCACTTGCACAATTCCGTAATCTTCTTTTGCACGTTGAATAAAATTGGCGAGTACAATCGCTTCATCTGGATCGGTTAAATCGTATTTGTGCGTGTGGATATAGGATAAATTATAGAATAATAAATAGTTAAAACCGTTGTCTTGTGCGAACTCAAGCAAATCTGTTTCAGCCCCTTCTTCTCCCAAGATATCTTTAAAATCATTGACATATAAACCTACTAAAGGAATCCGTTCAAAATATGCAATTGGTTCTGGCACATATTCGAATGCGCCGGCATCAGGCGCTCCTGCCAAATCTCTATGCTGATTGACATAATCTTGGGTAAGTTCGGTATCAACGCCGTAATTTACAGCTGGTGATTCATGTGTTAATCGATAATCTCCGGCCTCTGCATCAACAAAATTTTGCGCATCTGGTATTGCACTATAAACATTGTTTGAAACGGTTAATAAATCAGAAAAGTCGAATGAAAGATAAGGCGCATATTCAAATATATCTGGCGCTATGGCAAAGGGATCTGTAAATATATTATTCGCAACACGACTTTCGTCTGAAGTGAGCTCCGTGTTCTTAATCGCTAAATTATAAGATCCCGAATTGACCATTGTATTGTGCATAAACGTGAGTTTATTATGATCAATCCCTCCCTCGGCAGTGTAGAATTCAATCCAAACTGCACCTGCACCAACGGCCCCATTAGCATCAAAAATATTATTATAAAGTTCAAAGAATCCGCCTTTTTCGGCTTTAACGCCATATATATCCGTATTGGAAATTTTATTTTTTTCTATAAGAACGTCACATTCCATTGACAATTTAATACCAGATGCATTCGTCTGATCAATATTATTGTTTCGAATGATTGCATTTGATCCGTATAAAGTAATCCCATTGCCTAGCACGTTTGAAATTTCACAGTTTTCAATCAATAAATTATTAATTCCATAAGGGAAAAGCGGACCGCAAACTTCATCCAATAAACCATAGCGAAAAAGTGGATGTCCCAACACAATCCCATCACCACAATTTAAAATTGACAAGTCTGACAAGCGACAGTCTTGCAGTTCAAAAACGCCCTCATTTGCTGATAAATCGCACTTTGGATCATCTCTTGACATGAATGCAGCGCGTCCTGTGTTTTCAATTAAAATATGATCAACTTGAAAATGATTGGATAAATCTAAAAAATGTAGCCCATAGCCATTCGCGCTTTCTATATGAATCCCTAAGCTGACCCCATCTTCGCCACTCCCTGTTATTTGAACATAATTACACGCTTGAAACTTGATTCCATAATCAGAACTGCTGCCATCTATCGTAACTACACCGCCACAATTTTTTATTTGAATTGGATTAAGTAGCGATCCTTCAAAATTCACTAAACGTAGCTCTTCTCGTTCACCTGCTTCTAAACAAACTGTTTGTCCAGGTAAAACTTCAGTACCATCAAAAACATCATCTGTGGTTTCTATAAAATAATCGCAGCCGCAATCTTGGGCAAGGCCGACAAATGAAAAACTAACAAGTAAACTGATTAACGCAAATAACTTCATCATTTCAATTGGTTTTGGCAGGGTAACAACATAAAGGGATACCCGCAGAATGCGGCTGATTACTCGAGAATAGTTGGTTCGAAGCTCTCTTTTCCCCTTCTTTCTTAATGTATGAAATTATAGGATTCAGGTCAAGTAAATAATTAAAATTAATTCCATTTTTTCGACGAATAGGTACATTTAAATCGACCGACTTGAACAATCAATACGCTCGGTATTAAATTTAAAACAATAATTCCAATTTCGTATGTAGTTAACCTCCTTTCTTAATTTATTCAAATTTCTTTGCAATTAAAAAGAATAGGCTTAACTTTGTCACAGTTCTTAATTTATTAATGTACTTATATAGAAAGGTGGAGGGACCGGCCCTTTGAAACCTTGGCAACCGAACTCATGTAAATGAGGATAAGGTGCCAATTCCTGTTCGACGCACTTGTGTAAGAACAATATGAGATTTCAGCATTCGCTTTAAAACGAATTTCCGGTCACACTACTTTTCATTCAGATTATGAATGATATTAGAGAAATATTAAAAAAACGGATCCTTGTGTTGGATGGCGCCATGGGCACCATGATTCAACGTTATAAATTAGAGGAAGCTGACTTTAGAAAAAATTGGTTTGAAACTCACCCAGATTCATTGAAAGGAAATAATGACCTTTTAAGTTTAACGCGTCCTGATATAATAAAGGCCATTCATGCCGAGTATTTAGATGCGGGTGCAGATATTATTGAAACCAATACGTTTAGCGGAACCACTATTGCACAAGCTGATTACAATTTAGAGAAAGCGGCGTATGACATTAACTTTCATGGAGCGAAAATAGCGAAAGAAGTTTGTGAAGAATTCACCGCCAAAAACCCTAATAAGCCACGATTTGTTGCTGGTTCAATTGGACCAACGAATGTTACTTTATCGCTTTCGCCGGATGTAAATGATCCAGGATTTAGAAACACAACATTTGAAAAAATGGTTGAAGCATATTCTGAGCAAACCAGGGGGTTAATAAATGGTGGATCAGATTTACTTTTAGTTGAAACAATTTTTGATACCTTAAATGCAAAAGCCGCACTATTTGCCATTGAAAATGTCCAAGCTGAATTGGGAACAAGTTTACCAATTATGGTTTCTGGCACTATTACGGATGCAAGCGGTAGAACCTTATCTGGCCAAACAACTGAAGCCTTTTTAATATCAGTACAACACGCCAACCTATTAAGTATCGGTTTGAATTGTGCACTTGGTGCAAGTGCACTAAGACCTTACCTACAAATATTAAAAAGTAAAGCCCCATTTTTCACAAGTGCACATCCCAATGCCGGATTGCCAAATGAAATGGGTGAATATGACGAGACACCAGAAATTATGGCGGATCAAATCAAAACATTTTTAGACGAACGCCTCGTTAATATTGTTGGCGGGTGTTGCGGAACAACCCCAGACCACATTAAAGCAATGGCTGATTTAGCAGCCAATTATTCAGTATAAAACAAGTAAACAAAATATTCATTTTAAATAAATAAAAAAATGTCAAAATTGTATAAAGAGATCGATCAGTCAATCCTTGTCGCTCTACCAAACCCAACCACAGAAGCGTACGAAATCAAGATTAAAATTCCAGAATTCACTTTTCTAGGTGTACAGGAACAACCAGATTTTGCAGCCATTTATATCACGTTTTATCCCAAAAACAAGATTATGGAACTAAAATCTTTAAAACAATACTCGTATCACTTACGTGACATTGTTGTTTCATATGAGCGTTTGATTAATATTTTTTATGATCACTTAATGGCAACATATGATCCAGGTCGTTTAAGATTAATGATGGTATGTAATCCTCGTGGAGGAATTAGTTCAAAATTGACGATTGATTCTGATTGGGCTGCACGTGGTGGTGAAGAAAAATTTAAAGATTGGGCAAGCCAAGGTGGTGATGACAATTGGAGTGTAGTGATGTAATTTCGATACAATTTATATGAACTCGCTTTGCTTGGTTAATATAAATCACTCGATCTGACAAGCATGAGGTAAATGTGAATGTTCGGGATTTCTCGTTTTGAGTTAGGTGAAATGTGATAAAGTAAAAATTGCAGTCTGCACTACCTAAAGCGAATGTACGACTATAATAAATTGATAATTGAAAAGAATGAGCTTACACCCTGATTACAACGGAAAATACATTTACAAATGGGGACATCTTCCCAATATGAAATTGAGTGGTTTAGAACCTTTAGAGGTTACTGCTGCATCCAATTTTATAAATATTGGAGAACGGACAAATGTTGCAGGTTCAAAGAAATTTCTTCGTTTAATTAAGGACGAGGAGTTTGAAGAAGCACTTTCTGTTGCACGAGACCAAGTTGAAGGTGGTGCACAAATCATTGACATCAATATGGATGATGGTTTGATTGAAGGGAAAGAGGTTATGGTCAAATTTTTAAATTTGATTGCTTCTGAACCCGATATTTCTCGCATTCCGATCATGGTTGATTCTTCCAAATGGGAGATCATTGAAGCTGGTTTACAATGTGTACAAGGGAAATGTGTCGTCAATTCTATCAGCTTAAAAGAGGGAAAAGCAAAATTTGTTAGCGAAGCGAAAAAAATTCGTCAATATGGTGCTGCTGTAGTTGTTATGGCTTTTGATGAATTAGGTCAGGCGGATAGTTACCAGCGTAGGATTCAAATTTGTGAAGAGTCTTATCGCATATTAGTAGATGAAGTAAATTTTCCACCTCAGGACATTATTTTTGATCCCAACGTTTTTCCAGTAGCAACTGGTATGGATGAGCACCGCAAAAATGCATTGGATTTTTTCTTGGCAACAAGATGGATTCGTGAAAATTTGCCGGGCGCGCATGTGAGTGGAGGAATCAGTAATGTTTCATTTTCATTTAGAGGAAATAATGTGGTGCGAGAAGCAATGCACTCAGCCTTTCTTTATCATGCCATTAACGAAGGTTTAGACATGGGAATTGTAAATCCAGCAATGCTAGAGATTTATGATGACATTCCAACTGACTTATTGAACCATGTCGAGGATGTATTATTGGACAGACGAGATGATGCAACTGAACGCCTTTTAGATTTTGCTGAATCGGTAACTGGAACAGGCAAAGTGCGCGTTGTAAATTTAGAATGGAGAAAAGGTGACTTACAAGAAAGACTGACCCATTCCTTAGTAAAAGGAGTTGCAGATTTTATTGTGGAGGATGTGGAAGAAGCACGCCACGTTGTAGCTGAACCAATCGAAGTAATTGAAAACTTTTTGATGAATGGAATGAACGTTGTTGGCGACCTTTTTGGAGCTGGAAAAATGTTCTTGCCACAAGTTGTAAAATCGGCACGAGTAATGAAAAAGGCTGTTGCCTATTTATTGCCATACATTGAAGATTCGAAGACTGAAAACCGATCGAAAGGGAAAGTTTTAATGGCTACCGTAAAAGGTGACGTGCATGATATTGGCAAAAACATTGTGTCAGTAGTTTTAGGTTGTAATAATTACGATATTATTGATTTGGGAGTAATGGTTCCAGCCAATAAAATAATAGCTGCTGCACAAGAACACCAAGTAGATGTAATTGGATTAAGTGGATTGATTACTCCTTCTTTGGATGAAATGGTACACGTAGCGAAAGAAATGGAATTGTTAGGAATGGATTTACCGCTTTTAATTGGTGGAGCCACAACTTCTAAAGTTCATACGGCCGTGAAAATTGACCAACATTATACCAAAGGTCAAACGATTCATGTTTTGGATGCATCAAGGTCTGTAACTGTTGTAAGTACATTATTAAGTGATAAAAAGTCCGGATTCATTGAGAATATTCAGAATGAATATGAAACTGTTCGTACGAATTATGCGAAGAAAAAAGGTTTCAAAAAATTCCTATCCTTGGCTGATGCCCGTCGTAATAAATTTAATATCGACTGGAAACCAGAAGACGTTGCTGTTCCAAAACTAAATGGTGTGGAACAATTAAGCGATTATGATTTGAATGAACTTCGTGGGTATATTGACTGGACACCGTTTTTCCATACATGGGAAATGCGTGGCAAATATCCGGCAATTTTAACGCATGAAGCTATGGGAGAAGAAGCGACGAAATTATTTAATGAAGCCAATGTCATGTTGGACAAAATCATTGCTGAAAAATGGTTGACTGCAAAAGCGAGTGTAGGAATTTGGCCGGCAAACTCAGTAAATAGTGACGATATTGAGATTTACGCTGATGAAAATAGAGACACCGTTATTCATACGCAATATGGCCTCCGTCAGCAATTAAAGAAAGCAAAAACTGCTAGCAATGTTTGCGTAGCTGATTTTATTGCGCCGAAAGAAAGTGGCATTAAGGATTATATTGGAGGATTTGTGGTTACCACAGGTTTAGGAATTGAAGAAAAGATCGCGGAATTTGAAGCAGACCATGATGATTATAATTCGATTTTATTAAAGGCACTAGCAGATAGACTTGCCGAAGCATTTGCAGAACGTCTACATGAATTAGTACGTCAGTCCTATTGGGGTTATGAAGAATCACCTCTAGATAAAGCCGATTTAATCAAAGAAAAGTATCGTGGAATTAGACCTGCACCTGGCTACCCGGCTAACCCTGACCATACAGAAAAGCCCGGTTTATTTAAAATTTTAAATGCGGAAGAACTAACAGGCGTTTCTTTAACAGAATCAATGGCCATGTATCCAACTGCATCTGTTAGTGGATGGTATTTTGCTCACCCTGAATCACATTATTTTGGAGTTGGTAAAATTAAAACGGACCAAGTTGAACGATTAGCTGAAGCTAAAGGAATTGAACTAGATCGAATGAAACGGTGGTTGAGTCCTAACTTGGAGGAATGATCTAAGCACCATAGTTAACACATAATTCGAATTTTTATTTCAAAGCCTAGACATTGTATTGTTCCTGCAAAAAACTACCGACCTCTTCCTCCATTGCTTTAAATTTTTTGTGAAATGACACAAAATAGATTATTAGCGGAATAAGTATTCCTCCCAATATAAGTGAGAAGGTAAAAAGGAGTTTTCCTCCCATTGTTGGGAAATTCCCCATGACGAACATTTTACTCTTTCTTACTAAAATATTAACACCACATGTAGAACTTTTCTTGACTATTAAAAATTGCTTTCCCTGCATTTTCAAAACATAACTCGGGAATTTTTCACCTATAACTTGTTTTATTTCGTCAAAAGTTGGCTGTGTAGTTATTTCAAATTTCATAATCTTTTCTATTTTCTTCAATAATAAAGACTTTACTCAAAAGATCCCACCATTTGGGTGAAATTTCATTTATAATAACAATGGAAACGTTTGCCTAAATCGATTCTATTCAAAAAAATTCATTGATTTATGAACCTAATCACAGGATAATTATACAGGTCTATCATGGCGAATATCAATACAAGCGCTTAACAAACAGCATATTAAGCTAGTTATCATGTGTTTTTTAATCAAAATAACAACTGTAAGATGGTAGTTTTCACCACGACAGATACTCAAATTCTAAAAAATATATAATGAAGAAAAAATTGATTACTTACACAGCAGTAGCCGCTTTAGCAATATTTTCGGTAGCATGTAAAAAGAATAAAATTGTTGATTTAACATTGAATATCGACGGTTTAGAAAATTTAGGAAGTGATTTTGTTTATGAAGGATGGATCATTGTAGATGACGCTCCAGTTACCACAGGCACGTTCACTGTAGATGATGCAGGCGTTATGTCATCAACAACTTTTGATGTCAATCAAAAATCACTAGAAGACGCTTCAACATTCATACTAACAATTGAACCTGCAGTTGATGCAGATGCATCACCATCTAATGTTCATATTCTAGCTGGAGACTTTTCAGATGACAACGCTTCATTAACAGTTTCGCATACCTCAGCACTTGGTAATGACTTTACAAATGCCACAGGTAAATATATCTTGGCAACTCCAACTAACGGAGAAATGACAGATGAAAATAGTGGCGTTTGGTGGCTTGATCCAACAGCAGGACCTGGAGCCGGATTAGATCTACCTACTCTTCCAGCTGGTTGGGCATATGAAGGATGGGCTGTTATTGACGGTACTCCTGTATCAACAGGAACTTTCTCAGCAAATAGCGGTGTAGACAATGGCGCTCCATTTAGCGGTGCAATGGCTGGACCAGCTTTTCCAGGAGAAGATTTCTTAGAAAATGCACCAGACGGTGTAAGTTTCCCAACCGACTTAGCAGGACAAACAGTAGTAATCTCTGTTGAACCAATGCCAGACAATAGTACAAATCCATTTACGTTAAAGCCACTTGTTGGCGGTGTTCCTGCAACAGCAGTTGATCATACACCATACACTATGGACAATAACGCAACAGCTACCAATCCGACAGGAACGGCGCAACGTTAATACCTAATATAATTTTTAAAGTTTACGAGGCAGCATTTAATATGCTGCCTCTTTTTTTTGCATAATTTTTTCCGAACAGAAAATTACCGTACGCGACACTTTGTGAAAACCCATGCATATTTAGCAAGCACAAGTCCATGTCAAAAAATAGTACCCTATTTCATTTATTTTTATGGCAAAATGACAGCCCTCGAGTTCTGTTTTAGACTCATATAAAGTAGAATCATTTTTCCAGATATAATTGTTGGGCCAAACATCAGGGTTAGGGTCATCTTTAATTTCAATGACCTTAGTAAGCACTGATAAGAAAACCGCTTTATCACGACATTGGGTGTACAATTCCCCTCCGTACCCAATCTCTATATAAGTGGTGAATTTATAAAACACGCCGCCTTTAAAGTGTTGTTCCCATTTTATGGCGCCCCAAAATTCATCCACTTCTTTTATTGATCGTTCTTCTAGAGAGTCAAGATGCATAATTAAGTAATCATATACACAAATTGAATTATTTTTCTCGGCCTTAAGTTTAATAAACTCTTTATTTGGCTCAGGTAGACAAATAGATTTTACTTGTTTTTTTGATCGATCAGTATGCGATTTTGGAATTATTGACGAAGCTATGTATTCTTTAATCACACCTTCATCTTCAAAATCACCTTCAAGAACTTGGCCAGTACATGCCGTAAATAACATTATTGGGAAAATCCATTTTAACATAATTTAAAAATACGTCTAACAACTTCGTTTTCATCCTTTCCATTTCACTTTCAGCTCTCCTTTTATTATTCGTTCAAGCCAATTGAAAGTATGCAGTTCAATATGGGGTTAGCCGAACAATTCTCTGAAATATTTGTTCTATCTATAGACAATAAAAACCGAAAGAATGACGGAAGAAATTACTTTTTTTTGGCTGCGTAGAGATCTCAGATTGAATGACAATACGGGGCTTAAATCGGCCTTACGAAAGAATGTTAATGTTCAGCTCATTTTCATTTTTGACTCTACCATTTTAAATGATCTCCCAAAGGATGATGCGCGCGTGACTTTCATTTGGCAGAGTTTGAAAAAATTAAATGAAGAATTGAAAGCTTTTGGATCCAGTTTATTGATTAAACAGGGCAATCCTATTGAGATTTGGAAGGATTTATTAACCGAATTCAATATCACACATTTATACACCAATCGGGATTATGAGCCGAAGGCGGTTGAACGTGATAAAAAAATTCGCTTTATAATGGCTGTCAACGGCGTAAATTATCACGATTTTAAAGATCATGTTTTCTTTGAAAAAGACGAAATATTAAAAGCAGATGGAACGCCTTACACCATTTACACACCTTACAAAAATAAATGGCTTGAAAAATATGCCAGGACAAATATTGAAATCCCAAAAAAGGAAAATGAATTAAATGCGCACTTTTCGAAAAGTAGTTATGAGTTTCCTTCGCTTAAAACTATTGGATTTATTGAAAGTACAAACTTACAATTTGATTACGATTTAAAAGGAGTTGACAATTATGATCAACACAGAGATTTCCCATTCAAGGATCAAACCACACGATTAGGACATCATTTGCGATTTGGAACAATCAGTTTACGCGGTTTAGTAGCCTTTTCCACTTCTAAAAACAACACATTTTTATCTGAATTGATATGGCGCGATTTTTTTTCTCAAATACTCGCTCATTTCCCGCATGTTATTGATGGCCCTTTCAAGAAAAAGTATGCCAATATTGAATGGCGAAATGATGAAAAGGAGTTCCAACTTTGGTGCGAAGGCAAAACGGGTTATCCAATTGTGGATGCAGGCATGCGTCAATTAAATGAAACAGGATTTATGCACAATCGTGTTAGAATGGTTGTGGCTAGTTTTTTAATTAAAGATTTGCTAATTGATTGGCGTTGGGGTGAAGCTTATTTTGCCGAAAAATTATTGGATTTTGATTTAGCATCTAACAATGGTAACTGGCAATGGGCAGCTGGTACAGGGTGTGATTCTGCGCCTTATTTCCGTGTTTTTAGTCCAACCTTGCAACAAGAAAAATTTGACAAGCAACGCAGCTATATCCAGCGGTGGATTCCTGATTTTGATCCAGAAAATTATTTGGCCCCAATCGTTGAACATAAAATGGCCCGTCTTCGAGCAATTAATACTTATAAGGTTGCATTGGAACAATTTGAGGCCTAAAGTTATTGAATTGTTAAAATAAATCAGTGTTGTATATTATGTGTTAAGTTTAACGTACTTGAAAAAGAAAACACGCAACACATAGCACAAAAACGTTAATTATCACCTTTACTTTCAGCATATGGAAACAGTTTTAATAACAGGAGGAAGTGGCTTAATTGGACAAGCATTAAGCCATTTGCTCACACAAGAAGGTTATGCCGTTAGACATCTTTCAAGAACAGTAAAAGGCAACGAAGAATACGCGACCTTCAAATGGGACTTGAACCAAAATGAACTTGATTCGAAAGCATTGGAAAATGTGAATCATATAATTCATTTAGCTGGTGAAAATGTGGGAGAAGGAAGATGGACTACTGCAAGAAAAAAACGAATCTTGTCTAGCAGAGTAGATACGATAGCACTACTCCAAAGCAAGCTAAAACCTAAGCAACTAAAGTCCTTCATTTCAGCTTCGGGAATTAGTTATTATGGTAGTAAAACCACTACAAATATCTTTAATGAAACTGATCCCGAGGGTACAGATTTTTTAGCTGATATAAGTGTGCAATGGGAGCAGAAAGCTTTTGAAATGGAATCATTTTCGGACAGGGTGCTTGCCTTGCGAACAGGAGTCGTATTAAGTTCAAAAGGAGGAGCATTAGAAAAGTTAAAAAAGCCGATAAAAATGGGCATTGGTTCAGCCTTAGGTTCGGGCAAACAATACATGCCGTGGATTCATATCAAAGACTTGTGCAATCTTTATTTAGAAGCTTTGCAAAATACAAATCTTGTAGGCTGTTATAATTCCGTTTCTTCTCAACACACCACCAACCTAGAAATGACACAAGCGGTTGCAAAAGTTTTTCGTAAAAAGTTATGGGCACCTAAAGTTCCCGCCTTTGTTTTAAAAATGCTATTCGGTGAAATGGCTCAAATTATTTTGCAAGGCAGTAGAATTGACAATTCGAAAATTAAAGCGACCGGCTTTAAACTCGAATTTGAAACTTTAGAAAGTGCCTTAGACGACTTACTTTAAATGAATTAATTACGCGCAAATGTGAATCGGTTTCCGCAACACAATTTGGCCTTCATCCATCCTTTACGGTAATAATTGTCATAGGACAACTCTATTAAAAATCAATTATCACAGGCATCTAATATTTTTAAGCCCTCCGATTCCATTTCAATCGTTTTAATTGGTTTTATGGCTATAAAATTCAACTAAAAATAGTGCTAATTTATTGCTTCACTAACTTCTTAGTTAAGCCAAGTTCAGGAAATACTACCAAATAAAGCCCTGATTCCCAATCTGCCAAGTTTATTTCTGAATTTGAATAGATAGCGCCTTGATGAATTAATTGGCCTCGAACATCATAAATATGAATATCCTCTTGTTCATCTGATCCAAAAAATACGGTGACCGAGTTACTTGCAGGATTCGGATAAAGCATGACATCCAATTCAACTTCATTCTCATTAATTGTAAGTGCTGTATAACTATTTGAAGCCCCAAAAGTTGGAAACATTCGAATAAACGGGCCATCTCCATTCGGATATCTGCCATAAGTTGTACCGGAACTCATTTCTGGCATTTTAACTTTATTGATTTCGAAACCATCAGCATCTAATAAAACCACAGTTTCTCCTGAGGACGATAATTTAAAATCCGCATGCAAACCTTCTTCCGTCGTGTCTTCATCTGCCCAAATAATTAAATATGCATTCGCATCAATTGTTGTTCCGTCAGGAATTTGATATTTAGTTGGATCTGCTGTTGGTTGATCTGATAAATAATAACCCGACAAGTCGATACTTGATCCTGTAGTATTATACAATTCAATCCAATCTTCATAATCACCTGAAGGATCAGTTACGCTCACATTGTTTTGAGACATCATTTCATTAATTACTACATCCGCTTCAATTACAATTGAATAAAATTCATGTTCGGCACGTACAGGTGAAAATTTACCCGCATCAGTGTTATCAGCATAAATATAATATTGAATATCTTTTGGTGACAGCACTATTTGCACGCCATAAACTCCATCTCCAGCTCCACCATCACCATGCGCACCATCATCTAACATTTCAACTTTTTCAAATGTATCTTGCCAATCATTTCTGTAGCCAACATAAGCATATGTGGCATCATCAATGTTTGCAGTAATTGTAACTGTTGCATATGCTGTAATTGTTGCTGGGCTGGTTTCAATTGTCGAAATTGTTGGCGCTATATAGCCCCACTCAGCTAATCCTTCTAAATAAACCACCCTAGGATCAATTACTTCAGAAATCCCATAGATTCCTCCAGGCCCAGGTCCACCGCCTCCTCCTTCAGTTTCATCAAGGTTACCTGTAAACTGTGCACTTGTATAAAACCCGTTTGGTTCAGCAGCAACTTCTGCCGCAATAACATCTTGCATTTCTTCTGCGCGGGTATAATATGAACCATCTGCAAAATTTTCTTCAACCATTGTTTTAACGTGTGCCACATACATTTTTCGGTAACGCGGAACTGATAATAACTGATAGATCAATGGAAAATCCGCTTCATCAGCCCTTAAAAATAAATCCATCTCTGTTAAGTCGTCAATATCTCCTGGTCCACCTCCCTCACTTTCTAACATTGAAAAACTTCCGAGTGATTGATTCAAATCCCAAACGATTGGCATAAATCGATCGTTGTCATCTTTAATCATATAATAGTTTTGCTTAAAAGGTCCTGTATAAGAATCTAGGTTAACCAAAACATTATTAAATGCTAACATCCAAATGGCACGATCCACATCTAAAAAGTCCTCAACTGAAGCCAAATTATTTTCTAAATCGAATGTAAAGTCTTTGATATCATTCCATCCAAAGTCGGATTTCAACTCGTAAAAGTCAAAATAATCACTTGAGTCCGTTCCCAAATATTCCAATGAAGAACCTCCATCAAAAACAGAAACAGGGTTACATTTCATACGCGTATTATCATCATCACAATACAAGCGCCGCTCTTGGTAGTTTCCGTCTATGGACTCTGCACTTGAAAACAGACCATAATAATCTCCGTTAATTGTTACTTTGGCATAGTTTGCCAATGGCGTGTCCATATAATCTCTACCTATTTCGTAAGACAACACCTCACGCACGAATGAAGGATCTTTTGCTCCATTTGACAATTTCAATGTTGTATAACCTTGAAATCTTTGTTCTAAAACATAATTCAATTTTATATTGAGCGGATTTTTTTCATTCGTTGCGCTATATGTACTATTGCCTTTAAACGCTACTCCTACGCTATCATAAAAACTACCATTTACAGTACAAGTTCCAATCAGTCTTTCGCCAAGATCATTTTCGTAATAACCATCCATGAGTTCATCCCAATTCGATTCCTCAAAAACGATATCAACTTGCGTAATTGAACTAACGTCATAAAGGCTTTGAGCTGTAACTTGCGTGAATGCTAAAAGGCTTAGAATTGTAAGGGTAATATATTTCATGTACATGGTTTTTAGCGCAATAAAAATTGTTTGCTTTTACAGCTAACAATTGCGTCTTCTGTTCGACTAAAATAATTCAAAAAGGTTTAATTCAGTTCATTTTTTTATTCAGCTTCATTCAACTCTTTGTTAATCATAGAATTTGGAATTCCGTATTTGTTTATTTAGATTTGGTTACACACCCCAATTTTAAAAAATGAAAAAGCTACTCTTCATTGTATTATTTGCTCTCACGAATTTGTCAGCGACAGCCCAAACAGTTAAATTATTTGACACTTATTTAAAAGCTGACAATTCAGAAACGCGTTATGTTGTGGTCTTAACAGATAACACTATTTGGTGGTTTGCTCCGGGTGATGAATGGAAAAAGTCTTCTACAACTGGACTACCAGACAAATCAATTAAATTCATTTCATGTTATTCAAATTCGGATGGATCAACGCGCTATGTTGTCGTATTGGAAGACAATAGCATTTGGTGGTTTGCTCCAGGTGATGCATGGAAAAAATCATCTATAGATGGGCTGCCTTCAGGCTATAGCATTGCTCATTTCGAAGCTTATTCTAAGAAGGATGGCACGCGTTATACTGCAGTTTTAAGGGACGGAACAGTATGGTGGTTCGCACCCGGCAATCCTTGGAAAAAATCATCCATGGCGGGCTTACCAGAATAGGATTAAATTCACTTCTTCGCCCTTATTCTACTCAAAGTTTCTGGCGTCATACCTAACATAGAAGCAATGTATTGCAAGGGGACTTCATTAAACAAGCTCGGGTTCAAATCGAACAAAAAATCATAGCGTTCTTTTGCCGTGGCGGATAAAAAACTAAAAACACGTTCTTCTAAAGTGATGAAACAATTGGATAAAAACCGTTTTTCAAGCTCGGCCCAATTTTGAATTTTATCTCCAATTACTTTATAATTTTCTTTGCTAATGCTGTAGGTGGTTACATCTGTCAAGGCCTGCATATTCCATCTTGATGTTTCATCAAAAACGAGGCTTCTTAAATCGGTTATAAAATAACCTGGCGTTGCCAACCACTGCGTTATTACCTTATCACCTGAATCTGCAAAAATTCGGACAATCCCAGTTTGAATAAATGCCAGTTCATTACAGTAATGACCTGGCTTTACAAAAAAGTCACCCTTTTTTACCGTCTTCATTTCAAAGAGTTCCGACAAGAGTTGCAGCTCATTTTCAGGAACAAAAAAATAGGCTTGTAAATATTGTTCTAATTCGGGCATTATTTTTGTTGTTAGTATTTTGTATAAAGACTTTAGCCTGATGTCTACAGACAGAAAAGATTATGTTATTTTGCCTATTAATATAAAAAAAATGAAGCTCATGTTCTCAATAATATTTGCCCTTTTAATGGTTAGCTGTGAAGTTGAACCAATTACACCTACTGGTGGTGGAGGCCCTACGGGTTATTCGAACACAATTAAAATGAGAACTGACTTCTCAGAAGATTGGGACAATTGGGAGTTTGAAATTGGTGATACAACGGTTGAAGTAGAAACAAGTTTTTCGGAAGATTGGGATAATTGGGAATTTTCTTATGGATCGATTGACGGCGATATTGAAACGAATTTTTCGGAAGATTGGGACAATTGGACTTTGCAAAGTGATGATTACACCGTGAAAATTCGCACGAGTTTTTCGGAAGATTGGGACAATTGGGACATTGATGATTATGCGAATGGTTGGCATGCTGATGTTACAACAGGTTTCTCTGAGGATTGGGATGATTGGGACATTTCATTTAGCGGTGGTGGTGGTTTGGATGTTCGTACGGCTTTCTCTGAAGATTGGGATAGCTGGGAAGCTTTTGGAGACTTTCCGTCGGGTTACCCGCTTGAATATAGAATTGCCTTGTTGTTTGTTCCTGTTATCACAAATGTCATGATTCAAAATGGCTTGATTGTTCCGTAGATATTAGTATTGAGTGAAGAGACGAAAACACGATAAGATAGTCTGACTAGCCGTCAGATCGTCCCGATAACTATCGAGAGATTTAATTGAGTAATGCAAGATTAAATAAAATCTTATCGAGAACAAGTTAAACGACAATCTTTCATCTAACAATTAAGTGATCCAATATCTAAACCAAAGGCGCACTGAAATCTAACAGCGTAGGGATCTAAAATCACTTCCGCATTGGCAAAGACCTAAATTTAGCGTAAACAGGTTTGAATAGAGCAATACTTGCTAATCCAAGTATAATGCAGAGTATATAAACCACTTCTTCTGCATTATATCCTAAAACTTTATCACGATAGTGGCCGTAATAATTGGACCGATTATAGCTTATAATTGCAAGATAAACGAAGAGTGGTAAAAGAGGTATCCAAAAATTGAAATACATACTCATAACGTAGGCCGTTTGGTTCAATTTGTTTTGCCTGTAGCCCCGAATAAAAAGATAGGCCACAATGGCATATGCAATTAAGATGAATACAAAAAACAAATCTTCAATTCTGTTAGAACGATAGGAACTATAAAAAATACCCCAAATTATCGCACCTAATATTCCTCCAACGAGTGGGGTCAAACAAAGGCTAATGAATCCAAACACAAAATGACGTAAATTCATTTGTTTAAATATCCAAACTAATAATGCTAGCCAGCCTATAAATGCAAAGGAAATTTTCCAAAACCACGGCTCATCCCATAGCATATAACCCGTTCCGGTATGCAATCTTCTTATTCTAGAAACTTTACTTGAAACACTCCAAGATCCATCATAATAGTTGTAATAATCATCATAGGGCACATCATTATTGATTCTATCCTCTAAAATCATTTCGGCTGAGCGCGTAATTGTATTGTAGGTATACTTATTATAAGCGGCAACATAATTATCAATCCGTTCAAGCACTTGTCTTTTAGTCAAGGTCAGCTGCTCTTCTACATTTCCATACTCGGAATAATCATCATAGTAATAATAGTCGTACACAAAATTACTTTCTGTAATTCTGAAGGTATTATTGTCCATCACATCAAAGTTGCCTTCTTCGTTTACGAGTGAATTGCCTTCATTTAGGTATTCAATATCCTGTCCCACTTCGTCCGCACCCACCGCAATTGCCATTTTAT
>JBLHOW010000039.1:0-57808 GCA_047623705.1 Crocinitomix sp.
TTAGGTTACCAGTAACATAAGCGCCTAAAAGATAAACGGCTTCTTGCTCGTCCTCGAAATCCAAGTGAGAAATATCTATATAATAGTATTCCTCCACTGGGGCATCAGGTAATGTTACATAATAAACCTCACTAATAGTTGCAACAGGAAGATCCTCAACAACAATGTCTTGAGCATAAGAACCAACTGCTGATAGTCCTAAAGCCAATACAAACATTTTTAATAGTTTCATGTGTAGATATAATTTGTTTTTCTATAGACTGTTTTAATTTTGCTTAGTTGCCTATAGGGATGTATAAATTTACGATTTTTATCGACGAATTAAAAATTTTTTAATTGTCACTCTTTGAAACCTACTGGAATTACGGTGGACATCAATTTACCCAATAATAAAGAAATATATTTTTATTTAAAAAACCCCGTGAATGCAGGGCTTTCTAACGTTAAAAAATAATTGAAATCTACATTTTTGATAATTTTTTAACAGAATACGTTTATTGGGGTGCTTAAGGTCAAAGTTACGGTCAAATTATTTCCTTTTTTCATAGATAACCTTGAAATCGTGCGCTGCTGGAATAATCGAATTCGGGTTATTAGATTACTATAAAATTAAAAAACCGTCAATCCGCCTGAGGCGGATGACGGTTTTTTATAATGATTTCGTGTCAAAAAGGACTATCCTTTTTTCTTCTTATCCTTATCACATTTTTTTTCGCAACATTTTTTCTTGTCACATTTTTTCTTTTCTGTTTTAGTAGTGTTGTTCTTCTTTTCGCCGTCTTGAGCGATAGAACTGAACGACATTCCACCTAGGAATGCAGTTAACGCTACCATTGCAACTATTTTTTTCATTTGGATCGTTTTTTAATTTGGTTCAATCTACAACTTAATGATACAATTGTCAATTAATTCAATCATTTTAACATTTCGTTAACATGCCTATTTTAGCTTACCGATAATCGTTGTTTTACCCTGAACAACATCATCAATATTAATGTTTAGTTCTGTTCCTATTGGCAAAAACACGTCGATTCGTGAACCAAATTTGATGAATCCAAATTCAGAACCTGCATTTACTTGCTGGTCTTTTTTGGCATAACAAACAATACGACGTGCAACTGCTCCAGCAACTTGACGAAACAAGATCTCTTGTCCATTTTTATGCTGGGTAACTATAGTTGATCGCTCATTTTCTGTTGACGATTTAGGATGCCAAGCTACCAAAAATTTGCCGGGATGATATTTATAATATTTGGTGATTCCACTAATTGGGTTCCAGTTGGCATGCACGTTTAATGGCGACATGAAAATTGAAATTTGAATACGTTTATCGTTAAAATATTCTGTTTCCTCAACTTCTTCGATTACAACAACTTTACCGTCTGCAGGACAAATAATTAAATCATCACCAGTTGGACTGGTTCTGGTTGGCACGCGAAAGAATTGTATGACCAAATAAAGCATGACAATTATAAACGCATTTACAAGCCAATAAAAAATAGGATATTGACAGAGGAATAAGTGATTCAACGTATAAATACCAGCTGCAATTAGCACACTGACGAGAATGATTCTATATCCTTCCTTATGAATTTTCATATGAAAATGTATGTATGTAAAAAGTAAATGATTGGAATTACGAAAAGGACGGCATCAAATCTATCAAGGATTCCGCCATGTCCTGGTAATATATTTCCAGAATCTTTAATTCCTAAACTCCGTTTGAGCATAGATTCGATTAGATCACCAATAGTGCCAAAAGCACTAATTATAACCCCGTAAATAATATATTGGAAATACGATTGCTCTGTAAAGTAGGCAATGGTTATTGCTCCAATTATGCTAAAAAGCATTCCTCCAAAAAATCCTTCCCAGGATTTTTTGGGAGATATTCGTTCAAATAATTTATGTTTTCCAATTTTCCTTCCGATTAAATAAGCAAAAGTATCGCTGCACCAAACTAAAATAAAAATAGTTAAGACAGGCCAGAAATGCGTAATATCGAAGGAGTCAGGATCAAACTCAATAATAAAGTTGAGTAAAAGCATTGGAAGAACTACGTAAAAAATTCCCAATAATGTTACGCCTATATTTTCGAATGGCGTTTTCTTTTTTCGATATAATTCAGCCAAAGCAATGACCGTAAAAGCCATAAACGAAAATCCAATTAGATATTTTTGAGCACTTTCAGGAACATAGAGTAGCGCAATGCCACTCGTGTAAATTAAAAAGCCAAAAATCACGCCTAATGTTGCATGCGGTGAGTTTCCTGATTTTTTAAAAAGACCATAAAACTCATTTAAACCGACTAATGCAATTAGGCCGAACACGCTATGAAAAACCCAACTTTTGAAAATGATGGCACAAACTATTACAGCGACAAAAATCGCTCCCGTAATACCTCGTTGCAACAAATTGCTCATTCCTGACCCTTGGCAATTATCTCCTTTGCGCGGTCTTCATCTTCTGTTGCTACATATAATTCAATACTACCAAATACAGTATACGCCGAATCTTTTTGGTTAAGCGCTAATGTATCTATTCCTTCTGCCTCCAATGCACCTTGAATCAATTGTGCCATGTGGTCTTGAGTGGTCGTGTAAACTAATTTTCTATTCTCCATCTTCTTCTTTTTTTTGTGTTTCATCCTCAGAAGCGCTGTCGTCCTCTACAGCGCTATCATCCTCAACAGATTTGTCGTCTCCAATCGTTTCTGCAGTTTCTGCATCCGTTTCAGACGTATCGGTCTCATCACTTGTCTCTGCAGCTAATTCAGCTGCAGCTTTATTTTTAGCTTCGCTTTCTAACAATTTTGCTTCTTCGATTTCTTGCTCACTTTCCCAAGCACGCTTTCCGAAAATTTGTACAAGGTTGTCTTTAAAGATAACTTCTTTTTCTAATAGCTCTTCAGCCAATAGAATCAATTTTTCTTTATTCTCAGACAAAATTTGCAATGCTCGGTCGTATTGCTCCTCAATAATGCGCGATACTTCCTCATCAATAATTTTAGCCCGATCTTCTGAATATGGTTTGGTGAAACTACCTTGTCCTTGGGAATCGTAATAACTGATATTACCCAACTTGCTACTCAATCCATAGATTGAAACCATGGCATAACCTTGTTTGGTTACTTTTTCTAAATCGCTTAATGCTCCCGTTGAAATTTTACCAAACATTATTTGCTCGGCAGCTCTACCACCAAGTGCGGAACACATTTCATCTAATAATTGCTCTGTCGTTGTGATTTGACGTTCCTCAGGTAAATACCAAGCCGCACCTAACGATCTTCCACGTGGTACAATGGTTACCTTAACAAGTGGAGAAGCATGCTCTAGCAACCAAGAAGTTGTAGCATGACCTGCCTCGTGAAAAGCAATGGTCTTTTTCTCACTTTGAGTAATGATTTTATTTTTCTTTTCAAGGCCGCCTACAATTCGGTCAACGGCATCTAAGAAATCTTGTTTTTCAACTTGTTTTTTCTTTTTTCGGGCTGCTATCAATGCAGCTTCATTACAAATATTGGCAATATCTGCTCCAGAAAAACCTGGCGTTTGTTTTGCCAAAAAGCTCACGTCTAAGTCTTTTGCTAGTTTTAAAGGTTTTAAATGAACTTGGAAAATTTCCCTACGCTCATTAATATCCGGCATATCAACATAAATTTGACGATCAAAACGTCCAGCACGCATTAAAGCTGAATCTAAAACATCCGCTCTATTTGTTGCTGCAAGGATAATTACACCACTATTGGTGCCAAATCCATCCATTTCTGTCAATAACTGGTTCAATGTGTTTTCACGCTCATCATTAGATCCCATATTGGCATTTTTACCACGAGCTCTACCAATTGCATCAATCTCATCAATAAAGATGATTGAAGGCGCTTTTTCTTTTGCTTGTTTAAATAGATCTCTTACACGTGAAGCACCAACACCTACAAACATTTCAACAAAATCAGATCCTGAAAGTGAAAAGAAAGGAACTTTTGCTTCACCAGCTACAGCTTTAGCTAATAATGTTTTACCTGTTCCTGGAGGGCCTACTAATAAAGCTCCTTTTGGAATCTTAGCTCCTAGTTCTGTATATTTTTTAGGATTCTTCAAGAAATCAACGATCTCTTCAATTTCTTCCTTAGCGCCTTCTAATCCAGCTACGTCTTGGAAAGTAGTATTTGTTCCTTTTCCTTTTTCAAATATTGTAGCTTTTGATTTTCCAATGCTAAAAATATTTCCGCCGCCGCCGCCACCGCCACCGCCAGACATTCGACGCATGATGAAAATCCAGAAAACTAATAAAAGTAAAGGGAAGAATAACCAGCTTAGGTTACTCATCCAATCTGTCGCTTCTTGATAGTTTAAAATAAAATCATATTTCGGACCTTTTGCTTCTACCAACTGCGCATGAAAATCATTAAGCTCATCAGTAAAAGACTCCATTAAAGGAGTTGTGAATGTCAAATCTGCAGATCTGCCAGCCATTCCAGTCGTACTTGCTTTTAAGCCCTTATATAAAGTTGTATCCAAAGCTCTAATCGCTTCAATGTCTTCTTGATCGACATAAACCTCCGCTATTTCAGTGTTTTTGAATACGTCAATTTTTTCGACATAACCGCTGCTAGCCAACTCATAAAAATTGGCTCTACTAATTTCTATCGAAACAGATTGTTTAGACATAAGGCTAAACCCGATCAATAGAACGGCTATTCCTGCGTATATCCAATAGGCATTAAAGCCACTTTTCTTTTTTCCTTTCGGTGTAGTATTACTCATATTACGTTTTAATCAATGTTTGGAATATCAATTCGTTCAGCATCTGCCCACAGGTTTTCCAAGTCGTAAAACTCACGAACGTCTCTATAAAAGATATGCACAACAATGTTGACATAATCTAATAGAATCCATTCGGCGTTTCGAGTTCCCTCCTGGTGCCATGGTTTGTCTTGAACGTCTTCTCTAGTTTTGCGCACAACTGATTGCGCTAAAGATTCGACTTGTGTGTTCGATTCTCCGCTGCAAATTATAAAGAAGTCTGTGACCGCATTTGGAAGTTCAGATAAGTTCAGTACGACAATGTCTTTACCTTTTATATCTTGAATTCCGTCAATGATGGAATCGATCAATTTTTTAGTCTCTAATTCCTTTTCCTCGAGGGTTTTTAGCATTTGTAGTTATTTGATGAACAAAATTACGTTTTTTGTTTTATTTACCTTGAAAATTGGCACTTTTGTTTTTATGAATTTCAAAAGATTTAAAAGAAATCTAATCGAACTTAGCACCGTTGATTCTACGAACAATTATGCTGCCAATTTATTAAAGACGACAAATGTGGTCAATGGCACGACAATTCTGACAAAAAGGCAGGAGAAAGGGCGTGGTCAAATGGGGACGACATGGCATACTGCGCCAGGTAAAAATATGATTGTTTCTACAGTTATTTTTCCATTATTGAAAAATGAGCGTGCATTTTATTTAAATATTGCAGTTTCTTTAGCCGTAAATGAAACGCTTAAGGATGTTGGAATCGCTTCAAAGGTGAAATGGCCGAACGATATTTATGTGGATGGAAATAAAATTGCAGGAATTTTAATTGAAAATCAAATTCAAGGAAAATTGATTCACAGCTCTATAATTGGTTTGGGCTTAAATGTGAATCAGCTTATTTTTCCAGATGCAATTAATGCAACTTCAATTGCAATGGAGAAGGGGATAGATGTAGAAATTGATGATGTATTTGAAAGTTATTTTGCTCATTTGGATTTCTATTGTGACATCCTCATGCAGTCTAACTTTGATTTATTGCTCAAAAAATACTACTCTGCAATGCACTGCTATGATGAATTGTGCGAATTTCAAGATGTTTCGGGAATTTTCGAAGGGCGAGTAACAGGAATTGACGCCGTAGGTAAATTACAAATCCTTACCGAAAGCGGCTTAAAGAAGTATGATTTAAAAGAAGTCAAATTTCACACTTTGTAAAATAATTCTACCAAAATTCATATTTAAGAACTGTACTTCTAGTTTTAAGCTCACCACCATTCGAATAGGCAATTGAGGCAATCAAATTGCCAGCCTTATCATAGGAGTTATCTATATAACTGCATGGACTATCGTTTGTCAAACAATAAGTAACTGTATGCAATGTACAATAAACATATCTTGCACTTGTAATGAAAGTAACCCAACCGGACGAGTCCTCTGATTTATGTATGATTTTACTAGCTAAAGTGTCAGCGTTGTAGTAATTTGAGGTATATTCAAATGTGGTGTCATTTGGTAAGAAGTCATAAAAGTAATTCGTCTCCTTATAAATAACTGATTTTCCATATTCATATTTGTCAATTTGATACAAGGCTGAATCTTTATAGGTTCGGGTTGTTTTTAATTGACCATTTTCTAAATATTCGAATTCTTCCCAAGTATTTACATTGTATGATATTCTGGAAACACGGTCATTATCTAAATATGAATATAATGTGGGATTTGCATTTGAGACTATAATTTTGGTCAATCTCTCATGCTCGTCATATTCGAAATTTCGCAATGTTATTTTTCCCAGTTCAAATTTCGTTTCCCAAAGTCCGTTTTCTGCATAATTGAATACGGCAGTGTCTGTGATAAGAATACTATTTTTAAATTTTCCGGAAATTTTAAGGACAATACGGCCTTCTTTGTCTAATTCGTAATATTCAGGACTTTCATTCCATGCGTCATTTACTAAGGAACCTCTAACTATCCAAAGCTTTGAAATATTCCGTCCAACATATCTTGAGTTTTCTGTGTCCTGATAGGAATATATCTACGGTTTTTTTACAGGAACTCGCGTATGACGAAATACAAAGGCTGAAAAATAAAATGGTGTTCCAAACTTTCAGCTTATTTGTCATTTGTCAAATCGAAATTTAAGTGACGAGATAATAAAATGTAAGCTTACTAGGCGTGCACTTCTTGCATACGCTTTGCCATGAAGTTAAATAGGTTAGTTAAAGGTTTAACTACCATCATTTTCAAAAAGGCGTTAATCTCACCTTCAAATTGCATATAAGCCTCGCAACCTTCTCCACCTTCTAAAGGATTAATGAAAACCTCTAATGTAAAAGGAAACGGAGCCTTTTCACCCGACTTAATATTGATTTTATTATGCGCTATAACACTCTCTTTTACTAAAGGGATGATGGCCGCATTTTGAATCTTAAAAGAACATTGATCAACAGTCGCGCTCCAATCTGAAATTTTGTCCTGCGGAAGTAGTTCCTTAATATTATTAAAATCTGTTAGAAAAGTATACACTACTTCTTGAGAAGCGTTAATTGTTACTTTATTACTTTCAATATTCGTAGCCATTATTGATTCCAGTTTTTAGGGTCGTTTTTCCAATTTTGTAAAGATGCCAAATCTTTTTCAGAGACATAATTTTCTTTTGCCGCTTGTTCAATTAGCACTTCATAGTTGCTCAATGTAAAATAAGGACAGTCGGCAGCTTTAAAAGCATCTTCTGCAATTTGAAACCCGTAAGAGAAAATTGCAGATAATCCAAGAACATTGCATTTTGCTTCTCGTAAGGCCTCAACAGCTTTTAAACTGCTTCCACCAGTCGAAATTAAATCTTCAATTACAACAACGCGTTGCCCCGAATGATATTCTCCTTCAATCATATTTTGCAGGCCGTGTCCCTTGGCAGACGAGCGCACATATATAAAAGGGAGTCCCATTTCTTCAGCTACCAATGCTCCAATCGCAATGCCACCAGTTGCAACACCTGCAATTACATCAACCGTTTCGTATTGGTCTTTTATCTGCTCAGAAAACGTTTGGCGAATTGCTGTGCGAATAGATGGAAATGACAGCGTTTTTCTGTTATCACAGTAAATAGGCGATTTCATTCCGCTCGACCAAATGAAAGGGTCTGATGGATTTAATTTAACAGCTTTGATTTGTAACAAAAAATCTGCTATTTTTAAGGCTTTATCCTTATTTAGAATCATAGACGACAAATGTATAAAGTTTTTATTGAAAATAAACCTTTAATATTTCAAATTAATTCACAAGTTTTGACTGATTTGAATATTGACCAATTATGGCAGGACGTAGCATCCTTTTTATGTTCAGACGAAGCCGAAATGGTAATATCAATCCATAAAGAAGCGGATTTCCTTAAATTCTTTAAAAACCATAAATATATTGAGGCCGCTGGAGGCATGGTACAAAGGGATGATAGTTTTTTATTCATCAAACGAAATGATGTATGGGACATTCCTAAAGGGAAGCTCGATCCGGGCGAAACACCTGAAATTGCAGCCGTGCGAGAAATTGAGGAGGAATGTGGCTTATTGGCGCCAAAAATTAAAGATCATTTAATTGATACATGGCATACTTATGTCCATAAAGGTAAAAATGTCTTAAAGCGCACGTATTGGTATTGGCTGTATGAAGGAGATCAAAAAACAGAGTTGATTCCGCAAGCCGAGGAAGGAATTACAGACGTTGCTTATTTTAAACTGGCTGAATTGGAACCAATCATGGCGAATACTTATTTATCAATTATTGAAGTGGTTGATGAATTAAAAAAAAGATTCTAAATAAACTGTTACTTTTTAATTGAATTGCATTTAAGCATATAAACCGTGAAATAAACATTGAAAGTAACGCCTGAAATATTTAAGGATGACCAAAAATTAGTTTTGTTGGCCCAAAAGGACCGCAATGCTTTTGGCTTGTTGTATGAGAAATATTTTGAACGCATTTATTTATTCATCTATAAGCGTGTACAAGATGAGGCAAAGGCAGGCGATATATGTCAAGAAGCAATGTTGAAGGCCATGTTCAATATTCAGAAATACGAAAATAGAGGAGCACCTTTTTCTGCTTGGTTGTATCGAATTGCTTCAAACGAGGTGAATTTATTTTTTAGAAAATCTAAAAAAATGGTGTCGGTTGAAATTCAAGAAAAGGATATAAAAGACATCATGTCGGAAATTTCTTTGCAAAAAATAGACAACGAGGATGAACAAGAAAAATTGATTGCAGCATTGAATACATTAAAGCCAGAACATTCTGAAATTATTGATTTGCGATTTTTTATGCGTTATTCTTTTAAAGAAATAGCAGAATTTTATAATATTACTGAAGCAAATGCAAAAATGAGAGTTTATCGCATTCTGGATCGCTTAAAGAAAGGTTGGAAAACTAAATGAGAACCTATAAAGTAAATAGAACCAAAAAACCGAAAGTCCCGTCGAAAGAAACGATTGAGAAATACAAGGACTTTGCTTCGCTTTCCCATGAGTATGATAAAATGGTGAAGCGTCCTAAGGTGCCTTTATATAAGGACAAAAAAATGTTTTTGGTATTGCTCTTAATTCTTTTGGTTGCAATTCTTTTATCGCAAGTAGGAAATGAAAAAAGCGCCGAGAAAGACATTGATACTATTGACACAGAGCAAATAGTAGACTGACTCGACGCAAATATTATAATGGTTTACTTGATAAGCGCTACAATTTCTTCTTGAATTGAAACACCTTTATCTTTATTATAAAGCTTCTGTAATTCTAAACTAATTTCACTATAGGGTATTTCTTTCGCTCTCAAATCCAAATAAATTTTTTGAATATGGCTAGGACGAGGGCCCCAATCAAATAATTCGTTTCCATCCGCATCTCTAGCAATTAGTTTAGGAATAGATCGGCCACCATTGGTTAGGAATTGATCCATCAGATCTAAATTTTCATCACGTAACTTCCAATCCAATGTAATGTTATCATTTAAATCGGCCATTTTTTGAATAAAACCAATTGAATGGGCGGCATCTCCACACCAAGCCTCGGTTAATACGGTCCAATTTTGTTTTGTCTTGATTTCCTTTACAGCAGTCACTGTTTCGTCCAGCAATTTCCCTTTGGATAACCAACGTTCTAGTCGCTTAACGTTCATTTTAGAATAGTGTAACATAGCTTCGGAATGATTATCCCCAGTTGTTTTATTCTCTTCTAATAGTGACTTTATCATGTCAATATATGTTTTCATGCTTCATAAGACGAACGTTTTTTTTCTACCTTACAATTGTGGTTAAAAATGAAACATTTTCTTCAATTTATTTTTATTCGCATGGATTCTTTTATCTGCGTTTGATCTGTTCGATCCGCATACTATTTAATCTCAATCCGTAAAAACTAGCAAATCTTGGCTTGATGCACCGCTCTTTTTACATACAAATTCTAAAAAATAGAAGTGTATAAAAATTGATTTTTCGGTGTGGTAGCTAGACGCGTATAAATAAGTGATTTTCTGAAAATAATATCCTTTTATCACAGGCAAGATTAGTCTATGTTTGTTCTAGTCGGATACTACACCTATCTACTGTGATCACTAATGAGAATTATGTGATAAGAAAATAAGAACCCTTGATGATTCGCAACATTTTGGGTTCTTTTTTTGTTTAGTTCTAAATTAAGACAAATGGATTTGAATCAGGTCTAAGTATCAAGATCGCACATAAAGGCAAGAAGGAAGCAGTAATATAGTTTTTCTGCATTGCAGACGTTCTAGTTCACATGTACATATTTCCGTACTGAATCTCTCACCAAATCAATATTTGTTGAATAGAGCCAAACTTCGTAAGTACCTGTGGTGTCGTAAAGGCATGAATCATTTTCAAGGATGGATGAAGTTCCGTTTCCGAAATCCCATTCCCAGGCCATGCTATTTTGAGATTGATTATGAAAGAAGAGATAACAAGAACTGGTGCAACCGTTACCTTCAACATAAAAGTTAGCCTCAGGCAATGGAGCAGGAGCTTCTTTTTTACAAGACAGTATTGCAAATAACAACACAAATAAAGCAGTAGCCGCAGTTCGTTTCAATCCAATTATTTTACAAAATTCATTTCTTCAATCAAATGCGAGGCACCGCCATATTCGTCGATCACCCATAATACATAACGAATGTCAACTGCAATGTTACGACAACGTGACTCATCAAACATAAAGTCACTCATGGTACTTTCCCAACTTCTATCAAAGTTAATTCCCATTAAGTTTCCGTCTGCATCAATTACAGGGCTACCTGAGTTCCCACCAGTTGTATGGTTAGACGCTGTGAAGCAAACCCATAATTCACCGTCTTGCGCATAGTCTCCCCAATTCCCTTTATTGTACAATTCTATAAATCGATCTGTTAATTGAAAATCTGGATTTTCAGGATCATACTTTTGCATAATTCCATCAATGGTTGTGTAATGAATATACTCCATACCATCTCTGGGTGCCGAACCATCTATTTTACCATAAGCAATTCTTAACGTTGAATTAGCATCTGCCCACATTTTACGCTCCGGAAACATGACTAACATTCCTTCAACATAACGTTGCATCAATTCTTCTTGTTGTTTCGAAAATTCACGATAACCAGGGTTAATGTTTGTGAGGTAAGACTTGTAAATTGAAAGTGCATAGTTATAGGCAGGATCTTTTTTTATTTTTTTAACTGTTTTTTTGCTAAACTTCGTCAATGCCATTTCTAACTTTTCTTGGTTTAAAAACAGTGACTTTTCATAAATTCTATCACCACTCCTTTGCCATGAACTGGCTAAATTAGCTGGCAATAATTCATTATCAACATAGGATAGGTAAAGAGGTGTTAGGGCGTTAAATATGTTTTGATCGAGTTCCTTATTGTAGTTTTTGAAAAATCCTTTTTGTCTCTTCATCAAATTGTCCAATTCGGCTTGTAAATTACCCTCTGCTTCTAGTTTTTCAAAGTTGTTGACAACATTCGCAAAGTTCATTACAAAACCTAAGAACTCAGGTCCAACATAAAAATATTCGATAAATATTGATCGCCCAAATTCATATTTACCTTTTTCTTTTTGTAGGTCGTTCAATTCTTTAATTACGCCAAAGTATTTAGTTTTCCATTCCGTTTTTTCAGCTGCCTTAGCCATATACTCCTCTTCAAAGGCTTTCTTTTTGTCCATGGCGTGCGTTTCTTTCAATCCACCAATCTGGCCAATCCATTTTTTCCAAGCGTTTGCAATTCGCGCTTGTTTTGAAGCATATTGAATTCTTGTTTTATCATCTGCATTCATTGCAGGTCCCATAAGGTCCAATGTTTTTTGACGCATTTCAATTCTTGCAGGACGTTCTTCGTCCATGTAAAAGGCTAATTTACCTGATGCCGTATGCTGATATGTTGATCCGGGAAAACCGTAAATCATTGCAAAGTCTCCGGCGTTTTTAGGTTTTAAGCTAATAGGTAATGACTTAATAGGTTTGTATGGCATGTTGCTTTCGCTGTGTTGAGCAGAAGCATTATTACGATCGGCATAAATTCTAAAAACTGAAAAATCACCCGTATGTCTTGGCCATAACCAGTTATCGGTATCTCCTCCAAATTTACCAATGGCTGAAGGCGGCGCTCCAACTAATCGAATATCATTAAAATTTTCTGTAACAAGCATATAATACTGGTTGCCTTGGTTAAATGGTTTGATTTTAGCAACAACAGACCCTGTAGTATTCTCTGCTTCTAATGCTTTAATCCGGTCTTTAATACCAGTGGCATCTCCAACCATTATAAGTTCTGTAACATCCCTAATTTCTTTTACAAATGTGACATACATGCCAGGACAAGCTAATTCCTCTGCTTGATTTTTAGACCAAAATCCATTTTTCAAATAATCATTTTCTAAAGATGAATGCGATTGTATCGCACCAAATCCGCAATGATGATTAGTTAACAATAAACCTTGATCTGATACTAACTCTGCAGTACAGCCGCCGTTGAACTGAACAATGGCATCTTTCAAGCTTGCTTTATTAGTCGAATAAATCTCTTCTGGTGAAAGATTAATCCCATAAGTTTTCATGTCTGAATGGAACATGTCAATTAATGATGGAATCCACATTCCTTCAACAGCGAATGATCCAAATTGAAAACTAAAACAAGCAACGATTACAAGAATAAATTTTTTCATTAAAAAGATGTTTTTTGATATGTAAGCAAAGATAATATTGTTTTATGAAGAAGAATGTCGAAATTTATGTTTTTAGAAATTACTCAGTATTATAAAGCAAACCATTCATGGATTTTCAGAAATATGTAAACGCAGCGAAAACCTCTAAATTTGGACTCTTCAAATTGAATTTAGGATTAGGCTATGTGATTCCGTTTAATCGCCCGCATAAAATTAAAATATTGGAGATCAAGGATGATTCTGTAAAAACGATTATTCCTTATAAGCGCAAGAATTTTAATCATATTAAAGGTGTGCATGCTTGTGGAATGGCAACTGCAGCTGAGTTCTCCTCTGGTTTTATGTTACTCACAAAATTGGGTAGTAAAAAATACCGCTTAATTATGGAGTCCCTAGAAATGAAATACCACTACCAAGCTAAGGCGGATATTCATGCGGAATTTAAAGCGGATACCGCTTGGATGAAAACGAATATATATGATCCACTTGAGGGGAGCGATTCAATTTTGATTAGATGCGAAATACTATTGCACGATATTAATGGAAATCATGTGGCGACTGGCTATACGAATTGGCAGATTAAACTTTGGAGCAAGGTAAAAACGAAATTATAAATGTCAGCATGTCAGCAAAAAGTGAATTTTGGCAGTAATTTTTACTCAAAATTGGTTTTGCATGTTAATTGATCCTACTAAATCGGGTGTTAAATTTTACCCTTATTAATTATGGAAGTATTGAATTTTATTTTTGGATTAGGAATTGCCTTTTCAATCTTTGGGTTTATCTGGGCTTTGTTCATGATTTTACTAAATTTCATTACCAGTCGATTGGATTTCAATTTAAAAGAAGTTCATTTTCTGGTATTGCGTTCGGTCAAATATGTTTTGCTAGTATCTGTTGTTGCTAATTATATTCTCAGTAATCAAGAAACTGGAGATAATACTGGTGTGGCAATCTCTAGTATGATTCTAGGTGTTGTTGTAATGGCACTCTATTTTATGGGGAAATTGCAAAAACGTACTGTTTTTAATCAATTTGCAAAACACAAACTTTTGGCCCTGTTAGCTCCACCAATCGCACCTAAAACGGAAGGTTATTTATTTAGTGGTTCTATCATTCTATTTATTTTTTGCCTCCAATATCCAGTAATTATAGATAATCCTATAGTCAATTGGTTTACTGCGAGTATTCATAGCGTTTATAATGCTCCTATTTTCGGCTGGATTTTTTCTGCTATTGCCTTTTTCTTTTTAATCAACATGATTATACGTGCGGCAAATGTTATTGGCAGCTTAGTTACGGGACAGCCTATAAATAAACCAAAAACAGGCGGTGGTTTTAAGTTTGGCGGACAAGCGGGATCGAATCCATTCGAGCAATTTAGGGAACAGCAACAAACGAATGATGGTTTTGTAGATTATGAAGATGTTACGGATGTTGAAGACGTAACGGATCAGGATAATAAAAAATTAGATTGATGAAATTAATTCTCACTCTTTGTTCTTTTCTGACCTTGTTCTGTGCAATTGGTCAAAACATAGAGGTGAATCATCAACTAAAAGGATTGACTATTCGTTCGAGTGTAGTGAAAGGGAATAAAGGTCTCTTAGGTACAAAAGGAGATGAGAAGGGGAGTGGCTTTGTTTACGGATTGAATAAAAAAGGGAAATGGAAGATCTTAAATAAAGGTAAGGCACTGAATCCAGAAGTTGAAGATGTGCAAGCGGTTGCACTGGTTACGGCTGATATTTATTTAGCTGGAACATGGAAAAATGGTTTGTTCATCAGTGAAAATAAAGGCCAATCTTGGGAAAAGTTATCCAAATTTCCTTCGCAAGACATTCGTTGTATTCAGGTGAGTCAACATTCGCAATTAATATATGCTGCCACTACAGATAAAGGAATTCTAAAGTCAGTTGATAATGGATATAACTGGACTGTTTGCACGGCCGACTCTTTGGTCAAAAGCACTAGCGCTTGGTCGATAGAAATTGATCCAGAAAATGATTCAATTGTTTACGCTATGTCATTTGGCGGAGGAGTATTAAAATCTACAGATCAAGGCTGTTCATGGGAATCGATTTTGTCGCAAGATGGGATCATGTTTTATGACTTGGCAATTTCCACGGTTAATTCATCTAAACTATGGGCCGCTGGTGCAAATGATACTTCGGGTGTATTTTATTTCAGTTATGATCAAGGTGAACATTGGTCAATTACGAAGAACATCCCAAACATTACCATGAACGAAGTGATAGTAATAGAAGAATTAGAATTTGTGGTTGCCGGTAGTTGGGGCCAAGGTTGCTATTTAATGCGCAATGACTATACCTGGACCAAAATGGAAGCAATTGCTTTTGATACGATTACTGATTTCTGGATTCAAAACGACAGTGTCTTGCACGTTTTTACATGGGGAGACGGAGTGTATCGAATTGATTTAAGTGAGTTGTAAGACTTAAATAATTACATTCCCATACAAATCATAATGATCTGCAGAAGTAATTTTCACTTCAGCAAAATCACCAATTCTAACGTGATTATCTTCAGATATCTTAACCAATACTTCATTGTCTACCTCAGGTGAATCAAATTCAGTTCGCCCAATAAAATAATCACCTTCAGCCTTATCAAATAAGACTTTAAAGGTTTTACCAATTTTAGCTTGGTTAAGGTCATGTGAAATTCCAGCTTGCAAATCCATAATAATATCTGCACGTTCTTGCTTAACTTCAGCAGGCACATTATCATCTAGAACAAAAGCAGAAGTGTTTTCTTCATGTGAATAGGTGAAGATTCCAAGGCGTTCGAAGCGTGATTTTTCAACCCAATCGTACATTTCTTGGAAATCAGCATCTGTTTCACCTGGGAAACCAGAAATAAGAGTGGTTCGCAAAGCAATTCCAGGAACTTTATCTCTAATTTTTGCAATTAAATCTTCCGTTTTTTCTCTTGTAATCCCACGCTTCATAGCTTTAAGCATTGCACTAGAACCATGTTGTAAAGGCATGTCTAAGTAGTTGCAAATGTTTTCTCGGCCTTTCATCACATCTAAAACATCCATTGGAAAGCCAGAAGGAAATGCATAATGCAAACGAATCCAATCAATGCCATTTACATCAGAAAGCTTGTCTAATAACTCAGCCAAGTTTCGCTTTTTATAAATATCCAACCCGTAATAAGTCAAATCTTGCGCAATCAACATGAGTTCTTTTACCCCTTTCTCTGCCAATGATTTTGCATTGTTCACTAATTGATCAATTGGCGTTGAAACGTGCTTTCCGCGCATGAGTGGAATAGCACAGAATGAACAAGGACGATCACATCCTTCAGCAATTTTAAAATAAGCGAAGTGAGAAGGTGTCGTTAATAAACGTTCGCCAACTAACTCTTTCTTATAATCCGCTTTTAATGTTTTTAATAAACGCGGTAATTCACGCGTTCCAAAATATCCGTCAATTTCAGGAATGTCTGCTTGCAATTCTTCTTTGTATCGCTCGGATAAACATCCAGTAACATATACTTTTTCAACCAAACCTTCGGCCTTTGCCTCAGCATAGCGAATAATTGTTTCAATTGATTCTTGCTTGGCGTTGTCAATAAAACCACAGGTATTTATGATTACAATTTCAGAATCATCCTGCTGTGCTTCGTGCTCAACTGTGAATTTATTCGCTGCCAATTGTGCCATCATTATCTCAGAGTCAAAAATGTTTTTTGAACATCCAAGTGTCACAACGTTTACCTTATTCTTTTTTAATGTCTTTGTTTTCATCCGAATTACTTATTGCAATAAACGGTCATTAACCGATTTCTTTGCCCTTTAATTTTCACGTTTACCACGTGCGAATCGGGATTTCGTTCCATTATAGTCATAACTACATCATTCCGCATGACGCGTGCATTAGTAGAGGGGTTATAATGGATGTCCCTTAGAATATATTTTTTTTCTGATAGCCAAACAACAATCAATTCGAATGCAATGTCACTGCTATTACATTTTTCTGTTTGACGATCTGCAGTTCTAGAAATATAACAAGTGTCACCTTTATTGATGACGTAAAATTCTCCTGTTTTAATATTAGCGCATACCGTAGAGTCAGTGCTTAGGCCATAACTAGTAGCCAATTGAAAAAAAGCGAAAATGAGAATTAAATAACGCATATTAATTGAATAGAGAATCAACAAATGCCGCTTTATTAAAAACTTGCAAGTCTTCAATTCCTTCACCAACACCTATGTACTTTACAGGAACCTTCATTTGATCTGAAATCCCGATAACGACACCACCTTTAGCAGTTCCGTCCAATTTAGTAATAGCGAGTGCATTAACTTCAGTAGCTAATGAAAATTGTTTGGCTTGTTCAAATGCATTTTGTCCAGTTGAACCGTCCAATACCAATAATATCTCGTGCGGTGCGCCAGGTATTATTTTACCCATCACGTTTTTAATTTTGGTTAACTCGTTCATCAAGTTGACCTTATTGTGAAGTCTTCCGGCTGTATCAATAATTGCAATGTCAGCACCTTGAGCTTTGGCTGATTGAAGTGTGTCAAATGCAACTGAGGCAGGGTCAGCACCCATTCCTTGCTGAACAATCGGTACACCCACGCGTTCTGCCCAAATCACTAATTGATCCACGGCGGCAGCTCTAAATGTGTCAGCCGCACCAAGTACAACCTTTTTACCAGCGCTTTTTAGTTGATGTGCAAGTTTTCCTATTGTAGTGGTTTTACCCACTCCATTTACACCTACAACCATAATAACGTATGGTCCATCTTCAACTGATGGTGTTACAAAATCTTGTAAATCATTGGTGTTATTTTCTTCAAGTAAGGCGGCAATTTCTTGTTTTAAAATTCCGTTCAATTCATCCGTCCCCACATATTTATCTTTCGATACGCGAGCCTCAATGCGTTCAATAATTTTAAGGGTCGTTTCAACACCAACGTCAGATGTAATCAATACTTCTTCTAATTCATCTAATACTTGATCATCTACACGTGATTTCCCTACAACTGTACGCGTCAGCTTAGATAAGAAACTTTGTTTCGTTTTTTCGAGTCCTTTATCAAGACTCTCTTTTTTGTCTTTAGAAAAAAAATCAAAAATTCCCATAGTCAAATATAACAAAAGCTTCTCCCCGCCTAAGGCGGAAAGAAGCTAATACGATTAAAATATATTTTTCAAAATCGGTTATTTAGTAAACCAATCTTTTACTCTGTCGTTGTGAACAATCTCAGTTTTAAAACCATATGATCCTTTGTCATTCTTGGTCATTTTGATACACTTTGTGTGCTCTTTTCCTCCTCCGGTTTGTAATGATGCTACTGTTTTCTTAGCCATGATGTTTAGATTTTAGATAAAAGAAGAAAGTGTAAAGACTGGATTTGGAAAAATCTTAAAGTCTTTGATCTTTAATCTCGAATCAATATTCTTAATTTTATTTAATTTCTTTGTGAACAGTCATTCTCTTTAAGATTGGGTTGAATTTCTTCAACTCCATTCTGTCAGGAGTGTTTTTTCTGTTCTTCGTTGTTACATATCTAGATGTACCTGGTTTTCCAGATTCTTTGTGCTCAGTGCACTCTAATATAACTTGGATTCTATTTCCTTTACTTTTAGCCATTTCTAATTTCTTTAAAAAAGATTATTTTAAAAACCCTTGTTCTTTTGCTTTTTTCATAGCAGCAGAGATTCCAATTTTATTAACCGTTCTCAATGACGAAGCACTAATTTTAAGTGTTACGTGACGATCTTCCTCAGGGATATAAAATTTCTTGGTAATAAGGTTAGGCAAGAACTTTCTCTTTGTTCTTCTTTTTGAGTGAGAAACATTGTTCCCAGACATTACCTTTTTTCCTGTTAATTGACAAATTTTTGACATTTTCTATATATTTACTGCACTACTTCCAAAAATGGAGTGCAAAGTAACTCATTATTTTCTGGTTTTACAAATAAAAGGCAAAAATAATTCTTTAATTTTGAATGAGGATAATTTGCTCCAACTTTTTTTTAAAAAAATCTATTCTGACGTTATTTGATCCGTTAAAATTAGTCTTAAAAAATTGAGCGAAGCTAATACTGTGGCTTGAATATTTCGTTCGCGATTCAAGCCATAATTAAATAGCTTCGTATAGGTCGCGTCAGGCGTGGCAATCCCAATCCACACAGTACCAACAGGTTTGTCGTCCGTTCCTCCAGTAGGACCCGCAATTCCTGAGACACTTATACAATAATCAATGCCTAATTTTTCGCGACCGTTTTCAGCCATTTCCTTAACAACTGCAGCAGATACTGCGCCGTTTTCAACTAATGTGGTTTTTTTAACTCCTACTAATTCTTCTTTTAATTTATTGGTATAAGACACAATTGAACCTAAATAGAAGGCGCTAGAACCTGAAATTGAAACAATTTTTTTGGCAATACTTCCTCCAGTACAACTTTCAACAGTGCCTAAAGTCATTTGTTTTCGTATCAATAAAGTCCCAATTACTTTTTCAATAGTATCAAACTCGCCTCCGATTACATATTTGCCATATGTATCAATTAAGTGCTGAATCCTTCGGTCAATCGTCTCTTTTTGTTCTAATTTCCCCGTCAGTCGTAATTTTAATGTTCCAACAGATGGTAAATAGGAAACGCTAATGCCTTCACTTCTGTTTTTAGTTTCCCAACTTTCTAACATTTCAGCCAAGTATGATTCACCTATTCCAATAACTTGCACTGTTCTATGGTAAAAATTACCCACAGCATATTCTTTTGAAATAGCTTCAGTGAACTTTTCCATCAAGCCTCGCATTTCATAAGGTACACCTGGCATGGATAATACGTTGCACCCCTTTTCTTTAAACCACATGCCACTGGCTGTTCCTAATTCGTTTTCAAGTATTGTTGCTTTTTTTGGGAGCATAGCCTGTAAAGCATTGACTTCCAAAAAAGGTTTGTTAAACCTTTCAAAATAACCTTTGATGCGTTCCAAAACAGTTGGATGCATGACCAATTCATCTTTGAAATAATCTGTTAACACTTTTTTAGTGATGTCGTCATTGGTTGGGCCTAATCCGCCTGTCAAAATTAAAAAGTCACAATTTCCAATAGATTGGTCTACTGTTTTAATAATATGTTTGGCTGTGTCAGAAATGCTCACAATCTCTTTTACAGAAATTCCAAGATGATTCAGTTCTTTAGCAATGTGAGCTGAGTTTGTATCAACGGTTTGTCCTACAAGTATTTCGTCACCTATTGTAATAATTATCGCGTCCATTTATGGTAATATAATTCAGTTGAATTTATTCGTGGTATTCTTTTTGATAAACTTAAAGAAATTATTAAGTTTGAGCAAATATAAAGAAAGGATCAAGATGAGAAAATTAAGTATAGTATTAGGACTTTTCAGTATGTTAACATTTACACAGTGTGATATATTAGAAAGTGTAGCTGGAGAAGTAATCAATGGCGGAGGAGATGGAGGAACTACTGTACCTTCTCTTACAAATGACGAAGTTATTGCTGGATTAAAAGAAGCATTGACAATAGGAATTAAAAATGGTGCAAGTAAGGCGAGCCTTACAGACGGGTTTTTCAAAAATGACATTATCAAACTTCCTTTTCCAGAAAGTGCAGTTGCCATGAAAGACCAGGCTATTAAATGGGGTTTACAAGGAAAGGTGGACGAAATTACACTTACACTAAACCGTGCGGCTGAAGAAGCTTCTAAAAAAGCAGCACCAATTTTTGTTGATGCAATTAAGAATATGAGTATTTCTGACGGTTTTTCAATTTTGAAAGGATCGGATTCAGCTGCAACAACTTTTTTAATGGATAAAACGACTGCACCGTTAACGGCTGCGTTTAAACCAGTTGTACACAATGCAATTGAAACGGTAAAATTAACGAGTTATTGGAATCCAATAGCGACACGATATAATAATTGGGCGCCTTTATTTGGTAAAGATAAAGTAACTGCCGATTTGGACGAGTATGTTACTCAAAAAGGAATTTCTGGCTTGTTTTATTTAGTAAAGCAAGAAGAAAAAAAGATTCGGAAAGATCCAATTGCACAAGTCACTGATTTATTGAAGAAAGTATTTGGTAGTTTATTGGATTAGTAATCTGCTAATTTAATAGAGCATTGTTGAGCCCTGACGAATATCGTCAGGGCTTTTTTTGTTGTTAAGATTTTTGAGAACTATGCGTGCATTGTAGTCTGAGCCTCTCGAATGCAGTGGGCAGGGAATAAAGTGGTTTTTTGAAAAACAAAAACTATTGAATATGCTTTAAACTAAAGCTTATCGTAATTTGAATAAGGTTGGTCGAAAGGATTTGGAAAACCGTTAGAGTTGACCTATATTTCAAAAAAAACGCCACCTTTAATGCTTAAAGTCCTACTTATCAATGCTCTCCTATTTATTGGGTCATTTAGTTTTGCTCAAGAATCTACTTATGACTATCAATATGAATTTTCAATTACGGGTATCACTGAAAATGGTCCTGCAAAAATGGAAATGGAAGCGGTTAGAGACTTAATGGGAGTTCGTGTTATAAAGTTTGATGATTCATTGGATCTTTTCATTGTGTTAACGCATTTAGAATTTAACCCTGAAGAATTATTAGTGAAGTTCATTACTAACGGGGTTGAGATTGATGGGGAAATTATTAAAATCGACCTGGGATGAAGCAACTACTTACACTACTTATAACTTTAGCGATAGGAATTAGTTGGGGACAAACGTTTACAACTTCTCCGGGGACAGCAATTCCTTCAAATACTACTATATCAAGTGACATTACTGTAACAGGAATTGGTGTAATTGATTGCGATTTCGGTTTAGCAGAAGTCTGTATAGATATTAATCACACGTATGATGCTGATTTAGACATTTTTTTAGATGATCCTAATGGAGATGCTTATTTATTGACTTCGGATAATGGAGGAAGCGGTAATAATTACATTGTAACATGTTTTAATATGACAGCAGGAACAAATGTAACTGCTGGTACTGCACCTTTTAATGGTTCATTTATTCCTGAAGGAGATTTAGCCTTAGCCAATAATGGACAAGATGCAGATGGGACATGGACACTTAGGGTACGTGATGATGCAGGTGGAGACGTTGGTACATTGAACAGTTGGAGTCTTGAATTTCAAGATGATCCTGAATGTATAGTTCCAACAACAGCTGATTGTGCTGGTGGTACAACGGTTTGTTCCGACGTGACATTTACAGGGAACAGTTCTGGGTCAGGTAATTTTGATGATTTAGATGCCTCAAATGATGGCTGTCTATCTGGTGAAAATGAATCATCTTGGTATTACTTTCAGGCAGCTTCGGATGGCACTTATGCCTTTATAATTGAAACTGCTGTAGACTATGATTTTGCTGTTTGGGGACCTTTAACTGAATTAGCATGTCCTCCAGTAGGGGCGCCAATACGTTGCTCATATTCTGGAGTCGCTGGAGATACTGGATTGGAAGCTGGGGCTGGAGATTTAACTGAAGGGGCAGGGGGAGATGCTGTTGTTGATCCAATTGTGGCATTAGAAGATGATATTTATATTATATGTATTGATAATTTTACTTCAGACGGAACATCATTCGATTTAGTATGGGATTTATCAGGTGGTGCTTCATTTGATTGCACACTCTTGCCAATTGACTTGATCGTGTTTAAAGCAGAACAGGTAGGACATGGTAACCTAATTGAATGGCGAACCAAGTCGGAATTGAATAATTCGCATTATACACTAGAAACTAGTAATGATGGTATAAATTGGGAATATGAAACTGAAATCGCTGGTGCTGGAAATTCAAGTAGCGAACTTAATTATTCATACACAGATTATACGGTAGATAGTGATATAACATATTATCGCCTTTCACAAACCGATTTTGATGGAAAAAATAAAAAATTAGGAACTATTTCCGTACAAAACGGTGCTGAAAAAGAAGTTGAGAAAATCATTAATCTCATGGGAGCTGAGGTTAACGAAGATTATAATGGACTGAAAGTATATATCTACACGGACGGTTCTATGTTAAAAGTTATTTCGCAGTAGTGTTTCGGCATTACTAGGTCATATATCCCAACCAACCAATGCACTACTTTAACGAGTAGTTTTAACCAATATGAAATAATTATATGTGGTGGAATATTAAAAATTTCACTGCGTATGATTTTTTTTTGTAGTACTATGAAATAATTTCAATTTTATAGTTCAATCCATTGAGAAATTCATAAAACAGATCCAACTAAGTAATTTATAAAGTGCTGAAAGTATATATCTATTACGGACAGAACTATGTCAAAAGTTATTTCACAGAAATGTTGAAGCATTACAGGGTTATATCCCCCCATACAAACGAACGGTCTAGTTTCTCAATTAGATTACCAAGATTGAAAAACTAATAGGTGATAGAATTTCGTTAATTTCACCGCGTATGAAAGTTTTGTTATTAACAGATGGAATATTTCCGTTCCAGATTGGGGGCATGCAAAAGCATTCGCTAATACTTGCAAAACTTTTAGCTAGTTCACAAATTCAAGTACACCTTTTGCATTGCGGTGGAAATGATTATAGCTCTGAAAAATTTAAAGAATTGTTTACTGAATCGGAGTTTAATTTCATTACTGAAACGGTCGTGAAATTTCCAAAAACAGATCCTTTTCCAGGGCATTATATTCGAGAGAATAAAGCCTATTCAAAAAATGCGTTTTTAGAATTGGAAGATCAACTCAATGATTTTGACTTGATTTATGCGCAGGGCTTTTCTGGTTGGCGCTTTATTCGCGAAAAGCATAAAAGAAAGTTAACCCTGCCTATTTTTGTCAATTTTCACGGATTAGAAATGTATCAAACCCCACCAAGTTTAAGAGTGATGGCAGAATATACATTATTTAAAAATGCTGTGAAATGGAATTTAAGGAATGCTGATTACGCTTATTCCTTTGGAGGGAAAATCGATAAGATATTATTGGACTTGGGCTTAAAAGAAAGGGAGATTTTGCAACAATCCAACGGAATTGAAGCGCATTGGCTTGTCGAGCAACCAACGCCTAACAATGCTGTAAGAAAGTTCGTTTTCATTGGCCGAGCAGAGCGCCGAAAAGGGATTGAAGAACTCAATAAGGCAATTCAATTGCTAATTAAAATGGAAACTAATTTTGAGTTCACATTTATAGGTCCCATTCCAGAAAATAAGCACATTCAAGACGACCGTATTCACTACCTAGGTGAGATTCGAGATACTGATCGGATTAAAGCAATTTTAGCGCAGCAGGATTGCTTGGTTTGTCCAAGTCATTCGGAAGGAATGCCAACGGTTATTTTAGAAGCAATGGCTTGCGGACTAGCAATTATTGGAACCAACGTAGGAGCCGTTGCACGTCAAATACAAGGAAATGGACTATTGCTCGATAAGCCGGATGTTAGCGCTTTAGAAGAGGCCATAACATCAGTCGCTAGTTTAGAGGATGAGTTTTTAATTAGTCTCAAACAAAAATCACTCGACTTAATCGAAGAACAGTTTGTTTGGGCTAAAGTGGTGGATCAAAAAATAAACGATTTTGAAAACAGCTTGGCAGCTATTAAATCGAATCAATTATCTTAATTCAGCGCCTAATTGACTTTCTAGACTTTGACGAATTTTGCCCATAATGGCATCAATTTGTTTGTCTTTGAGGGTTTTTTCGTCATCTTGAAAAGTGAATGAAACCGCATAGGATTTTTTTCCTTTATCCAAGTTTTTCCCTTCGTAAACGTCAAATAATCCTATTTCCTTTAAAATTTTGCGATCCGCCTTTTGAGCAATTGCCCGGATTTGGCCAAATTGAACAGCATTATCAAGTAATAAAGAGAAATCTCTACGCGCAAACTGCGTTTTAGGAATCGGCTTAAAGTTGATTTTATTCATGATTGAAATTTCAATCACTACATCCCAATTAAACTCCGCATAATAAACGGCTTGTTTAATTCCAAAAGCTTTCAATATTTCTGGCTTGATCCAACCCAATTCAACAACGGGTTTATTGGCGATTGTTAGAGAATAACCATCCTCCATAAAATCATTACTTAAAGCACCAATACGCGGCGCTTTAAATACTCCTAAACGTTTCAAAATAGCTTCAGTGGCACCTTTCAATGTGTGGAATGATGTTTTTTGACTATTGCTTGACCAGTTCTCAGCTTCTTTCACACCTGTAATCCAAAGGCCCATTTTCTTGGCCTCAGAATACTTTCCTTCTACTTTATTATAAACACTTCCAAATTCAAATAATCTTAAATCAGGATGCTGTCTGTTTTGATTGAATTCAATACTTCTTAGTCCACCAAATAACATAGTTTGGCGCATTACATCTAATTCATTACTAAGTGGGTTCAATAGTCTTACATCATGTTCGGCTTTTAATACTTCAGAATTCACTAAATCCCAATTGGCCGAACTGGTCAACGAATTGTTCATGATTTCAGCAAATCCATTATCAGCCAATAAATTAGCACTAACGTTATAAATCTTTTCTTTATTCGGTTTCTCTTGGAAAGAAAGCGAAGTATTCAATTTTTCTGGTAAGGGAACATTATTGAATCCATAAATTCTTAAAACCTCCTCAATAACATCAACTTCACGTTGAACATCTACTCTATAAGCCGGAACTTTTAATACAACCTCTTCTTCCGAATCTGAAATAACTTTAATATCCAACTCCTCTAAAATGGTAACAATGTCTTCATCAGAAATGTTGACGCCGCACAATCTTCTACAACGGTCAAAACTAAATACAACTTCAAAGTCTTCTATTTTTTTTGGATAAAGATCATATAGCTTACCTAATGTTCCTCCAGCAATTTCTAGAATTAAAGTAATGGCACGATCACGTGATAAAAGCAATGAGTTTGGATCAATACCACGTTCAAAGCGAAATGATGCATCTGTATTTAATCCATGTCTTTTTGCCGTTTTACGAATAGAAACGGGATTGAAATAAGCGGCTTCTAAAAAAATGCTAGTTGTTGCAAACTTAACACCAGAATCTAATCCACCCATTACTCCCGCAATCGCCATGGGTTCATTTGCATTACTAATTAATAGGTCGTCCTTGTGTAATTTTCGTTCCGTTCCCTCTAACGTTATTAAATTTTGGAGCGTATTGGCATTGTTTATACTAATGCTGCCTGTAACGTGACCGCCGTCAAACGCGTGCAAGGGATTACCTAATTCGTGCATCACGAAATTTGTTATATCCACGATATTATTAATTGGAGTTAGACCAATTGAACGCAATCTGTTTTGTAGCCAATCAGGCGAATCTTGAACAGTTACCCCAGTAATGACAGCTCCAGCATAGCGAGGGCAAGCGTCAGTGTTTTCTAAATTAATGGCTACACTTTCAATACCTTCTTTAAGTGCTGCAACAAATGGCGTCTTTAAACTTAAATTGGCATTTTCATGGTAGTTCAAATACGCTTTTAAATCTCTTGCTACACCAAAATGTCCCATAGCATCTGCTCGGTTTGGTGTCAACCCTATTTCAATTAAATAATCGTCCTCGATATTGAAAAAATCTTTAGCAGTTAAACCCACTTCAGTAGCGGCATCTAATACCATAATACCATCATGCGATTGACCTAGGCCCAATTCATCTTCGGCACAAATCATTCCAAATGATTCAATACCTCGAATTTTAGATTTTTTAATCTTTAATGGTTCTTCTGGAGTAGGATAAAGTGTTGCACCTACTGTAGCCACAACTACTTTTTGTCCAGCATCAACATTTGGTGCACCACAAACAATCTGTAAGTTTTCACCCGTTCCAACATCAACAGTTGTAACGTTTAGTCGATCAGCATCAGGATGTGCCTCTTTCGTTAAAACATGTCCAATTACGACACCAGCTAATCCGCCTTTAATAATTTCAACCTTTTCTAAACCTTCTACTTCTAGTCCGGTATCTGTTAAAATTTCAGCTACGCGTTGTGCCGATAAGTCAGTGTCAATATAGGTTTTTAACCAATTATAAGATATCTTCATTTCTATTGTAATCCTTGTCCAAAGGCAAATGTAATTATTACGGTTGCAATAGTGAAATTCTACCACTTAATTTTAGAGATTTATTTTCAAGATTTATTAATTACACAATTGGTCGAATTTATTTTTGATTGGTTTGAATAAAAGATAGATTTGTAATACCACTTTTGAAAAACTACTTACAATTAATGAGAAGAATTACAACCATAGTAAATTTGACAGTTTTGTGTTTAATAATAGTGGCTTGTCGCAAAAAAGATGTGCCTCAAGTTGATTATTCGACTGAAATGAGAAATTTCGTCATAGAAATTTCTCAAACGGCTAAGGCTATTGATCCTGAATTTTTAATAATTCCGCAAAATGGTGTGCCATTAGCCACAATTTCGCGTGAAAGGGATGGGGCATTGGCTGCTGAATACATTGCGGCTATTGATGGACAAGGACAGGAGGATTTGTTTTATGGGTATGATAAAGATGATAGAATTACACCGGCAGATGCCAATGGACACTTTCTTTATTATTTGGATTTAATGGAGGCGAATGGAATAGAAGTGTTGGCAACCGATTATTGTTCAACGCAGGAGAAGGTGCTGGATTCGTATGAGAAAAATGAAGCTAAAAATTATATCAGTTTTGCTGCTACGAAACGTAACTTAACCAACATTCCAGATTATACAGTTAACGTGCACAATGAGAATGAAGAAGAAATTGAAAGTTTAAGTCAAGCTCAAAATTTCTTATACCTCATTAATCCAACCGAAGAGTTTAGTGATAAGCAAACGTTTATTAACGCCTTAAATGAAACGAATTACGATTTGTTAATTTTGGATAGAGATTTTAATGACGAGAATTATACAGCGCTTGAAATAGAATCCTTAAAATGGAAAAATAACGGCGCACGAAGATTGGTAGTTTGCTATATGAGTATTGGTGAAGCTGAAGATTATCGGTCGTATTGGCAAAAGGAATGGGAGAAATTTAAAACAAGTCCAGATTGGTTATATAGAGAAAATAAAAAGTGGAGAGGAAATTATAAAGTTTTCTATTGGATGGAGTCATGGAAAAACATCATTTATGGAAATGAAGATTCTTATTTAAACACACTTTTAGAATTAGGATATGATGGCACGTATTTGGATATAATAGATGCGTATGAATATTACGAAGAACTATAAAATAGTCGTTGCATTATTGGTCATTGTTTTGGTGAGCAGTTTTACAATGAGTGCAAGTGAAAGCCAATCTGATGTTGATAAAGAAGCCCTTTTAGCACAACATAATTACTATCGCGATCAAGTAGGCGTTCCACATTTAGAATGGTCTGATGAATTAGCTGAATATGCACAAAACTGGGCAAATAAGTTGGCGAAGAAATGCAATATGTACCATAGTTCTGGTAATTATGGCGAAAACATTTATTGGGGCAGTAGTATTGCAACAGAATCGGAAATCGTTGATTATTGGGCGAGCGAAGAAAAGTTTTTTAACCACCGTAATAGAACTTATAAAAAAGGGTCTGGATTAAAGTCAGGCCATTATTCACAGATAATTTGGAGAGCTACGACGCATGTAGGTGGGGCATTTGCTAATTGTAAACATGGCGGTCAAATTTGGGTATGCAATTATGATCCACATGGAAACGTGATAGGGCGTAAGGCTTATTAGTTCTCCATACAATTTTTGGTGGATAAGGTTTTAATCATTCATCAAAACCGCTTGAACTGACCGCTAATTTTTTTTGAATGCATTTAAAATTTGCTGGATGAAGCTTTCTGATTAAATCAAAAAAAAATATCAGTGATAATCTGCATAATCTACTCCATTTGTGTTCCGTTGACGAACTTTAAATTATTTACCAAATATCTGTTGAATCCGATTTTGTAAAACAGGAATCACCTCTTTTTCAAACCAATCATGTTTTTTTAACCAAATACCATTTCTTGGTGAAGGATGAGGTAATACAAAATACTTTGGAAGATAGTCACCAAAGTTCCAAACCGTTTCCGTTAAGTTTTTTTTTGCGGTTTTTCCGAGGTAATACTTCTGTGCATATTGACCAATGAGTAAAATTAATTCAATCCCATCCATCTTTTCAAACAATTGCTCATGCCATTGCGGTGCACATTCTTTACGTGGAGGCAAATCTCCTGATTTACCTTTTCCTGGATAACAAAATCCCATAGGTACAATTCCAAATTGCGCTGGATCATAAAAATCAACATCATCAACACCCAGCCATATTCTCAGGCGCTTTCCACTTTGGTCATCCCAAGGAATGCCACTTTTATGAACACGCGTCCCAGGCGCTTGACCAATAATTAAAACTTTGCTTTTTTTATGTGCGCTTAAAACAGGTCGTGGTCCCAAAGCCAAATGATCTTTGCATATTGTGCAGTTGCCTATTTCATTCAGTAAATCCTTCATAACTTATTCTCGGTTAGGCTAATCATCATAAATATTTTAATCTTTTTCATACCAATTAAGCTATGATTCCTGCTGTAAAATAATTATATTAGAGCACTATGAAGGTTTTAAAGTTTACAAAATTGACTTGGGCAATGGGAACGGCGCTCACTTTTCTCTCGCTAGATGTTATTGCACAGGATTTCTCGTACGGCAGTGTTACTGTTGAAGATGCGACATTTACTGGTGGTAATTTACCCATTCGAAGAGACGAAGGCGCAAGCTTTTACGGCACGCCACATTGGGTTGCTGATGAAGTAGTGCAGCTGCCTGTGGCATATGTTAGTGGGAACGCTCCTCGTGTAAATGTGAATTTTAATTTTGAATGTTCCAATGCACCAGATTCTATTTGGGTAAGAGGAATTGGACCTGAAGGATTTAATTTTCAACCGCGAAAAATAGCTTTAGAAGCGGATGGAGGAGATTTTCATTCTTTCTATTACCCTTCAACTTACGCGGATTTGGAATTTGAGGCAGATGAGGCCAAATTTTTCAAACCATTCAAAATTGGTTGGGATGTTTCTTTTGATGAAGGAGATAGCTGGCGAGCTGCAGATACTACTAGAAATACAATGTATGTAACACGTTCGTCGCCAATGGCAGAAGCTGGACATTTTAAATTGTATCATAGTGTTTATGATATTAGCTGTAGAAATGCAGATGGCGAAAGTTCAGATGAGGACGTAATAGCCGCTATTTGGACTGAATTTACAGATCATATTGTATACAATTATAAAGGCGATAGTTTACATTATTACAGTCCGAAAAACACGTCTAACACTAACCTTGGTGCTCTTTTAAATTTTCGGAATGCGCAATGTTATACCTTTGCACAATTGTTTTTGGCATGTATAAAAATTCAAGGTGTTGTTCGTACAAATAATTATGTATACATCACACCAGAATATTCTACAGCATGTGGTTATTCAGTGAATCGATTCTTAGTTAAGAATTGGGATTTTGGGACACCAACAGGAGACGGTTGTGCTGAATATCCTTATGAAAACACATATACAACTCTATTACCTTATCCTTACCTTGCTTATAATTTCATAATAGAAGATGTATCGGATCAAGAAGGATTGCCTGGGCAATGTTCAACCAATCCTAGTTCTTACTTTAATAATCATCAAATTTCTTTAATTGATGGGGTTTATTATGACGCTTGTTATGGCGTGACTTTTGATAACTTAGAAGATATACCATTTGATGCTTTTGATGGTTGGGGATACCGATACAATGGAGGCGGAGTAACTCATGCTAGATTTACAAATGAAATGGGAGCAACAGAATTGTCGCAATCAATAACGACGTTCTAATTAACGAATGAAAGTATTTATACTCATATTATTATTGAGCGTTGGGTTCATTTCCATAGCGCAAGATTTTGAACGAAAGGTCATTATAAAAGATGGTATGTTCAATTATGTCAGTGTGGATGATAATTTACAAATAGGCACACTTTATAAAGGTGCAATGGGCGGTTTACTGAAAGACGCAAAAGCTTATGCCATTCCGGCAGGACGAGGAATTAGCGCACAAACCAATCCACTCGCTTGGGATATTGCAGGTGAAGACATGTACGCGGTTAATTTTATGGATCATTCATTGAATGATCGGTATGAGTCCATTAAAAAATTTGCAATCAAAGATTTAAAGCTGTGGGGCGCAAATGTCACGATTGATGAACTCATCATGCAAAGCGTTGATGCACCAATGTACGTTTTCAATGAACCGTATTATTTTATTAAAGGTCGATCTGATTTTATGAATCATTTTTATTTTGACGGAGTAGTGCAAGAGGGCAATTATTGGATGGCAGTGACGAATAACGAGGAGTTAACAATTTGGAATCATATCGGTGACGAATGGTATCATAGTGAAGTAATTGAAAATTTTAAAGTTGATGGACCTTTTAGTTTATTGACAGTAGGCGAATCAATCTATTTGATTACAACTAATGGAAAAGCATATCAAATTTCGGTTAACGGTGGTGCGGTTGAGGTTACTTTTAGTGTGGACGCTACATTTAGATTAAATGATGTTGTGTTGATTGATGATCGAGATAAGGATGAAATTTACTATATGAATAAAAGTCAGTTCAACTATGAGAAATCCATGACGGATATGCTGAGTGAAATGGCGATTAAAGTAACAATTAACGAATAAGGCAAACTTTGAAGATTTGAAGTTCGCATGATTAAATATAGAATTATGAAAAAATTAATACTTGGAGTTATAGGGACTTTTCTTTTTGCAGGAATGACATACGCAGCAGATTTAGAAGCTGTAGTTACAGAGTCTGACCCAGGAGAAAGCACAGGAGAAATTAGTTTGGATGTAACGGGGGGTGCAGCGCCATTTGTTTATAATTGGACAGGCCCAGATGGGTTTACATCAACAGCTGAAGATTTGACTGACCTAGAGGCTGGAACATATGTTGTTACGGTAACGGATAACTATTGCGGAATTGCAACACTCGAAGTGGTTGTATCTAACGGTGATCATATATCAATCAAAGAAGAAACGCCGTTTGAAATTTCAATTTACCCGAATCCTACAAACGGCCTTGTAAACATTCAAAGTTCAATTCCAGTTGATATTGTGGTATATAACGTAGTTGGAGAAATAATCCTAAGCGCTAAAAATGCCAATCAAATTGATTTAAGCAATCAACCACGTGGAATCTATATGGTTCAACTAACTTCTGATAAAGGAACAGTTACTAGAAAAGTGACATTGCAGTAGAACTATTCGATAGTATTTATGTCTTGTAGGTCGTTCTCATAATTGGATGAATTAGCTATTGCCTAACATTAGGTTTTACTTTTTACCTCATACTAAAATCACTTGATTTCACCTTTTCTGTTATCGATTTAATATAATATTTCCGTCTCAAATTCAGGAAATAATAAGCCAGTATGTCGAAACAAATTTCTTACCAAGTGTGCGTCAATCTAATTGCTTACCATTATTATGGTGAGACAAAAATTTTTGATATCAAGAACAAATACGTAGAGTATATCTTGGGCGCATGGTATTCTCTTGGCAGTTTACTTTTTGGGATCTGGAAATTTCCTTTCATAAACAGTTTTGGAAATGCAGGTAGTGTATTTGAAGCAATCAAGATCAACTTTACGGGTGGCAATGATTATACCAAATTTCTCATTCAGAAAGGTTATTCGGATAAAATCAATTTCATTTGGGATAACCTGTCTCATGTAAATCGGAACAGTTTGGATCGTGATGCAATTGAAAAACTGCTAGAAATTCAGGATTTATATAGAATCAATCATTTTGTCTTGTTTGATGATAAAAACGTTCAACACCTGCGCTCTAGATTCAATAGAACTGGTCAAGTTAGTTTGGACAAGTTTGCATTGGAAAATTTTCTAAGTGCTATGGTAAGGTATGAAACGCGAATTACAGATGAATTTGACTATTGACTATTCTAAACCTAAACTAATCATTAAGTTTTGAAAAACAGGATCACCTTCAGTTGGTAAACCCCAACTCAAAGCACCTTGAGCAGCATTCTTAGCCTCATCTTTTTCATCAATTGCGGAATACAATAATGCTAAGGTTCTATATACATATGGATTCTTTGGTTCCAATTCCACAGATTTAAAAGCATCAATAAAGGCATTTTCATAGTCCTTTAAACCCAAATATGCGGAGCTTCGATTGCTATATGCATAAGCGTTATCGGGATCAAAATTAATGACTTGTGTTAAATCTTTTACTGCTTTTTGGTAGTCTGATTGCGGAAGCCAAATGTAAAATGCACGGTTATTATAAGCCGCGCCTAATTTAGGTGCTAATTCAATTGCCTTATTAAAATCCAATAAGGCATTATCCAAATCACCCATTTCTGCCAAATAGCTTCCACGATCTAAATAATATTCAGGTTTACTTCCTTTAACAAGCGCCTTATTCATTTGAATTAGTGCTGAATCCAATTTACCAAGCGCATAAAACGCATTCGAACAATTATAGTATGACTCCGGAAGAGGAGTGTAAGCATATGTCTCAATCAAAATCTTATTATAAGCATCAATGGACTTTCGAGGTTCATTTTTTCTTAAATAATATAAGCCTTGAATATCATAAAAATCGTAACCATTATCATTACCCAATGCTATGGCTTTGTTTATGTCGGCATTAGCAGCGTTGAAATTAGCTGTTTCAATATAGCATTTAGCCCGCTGTAGGTAGAGGTGTGGATCCTCAATGTCATTCTCAATTATTTTTGAAATTACAGGAATTGCCTTTTCATACTCTTTTAACTTCAAGAGCGTGAGTTTTTTGCGACTCAAACTCTCGTCGTTTTCTCCATGAATTTTAGAATGCATCATTGCATCATTATAAGCTTCATGAAAATCATCTAAAATAAGCAATGCGTGGCTACGTTCTATATAGCACAATGAATGTTCTGGATTCAGTTCAATACCCTTTGTGTAATCCTCAATTGCAGCAGTTTCATTTGACAAGTACTCGTAGGTAATACCCCTGTTCAAATAATAGTTCTCTTCTAATGGATTGGCATTTATAGCTTCTGTATAGAATTGTAGAGCCTTCTCAAAATCATCTTTTTCAAAGGCTTTTTTTGCCTTTTCAGCATACTTTTCACCTTCTTTAATTGCCTTTGCGTCTTGCTGTGCATAGCCGCTAAACACAAAACTACAAATTAGAATTATTGTCGCAGCCCAGTTTCTCATTTAAACGCTTTTTAAAAACCTTGCGACGTTCGCTTCTATTCGCGCATGAATGTCACTTACATCTGCCTTAACAAAAGCTTCACCCGTAATTTTTTCGTATAATTCAATATAGCGATTACTCACCATCTCCACAAAATCAGTTGTCATGTCAGGAATGGTTTGTCCGTCTAATCCTTGAAAATCATTTTCAATTAGCCATTCACGTACAAATTCTTTTGAAAGCTGTTGTTGTTTTTCATTAGCATCCTGTCTAGCTTCATATCCTTCTGCGTAAAAATAACGCGACGAATCTGGCGTGTGAATTTCATCAATCAAATAAATTTCACCGTTCTTTTTACCAAATTCATATTTAGTATCCACTAATATTAAATCGCGTTTTCCAGCAATCTCTGTTCCGCGTTGAAATAATTCACGCGTATACTTTTCTAACAAAATATAATCCGCTTCAGAAACTATGCCTTGCGCTATAATCTCTTCACGAGAAATATCCTCATCATGACCTTCTTCCGCCTTAGTAGCTGGGGTAATGATAGGTTCCGAAAATTTATCATTCTCCTTTAAACCTTCGGGTAAAGCTACTCCGCACAAAATTCTTCGGCCCGCTTTATATTCACGCGCAGCATGACCTGCCATATAACCGCGAATAACCATTTCAATTTTAAAAGGTTCGCATTTGTGCCCAACAGCAACACTCGGGTCAGGAGTGTCCACTAACCAATTTTGAACAATATCTTCAGTTGCTTTTAAAAATTTAGCAGCCAATTGGTTCAACACTTGCCCCTTATAAGGAATTGCCTTCGGTAAAATATAATCAAATGCCGAAATCCGATCAGAAGCGACAATCACTATATGACCATCATTAATCGTATAAACATCCCTCACTTTGCCATTATAAACAGCAGTTTGGTTAGGGAATTCAAATTTTGACTCTTTTATTGCGTTCATTTCGTTTAAATTTCAATTTTTTTTAATCAACCTCTGGAGGATTAATCTTCATTAAATGCATCTATTATTTTCTTGACCAATTTATGTCTCACAACATCACTGGTTGTTAATTGTACTTTTTCAATTCCTTCCACATCTTCCAGACGATTCACAGCAATGATTAGTCCAGATTTTTGATTTCTAGGTAAATCAATTTGCGAAGGATCTCCCGTAATAACAAACTTGGCATTTCTCCCCATTCGGGTTAGAAACATCTTCATTTGATTAACAGTTGTATTTTGAGCTTCATCCAATATAACAAAAGCTTTATCCAATGTACGTCCACGCATAAAAGCCAAGGGTGCAATTTGAATTACACCTGTTTCCATGTATTCTAATACCTTTTCAGCTGGAATCATATCGCGTAATCCATCAAAAAGTGGTTGCAAATACGGATCTAATTTCTCATTCATATCACCTGGTAAAAAACCTAAATTTTCACCAGCCTCAACGGCAGGACGTGTCAATATAATGCGTTTAACCTCTTTGTTTTTTAAAGCTCTAACAGCTAATGCAACTGCCGTGTAGGTTTTACCTGTACCTGCAGGACCAACTGCAAAAACCATATCATTTTCCATTGATGCTTTCACCAATTTGCGTTGATTAGCCGTTCGCGCTTTAATTAATTTTCCGCCATTTCCATGCACAATAGTATCGCCATAATCTTTAAAAGGAATGGCTTCCGTCTCCTTTAACATCAACGTTTCTATATTGTTTTCCGTTAAAGAATTATACGTACTAATATGGTGTATCAAAAGGTCGATTTTCTTTTCAAACTCTTCTATTACTTCTGATTCGCCTACAATTTTTATCGTATTCCCACGCGAAATTATTTTTAATTTCGGGAAATATGTGCGGATAAGTTTTAGTTTTTGATCATTAACGCCAAATAAATCCATGGGAGATATTCCGACTACTTCAATAGTTTTCTCTTGCAAAATGTTAATTAATTATAGTGTATTAAACGTTTTTACTTAAAATTAAAATTAATTTTGGGTAAAATTAAAAATTTCTCTGTACACGAGCACCTAGAAAAGCAATTTCGTGTACATTAAGAGCGTATTACATGCAAATAATTACGTTAACGACAGATTTGGGATTAAAAGACCACTACGTCGCCTCATTAAAAGGGCAGCTTTATGGTTCTTCGTCTGAAATTAATATTGTTGATGTATCGCATGAGATTCAACCATTTAATATTGCTCAAGCCGCTTTTTTTGTCAATAATATCATCCGCGATTTTCCTGAGGGAACAATTCACTTTTTAGGTGTGGATGCTTTGCCGCAAATAAGTATTGGAAATCCTGACTCAAATTTATACCCTATTGTCATGAAAATGAACGGGCATTATTTTGTAGGATGTGATAATGGCATCTTCTCTTTACTAAATGGTTATAGAAAAGCAGAAGAAATTGTACGTATTGATGATTTTAGCTCAAAGTTTGCGCTGAGGTTTCCAACGCGTTATATTTATATACCAACTATACTAAAGCTGATTGAAGGAATTCAACTAGCAGATTTAGGCGATCCGCTGGACCATGTTAAGAAAGTGTTTACAACACAACCAATTTTAGAAAAAAACTTAATCAAAGGTTCCGTCATTCATGTCGATAAATATGGGAATGTAATTGTAAACATTACCGAAAAGCTCTTTAACGAAATTGGCGGTGGAAATCCTTTCACTATTTATTTTAAAAACTCTCAATATTTCATAGAAAATATCTCTAAGAACTATTATGAAGTGCCAACAGCTGAAAAGTTGGCCTTATTTAATGAATCAGGATTCTTAGAAATCGCTATAAACAAAGGGGTTGCAGGTAATGGTGGTGGAGCTGGATCCTTATTAGGTTTAAATGTTGGAGAAACAATAAGAATGGAATTCCACCCAAAGGGTTCGAAAGATAATATAGATTCACTTTTCCCAACCGAATAGTAATTAATTATAGCATGGCAATACAACGAATTGTAAAAATGACGTTTAAGGCAGAGCGTTGCGCTGATTTTGAACATTATTTTGATGAGATAAAAAATCAGGTAGGCAATCAACCTGGATGTTCTGGCGTTAAACTATTAAAAGACATTGCCGAAACAGGTGTTTTCTTTACATATAGCGTGTGGGATAACGAAGCGTCATTAAATGCTTATCGATTCACACCTTTATTTGGTGAAGTTTGGCCAAAGGTAAAAGAATGGTTTGCTGCAAAACCTGAAGCTTGGAGTACCGAAATTAAATTAGAATCTATTCAAAATAAATGAAGTTAATCGCTACCATAATAATATTGTTCACAGGAGTTTGCCATGCACAAGACTCTACGTTGGTTATTGAAATAGACCCAAACGAAATGGCCAAAATGGAGTTTGCGGGCGTTTTTAAAAGCTCTATTAGTTTAGAAGGTGGCGGTAAATCAGGCTTTGTTGGAATTTCATACGATTTATTATTATCAAAAAAATGGCGTGTAGGAATTGGTGGCGGTTATTCTGGGGCTGGGGCAGATGTTAAATTTTACCCTTGGGGCGTCAAGCGAGATAAGCTTGTGTTGAACCTAGGTTTAAGAGCAAATGCACTAATGCCAGTAAACGGAACGAATTATCTATTTTACTCGGCACCAATTGGACTTTCCTTTTTCACCGTTAATCGTATTAATCTAGAATTAGATGCAGGGCCACTATTTAAACGTCAATTCGATCAATCAGAAACAGAAATTGGTTTTGGTAGCAAAATAAATTACGCCTGGGTCTCACTTAAAGTTGGCTACAGATTTTCATTCTATGCAATGAAGCGTGCAAGAAAATTAGATCATTTAGAATAATTACTTTTCAACGTTCAATTTCGATCAATTTCCCCATTTTTTGATAAATATCAGTTTTAATACGGGTGTTTTTTCATGAAAATTCAGCCTTTTAACTGTTTTTAAAAGCTTTTATTACCCCTACATTTGTATCTATTAGATTTAACGCAGGGAGTAAGCTGAAAATCCCAAACAGAGTAGGCACACGATTTGTTTTATTTCTTTAAAACAGAAATCGGTTAACGATAAGCCGAGATGGAAGAGTAGGGCCATCTCGGTTTTTTTTGTTTTTATACTTTTTTATTTCCAATTTCAGTAAAAAATTAAAGGCAACTTGTTTGGTAGAGAATTACATCCCAAAAGATTTCGGAACGGCAAAGCAAGAATCGAAATTTTCACAAGCACAAGCTTCGCAAGATTTGCAATCCCGCAATAACATGGTTTCCATTCACACAGTCCTCAGTCAGTTTGGTGCAGGATTATAAATCCTGTAAAACGCTCTCGGTTTCATAGATATATTCCAACTTAGCGTTTAGAGGCAATTAAAAGGCTGTCAATTTTTGAGGTCAGTGCGTCCCGATTGCTCACAAAAAAAAACCTAGACAATCAAATGCCTAGGTTTTTTATATCTTATTATGAAATTTGAAAAATGCTATCCAATTACTTCATCAGCAGAAAAATGGAAGTTAGATTCGATTTCAGCATTTTCATCTGAATCTGAACCGTGAACTGCATTTTCTCCTTTAGAAGTTGCGTAAGCCTTTCTGATGGTTCCATCAGCTGCTTCTGCTGGGTCAGTTGCTCCGATCAAAGCACGGAAATCAGCAACTGCATTGTCTTTCTCTAAAATCATTGCAACGATAGGTCCGCCAGACATATAGTCAACTAACTCTCCGTAAAACGGACGCTCGTTATGCACAGCATAGAACTCACCTGCAGCTTCTTTAGACAATTCTTTCAATTTCATTGCTTTAATTGTAAAACCAGCCTCGATAATCATGTCAGTGATTTTCCCAGCATATCCTTTAGCTACTGCCTCAGGTTTAATCATTGTAAACGTTCTATTTGTTGCCATTGCAATTGTTTTTAAAATTTTGGGCAAAGATACATCACTTTTTAAAACAAAAACAAATCTCCTTCAATTAAATTTTTAGGTAAGTCTAAAAATATTTTTATATTTGTAGAACAAATAATTTAAGTTCATATAAATGCGGTGTTTAATATTGTTGATTTTCAGTACTCTAGCAGCTAGCTCATATGGGCAAAGCGGCAGTGCTGTAGGCCGTGTTATTTCTCAAGATGCTGTCTTACCATTTGTTAAAGTGCATATAAGAGAAACAGGTGACGGAACTGTAACTGATGCCTATGGTAATTTTAAGTTCAGCCAATTACCAGAAGGAACTTATGAATTGTATATGCAAGTAATTGGATTTGAACCTTATTCAATCACATTTACGATTACTAGTGGAGAAGTGACAACTGTTAATGTTGATTTAAGCGATAAGGACTTAGAATTAAACACAGTAGTTGTCACTGGAACTATGAGGGAAACAATGATTTCTAATTCTCCTGTTAAAATTGAAGTATTAAATAAGAGCTTTTTCTTAAGCAACCCTGTCAACAGTATAATTGAAGCCTTGGAAACCGTAAACGGGGTTCAGGAACAAGTTAATTGTGGCGTTTGTGGAACGAATGATATTCATATTAACGGGATGGAAGGTCCATACACCTTAGTTTTAATTGATGGAATGCCAATCGTAAGTGGGCTTTCTTCTGTTTATGGATTCAACGGAATTCCAACATCATTGATTGATCGTGTAGAAATTGTTAAAGGGCCATCTTCGACTTTATATGGAGCAGAAGCCGTTGGAGGAGTCGTGAATATTATAACCAAATCGCCAGAAAAAAGTGACTTGCTGAATATTGAAACGCGCTATAGCACACATGGAGAACTAAAGACAGAACTATCTATATCACCAAAGTTTGGGGAACGCGTATTTATGAGTTTGAGCGGCGATTTTTATTATAATCAATATAGAATGGATTTTAATAATGATGGATTTACAGATATTCCTTTAAATGAGCGCTTGTCGATTTTTAATAAATGGCAGATCAACAATAAAAAAGGACAAAAGGCATTCAGCCTTGGGATGCGCTATCTCTATGAAGATCGTTTTGGAGGTCAATTGGATTGGCAACCTATTGATCGAGGTAGTGGTGTGATTTATGGAGAGAGCATTCTCACTGAACGCGTTGAGCTCATAGGATCTTACATATTTCCAGTTAAGAACAGAAATTTAAGATTAGATTTTTCAGCCAATCGCCACCAACAAGATTCATTTTATGGAGATGTTAGCTACACGGCAGAGCAAGATGTGTATTTTACCAACCTTATTTTTGAGAAAAAATTATCCCCAAGAAATTATTTAGTATCCGGTTTTTCAAATAAATATCAGGTTTATGAAGATAATACACCTTCTAATACCAATGATGCGAGTTATATACCTGGTATTTTCGCTCAAAATGAATTCAATTGGACAGAAGACAGGATTTTATTAACGGGAGTCCGTTTCGATTATCATGAAAAACATGGACTAGTCTTTTCCCCTCGCGTAAGTTTTAAACAAACTGTTCGAGATTACACAAATATTCGCTTTAATTACGGTACAGGGTTTAGACAAGTATTTCTTTTTACAGAAGATCATGCCTTTGTCACAGGGGCGAGGGATGTTGTAATAAATGGAGAGTTGAATCCAGAGCGCTCGCATAATGTAACATTTAATTTGAATCATACTTACACTGCAGGTGGCTATGGTAACCTTGATTTAGATTTATTCTACACTTATTTTACTAATAAAATTGTTCCAGATTTTGATACAGATCCTAATTTAATTATTTATGATAATTTGTCAGGTTTTGGTGTTACGCGTGGTATATCATTTGCTGTTAATCATAAATTCACGATTCCTCTTCGTATTAAGTTGGGAACAACATTTATGGATGTTTTTGAAAAGACGGAAAATGAAATAACTGGTGAGATAGAAAAAGAGACACAAGTTTTCGCACCCAAATTTTCTGGAGTGTTTTCGGTTTCTTACGATTTGAAAAAAGTTGGACTTAAGTTAAATTACACGGGTAAAGTAATGGGGCGGCAGCGTTTGCCTCAATTTGGAGAAGAATTTGGTAAGCCCGATTATTCAGATTGGTTTACCTTGCAAAATTTTCAAATTACTAAAACATTTAAATCAAAATTGTTTTCGTGTTTTGTCGGCGTCAAAAACATATTCAATTATACGCAAGAGTCTCCTTTAATAGATCCACAGAATCCATTTGGGGATAGTTTCGATACTTCTTATGCTTATGGTCCCCTGCAAGTCAGAAGGTTTTATATTGGCTTTCGATATGGTTTGGGTCGAAAAAAATAATTGTTAATATATTTAGGTCATGAAAAAGTTATTCAATTTAGTTATTTGTTTATTTGTTGGCTATAATGGCATTAGTCAATCTCTTGTAACAGATAGACCAACGCAAGGTGTTTCTTCGGAAGTAGTACAACGAGGTCAATTTCAAATTGAAAGTGGACTAGGAGTGGAGTTACATACCACTGGTGCGTATGGATTTCCAACTGTAAATCGTTCGTTCACAGTTCCTACAAGTTTGTTCAGAATAGGTTTAACCGATTTTTTAGAGGCAAGGTTTGTAAATACACTTCGGTGCCATTCTACGCAATATGCCGGGGGGGGCGTAACGCCAAGAACATGGCAAATAGACGATTTACAAATTGGTGCGAAGGTGAGAATTTTTAAAGGTGACGGTTGGAAACCTCAAGTTGGTTTCATGTCACATGTTATAATGCCAGTTGGCAGCGATCATCAAAATAGATTCGGTGTAGTTAATAGATTATTGATCTCTCAAAATTTTAAAAATGGTTTGAGTTTGGGCTATAATTTTGGATATGATTATTTAGGAAAAGGTTGGGGTAATCTTTCCTATACAATATCCGCTGGCTTCTCAGTAACTGAAAGAATAGGAGTATACATGGAAGCTTATAGATTAGAATATTTTCATATACCTTCTCACGCTGATGCAGGATTTACATTTCTGTTGAAAGACAATATGCAGTTGGATTATTCTTTTGGATTGGAATTAGCTGGTGCAATGAATTATCAAGCTCTCGGTTTTAGTATTTTATTCGATAAATAGGGAATGATGAAATCACTCAGTCATAGCGAAGAAAATTACTTGAAGGAAATCTTTCATCTTTCAGGTTTAACAGAGAAGAGAGTTTCCACCAATGGTTTAGCCGCAAGGTTAAATACCAAAGCATCTTCTATAACAGATATGCTGCAGAGATTGTCTGAAAAAAAACTGGTCGAGTATGTAAAATACAAAGGCTGTTATTTAACTGGAGAAGGGGAACGAATAGCGATTCAAATTATTCGGAAACACCGTTTATGGGAAACTTTTTTAGTAAATAAATTAAGTTTTGGTTGGGAAGAAGTGCATGATGTTGCAGAGCAATTAGAACATATTGATTCCGGCAAATTAATAGACTCATTGGACCGTTTTTTGAATTATCCAAAATTTGATCCGCACGGAGACCCTATTCCTGATAAAGATGGAAATATTGTTTATCGTAAATCAAAGATTAAATTAATTGACGTAGCTATCAATTCTCGCGTCGAGATTGTGCGAGTTAATGAAGACTCTTTGGCCTTGCTAAAATTTTTAGAACGCCATCATCTCACGCTAGGAACAGAAATAGATGTACTAGAAAAATTTCCATTTGACGATTCGATTTCAATCCGCCTTGGAGACCAACCAGAGATTAACCTTTCGAAAAAAGTAAGCGAAAATATTGGAGTTAAATTCATATCAAAATTATGATGAAAAGAATTATAATAATAATGGCTGTTGTTGCAATTGCTGCAAGTTGTCGTATAGAAGAGAAAGTACGTCGAGGTCCTTTGCATATTGTTACAACTACTGGAATAATACAGGATGTCGTTGAAAACATTGTGGGTGATAGCGCAGAAGTTTCAACTTTAATGGGTCCAGGAACTGATCCGCATTTATATAAACCAACTCCGGGTGATATTGAACTTTTAGACGAAGCAGATATCATTATTTCAAACGGATTACATTTAGAGGGGAAAATGGCCGGTATGTTGGATAAATATGCCGTTGAAAAGACTGTGATTAAAGTTTCTGACGGAATTGATAAAGCAGAGCTCATTAAGTCTGCCGATTTTGATGATTCTTTTGATCCGCACATTTGGTTTGATTCGAAAATTTGGATGAATGGAATGGAATATGTGACGAAAGAATTAGCCCGAGCTGAAGGAGATACAACGGGCTATTTTATGAGGAATTTTGAATCCTATAAGGAACAAGTCGAAGAATTGGATCAATCAATTCGAATTTCACTGGCAAGTATTTCAGATTCTGCACGAGTGCTAATTACTTCGCATGATGCTTTTTCGTACTTCGGTCGGAGATATGGAATTGAAGTAAAAGGAATTCAAGGTGTATCAACACTTTCTGAAGTTGGTTTGAAGGATATTTCAAATATGGTTGATTTTGTAATTGAGCGTAAAATCAAATCGATCTTTGTTGAAACATCAACTTCTGATAAAACAGCGCAATCTATTGTTGATGGTGCGGGGGATAAAGGTTATGAATTAACCTTAGAAGGTCCTTTATATTCAGACGCATTAGGAGAACCAGACTCTGAAGGAGGAACCTATATTGGAATGGTAAAAGCCAATGTAGAGGTTATTGTAAAGGGATTAAAATAAGCATTGACGAATGAATGAAAATTGTGCGATAGAGGTTCATAACTTAACTACAACATATGGAGGGGCACCTGTTTTATGGGATGTTGATTTCGATCTTCCTGCAGGTAAAATAATTGGCGTGATTGGCCCAAATGGGTCTGGTAAAACAACTTTGCTTAAAACCATAATGGGTTTATTAGAGCCCTCTAGTGGATATGTAAAGATCTTCAATAAAGATCTTTCTAAAATGCGCGAAAAAATCGCCTATGTTCCACAAAGAGAAAGCGTAGATTGGGATTTCCCAGCGAGTGTTTTTGATGTTGTTATGATGGGGCGTTATCGCAAGAACAACCTTTTTAAACGCACCAATAAAACAGATATTGAAATTGTAGAGGAGTGTATTGAAAAGGTAGGTTTGACAGAACTACGAAATAGGCAAATTGCACAACTTTCTGGAGGGCAACAGCAGCGCGTATTTATAGCGAGAGCATTGGCGCAGAAAGCAGAAATATATTTGATGGACGAACCTTTTGTTGGGGTAGATGCTGCAACAGAAAACTCGATTTTAAGTCTGCTAGAAGAAATGCGAAACACGGGTAAAACCGTCCTTATTATACACCATGATTTGCAAACCGTGTCAGATTATTTTGACTATTTGGTCTTGCTAAATACACGTTTAATTGCAAAAGGTGCCCCGCAAGATGTTTTAACAAAAGAGAATTTATCAAACGCCTATGGAGGCCAATTAACATTATTAGCTAAAGTGGCCAATCTGATTAAAGAGAATGAATTTCCAATTCGGGAGAAAGATGTGGATTTATAGCGCAATTTACAATACGTCGTCCTATAGTTTATCGGAGGGTTCAATGGACAATTATCAATACAAACACTAGAGACTAATAAGAAAGTGCAAACATTTTTTGACTTTATATCATTCAAAGACCCTAACGTATTTTACGTTGTTATAGGTATGATTTGTATTAATTCCTCGTCGGCGTTGATAGGGAGTTTTGCTTATTTGCGAAAACGTTCTTTAATTGGTGATGCTGTAGCGCATTCATTGTTACCAGGCATTTGTTTGGGTTTTATTTTGGCCGGTGAAAAAAACATGATTTACCTCTTTTTTGGAGCTTTTTTTACGGGATGGCTTTCTACATATTTGGTAGATTATATTGTGAATCGTTCAAAAATTAAGCAAGATGCGGCAATTGGAATTGTATTGTCAAGTTTTTTTGCGTTAGGGATTGTTCTACTCACATTTATTCAAAACGGAGGTTATAGTGACCAAGGCGGATTGAATCATTTCTTATTTGGACAAGCTGCTGCGATTAATAAAGATGAGTTGATGTTGTTCGCTGTAATATTAGCTGTAGTCGTTGGTTCTATCATTCTTTTTTACCGCCCTTTTATTATTGTTTCATTCAATTCAGACTATGCTAAGTCCATTGGATTACCTGTGCGAAGCATAGAGTTTTTAATGACCTCCTTAACGGTTTTAGCAATTGCGGCGGGCATTCAGGCTTTAGGAGTTGTACTCATGTCGGCCTTAATTGTTACTCCAGCCGCAGCTGCCCGTTTCTGGACACATAAATTGAGTCGCATGTTATTTATAGCCGTGGCTTTTTCTGTTTTTTCTGGATTGCTAGGGGCTTATATCTCTTATGCTAATGTGAATACTCCAACTGGACCTTGGGTCGTAATGATTCTTTCAATCATCACCCTAATTTCTTTTGTTGGATCTACAAAACGGGGCATTTTAGCGCGGTATTTAAAGTCGCGCAAAAACAAATCAAAAATCTTGCTAGAAAACATTTTGAAGGCAATTTATCATTATCATGAAAGACAAAATTTAGAGAAAGAGTTGAATTTAGTTTTAGCATCCGCTGAGATTTTAAAAGTGCGCCTTTTTGATACCGCAGAATTACAAAAAGGGTTAAATCAATTGATACGCAGAGGGTTTGTTGGACTTGAAAACAATAATTATTTCCTTACTGAAGAGGGAATGATTGAAAGTAAACGCATTGTTCGTTTACACCGTTTATGGGAACAGTATTTATTGAAGCGTACCTCAATGGATATTTTTCACGTGCATTCAGGAGCTGAAGCTATTGAGCATATTTTATCTCCGGAAATTGAAAAAGAATTGGAGAAAGAACTCGGTATAGTAGGAATTCCAAAAGAAGATTTTTAATCATGAACGATTTTTGGATCATATTAATTGCAACAATAGTAGCCATAAATGCGGGCTTATTGGGTTGCTTTTTATTGTTGCGAAAAATGGCAATGGTTGGTGATGCAATTTCGCATGCTGTGCTACCTGGAATTGTCGTAGCTTATTATTTTAGTGGTGATAAAACCTCTGGACTTTTATTATTGGGCGCAACGTTAACAGGTGTCCTGGCTGCCTTTCTCATAGATTTTTTATCGCGCAAAGCAAAAATTCAAGGAGATGCTTCTATCGGTATTACCTATACCTTGCTTTTTGCGGTGGGTATGATTATGATTTCGACGTGGATGCAAGGCAATGTAGACATTGATCTGGAATGCGTGCTTTATGGTGATATCGCAACAATCCATATGGATAAAATAATGATAAGTGAGAGCCTGCATATAGGCCCGCGCGCCTTTTATGTTGAAATTATTGCATTTGTAATTATCGGCTTGAGTTTATTCTTTGGTTTTAAAGGGTTTAAACTATTGGCCTTTAATATTGATTATGCCCGTTCATTAGGCATTAATACGGGGAAATGGCATTATGCGCTAATGACTTTAGTATCATTAACAACAGTAGTAGCTTTTGAGGTTGTTGGAGCAGTCCTTGTTGTTGGCTTCTTAATAATTCCACCAGCAACAGCGCAATTGGTTTCTACTAAATTAAAAGAAATGTTATTGTTCACGTGCCTGTTTGGAATAGCAGCAGTTGTTTCGGGCTATTACTTTGCGGTTTGGTTAAACGTTAGTATTACTGGTTCAATGGTTATGCTGTCAGGCATTATCTTTTTTGGAGTATTGCTTGCTCAACGAATGTTAAAATCTAGCAAGCAAAAGATTGAGTTCGCAGAAGGTTTCTCTAATAAATAGTAAAGCCAAGAATCCGTATCAAGTCAATAATCAAGTTACTTTTAGTCTAATTCATTCATTAGTTCAATAACACTTGTCTCCTTTTTAATTGACTTTAAAGTCTGTTTCTTATTGGATAATTTCAGGTTTTTATAATATTCTGGAAATTATTCTATAATTTAGGAAGACCAATTTACACCTATGAACATATATTTACTGCCTTTAAGGTGTTTCTTAACACTCTTAATTTTAGGCTCAATAAATGTGGACTTATTATGTTAATGTCTGCTTAATATTGGAGAAACAACCACCGCTCCAGTAGATAATTTAATCTTGCATTTTCCTTTTGATGTAAATGTTGAAAACACGGGGGATTCAACCTACGCAGCAACTTTATCCGGAGCAACCTATGTTCCTACTGCTTTTGGGCAAGGCTTATTCTATGATGGTTTTGACGATTATGTGAAAGTCGAACCAAGCTTATGGTTGTCAGAAAATTATTCGATCACCTCATGGATTTATTATGTTTACGATTCTGGTGTTTATAGTGATACAATTGATATAGCTCCTTTATGTGATTCTGTAGTGACGATTACTTTAACTGAATTCCCAGATCTCTTTGTAGCATTTACAATTGCATACACCATAACTTGCGAAAAATCAAATGCTAAATTCACTGATTTGTCAGATATAAGTGATTTATGGATAAGTACAACTTGGGACTTTGGAGATGGATCAGGTTCTACAGATCAAAATCCTTTACACACATATAACCCGCTAGGCAATTATACGATTGTTTTATATGTTTCAAATGGTATTTGTCATGATTATGAAAGCAAGAGCATAATAGTAGAAGAAGAAATTCTATTTTACATTCCAAATGCCTTTACCCCAGATGGAGATCCATTCAATAATTCTTTCCGTCCTGTGTTTGTGTCAGGTTTTGACCCTTATGATTATCACCTCACCATTTTTAACCGTTGGGGCGAAATTGTTTTTGAATCATACAACGCAGCAAATGGTTGGGACGGTACTTTTGGTGATAGTGCAATTGTACATGATGGGGTTTACGTTTGGCAAATTGAATTTGGTGACATCAATAGTGATGAAAAGTATACCCATACTGGTCATTTGACTTTGCTTAAATAATGCGCGAACGCTCTAAAAATTAGGTCTTGCAGGAACATTTCCTAGCAATTCATCAATCTTCAACATTATTTCATCCGTTAATAAATGCACAAATTCTCCTGCTTTCAGCGTTTCTTCTAATTGAGAAACTTTGGATGCTCCTAACATTACGGTGCTCACATTTTTATTTTTCAAGCACCAAGCTATTGACAAAATCGGCATAGAAATTCCAAGTTCAGCAGCCAAATTTTGCAAGGCGCCAATTTTACTCAAATTTTGATCCGTAACAGTTTTTTCTTTTAACCATTCTAAGCCTTCAATTCCTAATCGCGTGTCAGTTGGAATATTATCTGAATTGTATTTCCCAGTTAAAACTCCAGATGCTAATGGCGACCAAATTGTTGTTCCCATTCCAACCGTTTTATATAATTGGTCAAATTCTACTTCAAATTTATCACGGTGCAGCATATTGTATTGTGGTTGCTCCATAGTTGGACCAATTAGATTATATTGTTTGGCTACCATATGCGCTTCCATATATTCTTGCGCACTCCATTCAGATGTGCCCCAATACAAAATTTTACCTTGAGTAATTAAGTTGTGCATGGTCCAAACGGTTTCTTCTATTGGTGTAGTTTTATCTGGACGGTGACAAAAGAATAGATCCAAATAATCAACTTGCAAGCGTTTTAAAGCTGCAGTACAAGCTTCTGTAATATGTTTGCGGCTGAGTCCTTTTTGCGTTGGTTTAGAGTCAACCAAACCACGGGTTCCAAAAAATACTTTGCTTGAAACTACGTAACTATCACGATCCCAACCAGAATTTTTAAGAATTTCTCCCATTACAATTTCTGATTCGCCATTAGCATAAATTTCTGCATTGTCAAAAAAATTGACACCATTATCGTAAGCCAAATGCATTAAGTCTTTCGCAATATTATTGCCAATTTGTTTGCCAAAAGTAAGCCAGCTTCCTAATGATAATTCACTCAATTGTAATCCTGATTTCCCTAAATTTCTATATTCCATAAGTTTGTTTAATGACTTACAAGATACTATGATTCGACTAATTTTTAAAAGAATTAAGTGAATTTTTTATTTACGAATGCGGCAAATATGGCGGAACACTTGAACTCATTTATTCGTATATTTAGATCATAAGATGTTGCATTTGAACTATAATACTACAAGTTTTACGATTCCAAAATATGGGCATTTAATTTCCAATATTCAACAGTATAATTTTCATGATTTGCAGCCAGTTAAACTCAATCCAATTGGTTGCATTGAATTAATTGTTCAAGACGGAAGGTTTTCGCAATCTAACGGACGGACAAATGAATGGCAAGAGCGTCCAACGGCCTTCATAGGTGGATTACATCATCAGTCATTTTCTATATTGCCAATGAATGCAGATTCTTCGCTCATTAGTATTTCATTTAAGGCCAATGCAGCTAAATTTTTTATTCCAGATGATTTAAGTCTTTTAAAAAATCAAATTATTCCTGCTGATGAGATTTATAAAACCGATCAGCTGAATCAACTATCTGAGGTAAGAAATACAAACATGGATTTAAAATTGAAAAATATTGAAGCATTTTTGGATGTTGCATTCATGCACAGGGCTCCATCTTCGATAGATGCGGCAATTGCGATTATTAAAGATGCGAAAGGCTGTCTTTCAATTATGGAGGTAGCAGCACAAGTAGGTCTAGGGCCGTCTCAATTCAGAAGACGATTTTTAACTGAGGTTGGCATCTCTCCAAAAGTCTATGCGAGAATAATTCGCATTAATGCAATTGAACAGTTGTTAAAAGCGGGGTCAAGACTTAAGTTGACAGAATTGTCTTATCAATTCGATTATTTCGATCAAGCCCATTTTACAAAAGATTTTAAGGCAGTTGTTGGCATTTCGCCTAAAAAGTATTTGCAATCAATAGGTGTTTAGAATGCGCGTTTTTTACAATTTTAATACGTCAAAAATGACTTTATTTGTTTCCAATCAATTAATCTATTTGAAATGATACAGGTACTTCTTTTGTTATGTTCACTTGCCATAATTACTCCGAAAACTCAAAATCAAACTGAAAAACCTTGCAACTGTTGTACCCCCAAACAGCAAGAATTTGATTTTTGGATAGGGTCGTGGGAAGTTTATGATACAAGTGGCACACGTGTTGGCCAAAATGAAATTGTACAAATACAGGCAGGTTGTGCACTACAGGAGCATTGGACAGGGGCTTCTGGATTTACAGGTACAAGTTTGAATTATTATGATGCTAAAACGGAAAAATGGAATCAGCTTTGGATTGATCAATCAGGATCTGTCTTAAAACTTTCAGGAATTTTTAGTGGCAATCAAATGACTTTAATCAGTGAAGAAATGTATAATCAAAAATTGAAGAAGCCGTATCAAAACAGAATTATATGGACTCTAAACGAAGATGGAACCGTTCGTCAATTATGGGAAAGCACAATTGATAAAGGAGAAAATTGGAATACAGTTTTTGATGGACTCTATAAAAAAAACATCTAAATAAATTTACATAGAACTTTTGATTGCCGTTGTCTGTAAGAAATGTTGATTGGGCGAATATTTCTCAAATGCTGAATTGAAATCGATATTTTTGAATTGAAAGCTGTATTGTTTTGAGATAGGTTAATATCATTTTCTAAGGTCAGTTTCAAAAAGTAAAGAAGAGTTTAATGGCAAATATTGATGTAATAAATTACGAAGATTCTACAGGAAGATTAAGAGAGATCTATGACGACTTGATAGGGAAAAGAGGCAAGCTTGCTGATGTTCACACTATTCAAAGTTTACGTCCAGAAAGTATTGTTAAGCACATTGATTTGTATTTGGAAATAATGTTTACCAAGTCTGAATTGTCGCGTGCTAAAAGAGAGATGATTGCAGTTGTTGTATCTGTAGCAAATAACTGTGAATACTGTCAATTACATCATGTAACTGCATTGAATCACTATTGGAAAAGTGATGCGAAAATAGCAGAATTAAAAGCTGGTTTTGAAGAGATGAAGATAAGTGCGGAAGAATTAGCACTTTGCCATTATGCTAAAACTTTAACCTTAAACCCTGGTAAAGCGAATAGTGAAAATTTAACGCAACCTTTAAAAGATTCGGGTTTAAGTGATAGTGCCATTTTGGATGCAACCTTAGTTATTTCCTATTTTAACTTCGTAAATCGTATTGTTTTATCGCTGGGTGTATCAACTGATAGCGAAGAAGTAGATGGATACAATTATTAAGCAATAAGTTCAATTAGAACCTTTCGTTCCCGCAAGGAAAAGCTGTACAACAATTTATTCTGCTCAAAATCGTAAAAAAGTATACCTTTTAAATTGATTCTACGCCCGATCTATCTAAATTGCGGACTAAACGTAATGCCTTATGAAAAAGTTAGTTGTTTCCTTATTCACGTTGATTTGTCTCTATTCATGTCAATCAACTTCGTTTTTCTTTAACGAGTCAGAAAACGATACTTATACTGAATTACAATTGAAATCAAATGGCACATTTGTTGAATATATATATTTCAGTGTGCAAGATTCTTTAATGGCAGAAGATTATGGGAATATAATTGACGGTACATATAAGCAAGTTGGCGATACGCTTTTTTTAGTCTATGAAACCATCACCGAGAATTCAGCAATAAATGAAATATATCTGAAAAAAGGAAATGATTTGATAAAACTAGAACCAATTACATATTCACATCACTATTTAAATATGTTGTTTGCGCAAGGTAAATCTCCTCAGCTACGCGCACTGCCTAATTATGAATCCATAACCTGGAAAGAAGGGTTTTAACGTGATTTATAAGAGAATCGAATTAATATATGAAGTATCTTGTTGCAGTTGACATTGATCTTCCTAGAGATCGAGTTGCTGAACTCCTAGATAATGAAGAAACGTATTTAAATTGATGGATGAGATTGAAAGTTGAGAACTATTGAGTAATTCACTTTGTGAAACTGAAGCCTAAGCTAAAATTGGATTCAAATTAAAAAACGGGAGAGATGGTTTTATTAATGGTCAATAGTTTTTAGGAAAGAATTTTTCTTTCGAAGTAGGTACTGTAATTATTTTCTTTCGCCTATCTGCGCAAACAATAAGAAGCTAAATACTATTTACTAACTATTCCCTCTAATCCAAGAGTATTTGAATTTACAATCTTTCAGGAAACTTTTGTCAATTTGAACGTAGTTCCCAGATATTTTAGATTCTATCCAAGCATCAATAACCATTTGTCTTTTTTCGTTTAAGGCTGCCATTTCAATTAATTGACGATCCGTTGCCAAACTAGCAATATGTGGCTCCGTTTTAGAAATCAATTTAACAACTCTAATTCCTTGTTTTTGCTCTTGATAATTGTCATATAATGATGGAGTAGAGAATTTTCCAATTTTCATTCGCTCAATAATACGCGACATTTGCGGGTCAATATCATTAATGTTTTGAATATCCCACAAATAATCTCCAGAGTAAGGGTTCACAATTTGCCCGCCATTAAATTTAGATTTTTCATCATCACTAAAACGACGTGCAGCAACTTCAAAGCTCATACTACCATTTGAAACAGCGCGGTGAACGCTGTCAATAGTTGTTGCAGCTTTTACCAAAGCCTCGTCACTCACTTTAGGCGAAATTAAAATATGACGGCAATGGAAATTGTCTCCTTTACGTTCTAGCAACTGAATGATATGATAACCATATTGCGTTTCAATTACCTCAGAAATTTCGTCCTTTTTTAAGCTAAACAAAGCGGATTCAAATTCAGGAACCATAGTTCCACGCGTTTGCCAACCTAAATCACCACCACTAATTTTACTGCCCGGATCATCAGAATAACGCGTTGCAGCCGTTCCAAACAGTTGTTCGTTACGTTCTATTTCTCCTTTGTATTTCGATAGTAAATTAAATGCTTTGTCCTTATCTTTTTGCGTTATTTTTGGATATAAAACAATGTGCGCCACGGTAACTTTAGAGTTAATATATGGAATACTGTCTTTTGGTAAACTTTTGAAGAATTTTTCAATTTCTTTCGGCGTTACTTTTACGTTTTCAGTAATGTTTCTTTTCATTTGATCGGCCAACAATCTTTTCTTAATCAATTCAAAGAATTCGGCTTTTATTTTAGCTACAGATTTTCCGTAAAACTCCTCTAATTTCTCAATGCTCCCAATTTGTCCAGCGATATAACGTAGTCTTTCCTCCATCTCGCGGTTTACATCAGCGTCATCTACCAAAACACTGTCAATTTTAGCTTGGTTTACCAAGAGTTTCTCATACATGAACTCTTCTAAAATCGCACAATCCGTTTGCTTATCACCATCTGTTCCGCTTTGTAAGATTTGAAGGCGTTGGTTTTGAATATCAGATAATAAAATGATCTCATCTCCAATTTGAGCAACAATTTTATCAATGACCATAGCTTCGTCCCCTTGCGCAAAAATGGCGCTGGAACTAATCAGTAAAAAACTCAATAGCAAAATACTACTCTTAATAAATCGTGACGTTACCCTTATCATATGCTTTTTTAATAATATCATTTTTAATCGTCTGGCGTAAATCCTTAATCCTTAAATTAATGATTCTTGCTTTAATATTTTCTCGCTCAAAACTAATGGGCGAAGTACTGTTCTTTAATTTGTAATCTACAATGTTTAAAAAGTAGTAAAAACCACTCTCCTCAAAACGTAATTTCGACCGTTTAAGTATAAATCGATCTTTGTTAATATCATGCAAAGGTATCTCTTTTAATATATCATCAAAGTAGATCCAGCTTTCAATATCATAATAAAAGTTAGAGGCATACATTTTCGCATAGATTTCAATCGTTTCGATATCCTCATCCTTCCGTAATTTATAGGCTCCACCAATTTCATCAATGTCTGGTGCATCCAACGGAATTTTAAGGTAAAGCACTTTAACCAAATAATCATTCAGCTGAAAATCATCCTGATGTTCATTGAAATAAGCCTCAATTTCAGTCTTACTCACATTGGTGTCTAATTGTTGCTCAATCCGTCTATCTTCCAATTGATGAATCAATAAATCACTTCTAAACTCCTCAATTCGCCGATCAATCGCCTGTATATCTACATTTTCATCCTGCTCTGCCTCACTAACTAAAATTTGTTCAGCAACCCAGTCGTCAACATAACTTGAAACAACAACCGCACTATCTAATTGGGTATATCCTAAAAATTGAATATCTGTTTGGTAAAGTTCATGCTCACCAACCCGCGCCAATAACCGCCCCTTATCTTTATTGCCGTTGCAAGAAAGGCTTATAGCCAATACTAATAATCCCGTTAAGGTTAGTGGAGTAGTTGGTTTTAATATCTTATTTAAGGTGCGCATTCGCAAGTTTACAACTCAGTTAACAAATGTAGTCATAAAAAAAACCAACACTTTGCTTTAAACATAGTGTTGGTTTTTTATTTAACAATAATTAGGCTTATTTTCCGCCTAGTCCGTATAGTGCGTCTTCGTGAATTTTAATCGCATACTTTTTACGTAATGCTTCTATCCATTCTTTTTCTAATTGATTTTGGTAAGCTGCAGTTACTAACCCGCGTGCTTCTGAAAATTCTCTTTTTCTTGGTTGCATTGTCTCTTCAACATCAAAAACATAATAAACATCTGCATTTTTATACGGTTTGTTTAAACCATTTTTAAATGTTTTAAGCTTGTATTTTGCATTCTTCGCTTTGGACTTTTTATTTTTCGCTTTTATTTTTGCGATTGCTTTTTCATCAGTCAAACCACTTGTGGGTAAAATAACTTTTAAAGATTTTCTTACCTTAAATGCCTCAGTCGTTTCTGAATTATAAACTTGGTTTCTCACTTTTGCATTTAATTCAGAATCGTGATTTAATTTTTCAATAATTTGTTTAGCATCTAATTCACCAACTTTGATCAACTCTACGATTGATGCAGCCGTTGCTTTGTCTTTAGCGGTGTATAAGTCTCCTTTATAACGAATGTTATAGGTAAAGTCTGCATTATGCGAATCATAGTAGTTTTTGATTCCAGTTGTATCTTTAGATGCTTTTTTCCAAATCTCGTCCTGCATGATTTCGAAAACTAAAATACCATCAGCATACTCTTGAATCAACGATTTAAATTCAGGATATTTTGTTTCCAATTGGCTGTCTTCATAATTCACAACCCATTCCTTCACCATAGCATTATAATGATCCTCAACTAACATTTGTTTGTCAACGCGACGCATTTTTGATTGCTGCTTAATGATATAAGCTTCCATATCTTTTAATGTTGCCATATTGTCTTTAAAAGTGAACAATACATCATCATCATGCGCTGGTGTTTCCATTCCTTTCCATGCACCCATGAAAATTTCATCTCCCATTGCATTAAAGATATAGGGTAATAACTTTTGTGCATTCGTTTGGAAAGCGTATTGTTTTTTCAAATCTTCAATAAATGCTTCTTTAGTAGTTTCAGCACGCATGTCACGCTCTACTCTTAATTTCAATTCACGATACATTACGTCATATTCCGGAATTGGAATAACCTGCATACGTTTAATAATGTGGTACCCGAAAGTTGTTTTAACTGGTGCCGAATAATCTCCATCATTTGCAATTGCAAAAGCAGCCTTCTCAAATTCTGGAACCATACGTTGTTTTGCTCCAGAACCAAATAATGGAAGTAATCCACCTTTAGCACTTGAAGATTTATCGTCAGAATATTTTGCAGCTAAATCTTCAAATTTATCACCTGCTTGTAACAAGGCATAAATTTCGTTGATTTTTTTCTCAGCTTTCATTTTATCATCATCCGCAGCTTTGTCGTCTGCCAAAACTAAAATATGTGCCGTTTCAATCATTCCCTGTGCTGGGCGATTATCTATCACTTTAATAAGGTGGTAACCAAATCTAGTTCTTACAGGCATAGATACTTCACCAACTGCTGTACTAAAGGCCGCTTGTTCAAATGGATAAACCATTTGCAAAGCAGAGAAATAGCCTAAATCACCATTATTTGATTTTACTGAAGGATCTTCAGATCCACCTTTACCTTTAGCAACAGCTTCAAAAGATTCACCACCTACGATTTTAGCACGTAAAGCCATTGTACGTGAATAAGCCTCAGCAGTATCAGCAGGACTTGGATCTCCTTTTAAACGGATTAAAATATGACTTGCTCTAACCTCGTTCGTTGTTCTTGCATAAGCCTCTTCAATCAATTTTTCATTTTTCGTTTTGTCCGTCATATACGGCAATGAAAGTTGCTTACGGTATTGTGCCAATTCAGCAACTAAACGCGGAATAGTGTCATATTGCTTCGCTTGCGCTTCTTTCACCTTTAATTTATAGTTGATGAACAGCTCCATATAGTCAGCCAAAGAATCTTTTGCAAATGAAGGGTCTTCATTATTCTTAGAGTAGATATATAAAAACTCAGATGCACGAATATCGTCACCGTCAATTGTAAGTACAACAGGATTGTTTTCCTGTGCAATTGATCCTACCGATAAAAGAAGTCCAATTAATAATAAATGTAATTTTTTCATTTTTCGTTTAAGTTTTCGTTTTTCAAAAGTTTTTTACGTCCTTAATGTTCCTTACGTATTATTTCTTGCTATAGTTTGGTGCCTCTCTCGTAATTGCAATATCATGGGGGTGACTTTCTTGTACTCCAGCACTTGAAATTTTAATAAAAGGCGCACCTTTTAAGTGGTCAATATCAATTGCACCGCAATAACCCATCCCTGCACGAAGGCCACCAGTAATTTGGTGCATTACTTCAGCTAAATTGCCTTTATAAGGCACTCGGCCAGAAATTCCTTCTGGCACTAATTTTTTTACATCATCCTCAACATCTTGGAAATAACGATCTTTTGAACCTTGCTGCATGGCTTCAATAGAACCCATTCCTCTATAGGCTTTAAATTTTCTTCCTTGATAAATAATTGTTTCTCCTGGCGATTCTTGCACTCCAGCAAACATTGAACCGACCATAATAGAATCAGCACCAGCTGCAATTGCTTTCACAAAGTCACCCGTGTATCGGATTCCTCCATCTGCAATAACAGGAACTCCCGTTCCTTCTAATGCAATTGCCACTTCATTTACAGCCGAGAGTTGTGGAACTCCAACACCTGCAATTATTCTAGTCGTACAAATTGACCCAGGGCCAATTCCAACTTTTACAGCATCAGCTCCAGCTTCCACTAAAAATTTAGCAGCTTCCGCAGTTGCAATATTTCCAGCAATCACATCAAGATTTGGGAAATTTTCTTTCACTTCTTTCAATTTACCCACAAAGCTTTTTGTGTGGCCATGCGCCGTGTCAATTACTATTGCATCAACTCCTGCATCAACCAAAGCCTTAACACGCTCTAAAGTGTCATGTGTTACACCTACTGCAGCAGCAACACGCAATCGTCCAAATTTGTCTTTACATGAATTTGGATGCTCTTTTACTTTAATTATATCTCTATAAGTAATTAAGCCCAATAATTTATTATCATCTGAAACTACAGGTAGCTTCTCAATTTTATGTTGTTGTAGAATTTTCTCGGCCTGTTCTAAACTTGTACCTTCTTTCGTCGTGATAATGTTCTTAGATGTCATAACATCCTTAACCATTTTTGAAATTTCCTTTTCAAATCTTAAGTCACGATTGGTGATAATCCCTCTCAACTCTCTATTCTCATCAATTACAGGGATTCCGCCAATTTTGTTTTCCTTCATTAAACGCAAGGCATCACCTATCTTGGCATCTAAGTCTAACGTAATGGGGTCTAAAATCATGCCACTTTCAGAGCGCTTTACTTTTCGCACTTCTAAAGCTTGCTGTGCAATGGACATGTTTTTATGAATAACACCAATTCCTCCTTGCTGC
>JBLHOW010000040.1:0-57755 GCA_047623705.1 Crocinitomix sp.
CAAAGTGACGTTTTTGAGACCTAACTTTTCAATAAATTCCTCTAAGTACTTATAACTATCAATAAAACCATAATCGATATCTGGCTTATCAGATTTACCCATTCCAATATGATCTAAAGCTATACATCTTCCTTTTCCAGTCATGTAGGGAATGATATTTCGCCATAAATAACTTGAGGTTGGATTACCATGTAAGAATAGAATAGGATCACCTTCTCCTTCATCTATGTAGTGTATTTTACTTCCCTTGACTTCAATAAATTTTGATTCGAATGGGAATGCTGCTGAGATTTCTTTTTTTACTTTCATATTTTACTTTTTCAACGATTCAATTTTCCGTGGATGGGCAGTTCCATTTTCCATGTAATATTTCAGTTCTTCAGCAATTTCTGCTGAAGTACCGTTAATACCACTTCTTACTTTACCTGACATCAATAGACCAATCCATCCTTTTGTTACCAATTTGAAGTCTAAAACGACTTTTGTTTTATTTAGTCCAAGGTCAACCAATGACCATACTGCAGTTGCCTCTTTCGCAATGCCAGGTTTCCCTTCAGTAATGTGATATTTTAAGAGATGGTTTATTGGATCAAAGTCATCTAGTTCTTGTGTGTTTTCTCCTTTTGTGGTTAAAGTGACTCTTGTTGAATAGTCTATGGTATTGAATTTTTTACTACCACCGGCTTCAGATTCTATGAAGTTTGCACACCAAAGATCCACTTCAGAAAAATTAGTCCCCATTACCTGCCAAGTTGAATCAATATTTGCATTAATTGTCAATTCCTGTTTGACTTCAACAGTGTATGTAATAAAGAAATTAGATATAAATATCAGAATTAAAATAAGTAGAGAAATTGCAAAGCCTCTCCTTTTCTTCCTAGTCATCTTCATATTTCCTTAGCTTTAAATTAGTGGTTTTCCTGTTTCCAAATAAAATTTTAATTCTTCAGCTAGTTCTTTCACAGATGCTGTTAAGCCCATTTTAATCTTGGTTTCCATTTCAGCATTTATTGGCATTTTAGGTTCCATGATAAAATCCATTGAAACCATTGTTAAGTTTTCACCCTCATTAAGCAAGGACCATTCTGCTCCGGCCATTTTTGCTATCTCTGGAGCACCTTTAGTAATTATGTAGCTCAATGTATAATTTGACGGGTCAAAGGCCGTAAGCTCTTGTATTGTATTACCTCTGTCAGTTGTAGTATCTCGAAGAGAATAGTCAAGACCATTAAATTTTGCTTCGCCTCCAGGTTTGGATGTTTTGAAATTACTGGACCACTTATCTGCATATCCATATTGGTTGCCCATAACTTCCCATACTTCTTGGATGTTTTTCTTGATTGTTAGCTCTACTTTAATTTTCATGATATAAGGTTTTAAGTAATTTTTAATGCTGTTACATCAATTGGATGCGCGATCAGTTAAAGTGTGACAAAAGCATAAAAAAAGCCAACCATTTCGAGAATGGTTGGCTTTCAGGTTATCTATAAGTGTGCGTATATTTTCAAGTTATTTCATCAAAATATTTATTATAATTTGAGTCATTTACCAATTCACGAATGATTGATTCTTTATCTAAAGCTTTTTTTGTTGGATGATCTTGGAAAAACTCAATGTATTTTAGATCAACTTCGTCAGCTACTTTATCGGCAACTTTGTCTGCGTATTCAGCTATCGTAGCGCTAAATTTAGGGTCAAAAAGCTTCTTGTCTGTTTGCATTCTCCCTGCAGCCTCCATAGCTTTGGCTTTTTTCGAGCAACGGCATGGATTATCAAGGTTCACTAATCCACATTGCTTATTCATAAAAGCATGGAATTCCTTCCTGGTACGGGATAATTTTTTTCTAAAATTGTCTCTACTTACTTCAAATATGTCAGCGCCAAGATTATGATCAATTTGAAATACATCACCTAACAAATAAATTAAGCGTTGCTCTCTCGTTAAACACATAAGCATTCCAGACATGCAACGAACTCTTGCAGTTTTAGTTCGGTAAACTTGTTCGGCTTCTTCCTCAGCTGAAATATCAGGACTTGGAATTGCATTGAGTTTATTTGCAAAGTCATCAAAGTCTTCCCATGTATCTTCCGTCCGCCTTCTTTTTGTTTGCAAAAACTCGTTAAATACAATTCTATAGATCCACGTCCTTAAGGAACTATTCCCTTTGAAGGTAGACAACTTAGTAATAACCTTTATTAGTACTTCTTGGGTAAGGTCGCTTGCTTCGTCCTTGTCGTTGGTAAATTTCCAAGCGACATTGTAAATGAAGGATTCGTGCGTTACAATTAGTTCGTTTAAAGCATTTTTATTTCCATTATTAGCCCGTTCAATTAGCTGTTGGTCGTTGGCCTCATTATAACTTTTTGAGAGTGGGTTTTTCATAAAATCTTTTCTATTGGATGCAATGTTTCTTAAGGTGTGACAACCTTTTTGAAATTAAGATTTTTTTCAAACCCTTTTAAGCGTCTTTTTATTGAATTTAATTCGTCCATTTTTGGTTTTGGCTAAGTTGCGTTTTAATGCAGTTTATGTTTAGTTTTGAATGATTCAAGGTGCTTCAAAAAGGGTTGTTTCAGCTGTTCTGGATCGTCAATAAATACACAGTTTGTTTTATAATGCTCTAATGCGATATTCCATTCCATGATTTCTAAATCTTCAATAATATTTCTTGGCAATTCCGTGTCCTGATCATATTCATTCGAAAAGTCAAGCTTTTTCCAATCAAACCAATTAAGAGCAGAGTCATACCAGGGTGAATCTGCTCCATCTTTTACAATTATCAACTCATGATTTCCATGGAGCTCAATAAAATTTAAAACTTTAGGAATAATAGTTTTCCAATAATGATTTGGGTGTTCTTTTAGGAATCCTGCTTTGGTACTTTCTATCGTTCTTAGCGTGTTTTTATGATCCGTATTATAAACGCCATGATATTCTGAATTAAATCTATCGTCAGGGCAAAATTTGTCAGTATCCAAATATTCCTTACAACTAGGACATGCAATATGTTGTGTGTTTGACATAACTAATTAATCATAATACTATTTGAGCAGTAAACTTTTGTATTAAATACTGTTGTCGTCATCTTTGTTTACCGCAAGCTCTTTTTGCTTTGTCGCTAATTCAAGTAGCCAGTCATTTTTGTTTTCGTCATTAATTGCAAAGTCATAATATTTGATGGCATTGTCAAAGTCTCCAACGCGTCTGTAAAGCTCACCTATTAGATAATTTATTGTTGCATATGTTTCTTCCTTGTCGTATTCTTTATCTTCAATGGCTTTTGTTAAATATGTTGCGCAGTTTAACTGCAACATTTTACGTTTTGATACTTGTGATGTGTCACCTTTTAAAAAATAGGATGCTACCAAATATAAATTTGCTATATCATCATTTTCACGTTTAAAGTATTGATGAACCTTAACCGCTATTTCATTTTCTAAAACATCAGTCATTTTTGATTTTTTATAAGGTTCAAGAATTTTCAATACTTCTTGTATTGTCGTCTTGTTAAATGTAGTGTCAAAGTCACTTTGATAGCCACAATAATGGCATTTAGGACAGGAATTCACGTAACTTTCATAAAGGTCGCCTATCGCACCTTGCTTCTGAAAATCACTTAATGTGTTGGAAGTTGTATAACTCCCTGTTGCATAAATTGTAAATTTCTTCCCATCAATCGGACATTTGATTTTCTCCGGATATCTTGTATGTCCATAGGATAAAGAGGAACATAAAATTGCAACGATCAATAGGATTTGTTGAATAATTGAAGACTGTTTCATTGTTATTTTTTTATAGGACTATTTTTTTGGAATAGATGAAATTAGGAGTTGATATGGTGACGAGATAAATATTGCTTTTTAGCATATTAAGATTTAATACCGTTTTCTTATCATCCAATGGTTGCTTCATTATTTCCTTGCCATCTAATGAATAAATAGAGATACTTTTTTGATTTTTTAAATCGTCTAGGATTTTTACCTGCAGCTGTTTGTCGTTTGTTATTGTGATGGTGAACAAATCATTGAAGTTTGTGTTTTCAGTCAAAGAAACTGTACAGTTATTATCGGTTAAAGGATTAGGAATGCTCGTTTGAAACCATCCATCAACGCACTTTAAATAACTGTCATTTGCATCCATAGCGGGTATGGTAAGTGAATCAATAACAGTTATACCGTCGCTTTCATAAAGGCCCAAGAATTCACCTCCTGAAGCAAGTTTGAAATTTGTATGGAAGATTCCTTGAAATTCTTGATCATCAGCCCATAAAAGAAAGTAGCCACCAGGAGGGATTAAAGTTGATGGATCTCCACTAGGTATTGTCCAAGTATCAAGCTGATCTTTCAAAATGAGACCGCCAATTTCTATCGGATCAGTTGTAGGGTTATGAATCTCAATCCAATCATCAAACTCTCCCATATTATCTGCAATTGTAGAACTGTTTGAAGATTGCATTTCATTAAGGTTAACCTGTCCTAAACTAGATAAAGCGTGTACTGAAAATAGAATAATAAATAAATATTTCATTTTTTTATATTAAATACAACGTGTGTGTAAAGTTAGGCATTTTAGATGCTGCCGCAAAGCGCGTTGGCGTTCCGTAGTGATGGCAGCGTAGAATACTGGACAAACAATTGGGAGCTTTTTGCGCAGGACAAAGGAGTTTGTGAACTTTATATAATACGTTAACATTGGTTTTTTATCCATTCGAAAAATACTTCATAATACTGAGCACCAACAGCATTTTTTCTAGATCAATTTCTCTCTCAATATAATTCTCAGTAAATGGATGTCTGTTATTTTTAGATTCCGTGTTTTTATAAATTGATCCATTAAGTTCTTGGTTTTCAAATGAAGGAAGAATGGGGCAATAGATTTCATCAATTACATAATATAGGTCATATTGCACACCATAATATTGACTCCAAGCAAAGTTTTTTACGGAATCTTTTGGCATAAACACTATTGAATTTTCATTTAGTGAATCAGATTTATTTGAGAGAGCTTTATACCTATTTACCAAATCAATTTGAGAAAACCATCTTTCATTTCCAGTTTGGACTCTGTCCAGAAAAAGAAATTGTACCAGCACTTCTTTTGCCTTTATATTGTCTCTATTTTTTTCATAACATACAGATTCCAAATAAGCTAAATGAATTTTTTTTTCTAGACCGTAAGTGAAATTTCGAATACTACTAAAATTAACAGCAGTTGGTATTTTTTTTAAATAAACTAAACAGCTATCATATTGATTTTGATTATAATAAGATTGGGCAAGAACAAAGCTGGCATGCCCTCGAGAATAACTTACAAAGAAATTGTTCCTGAAATAATCCATTTTCTCATCAGACGTTTGAGGGATTTCTAAGTTCTCATAATCATAGAAAAACACGCTCTTAGAGTGTAAGATTGCTTCGTCAAATTGACCATAGAAAAAAGATGTATCAGCATTTTGGAGGGTGCTCTTGATTTCATTGATTTTTTCAAATTGACCAAAAAGAAAGAAACTTGATAGAAGTAATGATACGATCGTTAGCAATTTCATAGAGTCAAAATGAAGAAATATTAATGCTTAGTACGGTTTAAAAGTAAATAAACTCCTTGAGTGTTTATCTCTTTAGAAAAGTGTTTATTTAAATCAGATATTTTTGTACGAGGACAAGAAAGTGCTTGAATTGTCTGATTAACAACTTCGGCAAATTTGATTCCCGTAACGCTGCCTTCTTTTAAATAAATTCTAATACTTTTTCCTAATGTCATTGGTTTCGTTTAATTGCTGGCAACATCCAAATAAAAGCCCGCCTTTCATTCCTTTATACGTGCAAACCCAACAACCTTCATTAAAAACTCAAATCAAAATTTTGGGTTAATCACACCTGTTAAAGTTAAGCATTTCATTGAAGATTTTGATTATCCAAGTCAGAATCAAAGAGCTCCTCTTCTTTTGTAGGCTTGAAAACTGCTTGATACAATTCACTCAATAAAATTTGAACCCCAAAACTATAGTATGGTCGATTAAAAGCTCCCTTCACTTCTGGAATTGTGTTAAATACATAGCGATAACCAACCGATACACGAGGTGCCAACCAAGGTAAGATGTAGTATTTCGTTTGAAAACCTACCGTTAAAGCCGAAAACGGACTTCTGATTAAAGATTTGAATACGCCTAACGTATCTTCAAATAAGCCAGATATTTCTCCACCACTGAACTCAGTTGGAATAGAGAATTCCCATTTTGGCGACTTAAACAAAACGCGTTCGTAAAACAAGGACGAATAACCCACATTAAAAATTACGCGAGAGGTATCTGTTGCTGCAGGATTATTCACCGGAATATCCGTAAAGACAACTTGTTTTTTTAAAACATAAAAACCTAAACCAAAACGGTGAACTCCCTTAAATTCTAATCCTGTTCGTATGCCGTTAATCTTAACTGGTGCGCCTCTAAAAAAGGAACGCCGTGCATCTAAACCAAGCATAAATTTCCACTTTTTTGGACCATATTCGCTTGGAAAAAACTTACGTTTTACGGGAGTATTGGCAAGACTATCGCTTTGAGCAATAGTCGCTGGAACTGCAAATAGCAACAGGAATAAAAATAGAAGGATGGATAATAACCTCACTTTCTAAATGTATTGAATATCATTGATAATAAATAGGTTGCAAGTGTTGAGTATTGAACAGAGTGCTGTTCATCTTATAAATTCCAAGCAGCTGCGTTTCGGATTCCAAAATCAGGTTTAGCTCCAAACTTTACCACAAAATTACCAACACCAAAATACTGATCATAAACTGCTTCTTGTCTGTCAAGCACTTTATAATTTTCAGGGTTTGGCATTTCCTTATTATCGTATTGCTTTTCAACTGTTTGAATAGTTGAGGCATCCAATAATTGATTGGGCTGGCATTCAAGAAAGACATTATTTACAAGCAATTCAGAATAAATTTGGCTGTATGAAAAGTGATGATAATTGACGCTCCATACAAATGTTTCATGTGAAAAAACGTGCTTAAAATCTAAGGAATAATTCTTCATTAATAAGCGCACACGTTCTTGAATAATACCGGGTAACGTTGCTTTATCTTGCTCAATTGATGCTTGAATTGCACTTGGGCTTCCAGCTAAAACCCATGGTTCAATATACGGAGCAAAACGCGTTTGCGCCATTGACCAAGTATCTAATAAACTAAATATCTGTTCCCAGGCACGTTCAATGGCCGTCCATTTTGCGACACGAGAAACATAAGCATGACTTATTTTGTCAAATGCCAACGTAACCGATAAGCTATTCGGCACGCCAAACGCTGCTTTATTGGCCAATTCATCAAAGACAGCCCCTTGTTCCTTTCGAATAGTAATATTATGCGGATTAATAGCTGCAGCAATTGCAAAATCTAAGTCATATGTAACCCCTTCGCGCAAAACAGCGCTGCCTTCCATAGCTTTGTCCAAGCCCTTTTCAATTTGCACACGTAAGAACGTTGGAAAATTCACGCCAGATTCACCATAGGCGATTAAAGCTTCAATAGGCGCAATAATTTGACCGGTTTTAGCCAAAGTACTTATTTCAGTTTTTGCCAAATCTTTATGCGCCTCAGAACTTTGATGTTTGCGTGCTTCAAGAATTGCAGCTTCTTCCCCTTTTCGCAACTCGACAACAGCGTTTTTAAGCGCATCTAAGGTCTGTTTTAATAATGCACCATCATCATAACTATCAGCAGAATTTGATTGTTGGCTAGCGCCTTCGCTCAATACACGACCATAAGCTAAACTGAAGTCCATTTGCAGATTTTCCGTCGTCATTTTGGTAGAAAACTCCATAAAATCGTTTAATTCTTGACCCAATTGCTCCATCCGATTTAAGGCGGTTATCATTTGGTCATAACTTTCACCGGAATAACCTTTGGCTGTGCAATCATCAGCCATTGTTTTGAATGGACCCAACATGGGACCTAACATCATTTGATCAATTGGCATAACTATACGTAATTTTTAAGTTCGTTAATTCTTTTTTGAAGCATCTCATCTGCGAGTGGAATCTTTTTTCTGTGCCGAAATTCCCAAACTAATTCTAAATTCAATTGCCATTCTGTGTCCCAGTCTCTTGCTTGGTTGCGCAAATCTGCAACGCTAGACTTTATCTGTGTTTTAATGGATTCCACCTGCTTTTGACGATCTTGCTCATATTGCGAAGGCATAATTGCTTTTTCCATCACCTCTAAATTTTCAAGCATAGGAATTAAATCAGACCAAACGGTATCCATAAAACCATCAACAGCAATGGCAATACTTGCTTTTTGATCCATTTCCATAGAAATTGTGACCACTTCATTCGCATCTGCGGCGTCATCAATTTTTTCTAAAATCCAAGTAGGTGCTAAAGCACGAATATTTTCTTGCAAGTCAGTATAGTGCGAAAGGCGCGCTGTTTCTTGATCTTTCACCAAAGCAATGGCATTTTTAATGTTTAAATCGCCAATTTTATCCTTGAAATCAATCAATTCTTGGCAACTGTCCATTGCGTTTGACAAGGCTTTTTCAGATTCGAAGCTATGTGCAAAGAGTGGATCATTCTCATAGCGATCCATTCGTGCTCTGTAATACAGTTTATAATCTTCTAATAAAGTATCCATTTGATTAGATGTCAGTTAATATGCTTTTCAATATAAGTATTTTATTTTGGAACAGATAGACACCCTTTATTGGTTGGCGGAATTGGGCGAGTAGTTAACAAATCTCTTTATATCTGTTGAATTTTTTATATTTGATCAGTAGTTATGGATAGTCTTTGGCTTGTTCTTCTTTCTTTAGGTTTCGTAGCATTGGTTGCGGGTGTATGGTATACTACGACCCAGTTCGTTAGTAAAGAAGATAAAGAAATCTTAAAAAAGCAAGAAGAAAGTTTAGCAGATGATCGTGTTTATGATCCTGAAACGGGCAGGTTTTTTACATTAGAAGAACTTGAAAATGATGAAAAGTTTGAAGCATCAAAGGGAGACGATTTATTTACTGATGATGAGATTGAGAAGGTTTTCACATATGATGATTCATATCCCTTAATTCATAATTATTTTATTCAAAACGGGTTTTTAACCAATCTTGAAGAGAGCTTTCTTGTTAACTTTAAACAAACAGCTATTGCAAACTCTTATGATGATATTTCGTTTGTTCATAACTATAGTATTTCTAACAAAAGCGTAGTTTCAATTATGCAATTGGAGTATAAAGCAAGGGGTGATTATTATAGCGAAGAGTATTTTATAGGTGTGGTTAATTTAAAAAGAGCTGGGGCTCATTTTCTTTTGGAACCTGTTTCGATTAGGGAAGGTTTATTTAACTTAATTGATAGCAGTAAGTCCAAAGTGATTGATGGGTGGAACTTAGTTGCATTTAATGCTGAACCAGATGATATATTTGTAGATGACATTATTGCAGTTTTGCCGAAGAACAGTTTAATAAATAGGCAATTAATTGATGACCCTGAAAATGTTCAGGTAGCTGTTGAAGTAAAAGAGAATAGACTTTACTTTAAAAGCATGTTGCCGATAAATGCAGATGATGTTAGTGGCGTTATTTCAATCATAAAGAACCTCGAAGGAATCTAACATTCTGGAGCGTTTTTGAATTGTGGCGGCACTGGCGTTACAATTTAATTCTCAAATTTTTTCTTAGTTTTATCAACACAATCCCATCAAATTTTCGACCCCTTAATTAAATTCATTATTAAAATGAAAAGGGGAACTAATGACCTATTTCTAGAGCTTTCTGGAATAATAATGCAAGGAAAAAAACAAGTTTTTGTGCAACAGTTAGTAGACGAACTTGGAAGGCAATTTGAATTAAAAAACGTCTGTAGATTGTGTCAATTTGCTAAGAAACTACCAGATTTTTAAATTGTCGTGACACAGTCACGACAATTGAGTTGGTCGCACTTTATTGTGTTATTGCCTTTGAAAAAATTAGCGAACAAATTGAGTTATTGGAAATTAGCAAAGATGGAATAATGGTAGCTGAATATATGACTGAATTACCACCAAAATAAATTTTAGAGGAGAAATTACACAAAGCTTTAATACAGGCAGACATATGTTGGAAAACAAAATTGACTTACCGTAGTTTGCTGTGTTTAACTTATCGACCATATAGGGCAAGTTAAGAGGTTAGGAACCCTACAGAAACAAATTCGGTAAAAGCCTTTTACAAGTTTGATTTGAAGGTTGCCTATTCGTTTTAATACAGGATCAAGAACTTATAGCGGACTACATTTAAAAAATTGTATCATTTTAAAGCATTTCATGTACCTTTGCCCTCATGAAATTTGAATACCAAATTCAAGAACAAGATTACTTAGATTTTCAGCTATACACAGCTACAAGATCGGTGCGGTTTGAAAAAAAGCAACGGAACGGACGTTATTTTATAACTCTCTGTTCTCTCATCCTAGCTTGTTACTTCATATATGACCAAGACTGGGGAATGACCGCTTATTTTGGCTTACAAACTGTTGTGTTTTTCCTTTTTTATCCCTGGTATTTTAAGTGGAGACAAAAGGTGCATTATACGAAATACATTCGCCGTAACTATAAAAATCTATTCGGAAGGTCTGAAACATTGGAGGTGAAAGGTAAAACGCTCCACTTAGTAAATTCAACTGGTGAAGGTCAAATTAAAGCGGCAGAATTGGACCAATTTATTGAAACGAAAAGACATTTTTTTATTGAAATGAAGTCGGGAGCCTCGTTAATTATTCCAATTTATGAAATGTCTGATGCGGACAGCTTAAAAAGACAAATTAATGGAATGAAAATACCTGTTGAAAAGGATTTGGATTGGAAGTGGTAATTTATTGCAACATTAGGATGGCTCAAACCCCAAATTGAAATCATCCGTTAACGTTAGTTTTCCATTCAATTTTTGATCCGTACCAGCGCGATAAAATCCTTTAATAACGGTAGTTTTCTTTTTTGAAATAAGATCTAGAATTTGTTTATCCGTTAACTTTTTACCCATCATTACATAAGGAACTAAGAAATCACAACCTGTTTTGTGATTAGAGCAACCGTAAGCCTTTTTACCCTTCATTAATGAACCATTGCCGCATTTGGGGCAATTCGTCTCTGCTAAGGTCTTCTTTGGAGCTTTTTCTTTCTTCTCTTTCTTTGGTTTCTCTTTCGCTGCATTTTCATCATGCAAGGCAATTGTTGTATCCTTGGCTTGCATTACTTCATTCGTTAAATCAACAACCATTTGAATCAATTCCTTGCGGAAAAGCTTTACGTCGTACTCACCGTTCTCAATTAAGCGCAGTTTATATTCCCATTGCCCTGTCAATTCAGCTGATTTTAAAAGGTCGGATTGAATGACATCTATCAAGCCAACTCCGGTTACAGTAGCGTGGATATTCTTCTTTCTTTTTTCGAGGTACTTTCTTCTAAAAAGCGTTTCAATAATATTTGCCCGAGTAGAGGGACGGCCAATCCCGTTTTCTTTCATGGCCTCGCGTAAGTCGTCGTCGTCTACATTTTTACCAGCAGATTCCATGCCGCGTAAAAGTGTCGCTTCTGTAAAATATTTTGGCGGCCGCGTTTCTTTTGCCTGAACTTCTGGTACATGCGGCCCATGTTCACCTTCAGTAAAAGTGGGCATTAAATTTTCACTTTCATCTGTCGCTTTAGTGGAGGATGACTTTTCATTGGCAAAAACTTCGCGCCAACCTGGTTTCAAAATTTGTTTTCCAGTTGCTTTAAATTCCACCTTTTCTACATTACCAATTACGGTAGTGTTCGAAACAATACAATCTGGATAGAAGGCGGCAATAAAGCGTTTGGTGATAACCGCGTATATTTTTTGCTCGTCAGGGTTAATACCTGAAGGCTTAACTCCTGTAGGAATAATTGCGTGGTGATCTGTTACTTTATTGTCGTTAAAAACTTTTTTAGATTTTGGAATCGGCTTGTCCAATAAGGGTGCCGTTAGTTGCGAATAAAAGGTTAAGCCCTGTAAAATTTTTGGCACTTTTGGATGAATATCTTCCGATAGAAAAGTCGTGTCAACACGGGGATAAGTAACTAATTTTTTCTCGTATAATGCTTGCACCAACTTTAAGGTTTGATCCGCTGAATATGCAAAGCGGTTATTTCCTTCTACCTGTATTGATGTTAAATCAAATAAACGAGGGGGAGATTCTTTTCCTTCTTTTTGGGTGTATTCTTTAATGTGAAATTCTTTGTCTTTCACATATTCAATTGCTTTATCTGCCTTTTCTTTATCGTTAAGTTTACCTATGGTTGCAGAGAATAAGACATCTCTATAGGTTGTTTTTAGTTCCCAATATTTAGCCGATTTAAAACTTTCAATCGTTTTTTGTCGCTCAACAATCATGGCCAACGTTGGCGTTTGAACGCGCCCAATAGAAAGCACTTGTTTGTTTTGACCGTATTTAAGGGTGTATAAACGCGTTGCATTCATCCCTAATAACCAATCTCCAACAGCTCTTGAACTTCCGGCGGCATATAGGTTTAAAAAATCGTCTCCATCTTTTAGATTACCAAAACCTTCACGAATGGCTTCTTCTGTTAATGAAGAAATCCACAAGCGTTTAATGGGTTTTGTGTTTTTCGCTTTTAGCAATACCCATTGTTGAATGAGTTCTCCTTCTTGGCCAGCATCACCACAGTTTATAACCTCGTCGCAGCGTTGGACTAAACTTTCGATAACTCTGAATTGCTTTTGGGCGCTTGAACTTTCGGTTAGTTTAATTCCAAAAGTGGAAGGAATCATAGGTAAAGTGGCTAAATTCCACCATTTCCACATTCCTGTATAGTCATGCGGTTCTTTTAAAGTACATAAATGACCGTAGGTCCATGAAACCCAATATCCGTTGCCTTCGAAATAGCCATCTTTTTTAAGTTTGGCTCCTAAAATTGCTGCAATCTCTCGCGCAACACTGGGTTTCTCGGCAATACAAAGTTTCATGCTTTATAAACTGAATTTGATTTACGGTTTTGTGAATTTATAGACTTCGAATGCATATTTGTTTTTCTCATCAATATTATGCTGCATTATGCATTCTTTATTCCACTTGGTCTCATCAATTGTAGGAAAATAAGTGTCTCCTTCAAAGCTTTTATCAATATAGGTAACATACATTTCATCCAATAAATCATGCTCCATGCAATAGGCATAAATTTGTCCACCACCAATAATGAAAAGATCTTTTTCATCTGCTGTTGGGGCATGACCTTTATAATGATCTAGCGCAGCTTCAACTGAGTTAAAGACAACACAATCTGGATGAGAAAATGTCTTGCTTCTTGTAATCACTACATTTATTCGGTTTGAAAGCGGGCGATATTTTAAAGGAATAGAATCCCAATTTTTCCGGCCCATTAGCACAATATGACTTTTAGTACTTTGCGTAAAAAAACGCATATCTGCAGGTAAATGCCAGATTAAGTCATTGTCTTTTCCAATAACATCATTTTTAGCTTTTGCAACTATGAGTTTAACTTTCATTTAAATCAACTTTATACTGAAACAATTCCTCTAATAAGAGGGTGATATTCATAATCTACTAATTCAAAATCTTCAAATTTAAAGTCAAAGATCGATTGAATGGACGAATTCAATTTCATTGTAGGCAAAGGTTTAGGATCTCTGCTCAACTGCAAATCTACTTGCTCGCGCAAATTATTATAAACATGCACATCACCAAAAGAATGAATAAAATCACCAGCTTCTAAATCGCAAACTTGTGCCACCATCATGGTTAATAATGCATAGGATGCAATATTAAAAGGTACGCCCAAAAACACATCAGCGCTGCGCTGATATAATTGGCAAGAAAGCTTTCCATCTGCTACGTAAAATTGAAAAATGGCATGACATGGTGGTAGGGCTGCTTTGTTATTGGCCACGTTTTCTTCAAACGAAGCGGAAGTATCTGGCATTACGCTTGGATTCCAGGCAGAAACAATCATACGCCTGCTGTCTGGGTTGGTTTTAATTTGATCGATAACATTCTGTAACTGATCAATACCTTCATTATTCCAGTTACGCCATTGCGCGCCATAAACGGGTCCTAAATCTCCGTTTGAATCTGCCCAAGCATCCCAAATTTTTACGCCATTATCTTTTAAGTACTTGATATTAGTGTCGCCATTAATAAACCACAACAATTCATAAATAATAGACTTTAAGTGCAGTTTTTTTGTGGTCACCATTGGAAAACCCTTAGATAAATCAAACCGCATTTGATGTCCAAAAATGCTTTTAGTACCAGTGCCCGTTCGGTCACCCTTTTCAATACCAGTATCTTTTATAAGTTGGAGTAACTCCAAGTAGTTTTGCATATCTAAAAAATTAGCTGCATAAAGTTAAATGTTTGTAACATCATTGTGGCACACATTATGCATTAAAAATTGAACAATGCGCTTGTATTTATTAACAATAGTTGCGAAACCGCTGCGAGCCAGTTACATTTGATTCGGAATAAAAATGCAAAAGCCCATTTTTCCAGAAAATAATTAAGAAAATGAAAGGAATTTTAATTACACTATTTACCCTCTTACTAAGTGCAAATTTAATGGCTCAAGATTTACCAAAAGGTTGTTTTGGGAGTTATGGCGGTGAAATGCCGAGTTATGATGTAGAGGTTGATGGCGCGTCTATTTTAATAGAAAAGCATGATGTTTTTATTACGATAACGGAAGATCGGGTTGTTTATGTAGGTGGAAACTTGGAGTTGTCTGGCACTTATACGGTGTATAAACAAAGCAAGCATGAATATGTGATTAAGTCTGAATTGACTAACGGTAAATCCTTAAGTTATGAGTTAAGTTTTGTTTGGAATAAGAAAGATGAAAAGATTTACATTACGCCTAAAAATGGGCAATCTGAGGCAGAGTTGGAAAAACTAGATGCTTAATCCTTATACTCGTCTCGCGCATAACGTTCCTCTATTTCACGAATGTGTTTTTCTTTCTTAACCTGTCTTAATTTAATGGCCGATTTTGTAAAGTAGGTATGTTGGTTTAAGAATTTGATTTGAATCTCATCCCATAAACGATCACTATTCAATTTACCATGTTCGCGTAATTCACGGCGTAAATAATCTGCAATAACGTGGAAATCATCACGGCCTAAATAGTCCAAATCAGCGTCACACATAATTTGTTCCAAGTGCGTTTTAGGGCTTTGTGGAATCTCAGTTGATTTTATTAAACCATCTATTACATCAAGTTGGATGTTTGTATAACCATACTTAGGTAGTATTTCACGCGCCATTCGAATACCAATATCTTCGTTTTTATCATATTGCTCAACAAATCCGGCATCATGATAGGTGGCGGCAGATTTTAGCAAGAAAAGATCCTCATCCGTAATTCCTTCCATAATGGCTAACCTTTCTACAGCCTGTGTTACATCAATGGTATGATTAATACTATGATAAAGTAGTTTTGGAGAAAGCGCATCTTCCAATATTTTCATAATGTGACGCTCCGCTTTCATGTAATTGATTGAGCTGTAAAGGTGCAAATCTACAATCTTCCAAAAATCTTCATTTGGATCTAAGCCTTCGCCATCAATAGAAAGTTCAGGTTTAATGCCTTTCACGTAGAACATGTCTAGCATTCCCTTATGTTTCGTTTGAATTTTGCCACGATAAACGCAGTCAAAATAAGGGGCAATAAATTCGTAGGTATTTCCAGATACATTTACGGTGCCAGGCTGACCGTGCATTTCCATTCGTTGGGCTTGATTTACCGTTGAGCCCCAAATGTCATAGGCAAATCGTTTCAATCCAATTACACCTGCAATAACTTCACCGGTATTAATACCAATTCTAATTTTCCAAGCTTGTTCACCACGTTTTTTGGCTTCTTCAGAAAAATTAATCATGAAGTTTTTGATCTCCAATGCCGCCAAGGTTACTTCAATCGCATTACTCTTGTTACGAATAGGAACCCCACCTGCGCACATGTATGAATCGCCAATGGTTTTAATTTTTTCAAGATCATATTTCTCAATAATCTCATCAAAGGCTGAGAAATAATCATCTAATTGCTGCACTAATTCTTGCGGTTTCATGTCCTCCGCAATTTTTGAAAAGCCAACAAAATCTGTAAATAGTACAGATACATTTTTGTAATAACGCGCTTTGGATCTTCCTTTATTTTTTAATTCTTCGGCAGTTCCAACAGGTAAAATATTTAATAATAATTGCTCTACTTTTTCTTTCTCCTTTTCAAGCAATTCATTTTGATGCTCAATTTTCGCTTTTTGAATTTCTACCTTTTGTTTTTGATCCTGAATTTTTTTACTTTGCTCAGTTACTTGGCGGGTTCGTTTTACAACTTCAATTTCCAAGCGTACTTTTTGTCTTCTAATTTTATCAATTCTTCGACGGTAAAAGAATAAGCCAAGGGCAATTAATAATATTCCTACTAAAATTCTAAACCACCAGGTTAACCAAAAAGGAGGCGTAATGTTTATTGTAACAGTTGTTGCCTCTTCAGACCAGACGCCGTCGGCGCTTTGAGCAAACACTTCTAATAAATAAGTGCCATGGTCAATATTCATGTAGGTTACCTTGTTCTCTTGATCAAGGTAACTGTACTCGGCTTCATGACCTTCTAAGCGGTATTTATAACGGTTTTGCTCAGGGTTTGAGTAGTTCGTAGCGGCAAACTGGAAGGTCAGGTCATTTTGATCATAATTAAGCTCTAAAACGTCTGAAACAAGAATGTTCTCTGAAATGATAGTTCGAGACTTGCCGTTTTTAGCAGATAGGGTAATTTCTGAAACAATCGCCTTTGGCGGATTTGGATTTATCGTAATGGCTTTTGGATCGAAAATATTGTAACCCTTGATTCCACCAAAATAGAGCAATCCTTTTGACGTTTTTAAATAAGCGCCCGTATTAAATTCATTGCTTTGCAATCCATCTTTAACACTGTATGTTGTGAATTTTTCGGATTTAGGATTGAATTTTGAAATTCCTTTATTGGTACTGGCCCAGATTAATCCGTCATCATCTTCTAATAAACCATAAATTACGTTGTTCGATAATCCTTCCGACTCTGTGTAATTGGTAGTTTTTCTGGTGACCAAATCTAGTTTTTTTATTCCCTCACCGTAAGTACCCAACCACATGCTGCCCGGTTCAGTTTGCAGTAAACAAGTAATGTGTGCATTGGATTCGTCGTGATCTTCAATATTACAATACTCAAAATCAAAGCTGTTTTCCGAATTTTCATGTACAGCATAAAGTCCTTTATTACTTGTTACTACCCAAGTTTGGTCAGAAAGATCTTTGTAAATAACCTTTACAGAACCTTCTCCAAGACCATTACCACTTGCATAAAAACCAAAGTCCTTGGTTGATTTATCTATAATTGTTAAACCTTCGCGTGATGCTATCCATATGCGATTAGAATCGGCAGGAATTATAGCATATACGCGTACGTCTCTGCTTATGTCATCTGGTAAAAAATCTATTGGCTTGAGTTCACTTTTAAAGGTTTGTGAATCGAGAATGTTAAGAATATAGACACCGTCTTCATATCCAAGCCAAATTTTATCATCACTTTCAACATAAATGGACAATAAACGGTGGGTCGCGTTAATATCTCTTACAATATGATAATACCGTTGCTTTTCATAATTGTAAACCGTTAAATCCTTCTTAGTTCCAATGTATGTGTTACCAATGTTATCTTCTGCAAATGACCAAACACTGTAGTCAATCAAACCTTTGGTTGGGTCGTTGTTTAATGAAATGGTAGTAAAGCCTTGCTTATATTTATCGAATTTGGAGACACCTTGCTCAGTCCCAATCCAAAATACACCCGACTCATCTTCGTAAATGCATGATATTTCATTGTCGCCAATGGATGAATTGTCAAGCGGGTTATTTTGATATTGTGAAATGATTTGTCGATCATCTTCAGTTTCTTGAATCAAAAATAAACCGGCAGCTTCTGTTCCTACCCAAGTGTTGTTGGCATCCTCTATGTAAATGCAATTGATACTACCGTAGCGGATATCCGTATATTCTGTATAAACCTGAAGTTGCTTGTTATCATCAATATAAAAAAGTCCTTTTTTAGTTAATACCGTTAAGTTTCCATTAGCGGTTTTATAATAATCGTTAATCGGAGCTATAGTAAATATAGAATTATAATCAATGGGATTAAACTTTGCATAAGGATATTCCGAATAGTAGGTTTCACCAGATTCAGTTCCTACCCATAATACGTTATCATCATCAATATAAATGGCACTTAATTCTGCATTGCCTTCTACTGATTTGATGGTTTCAATTTTTTTAGATTTAAGGTTAATCTTGTTGATTCCATTTTTTTCAGTCAAGGCCCACAAATTGCCATCTTTGTCAAAAGTTAATGAAGTAAAAATATAACCGTTGAGCTTTGGGAAAGTTGTGCGGCTTATCCGTTCAACTTGATAGTTCTTAGAGTTCATTTTACCGATTCCTCGGTTGGTTCCAAACCACAACATTCCAGATTGATCTTTATCTAAAAAATGGATGTAATTATTGGGAATTGAATTGACATCAATCGGGTTGTTTTTGAAGGTTTTAAATGTATAACCGTCATAACGGTTAATCCCATCTTGCGTAGAGATCCAAATGAACCCGTGAGGATCTTGAACAATTCCTGTGACCGAGCTTTGAGAAAGTCCGTCGTCTAAGGAATAGGTGTCAAACTTAATGGTTTTTTGCTGGCCGAAAGAGCTCACTGAGAACAGAAGTAACAGTATGAGGCGGGTCAGTTTTTCTATCATTGGGCTTTAAATTCTTACTCCTACTACTAATATATCATCTACTTGCTCAAATGAACCTTGCCATTCGAACATTGTTTTTTGCAGGTATTTTTTCTGCTGTGACATTTCTTCTTGGTGTATAGATAATAAGTGCTGTCGGAATCGGTTGTAAAGGAATTTTTTTCCACGTTCACCACCAAATTGATCAGCATATCCATCACTAAATAAATAGATCACATCTCCTTTTTGTAGCTGCACTTTATGTTGCTTATATTTTTTGCTTCCTGGGTCAAAGGATCCAATCGCAAATTTATCTGCTTTAATAATCATAAACTCGCCATCACGAATAATGTAAAGTGGATTATTTGCCCCAGCATAGAACAACTCCATTTTTTCATAATCAATAGAGCAGAGGGCAATATCCATTCCGTCTCTAATTTGATTTTCTTCTCTACTTTTATTCAAAGATTCGTTTACGAACTTATTGAGATGATCCAATATTTCTGCTGGTTCCGTGACATTGTGCTCACGAATGGATGTGTTTAAACCATTTGCACCCACTAAACTCATAAAGGCACCAGGCACACCGTGTCCAGTACAATCAACAGCTGCAAAAAAGTTTGCTTTTTCTGTTTTTTCAAACCAATAAAAATCACCTGATACAATGTCCTTCGGTTTGTATAAAACAAATGAATCTGGACAGATTGAATTGATTACTTCTTTTGGTGGAAGGATAGAATTTTGTAATCTTTTTGCATAACGGATACTAGCTGTTACGGCTTTATATAAATCTTCTAATTTTAAACGTTGACGCTCATTTTCGTCACGCTGTCTTACAACTTCTTCAGTTCGTTCTTTTACTTTTTGCTCTAGAATTCGTTCTGTTTCGGCCAATTCATCACGCATTTTTAAAAGTGCGTGGCCCAATACATCATCATTACTCAATGGTTGATAAGGCGAATTAAAATTACTTTGTCCAACCTCCTCAGCAAAATGAGTGGTTTTTTTCATGCCGTCAACCAAGTCTACTACAGCAGAGGACATATCACCTATTTCGTCGTTTCTAATTTCAATTTTTTGTCTTGGAAAAATACCTTTACCTAAGGACAATAGCACTTCGCGTAAATTATTGACTGGCTTTACAATTGTATTTGTTGTAAATACCGCAATGAAAATGGCAAAAATAATTAAGATGGCACCTAGCAACCAGTAGATGCGCAATGATTGGAATTTTGTTCTTGATTCGCCAGATGATGAACGTACCAAGTCTAATGCATCTTCTTGTTTTTGAACAACACTTTCTTCTAAGAAACCCAGATTTTTAAATAAATCCGTCATGTCTTCACCTACGCCATTTTGATCTACTAAGCCTCGAGCCGAAAAAACATTGAAGGCGTCATCATAACTACTAATATTGGGCAAATAGTTCATCATTTGCTGGTAGTTTTCAAACAAGGTTACGTATTGGTCTTTTAAGGCTGAAAACAACTCTAAGTCTTGCTTGTCTGTCCATTTCTTTGAAATATTTTCAAGCTTTTCAAGGGTTGCGGGAATGTGTTTATCAATGATGGCTTTAAAACGCATTTTATGATCAACATCATTTCGACTTTGATCATTAACCCATTGCGCAGATAATTGTCTTGACTCTGCTGTAAGCGCTTTTAGCACAATTACATGCTCTTTGGAAGGAGTTAAAACATTAATTAATTGATTGGAGGTTTTATCGTTTTCCTCAAACGTTTCGATCCCATTATTTACAGCTAAAAAAGTGGCACCAAATACCACAATAATAAATACAATAAGAACACCAAAACCGGTTCCAATCTTCTTTCCTATTGTAAATCTAAAGCTCATAGTTCTGGTTACACTGGAGTTATTTAGTTAGGGATTCTCAAGGGCGTATTGTATTTTTTTGAATTTTTCAGCTTGCTCTAAATCTATTAAAGTTTCCGTATAAACTCGTACCAATTGTCGTACATTTTCAAGATCACCTGGATGCGTATTATTGCGCTCTAAGTAACCACTTAAGTTATGTTCGTCAACCAGTTTCTGATACTTTAAGTATTTTTCATTGTTATTCAGTCCATAATAGCAACCTGCTAATGCCTCTTGTGCGGCTTTATTATTTGGTTTTAAACGTTCAGCAAGATGCAAGTAAGGCAATGCTTTTAAAAATGCTTCTTCAGATTTTTTCTGGTTCAAAATTATTCCCTCTAGTGTTGCTCCTTCTGGATCAATAGTGAGTACATAGTCTACACCAATATTATAATATACAATACCTAAATTGAAGTTAGCCTTACAGTTTAGACTATCATATGCTAATACTTTGGATGAATATTCGATTGCTTTATCGCGCAATTGCCTTTTCTTCTTTGGTTCCACAAGGTCAACCTTTTTAAGATATACTGATCCAACGGCATTATAATAATCAATGTGCTTTTGAGTAAAGTCAAAATTAGGATTAATTAATTTTTTGTATTCCTTTACATAGATGTCGTAAGATTCTTCCGATTTTTCAATTTCATTATCATCTAATAATAGCGTTACGGCGTCATTAAAATACCGCACCAATGTACTTCTTAAATAATCGTTAATTTGAACTGTATAAAGTCCTGTGCTGTCAATTTTTTTTGCACGTACAAATGATTCTAGAGCAATTTCGCGGTAATAAACTTGGTCTCCGTTTGAAACCTTGCGGTAAATAAGGCCGCGCAATTGCCATGTTTGAGAATCAAAACGTTCAACTGAATTAATAGCTGAATCAATCGCTATTTTTGCACTTTCGAAATCTTTCGTTTTGTAGAACTCAAAGGCTTTTCCAGTCCATGACTGGGCAAACGAATGTGAGGCGACAAACATCAAGATAAAGATCGATATGTAGCGAATTAACTTCATTTTATAACGTTAGCTGCCAAGTCTGACAGCTTATCTGCGATTACTAATTTATGCTTTTTTGCGTTACTTTTGTTTATTTCGTATTTCTGTTGGGCTCCTTCAATGATGAAATTTACAATAGCACCTTTTGTTAAACCGCCAACACCTTCAGAAACTAATAGCGTGTTTCCCTTGATTGTAGTTTGAGATAATGCCTTAATATGTTTTGTGTTCTCCGGACTAACATACAATATATGTAAGTCGGAAATATCTTGAGTCGATTGATAGTTTTTAATAACAATCTCTTGACTTCCAATTGATTTACCTGAATATTTTTTAGTTAATTCACTATAAACACCTGAAATTTCGCCAAAAACGCCAATAACAAAGTTACCGCTTCTTTTTTCCTGAGGCCATTCCACTAGTGTTGCAAATGTATAAATATACAATGCTCTTACTACTGATCGAGTATCTGGCATTTGCGCAGGGCTAGCCGTATTACTCCTAAGTCCTACCAGGATTATAATTGTTATCAGTATGTAAGTTACTCTTTTCAAAAAATTTGTCTAAATCATTTGATGCATTACCAAAAGCGTGCCAATTAAATTGCTGTTTCACCAGGTTTGGCATTCTGAAGTGTTTCCAAATCTCTATCAAAAAGATAAAGCCCAGCTTTGTCACTTCCAATCATTTTTAACTTGTCTAAAATGTTTCTAGCCAAGGCTTCTTCCTCTAATTGTTCCGCGACATACCATTGCATGAAATTGTGCGTTGAATAATCTTTCTCCTCTAAACAAACAAATACGATTTCATTAATCATATCCGTAACCTTAAGCTCATGGTCTAACAATAGCGTAAAGACGTCTGATAATGACGCAAAATCTTGTTGTGGAATGTTAAGCGAGGGGATGATAGCTCTTCCACCACGTTCGTTTACAAATCGTACAAGTTTTAGCATATGTTGCCGTTCCTCGTCAGAATGTAAGTATAAAAAATCTGCTGTTCCATTAATTCCTGCAGACTCAGCCCAAGAAGCCATGGCCAAATAGAGTTGCGAAGACACTGCTTCAGCTTCTATCTGTTTGTTCAATATATCCTCAACTCTTTTATTCAATTTCCTTATGTTTTTAATGGTCTTTTTGACCTAATCGATAAAAATAATCTAAAAAATAGAAACAATACGGGTTTACACCTAAATAATTCATAATTTTATTCGGAAATTAAAGACGTGCATGAGCGAGAAAAAGACTAAGACCAAAAAAAAATTTAATAAAACATTACGCCAAGATATTCTTGCCATTTTTATTGATAATCCGAAAGCAGGATTAAATTACAAACAGATTTGTGGTTTTCTAGATATTAGTGATAAAGCGCTTAGAAAATTAGTGTTTGAATTGTTGACAGAACTTTCTGAAGATGGTGTTTTGAAAGAAACAGAACGTGGTAAGTTTAAAATGAGTCATTCCCGCCAGGTAATAACTGGTAAATTAGATATTGCCAAACGTGGTGTCGGTTATATCATCACAGATGAATTAGACGAGGACCTTGTTGTTCCCGCCAAGTTTATGGACCAAGTTGTGCATGGAGACACTGTTAAAGCAGAAATGCTTCCTGCAAAAGGGGGGAGAAGAAAACCGGAAGGTCGAATTGTTGAAGTGATTGGAAGAGATGAGCGCCGATTTGTTGGGACGATTGATATCCAAAAGAAATACGCGTTTCTATCGCCGGATGATCCTAAAATTAGTATAGATATTTTTATACCGAAAGGTAAAACGAAAAATGCGGAATCAGGTGATAAAGTAATTGGAAAAATTACGGATTGGCCGAGTTCTGCTAAAAACCCGTTTGGTGAAGTAACGCAGGTTTTAGGTTCTACCGAATCTAATGATGTACAAATGATGTCAATTTTGGCCGCGCAAGGAATCAATATGTCTTTTCCGGATGAAGTGATTAATGAATCGAATCAAGTAAATATTACACTTGATCCCTCTGAAATTGAAAAACGGACAGATTTTAGAAAAATCTTAACATTTACAATTGATCCAATAGATGCAAAGGATTTTGATGACGCTATATCAGTTGAGGTGTTGGAGAATGGAAATGTAAAATTAGGAGTTCACATTGCAGATGTTGCACACTATGTTACGCCGGGTAGCGCATTAGATAAGGAAGCCATTGACAGAGGAAACTCAGTTTATTTGGTTGATCGCGTAATACCTATGTTACCGGAACATCTTTCAAATGGGGTGTGTTCTTTAAGACCGAACGAAGATAAATTTACGTTCTCGGCAGTGTTTGAATTGACCCCAGAAGCCCAAGTTGTGAATGAATGGTTTGGTAAAACTGTTATTTGTTCTGACCGAAGGTTTACCTATGAAGAAGCGCAAGAAGTTATTGAAACGGGCAAAGGCGATCATGATAAAGAAATTATCATGATTGATAAAATTGCCAAAAAATTGCGAGCAGAGCGTCTTTCAAAAGGTGGGCTTGAAATAGTGAGTTCTGAAATTCGATTTGAATTGGATGAAGAAGGAATGCCAATAAGTGTTTATAAAAAAACGAGTAAGGATGCCAATAAGTTGATTGAAGAGTTTATGCTTTTGGCAAATAAAAGTGTTGGCCGATTTGTTGGAAACACAAAACGGAAAACTAAAATACCTTTGATTTATAGGGTACATGATAAACCCGATCGCGAAAAAGTGGAGCAATTCCGTGTTTTCGTTTCAAAATTTGGTCGAGACTTTACGTTTAAAAATGACCGTGATATTTCATTAAAAATGAATGACCTTTTTGCTGAAATGAAAGAGGATGGTAATTTTAATATGATTCAGCAAATGGCGATTAAATCAATGGCCAAAGCTATTTATGATACAGACAATATTGGTCATTATGGATTGGGTTTTGAGTATTACGCCCACTTTACATCACCAATTCGACGGTATGCTGATTTAATGGTACACCGTATTTTGTTTAATGTGCTACGCAATGAGTCTATGCGTTTTTCGGGATTGGATGAAGTGGCAGACCATATTTCTAAAACAGAACGCCGCGCAGTAGACGCAGAACGTACCTCTAAAAAATATTTTCAGGCACAATATTTAAAAGACAAAATCGGGGAGAGATTCAGCGGATTTGTAACTGGTATTACTGAGTGGGGTATGTATGTTGAAATGTATGAGAATCATTGCGAAGGAATGATTCCATTAAAAAGCATGAAGCACGATCGATTTACATTTGATGAGAAAGAGTATGTAATTATTGGTCAACGCAGCGGTGAGTCATATACCGTTGGTGACAATGTAGATGTAATACTTTCTCGAGTAAGTTTGGTTAAAAAGCAAATTGATTTAGAGTTGGTAGATTAAGTTTTGAATTGAACTAATCCTTTTTCTTTTTAAACCATTTTGAAGGCAAGACATAGTTGTATTGCAAGACATAGTTATGTGTAATGTTTTGCTGGCTACCATAATCCATTTCGTAAATGTATTTGATACCAAGCTCATGTCTCGCAGGTAAATCAAAATCAAGTCCTGCATAAATTCGATAACCATCTAATCCGCTAAAACCTGCAGGTTGAATTGCTTTAAATAATTCATATCCAACAAAGGGCATTACGCGCTTGAAGTCAGCGTTTTTATATTTTAAATCAAACTTGCAACGGAATGTGCTTCTAATATTGGGGTAAATGACATCATTAATTACTGCTGTGCGATCAAATCCCAATTGGTAGCGAGCTCTCGCTTTAATTCGGAGTCCAGTTTCGGCAATTTTATAGCTATAATCTGCGTTTAAACAGAACCTGTTTTCGCCAGTAAAATAATCCTCTTTATTCTTTCTTGAATAACGATAACTTACTCCTAAACCGAAATTTTTAAGCAATTCATAACCTGCTGAAAGCTCATTATAATAAGTTCGAAGGGTAGATGCATTTTTATAGAAGCGCGCTTGCGTTTCATATTTTAATGAAATCTTTTTTCCAAGGTCTGCCTTTAAACCTAAGCCTGTCCACAATTGGGCGTCTTGGTTTTGGCCATAACTTAGGATACTGAACAATAAAGTACTCAATAATAAACTTCTCATTAGTCAAAAATTACAAGGTCATCCATTGCTATGATTTGCTTTTTATCTGTTATTTCAACAGTAGTGCTCACTGCATTTTGCCCACTGTCGCAGATATCGCATTTTGAATAAGCAAAAATGCTGTATTTGCCCGGAGTCAAATGATTAAAAGCAAAACTACCGTCTAAACTTGTTGAAAATTTGTCCGCATATGTTTCTGTGTCTTCTCCGTAGATGATATAAACATCTTGATCAAGCCCGTAGTATTGCGAAATAGTGTCTCCGCTTGCATTCAAGTTAATCACCAATACCTTTCCCGTAATGGATGAAGTACCACCTTCCCCTGGGGCCTTATTACAGGCAGTAAAAAATAAAATTGAACAGGTTGCAGCAAATAGTATGAGTGATTTCATTTGGATTGTTTTACGTTTAGTGTGAATTTAATAATAAATTAATAATTTACTAACATTTGACTACATTTTACAATTAAGGTTTAGTGCCTTATTTAAGAATATGTATTTTTGATACAATCCTAAAGAATATTTCCCTTAAATGGAATTAGAATCAGAAGAAAAAATAGTTGTGGATTTTAAAAAATTCAAAGGTCATCACCGCAAATTTCCATGGACGTTGATCATACGCGTTATTGTGGCATTGGTGAGTATTGCGATTATTTTTTTCTTAGTAGAATTCTTAGATGAACGGATCAAAGAGCAACCAACCGAGAAACGAGATATTGAAATTGAGGTTGAACTTTAGTTTAGTATTGAACCTGTAATGATGATTGTTGTTTTACAAGTTCACCATTTTCTGTTAAACCTTCTATCATTACAAAATAAGTTCCTGCTACCACTTTTAGGCCTGCATGCGTATAACCGTCCCAAGTGCCGTTTACTCCAAAATATCGATAGATTATTTCACCATATCGGTTAATAATTGTGCAAGAAAGCTCTTCCATACCATCAACTCGAACTGAAAAAACGTCATTTATACCGTCACCATTTGGTGTTATAATGTTAGGTATTTGCTCAAATTCTTGTGCAAAGCCGCCTATTGAAAAGAATAGACAAAGTGTTAGTATGGTTTTTGAAAATGACATTAGTAACACCTAAGGTATTAAAAATACAGTTGAAATCCCTAAAAACCCTAGTCTTTTTTAAGGTCAAGACCGTAATCGATTCCTTTATCAGTAGCCGGGACACCTTCATCCATCCACTTAGGAATGTCAGCATCAAGTAAATAATAGTCGAAAAATTGGCGCATTCGAATACTCAAATCTATTCTGTTGGCAGTTTTCATTAGGTTGTGTTGGTCGCCATTATAGTTTAAAAGCCAAACAGGTTGATTCAAACGACGCAGTCCCATGTATAATTCAATACCTTGATACCATGGCACTGCTCCATCACCGTCGTTATGCATAATTAATAATGGAGTTTGCACATTTGGTAGGCCAAAAATGGGTGAATTTTCAATGTATAATTCAGGTTTTTCCCAAATAGTATAACCAATACGGCTTTGGGTACGTTCATATTGGAACATTCGACTCAAACCTGAGCCCCAACGTATACCGCCGTAAGCTGAGAACATATTGCTAACTGGCGCACCAGCCATGGCTGCTTTGTATTTAGTGGTCATAGTGACTAATTGTGCCGTTTGGTAACCTCCCCAACTTTGACCTTGTAAGCCCATTCTAGTGCTATCAAGCCAGCTGTATTTCTGGGTTAAATAATCTGTCCCACTCACAATACAATCATAGGCAGATTGTCCTGGATGCCCTTCTGTGTATTCAATGTCCGGAATAAAAATAACATAACCATTACTAACATACTCAGTTGGGTAAATGATAGATGCTGTAGGTTTCGGTATGTAATGCGTATGAATAGTTTGGGTATAATCTTCGTAAAAGTAAGCGATCATTGGGTATGATTTAGTTGAATCAAAATCTTCTGGCTTATAAAGTAATCCGCGCAATTCTCTTCCTTTAAAAGAGGTCCATTCAACCATTTCAACAGTGCCCCAATTATAATCGACTTGTTGAGGGTTTGCATGCGTTAGTTTTGTCGGATTTTTAAAATCCATCTCGGTGCTTTCTAGATTTGGATATTCTAAAAAATTCATTCTTCTAAACAATATTTGATCAGAATCTTTTGCTTTGGTCAAATGAGTGAAACGGTGATTGGAGGAAATAAGCTCTTCCAAGAATCCCATATTGCGTTCAAAAGTTTGGTCAAAACTGACAGAGATGCTATGGTACGCTTCTGATTTTGTTTCGTAGTCGGTAGCGTGTATGAGGTTATTATGGATGGTAGTATAGGTGCTGTCATAATCTAAACGACGATAACGATAGGTAGTATTGCTTAGTTCTCCAGCGTTTTCTGTTATGCTAAATGATTTGGAGGGTTGAGATGGAGAAAGTGCCCAAACATCAAATCGAGAGTTTACTAAATAATATTCAACTCCATCTATTTTCGTCCACCCACTCGATCCTTCAGAATGAGGTATGTAGGGGTTTCCGTTAATATCTGAGGCAAATTCAGCACTAATACGTGCAGTTAAGTTTTGTTCTACTCCTGTAAGGATGTTTTTTGAATACCAATTTGAATCTGGACCGTCATACCAAATAAAATAAGTTGTTGATGGAGAAACGCTTGTAGTGTAAGCCAACCCTGTTTTTAATATAGAACTTTTACCTGTTTCAAGATCGATCAAATGCACGTCGTTTTTCCACGGAAAAGACCAATTCATTGATTTTTGATAGGGCTTGGGGTCGTATGCAAGGGCTACCTTAGCATTGGCGTGGTCTATGGTTCGAATGCGTTCGAGATCTTCGTTGGCAATTTGAACGAATTTTTTGCTGTCAAAGTGATAAACGGCCCTATAATTCTTTTTTTCGTCCTGTTTTTTCTGCAATAATTGTTGAGGTTGAATTCTTAAATCAAATCCACTCCATACATCAACTTTGGCTTTTTCTGTATCTAGTAGCGTGTCCTCAGCATCTTGTTTTACAATAGTGTTGGTTCCGATAAAAAGACGCTCGCCATTTCTTGAAAAATAGGGGTTGCAAAATTCTGATACTGTATAATTTTCTGGCATTCCAGTAGTATTGGAATCTATTAATACTGAAGCCTTGTCCATTGTCTTGCTCCAATAGCTTAATGCAAAGGTTTTCCGCTTATTAGTGTCTGTAGAATGCAAAAAAATCAGCTGTTTGTTTTGGTAATCAAATGTAAGTTGCGAGATTTTAAGTTGGTTTGTAAGAAGGGTTTTGTTTTCCATTGTCTGCGTATCAAAACAATGTAGACTTAAGGTGTCCGTATCTCCTTTAAGACTTGTGATATAGATTAATTGGTTCCCTTTTTTACTGAATTTATAGCTAGTTACACAGTCTATTGTTTTTGCTTTGCCATTGGAAGGATTGACCAAATGCAATGTTGTTCCACTGGTTTTACTTTTAATATGGCATTTTTTCTTTTTCTTGTGCTTGCATTTTTTCTTACTACATTCTAGCCTTTCATCTTTTTGAGAGAGGTAAGCAATCCAATTGCCTTCCTTAGCTAGTTTATAAGACTTAACGTTGGCAATCAACTCTAATGAATCGGTTGCTGGACGATATATTGCCAATGTATCTTTTGGAAGCTTATCTTCTTTTACCTTTTCAAGTTTAAGTGAATGTATCGTGTCTTTTTCGGGCTTAATTAAGAAAGCTACGAATGTTTCATCATTGCTAATTTGCGCAGTTGTTCCTCTAACGAAACTACGTTTAAAAGAGCCGTCTATGCGTTCAATATTCAAGTTTCCATCCCCTTCTTGGGGCTTTATTTCATAGCTGATTAATTGCCCTGAATTGGATTGTAATATTGCGGAGATTGAATTCCAGTCTGCATATGCAGTATGATCAATTTTCTTTTTAGTTTCTTGAGCGTAAGAAGACGTTGAGAGAATAATTAAAAGTGCAAGCGTAGTTATTTTCATGTTGAATTAATTGGGCTGTTTTGGTTTATTTCCGGCAACTTTAAAGTCTATTTTATAATAAAAGACTGGTAAAAAGCCAAGCTGGTATCTTTCTGCAGTCAAACTTGGTGAATTTGGCGTGTAGGTTAGTGCCAATATGTTTTGTGTATTTAATAAATTAACTAAATCTAAGCCAAATTCGTGCGTTACTTTTTTGGAGTTTAAGGTATAGTTCACTTTTGTATCAAACCTAAAATAGTTTCGGAAACGATTTTCATTATAGCCTTCATCTAAATAGATGATTTCTTTTAAGGAATCTGTCATCACTTGGTTCACATTTCCGTAGCGCATTCCGCCAGCATAGGTTATTTTCATCCCTATTGCAAACGTGTTCTTTTTTTGCTTGCCTACTTTAAATTCTTTCCCTGCTAATCCGTTAAATATGTAGTTACCGTTGAAGTTTGTGCTGCGTTGAATGCCATCACTACCCACATATTGAGAGTTGTATAAACTGGCAGTTGTCATAAAAAAGAAACTGTTGTCAAAATATTTTTGAATTGTAAACTCAATCCCCATATTAGTTCCTGTTCCTGTATTCTCTAAAGTATCTGGGAAGAAACGTGCAAAACCACTTCCTTGATTGAGCAGTGAAAAGGAAGAAGGATTAACTTCAACTGGCACATTATATAAGGCTTGATAATATAGCTCTGTTTTGAACAACATGGATTTTTTAAATTGTGTAGAATAACTTAAAACAGTGTGGATGCTTCGCGTGAAATCTACACCCAAGTTATGTGGTTCGGTATTACCCGCAAGTTGATAGGCATATATGTATAACGGATGCAATTGTGAATGCATTCCTGCGCCTACAGCAATTACACTATTTTCTGTTGCCGCATATTTTAGTCCAAATCTTGGTTCAATTGGTGATATGGAATTGCTCATTGTAAAATATTGACTGTGAATTCCCGTGTTCATAGTCAACTTATTATTGATTTTATACTTCCATTGGATAAAAGGTTGAACTAAAAACTCTGGATTAGATTGTTGATAGTTCCAACGGTAATAGTAATCCGACAATGAATCGGTAATATCAGTTCGAATAGAATCAACTAAGCTAAAGTGGTAGGCGTCAACGTTTATGCCATATTTAATTACATGCTTGGCGTTTACTTTATGGTTTAAACTAAGGTATGCAGATGCCGTTCCAATATCAAATATGTATCCCATCATGTTAAACGGTTCGGCATCATAATCCCATTGATTGTCCACATTAAGCGAACGCAATATATATCTGTGATCCGTATATTGTCCTTGTCGTGAATACGCAATTGATGATTTTAAAAACAGTTTTCTATTGATTGATTTTTTATAGGTTATTCCGCCCACAATCATTTGAGAGCCAAAATACTGGTCACGATCTTGTTCTCCAAACGCGTCCTGTGCAGGTTCAACTTGATCTGAAATAAGAATGTCGATTGAACTGGTTCCTCCCATTCCCCATAAAGAAAGTTGACCACCCTTTTTCAATGGAAAGTTAAATTTAAATGCACCATCACCATATGAGGGAACGGCGTCTGTTCCGTATTGAATGCCAACTTTATCCATTAATGTTAAGGTCGAATAACGCCCCATAACCAAATAGCTCGCCTTAGTTTTTTTTGATAATGGTCCTTCAAATAAAACTTCAGTTCCTAAAAAGCCAAATTGTCCTGTAAATTCGTGATTCAAATTGTTGCCACTTCTCACCCGTAAATCAAATACGCCTGAAGTACTATTTCCATATTCTGCCGGAAAAGCACTCATAAAAAAGTCAGAATTATCTAAAAATTTATTATTCAAAATAGAAACTGGTCCGCCAGTTGCACCGGCTACTGCAAAGTGATTTGGATTGGGGATTGAAACACCTTCAATTCTATACACTATGCCTAGTGGAGAGTTCCCACGAATCACCAAATCGTTTCTTGAATCATCTGTTCCTGTTGCGCCCGCATAGTTGGCCATCATTCTAGCGGGATCGCCTCTACTACCAGCATAACGGTTTGTTTCTTCTACTGAGAATGCCTGCGCACTTACAGTCGCCATTTGATTTAGAATCTCTCCCTTTTTTCTTCCCGTTACAACAACGGCATCTCCAGTTATACTTTCTTCCTCTAAGTCAATGGTTAAAATAAGTTCTTTACCTGATGTTAATGTTACGGAGATTTCACGCGTGGCATATCCTATTGAGCTAATTGCTAAGGTATGTTTCCCAATTGGAATGTTTGAAATTGTAAAATCACCGTTATCATCACAGATTCCACCATACGTGTTGGATTCAATACTAATTACTTTAATTTTTGATCCAACTAGGGGATATTTGGTTTCGGAATCAGCTACTTTTCCTCTAATATTTTGTGTAATATCTTGTGAATAAGTAACGTTCGTAAAAATGAATAAAAGCGTAATGAGCCGAATAGATTTCATAAAGGGAGGTTTTAATAATCCAAAGTGAATTTAAGGATTATAAACTGAAATCCTTATTTAGGGCTTATTTTTTCGATCTCCAAAGGTAATTCCTAATAATACTTCGTGTGAACCAGAGCTGTAATTCTTTAAATCTGTTGTGGTAATATCATAAGCATAACCGATCGACAATGTTTCATGATATTTAAACCCAGCCATTACTGTTACTGCATCTCTTGTTCGAACACCAAAGCCGGCCCAAAGCATTTTTTTGTAAGTTGCACGTAAGTTAATATCTAATTTGGGTGGAGCAGGTAAGCCTAGTTTTAATAAGAAACTAGGTTGTAATTCCCAGTTTTCATTTAAGTCTAATTCGTAACCACCATGGAAATAATAATGGTCTTCTAAATAACTTTCAGATCCAATTTGAGTGGATAAAAAGGAGAGTTTGTCATGAAATATTTGTTCTATTGAAGCACCAAAATGCCAATCGTCATGATAAAGGTAGAACCCAAATTTACCATCTGGATCAAATGATTTTAATAAACCGTTTGAAAAATAAAAATCATCCGCATGATAAGCCGTGACTTTATCAGCGTCTAAAACCCATTGGTTAAAGCCTAACGATAATCCAAAAGAAAGCTGAATGGTTTCTGTCAACCTAAAATTATAGGCCATAGATGTTTGAAATCCAAGGCGCCGAGTTGGCCCTACAACATCCGTATAGACATATCCGCCTAAGGATAAATTTTCTTTTTTTAATGGCCCACTGGCAGATAAAGTAAATGTTCTTGGCGCGTCTGTTATACCAATCCATTGGTACCTATTATTTGTTACGGCTTCCCAATTTTCTTGCGCACCAGCATAGGCCGGGTTATACGCATATTGATTAAACATGTATTGCGTAAATTGAGGCAATTGCTGTGCATTGGCAAATCCGCATATAAATAATGCGATTATGAGCGTATATGTTTTTGTTAGCTTCATTATTAAATTACCACATTACGGTTAATGGTCCTGTTATTGGGTCTGGGAAATCTTCGTGATCTACATCTATTACGAAGTAGTATGTTCCGGCAGGTAAGCGCTTTCCATCTTCCGTTGTACCAGCCCAATCATCATTATAGGTTTCATCACTTTCATATAACAGATCTCCCCAGCGATTATAAATATTAATTTTTATTGAAACTCCTGGGTATTGATCGATAAAGTCAAGAATCCAAGTATCATTTTTGCCATCTGAACCAGGCGTGATTCCATCTGGAATTACAATCTCTGGAAGAACTTTAACGTAAACAGAATCTATGTTTGTACAACCGTTCGAATCTGTTGCGGTAACATAATACCATGTTGAGATTTCAGGAGTAATTACTGTTGGATTATCAATAAATGGATCGTTTAAATAGATAGTTGGATCCCAGATTACCGAATTATCAATATCTGTTGTTGGAGACCCGCCAATTGTTCCTGATTGTGTTGCGTACAATTCTATATCTGGTCCTGCATCTACAAATATTGGAGAAGCAGTAGTTACAATAACAGTATCGTAATCTGTACAACCCATATAGAAAACTTCTAGAATATAATATTCTGTTCCTGCCTCATTACCATTGAGTACTAGAGCACTTGAATCTGAAAGAATATTTCCTAAAGTGTCAAACCAAGTATAGGTAGCACCATCAAGTATATTTGAACTTCCGAATAGAATGAGATCCGTATTATTACAAATGAGTGTATCAGGACCTGCATAGGCAATAATACTGATTAACGTGTCTATTGTTAATGTATCCATATAGATACAGCCGTTTTCATCTGTAATGGTCAAGTAATAAGTCATTGGAAGGAGATCACTTGGATCTTCTACTGTGAAGGTATCAATTAACGTTTCTGAAATCCATTCATATGTATAATCTGGTGTACCGCCTAATACCGTAATAAATATGGCACCGTCCGCGGCATCTTGACAAGTTGCGTCATTCAGACTATCAAGTGTAATGAGTAATTCGTCAGGTTCTGTTAATGTTCCAGTTTGCATGACTTCACATCCATTTGCATCTGTCATGGTAACTGTGTATGTACCGGCACATAAGTCAGTTGCTGCTGCAGTAGTTTGCACTGCTGGGTCATCCCATATAAAGGTGAAAGGTAGAGTACCTCCTATTGGGTTGGCAACAATAAAGCCGTCACAATCTCCAAAGCAAATTGGATTTTGTGCGAAAAGAGGATTAACAAGGATCGTATCTGGTTCATTAATGGTTGCACTTTGGTAGGAGATGCATCCTGCTGCATCTGTTACTTCAAGAATATAATCTCCTGCGCATAAATCTGTAATTAATGGGGTCGTTGTTCCTAAAGGAATTCCAAGCTCATCTAACCACTCAAATGTAAATGCGGGATTTCCTCCAGTTAAACTCAGGGTATCAATTGTACCATTGCAAATTCCATTACAGTCAATATCTGTCGTCGTTAATTCAATTACCACGGCAGACAGATTATTTAGAGTATACGTAAAGTCAATTGAACATCCATTATCATCTGTTATTGTGAGCACATAAATACCTGCATCTAATCCAGTAATCGCAGAAGTTGTTGCACCTGTGTCCCATAAATAGGTGTGTGGCAGCACGCCGCCTGATGACATAACGTTAATAGAGCCATCTGACAAACCACATAATGGGTTAGAGATAGTTGCTGTTGCATCTATTGGGGCTGGGTCAAACATTTCAACTTCAAGGGTTGTAATACATCCAACGTCATCTGTGATTTCAACAAAATAACTACCGGCACATAAACCCGTTAAGGTGTTTGAGGTTGAAAGGTCGTGTAACCATAGATAAGTATATGGTGCTGTTCCGCCAAGTCCAGTAACGACTACAGCGCCGTCACAGGATTCTGCACAAGTAATTGCTATTACTATAGCATCACCTATTAGGCCTTCACTATTTCCAACAATGAATGGTTGAATAACTGAACAGCCATTTTCATCCGTAATCTCAGCTTCATAGGCTCCCGAGCAAAGGTCTGTTAATGTTAAACCTGTTGCACCAGTGTTCCAAACTACGGTTAAGGCACCTGTTCCGCCCATAACTGTAAGGTCTATTGCTCCATTGCAAAGACCACATTCTGTCGGAGTGATAATAGCAGTTGCAATAATTTCAGCTGGATCAACTAATGTAGTATCTTCGAAAGTGACGCAGCCTAAAGCGTCTGTAACTTCGATAATATAATCACCTGCGCATAGCCCCGTTGGATCTTCAGCAATAATGCCATCAGGGTTCCAAACATAAGTGAAAGGAGGATTTTCTCCACTAGCAGTTATTAAAATACTTCCGTCACATGATCCAAAGCAAGTCGGGTGATTGATTTCATCAAACACAACATCTGGACCACCAATATCACTTATTGTAGCCATAAATGTTTCGCTACATCCATTGGCATCTGTTACTGTGACAAAGTAGATTCCTGAGAAAACGTCCAATAAAGTCATGTCTATTTCCCCTGGCAATGCAACCATTCCTGCATCAAACCATTGATAAGTAAACGGCGGATTTCCTCCACTCGCAAATACGGTTGCGTTTCCATCAGCAATTGAACATGTAGCGTCATTTGAGAATATACTGCCAATTATTTCTGAGAAACCATCAATTACAACTGGTAACAATCCTGTTGTACATCCATTAGCATCTACTACTTCGACTGTATAGTTTCCTTCACATAAATCAACAACCGACGCTCCTGTTCCACCAACAACTGGAACACCTCCAATTGTAAGCCATTCAAATGTATAAGTAGGGGTTCCTCCTATTACAACTATATCTCCTGTTCCATCACAAAACCCAAAACAACTTGCATCTGTGGTTGATAGTGTAAATGTTAACTCAGCAGGTTCTGTAATTATAACTGTTGATGAGATTAAGCTACAACCATTGGCGTCTGTAATTACAGCATAATAACTACCTGGGCAAAGATCGGTAGCTTCTGTCCCAGTAATTCCAATTAAAGCGTCCGTTATGGCGTCATACCAAACGACAACATATGGCGGTGCGCCACCACCAACAACTACTGTGGCAGTTCCATCACAGAATCCAAAACAAGTAACATTGGTACTTGTTATTGGTGCAGTAATAGCTATTGGTTCACTTATAGTAACATCAGCTGGCAATGTAACTACGCATCCATTTGCATCTGTTACTTCTACATTATAATTGCCGGGACAAATACCCGCAAGTAAAGGTGATACTTCTCCTGGCATTAAAATGCCGTCCATATACCATTGGAATGTAAACCCACCAGCACCGCCTGAAGCCGTGGCTGAAATTGTACCATTACAGAGTCCGTTACAAGTTACATTGGTTGGGTCAACTGTTAATATAATTGGTTCTGGATCTGCCAAGTTAAAATTAAGCGTTTGCTCACAACCGTCACTATCTGTTATTGTAACAGTCCAAGTACCTGGGCCAAGATCTAAGGCCTCATTGGTGCCATCACCATTTGGTGGAACAGGTGACCATGAATACGTATATCCTCCACCTGAGCCACCAGTTGGTGTTAATATGATTGTTCCATCAGAATCTCCTGAACAGGTGATTTGTGTAATAACTTCTCCTGCAAAAATTTCTGGTGGACTTCCTATGATTACATTTTCTATTGTGACACAGCCTGACCCATTAATGACCTCAACAAAATATTCGCCAGGACAAAGGTCTGTAATGATTGATGTAGTTATTCCAGTTGTTAATCCAGTTAATGCGTCATACCATTCTTGTGTACATGGAGGGTCACTGCAGACATAGGTTGCTTCCGCAGTTCCATCACAAAGTCCGAAGCAGGTAGCATCTGTTGATGTTACCGTAACATCTTCACCCGACAAATCAGAAATAGCAAACACTTCTGTAATTGTACAGCCATTATCATCCGTGATTAACACACTTACTACTCCTGGGCAAAGTCCTGTTGCATTATTTGTTCCGTCTCCACCAAGTGGATCAGGAGTCCAATCGTAAGTGTATGGTTCAACGCCACCTTCTACATTTACCGTTGCCGATCCGTTGCATTCGCCACATGTTGCATTATTCGAGAAAGTTGATGTGCTTACAATTTCTGGTGATTCGTTCAACGTAAATGTGGTGTCGATTGAACAGCCTAAGGCATCTGTTATTGTTAAGGTAATTGGCCCTGCGCATAAATCACTTGCCGTATTTCCTGTTTGACCGTCTGACCAATTGAGCGTATATGGTGCTGTCCCTCCAAATGGATCAACAGTTACTTCACCGGTGCATTCACCAAAACAAAGCACATCCGTTAGGTCGGTCATGTTGGCAAATATTGGGTCGTTATCAATAATGTCAAAAGATATAGTAGTGTCGCAGACACCAGCATCAGAAATGGTGACTGTCCAAGTTCCTTCACAAAGGAAGTTTGCGGTTGGCGTTACTTGAACCAAAGGGTCGTCCCATAAATAAGTATAAGGAGGATTGTTTCCATCTAATACAACTACTGTTGCTGTACCGTCGCAGTCACCTGCACATGAAATATTTGTTTGACTTGTAACGACTATCCACGGAGAGGCCGGAGAAGTCATGTCAATTGGGCCAATTATTTGAACGCATCCACTTAAATCTGTAATTTCTAGATTATAAGTACCTATGCATAAGTTTTCTAAAGAATCATTCGTTTGACCAATTATTGGCAATCCAAATTCATCTAACCATTGAAAGAAATAAGTGCCGTCTCCTCCTCCAGGAACTACCCAAATTAGACCGTCGCAATCGCCATAACAAGAAATCGTTTCTGTATTAATTATCGCGGTAATTTCTGGTGCGTCATCCACAGGAATGCAAGAACTTGTCACTGTGCATCCATTGTCATCTGTTACCACACATTCATATGATCCTGGTGGTAATCCTGTTGCTAGCGCATCTGTTTGTCCAATTGGTAAACCTGTTGCACAATCAAACCATTCGTAAGTATAAGGAGGCGTACCGCCACTTGCAATTACACTTGCTGTTCCATCAGTATCTCCAAAACATGAAACACCTGTTGATGATTCGGCATCAATAGTTACAGCGGGATCTTCATTAATTGTAGTTGTAAATGTTACTATACAACCGGCGCCGTCTGTTACTACAACTTCCCATGGGCCTGCACATAATCCAATAGCGTTTGGTGTTCCTTCGCCACCGCCTGGTAAAGGTACTCCCCAATCGTAGGTATAAGGTAGTATTCCACCAGAAACTACAACTGATGCTGTTCCATCACACAGCCCTTCGCATGTTACATCTGTTGTTGTAATTACACCAAAAATTTCTTCTGGTTCGTTTATAACGATCACTTCAGTAGTAACACATCCTGATGCGTTAGTGAGGACGGCTAAATATTCCCCGGCGCATAAACCTGTTGCTGGACTACCGAAAATACCGGTGGTTAATCCTGTAATATTATCAAACCATTCTATTACATAAGGTCCATCTAATTCAACAAATGTGGCAATGGCCTGACCATCACAAAGTCCAAAGCAGCTAACATCAATTGAGTCTAATTCTAGTACTTCCAATGCAATATCATCTATGCTAACAACAATAGATTCAATACAGCCGGCAGCATCTGTTATGGTTACTGTATAGGTTCCTGAGCAAAGTCCAGTAACAGATGGTGTACCGTCGCCAGTAAGTGGATCTGGTTCCCAATCATATACGAAACCTCCTGCACCACCTGTGGCAGTAATAACGGCTTCTCCGTCGCAAATTGCACATGTAGCATCTGTTGTGGATACAATGGATGGAAATATTTCTGGAAATTCAGTTATTTCTATGTCGTCCGATTGAGCTGTGCATCCATTATCGTCTGTAACGATACAATAATAATCACCTGCGCATAAATCGAAAATTGTGTCATTGTCTACGCCTAAGGCGATATCAGTTGCGGCATCAAACCATTCAAAAGTGTAAGGAGTTGTTCCACCACTAATTGTAACATGGGCCGAACCAGTGCAATCGCCAAAACATGTACCGTTTATTAATTCAATATCAATGATGAGTTCTTCTGGTTCTGAAAGCACGAATGTTACGGTTGTGTCACATCCATTATTGTCTGTAATAACAGCAATATAAGTTCCGGCACATAGACCGACTGCCGTAAATGTTGTTTGTGCTAAAGGATCATCCCATAAAATTGTGTAGGGCGCAACACCACCACTATTTACAAGAACGGTAGCCGTCCCATCACAATCTCCAAAGCAAAGCAAATCAACTTGGCTCAATGTTAAATCAAAATCGGCTGGTTCGGCAATTGTAATACTTGCCGAAGCAACACATCCATTGTCGTCTGTAACTGTTACGGTATAAGTTCCAGCACAAAGGTCACTTGCTAATAATGTTGTTTGTGCTAAAGGGTCATCCCAAAGAATGGTGTATGGAGCAGTTCCTCCTGTAATTACAACATCCGCTGATCCATCACAGTCACCATTACACAATACGTCGGAAATGACGTTTGCATCTAATAATAATTCTGGTGGACTCGTAATATCAAATGACATGGTTGTGTCACATCCCTCAGAATCAGCAATCGTAACCGTCCAAGTTCCAGCGGTCAAACCAGAAACATTTGCTGTTCCATCTCCTACAGGTGGAGTTGGAACCCAAGTGAAGGTATAACCAAATCCACTTCCACCACTATTGATTGTAATATCAATTGCACCATCTGTATCTCCAAAACAATCTAAATCGGTAATTATAACGTCTATATCGTATTCTTCGGGTGAATCAAGTGTAATGGTGTTTTCTCCAGTACAACCGTTATCATCTGTCACGGTTACGGTATAGGTATCGGCACACATGTCCGAAGGAGAATCAGTATCTCCACCAGTTCCAGGAAGTGGCGACCAAGAGTAGGTATATGGAGGTGTACCTCCAGCACCAACGGCCAATGCTGTTCCATCACATAAATCGAAACAAGTTGGGTCAGTTCCAGATACAGTTACGGTAACCTCTGAAGGTTCTAGCACTTCAACAACAATCGCTACTGATTCGCAACCATTATCATCTGTTACAATAATTTGATATTCGCCTGGGCATAAACCGCTAATTGAATCCGTTGCGCCAACTCCTATTCCACCTGGAAATGTTGTCCAGCTAAAAGTATAAGGAGGTGTACCGCCTGTAATGTCAACGTCCGCTGCACCATCACAAACTCCAAAGCATGAAACGCTATAAACGTCAACAGTCATTACAAATGGAGGCGGTTCACTAATGGTAATAGTAGGACTAGTTAATTGGCAGCCTAAAGCGTCAGTCACAATTACAAAATAATCTCCAGCACAAAGTCCCGTAGCCGTTTGGTCAGTGATTCCCGTAGTTAATCCTGTTCCAGCGTCGAACCATTCATAGGTATAAGCTGGAACACCACCAACTGGGTTTGCAGTAGCTTGACCATCACAACCTCCATTGCAACTTGCATCAACAATATCATCTATTGTGATCGTCATTATTGGTGGATCAATTATAGTTATTGTCGTGTCAAAACTACATCCGTCAGCATCTGTAATGGTTAAAGAAATATCACCTGAACAAAACCCATCTCCTGGATTAGACGCTGCACCACTTGCTGGTGCAGGAACCCAATTAAATGTATAGGGTGCACCATTACCGCCTGCGGGATTTACTAAAATAATTGCGTCACAATCACCATTACAAGTAGGTGGTGTAATGTCTGGATTGGCGATAATTTGTATAGGTTCTGATATGATTACGGTATCGCTAATAGTACATCCATTGATATCTGTAATAACTACAGGGTTGTCGCCTACACAAAGCATAGTTGGGTTTGGCGTTGTCTCACCGCTTACTGGCCAGAAGATTACTAATGGTGAAGTTCCACCAGTTGGAAAGGAAAAAGCTTGACCGTCGCAAACATCAGGGCATGTAGGGTTTATCGTTACTGGTGTATCAAATGAAAGGACAGGTGGTTCGTTCAAGTCATCACTAATGGTACAAATATCAAATAGGCCGGGTGCTAATTCATTGGAAGAATCGGTTACGGTTACGGAATGTGAGCCCACGCATAAATCACTAAAAACATTTGACGCTCCAAATGGCGAGGGATCTGGACCAAGGCGATAAGAAAAAGGACCAGGTGTTCCTGAGGCAACTACTGTAATTTCACCATCACATGAGTCGAAACAGGAAATGTGTTCACCGTTATAATCGGAAGTAATGAATAAATTTAATTCAAATGGTGGTGTTGTACAAAAAACGGTCGCGTCTTTGGTAAGATCTCCATCACGCGTAAATTCTTTTAAATCTTCTGGATTAACAGAATCGCATAATACAAGATATGTGCCTCTACCTCCAATATTCTCAGCTTTGGGCACAAAGAAATTATCTAGAACGGAGATATGTGATGCTGTAAAGTCTAAATCGATAGCGCTGTGATTGGCATAGATAGCTCTTGCATGAACCGTGTATCCTCTTGATTTGAATATGCCAGAATTGAAATGAATTGAATAATTTTTCCCTGTTTTAAGATGGCCGTCTAACTGCCATTCACCTTGCTCGAAATAAAGATCTGTGTAGAAATCATTTCCATTTGTTTTGAGTGTAGCAGGTAAAGGGTTTTTATTTTTTAAAATTAGTTTTCCGCCTAAATAGAATCCAGCGTTTGATTTCATGTTGAGGTCGCCACCTAGGGTTAAATTGATGTCGCTTCCATGAAAAGAAATGTACTCTTTCGAGTCAATATCCATGGACTGGATTGAAACGTGTTCGGTAATATGTACTAAAGAAAAATCAGATGTAAAGGAAAGTTCATCAAAAATCACATGATCATGATTGTCCGGAATAGATCCAGTAGCTGTACCTCCAGAACTAGTTGACCAATGACCGCCATCATTCCAATCCCCTGAACCGTTTACCCAATAGTAGTCACCCGAAAAGGCAACGTTTGACCATAAGGTAAGCATGGCAACGGTTAAAATGAATAATTTCGCGGATACTGCTTTAGTCATAAGATTGAAAATTTACTAACCTCCTTTTCAGTAGCATTTGTTAAGGAAGCTGAATTTTTTGTAACGCGTATTTAGTTAAACGTATTTTAGTTGTTAAAGGTTGTTTTTATTCAAACGTGGCGCAAGACGTGGTACTTGAGTTTCCATAGTTTGAGCATGAATTAAATCCTCCGGTAAGTTCGTGTGTATACCAAATGTTTTTATTGAGTTTAGATATTATAAAATCAAATGAATATCCAACTGAAATGAAATTAAAAAGTTTCACCCTAAACTGGGCAGTTACCGCATCCGTTCGTCTTAATCCAACCCCAACAGATATTTTATTATCAAGATTAAACAAAGCACTTAAGTGAAAGTCTATTGGTGTATTTGCCGTTTTCATTAAGAAAAACGAGGGGACAAACACCCACTTTTTTTCCAATTTAATTTGTCTTCCAGCCGTCATATAAAAGTGACGTTGTAGGGCCGATTCAGGGCCGATTTGATCCAGTCGATTTCCAAATAGGTTGTGAACGGAAAAACCAAAATAGGTCCGTTTATCTGCTAACCATACACCTAATCTACCATCAGGAAAGACGAGAAATGACTGACTTGCGGTTGGAATGGCAGGATCGTTGAACTCAGTTGTCAGTTCGTTAACGGAAAAAGCGGCCTGTTTTATCCCAAATGAGACACCAAATGAAAGGCGCCAATCTTTATTGATGGGTAAATGCAATGCATACGAAAGCTGGGCTTGTAAAAAAGAGAAAGGACCAAACTTATCGCGATTAACTAAAATACCTATCCCGCTTTTTGGGCCGAATAAATTTCTTTTTTTCCTGCTAAATGAAAGGGGGCCATGTGCATTGACGAAACCCGTTTGTGGTGCACCATCAATTCCTACCCATTGAAAACGATAACCTGTTCGAATGTCAATACACCTTTTAGTACCTGCAACTGCAGGATTAAAGTTGAATTGGTTGAACTGATATTGTGTGTAATGTTCAGACTGTTGTCCTTGAACATTATAAGCTGAAAGAGCCAAAATCGATATGATGATTTTAAAATAGCGCAACGTTATCGTATTATATTTAAATATCCTTTGTACTCTGTTGATTCTGAATCATTGAGTCGAAGAACGTAATAGTATGTTGAAGTAGGCAGGTCCTTACCTTTATAAGTTCCGTCCCACCATTGTTCCTCTTGTGTATAATTCACGGCTGAAAAAACCAATTGTCCAGATCGATCATAAATGTTTACTTCCATATTTGGAAATTTTTCACTGTTCAAAATATGCCAGCGGTCGTTCACATTATCACCATTTGGAGAAAAAGCTGAGTAAATTGTTATTACATCTCCAACAAATACAGTAACACTATCAGTTGCAAAGCAACCTTCGTTTTCCATAGTTAAGAAATAGGTAGTTGTACTAATTGGGTTTGCAACCGTGCTTAATGTTGTTGTGCTTGTTAAGCTTGATCCTGGAGCCCAAGTAGGGCTTCCAACGCCTGAGCCTAATAAATTAGCTTGCTCACCTTCTTGAATAACTTGGTCTGGGCCAGCTTCGGCTTCTACGGGTGTAATTTCAAGGTTGAGGATGTTAGATGTTGCTGTCTTTTGACAGAATTCGCCACAGGTAATCGTCAAGGATAAGGCTCCATCTTCAGTTAAGCCACTCGTTGAAAAGGTATTAAAGGGAGAAGAAAAAATGGATGCGCCATTGTAAAACCACTCGTAGTTGTTAGTGTCTCCACAATCTGTAATTATTACATCAATGGGCTGATCAAAATTTTGACAAATTGTTGTACTTGTTGTTGAAATGGATACAGTTGGGTCTGGTGTTTCAACCGCAGTTCCCGCAATGCTGATATCAAAATCACATTCAGATACTGAGGTTACGCCAATACTTGAACCGCTCACTTGAACGTAATATGTGGTGTTTGGATCAAGTACAATTAGGTCCGTTATATTAAAATCTACACCGGAATCACCACAAGTTGAGAGTGGAGTGAAGGGTGTAACGCCACATGCGCCGCCTGTTTTAAAGTATAATGCTTGTAAGTTTTGACCAAATGTCGGGTCTGGATTAAAAGACAGATTTGTGAAGCTTACAGTAGCATTCCCACCAGTAGCATTGGTTGTAAAAACGTACCAAACTGTATTTTCTGGGGTGTAACAAAAATTATAATCTGATGCCTGTACTGTAGCGCCAGTAGTGGTTCCGCTTAATGTTATGCCTGGACAAAGTCGCTCCGCATTGTCGCAAACGTCATTTGCAGGCTGCGAAAAAGCAACATGAGACGTTAGGGCAATAAATAAGAATACGTATTTGTACAAGATCATAGCTTTCAAGGTCAAGCGTAGAGGGTAAATATACGTAAATAATAGTTTGGAGTAGGCGGTTTTGCTGAAAAAGAGGCTTGAAATAGATAAGGCATAAAATACGCACGACGAGAAGTGTGCATTAAAAGATTAAAAGATAAAAAATGAGACCGTTTGAGATTTAATCTCAATAAAACAAACCGTTTTTATAGTATCTTAGTCCCTAAAATTGATAAAAATGAACATAGATAGCTATAAATACACCGTTTCTGAACGTTTCATGGAATATGCAAGAATCGACACGGAAGCTGACCCTAATTCAACAACCTTTCCATCAACATTGAAACAAAAAGATTTAGGTAAGCTCTTGGTAAAAGAATTGCTTGAAATTGGTGTGGTAGATGCAGAAATGGATGAGTGGGGTTATGTTTATGCAATGATTCCTGCTACGCCTGGAAGTGAAAATGTACCAACAGTATGTTTTTGTGCCCACATGGATACCGCACCAGATTGTAGTGGTAAAAATGTAAAACCGATTCTTCATAAGAACTACGACGGAAGCCCAATTACTTTGCCGGATGATAATTCGCAAGTAATTACAACGGATAAACATTCCTATTTAAAAGAGAAAATTGGAGATGATTTAATCACTGCAAGTGGGTTAACATTATTAGGCGCAGACGATAAAGCAGGTGTGGCTTGCATTATGGATTACGCCAACTTTATGATGAATAACCCGGGTTTTGAACACGGTAGAATTCGTATTTTATTTACACCAGACGAAGAGGTTGGTAGAGGAGTAGATCATATTGATATGGATCGATTGGATGCTGACTATGGTTATACCTTAGATGGAGGTGTCTTAGGTTCAATTGAGGATGAAAGTTTCTCGGCTGATGCAGTTACAATTCATATACATGGCATTAGCGCACATCCCGGTTATGCTAAAAACAAATTGACGAATGCAATTAAAGTGGCGTCTGATTTTATTGACCAATTGCCGAAAGATTCATGGTCACCGGAAACAACAATAGGTAGAGAAGGGTTTGTGCATCCAACTTCTGTTTCTGGAATTATGGAAAAAGTAAAGGTGACTTTTATTATTAGGGATCACATTACCGCCAAGTTAGAAGAATACGAAGCGCGATTAAAGCAAATTTTGGATGATACAATTGCAAAATATCCAGGAGTTACTGCCGATTTTGAAGTAAAGGAGCAGTACAGAAATATGAAAGAAATCATTAAAGATGTACCTTTTGTAACAGATAACGCCATTGAAGCAATGAAAAGAGCGGGGATTGAACCAAGACTCGTAATTATTCGTGGTGGAACAGATGGGTCACGTCTTTCTTTTATGGGATTACCTTGTCCAAATCTTTTCACCGGTGAAATGGCAATTCATTCTAAACACGAATATGTAAGTGTACAGGATATGCAAAAAGCCGTAAAAACTATGGCCCATTTAACTGTTATCTGGAAAGAAAACGCTTAAGCAGGATTATAGAAGTAAAGTAGTTTCTTTTTTAATATCCCTTATCGCATTGATTAGGGTTTCAATTTCTGCGGCACCATTATACGCTTGAAATGAAATGCGCAAATAAGTGTCTCCCGAAAAGGAAACGATTGGAATTTCAATCTTGTGTTTTTCATACAAGAGCTCTTTTAATTCAAGCGGCTTTTCGGTGTGGATTGGAATGCTGCAAATTTGACCTAAAAACTCATCCGTTAACGGACAAATAATGTGACTCTCTAATTCATTTGCAACAATAGGATAATAATGTTTGAGTAAATCGCGACATGTCTTTTTGCGTTCTTCCCAATTATTGTCTTTTAAAAATTGAATGGCTGCAGGTGTGCACAAAAAAGCAGAAAAATCTCTTGTGCCTTGATATTGATGATAATCTTGAAATTGAGATTCTGACGGAAACTCGGCCTCGTATCCCCATGAGATTATGAGTGGATCAATAGTGTCTTGCCAATTCTTTTTAACATATAAAAATGAACTGCCTTTTGGTGCTAAAAGCCATTTATGACAAGCGCCCGTATAAACATCCGGGTCAAGTGCCTTAATATCTAAAGGAATGTGTGCTGGAGCATGTGCTCCGTCAATAATAGTCATTAAACCCAATTCTTTTGCGCGTTCAATAATTTCCTTTACTGGAAATATCAATGCGGTTGGACTAGTGATTTGTGAGATGAATATAATTTTTGTATTGGGTGTTAAGCCACTCCAAAATTCTTCTAGAAACTTTTCCTTTGTTGTTAATGGTAGCGTAATGTTTTGATGAATATATTTAGCTCCAACTTTTCTACAATAATAATTCCATGTGCGATCCATTGCACCATATTCTTGGTCTGTAGTTAAAATTTCATCTCCTGCTTTAAGATTCAAACTTTTAATTACAGTATTTAATGCAGTCGAAGGATTAGTCGTATAAATCAAATCTTCTTTATTGCAATTAACAAAATCGGCTAATGCTTGTTTTGATGCATCTAAAAATTTGGCGCCTGTTTTCGTGATAAATTGAATGGGCTCCTGTTCTAACATTAACTGCCATTTTTGATAATCTGCAAAAACAGGTTTTGGACAGGCACCAAATGAGCCATGATTTAAAAATGTAATCTCGGGATTTAATAAAAATTGATCTTTTAACATAGAATTTTACTTGAATTATATGATCTGAGTCAAAACTACTAAATAATCTATTTTGATAGGGAATTATTTAATTAGCAATAATGCTTAATTATAATTTTGTTGGATCGACAAAGGTTTTTCCATAGTTCAGACATAAAATGAATTAACTTTACTCGCTTGTGATCTTTTTCCCAATTCAAGTGTTTTAAAATAAAGTACAATTCATTATGATAAAAAAATTGACCTGTTTAATAGTTGTTTTTATGACGCTTCCAGTATTTAGTCAAACATCAATTCACGATTTCACATTCAACTCCATTGACGGAGTTGAACAAAGCTTTGCTACATTTAAAGGTAAAAAAATATTGATCGTGAACACCGCATCTGAATGTGGTTTTACCCCACAGTATCAAGATTTACAAACCCTACATAAGTCACATGGAGACAAACTCATAATAATTGGTTTTCCAGCCAATAACTTTGGTGCGCAGGAGCCTGGTGAAAATAATACCATTAAAACATTTTGCCAAGTGAACTATGGAGTAACATTTTTAATGGCCGAAAAAGTCTCAGTCGCTGGAGAAGATATCCATCCCATTTTTAAATGGCTTTGCGCGCAATCTGGCGCCGATTTTGACGGTGCTATTCAATGGAATTTTGAAAAATTTTTATTAGATGAAAACGGTAAATTTTTAAACCGTTATCGCAGCGCAGTTAAACCTAATTCAGAAAAGATCACGAGTTTGTTATAATCAGCCTCTTATTAGTGTCAAAATTTTGGTAAATTTGGCAGACTTTAGAAATTAACAATTAATTACATAGTATATGAAACTTTTAGTTTGTATCAGCAAGGCCCCTGATACGACCAGTAAAATTGAATTTACTGACAACAATACGAAGTTTAACGAATCTGGTGTACAGTATATCGTTAACCCTTATGACGAGTGGTATGCACTTGTTAGAGCATTAGAATTGAAAGAACAAGCTGGAGGTTCTGTTACAACTATTACTGTTGGAACAGCAACTGACGATTCAATCATTCGAAAAGCTTTAGCAATTGGTGCAGATAACGCCGTTAGAATTGATTCAGAAGCGGGTGACGCTTACTTTACAGCTTTTCAAATTGCAGAATACGCTAAAAGTAATGGATTCGATATCGTGTTCACAGGTAAAGAAACAATTAACTATAACGGTTCGCAAGTAGGCGGAATGGTTGCAGAATTATTGGATCAACCATTTGTTAGTTTAGCTAGTAAACTTGAAATGAACGGAACAACAGCTACAATCAATAAAGAAATGGTTGGCGGTGTTGAAATAATCGAATTGGATACGCCATTTGTTCTAAGTGCCGCAAAAGGCATGGCTGAGCAAAGAATTCCTAACATGAGAGGAATTATGGCCGCACGAACGAAACCTTTAGAGGTTCTTCCTGCAGCTGCTTGTGATTCATTAGTTTCTTTTGAAACTTACGAATTACCACCGGCAAAATCTGACTGCAAATATGTAGATGCAGAAAACATGGCCGAACTAGTTGATTTATTACATAACGAAGCAAAAGTTATTTAAAAAAAAGAAAATGTCAGTATTAGTATATATAGATACACTCAACGGTAAAATTGCTAAAAGCGCAATGGAAGCTGTGCAATATGGGAGTAAAATTGGAGCCACTACCGTTGTTACTAACGGTACTATTGGTGAAAGTGAATTGGCAACATTAGGAAACGCTGGTGCATCAAAAGTTTTGGTAAACCGTGCGTTAACATCAAATGATGCAACGCAAACAACACGTTTAATAAAAGCCGCAGTAGAATCTGTTAGTGCAAATACAATTGTGTTTTCACAAGATTTAACGGGTAAAGCTGTTGCACCAAGACTGTCAGCTGCTTTAAAAGCCGGTTTGGCTTCTGGAGCAATTGCATTACCTGATGCAGATGGTACAATTAAAGTAAACGTGTTTTCTGGAAAAGCATTTGGAAAAGTTAAAATTAATACAGCGACTCGCATAATAGCGCTAACACCTAATTCAGTTGGTGTAGAAGCAGGAAGTGGAGTAGCAAGTGTTGAAGAGTTTTCTGCTGATTTAGGAAATGGATCATATACGATTAAAGAAGTTAAAAAGCAGGAGGGTGATATATTATTGCCTGAAGCTGAATTAGTAGTTTCGGCTGGTAGAGGTTTGAAAGGGCCTGAAAATTGGGGAATTGTTGAAGATTTAGCAAAATCGCTAGGAGCTGCAACAGCTTGTTCAAGACCAGTAGCAGATATTGGTTGGCGTCCTCATCATGAGCATGTTGGTCAAACTGGTGTTGCTATTCGTCCTAATTTATACATTGCCGCAGGTATTTCTGGTGCAATTCAGCACTTGGCTGGTGTAAATGGGAGTAAAGTGATTGTGGTAATTAATACAGATTCTGAGGCGCCATTCTTCAAAGCTGCCGATTATGGTATTATTGGAGATGCATTCGAAGTGTTACCAAGGTTAACCGCCGAAATTCAAAAACTGAAAGCACAAAATTAAAAACCTATAAAGGGGTTGATGTTAAATTGATCCTTTTTTTCGTTTTATGGAAAAAATTGAGTTAAAAATTATTGGACTATCATACAGTCAAACACAATCTGGAGCGTATGCTTTGGTTTTGGCTGAAAAAACGGGGTCGCGCAGATTACCAATTATTATTGGTGGTTTTGAGGCACAATCAATCGCGATTGAATTAGAGAAAATGAAACCTTCTCGACCATTGACGCATGACCTGTTCAAAACCTTTGTAGAATCATTTGATGTTAAAATTAAAGAGGTTGTAATTTATAACTTAGTTGAAGGCGTTTTTTACGCTAAGATTGTTTGTGATAAACAAGGCGAAATCATAGAAATTGATTCAAGAACGAGTGATGCAATTGCAATTGGTATTAGAGCGGAAAGTCCTGTTTATACCTTTGAACATATCCTTAGTTCTGCAGGAATTCAATTAGAAGATGAAGAAGGTGGTGAAACAGCTATTGAAACTGTTGAAGCAGATGAACCCAAAGGAAATGAATTGTCGTCGGCTGCAACAAAAGAGGAGTTAGAGCAATTATTGCAAGAAGCAATTGAGCAAGAAGATTATGAAAGAGCATCCGAAATACGGGATGAATTGAATAAACGAAATTAAACACCTGATAAAATCTAAATCTATACTGCTTTTAGTTGGGCTTTGCCTATTCTTTTTTTCATGTGGAAATGAAAAGGCAGATATTTTAGTAGGAAATTGGGTTGAAATTGATGTTGCCAAAGGAGATACAAATCAATTGGCCTTTTTGTCTCAAGGTGCCGATCAAAAGTTCATAGTTACAGGATGGTATCCCGGAGAAATTAGAGGGGATTGGCAACATAAGGGTGATTCAATGACCCTTTCTTTTGTTGAGCCAAAATCATATTCAGTAGATTCGATAGCTGTGGACAATGTTGCTGATGGCGAAGCTAACATTGATTTTTATGAAAATAATCAAGTTGTAGTCTCTAGTTCAGACGGACAAATGGTTCCAGGGATTAAATCAAACTTAGTACTATTAGAAATAGCAAATAACACTGAGTTAGCCTTCAGTCTCGAAGGAAAAACGCATAATTATACCCGCATTCAACCAGAAGAAAGGAGTCTTTCCTTTTGGTCAATTCTAAGAGGAGCTTTAGGAATAACAGCCCTAATTGTGATCACCTTTTTGTTTTCTAGTAATCGTAAGCGTATTGATTGGGCACTTGTAGCCAAAGGAACAGCCTTGCAAATTGTGATAGCAATCCTAGTATTAAAAGTGCCATTTGTAGAGTCTGGATTCCACTGGCTGAGTCAAAATTTTGTCGCTTTAATAAGTTATACGGATGCCGGAGTAGATTTTCTTTTCGGACAAATGGGAATTGGAAAAGTACAACCACCTTTAATTACTTTTGCTGTTAAAGTTTTGCCAACAATCATTTTCTTTTCAGCATTAATGAGTGCTCTGTATTACTTAGGTATACTGCAAAAAATAGTTTACGTTTTTGCTTGGGTAATGAAGAAGTTTATGCGCCTTTCTGGAGCAGAAAGTTTGGCTGCAGCTGGAAATGTATTCCTTGGTCAAACCGAGGCACCTTTGCTTGTCAAGCCTTATTTATTAGGAATGACGAAGTCAGAAATGATGTGTTTGATGACTGGTGGAATGGCGACAATTGCCGGAGGTGTATTAGCAGCATATGTCACTTTTTTAGGGGGAGATGATCCGGTTCAACAGGCGTTCTTTGCTAAACATTTATTAACAGCTTCTATTATTTCGGCTCCCGCAGCAATTGTTGCGGCTAAAATTTTGATCCCCGAAACAGAAGAGATCAATGAAAATTTAAAAATCGAAAAGCAAAAAATCGGAACAAATTTGTTAGAAGCTATTTCTAACGGAACCACTGATGGACTGAAATTAGCTGTAAATGTGGGGGCAATGCTAATCGTCTTTACGGCACTAATGGCACTCGGTAATGGAATTCTGAGTTGGGCTGGTGATACTACAGGGTTAAATAGTGTCATTGCAGAAAACACACCTTATTCGGATGGACTTTCATTCCAGTTTATTTTGGGTTATATCGGTGCGCCTATTGTTTGGTTAATTGGAGTCGAAGGCCCGGATATAGTAGCCGTTGGAGAGTTGTTGGGTCAGAAAACAGTGTTAAATGAATTTATAGCCTATCCTAGATTGGGTGAGATGAGAGAAGCAGGCACGCTTTCTCAAAAGTCTATTATTATCAGTACATACATGCTTTGCGGCTTTGCAAACTTTGCATCTATCGGAATTCAAATTGGTGGCATTGGTTCCTTGGTTCCTTCACGCAAAGGATTACTTTCTAAACTGGGTATGCGCGCACTCTTGGCGGGTACAGTTGCCAGTCTTATGACTGCAGCAATTGTCGGAATGCTATATTAACAATAGCATAATAAATATTATCCTAAACCCTAAACTGTACATTCACACATTACATGCTATGCTGCACGCGTACTCTATATCGTCTATTTTTGCATTCGTCGTATTACATTCCTAATTCATACTAGAAAATGAATGAATTGATACTTCAAAATCTTAATTCATAATATATAGCACTCATTTTAACTCATTAAAACAGCTATAAATGGATAGTTAGGACTAGGTTTTGCGAGAACGAGAGTTAAGTTGGATACAGTTTAATCGATAAAAATAAGGTTTTAATAGCTATATTATTATGTCTTATAGAAGGTTATAGGTGTTTCCACTTAACCGAGAATTAGGACAATTCACCGAGAAAACCCTAGTCTTAAATCGATTTATTTATATCTTCGCGGTTCATAAATGCCGCAATTACATAATAAACAACAAGTTATGAGAAAAACTTTACTATTGTTATCCTTGCTTGTAAGCACTTTCTTTTATACAGTAAGTGCCTACAGTCAAACTGTAACACCGTTTTCGTTGAGATATTCAACGTCAGCAAAAGGAAGTATTGATTTCGTATCGAACGCAATACTTCAATGTGACGGAACTGGGGGCGGAGGAGCCAATTGTGCAGATCTAGACGCACAATTGCCACCAACTTTTGCAAGTTGGAGTCAGAACAATGATCACGTCGCAGAATTTATCGACATTGATGGAGATCCATCTACTTTCAGTTCAAGCTCAGATAGTTTGGACTTAGGGGGGTGTAGCACAATTGCTTTTGCCGGTATTTATTGGGGTGGACGTGCAGATGATGATGATCTTGAGTTCTTAAATAGAGGGGATATTCGGATTGATGCAAATGGTGATGGATATACAGATGTGTCTGCTGATTTAGTAATTGACGCGGGTGCAGCTGAAGGGTTAGGGAATAGAGTGTATTACTGTTTTGCAGATATTACAGATCTAATTGCAAGTAATCCAATTCAATCATTATATACTGTTGCGGATGTTTATAGTAGACTTGGTGGTGGAGCAAATCGCTGGGGTGGATGGAACATTGTAGTTGTTTATGAAAATGATTTATTACCAATGCGGAACCTCAATGTATTTGATGGTTTGGTAAACGTAAATAATTCAGGTACCGAAGTTGAAGTAGGTATTTCAGGATTCTTAACACCACCCTCTGGACCAGTAACTTTTGAAGTAGGTGTTTATGGTTATGACGGTGATAGAGGTTTTGTTGGAGATTCTTTACTTTTTGATGGTGGTTCAGGTTATGTGGCCATTTCAGATGCATTGAATCCTGCAAATGATATTTTTAATTTCTCTCAGTCAACGGCTGGTGTGGTTAGTAATTCGCAAGAGCCTTTAAGGCATAATAATATATCTATTGATGCAGATATTTTTGAGCCAGATAATGCGGCCTTTGCTTATATCGGTAACTCTGCATCATCTGCAGATGTTAAAGTAACCACGAGTAATGAAACTGTACAAGTACAGGTAATTACATTAGCTATTGATGTATATGAACCAGACGTTAGGGCGGGTGTTCGAGTTGAAGATTTAAATGGAGGCCTTTTAGAGCCTGGAGATACGTTGAAGTACACAGTTGTTGGAAGTAATGTTGGATCTGATCCTTCAATTGATACGTACCTGACAGATACACTTGCGAATAATATTGAATATGTTCCTGAAACTATTGAAATTACTTTTGGTCCAAATTCTGGAACTAAAACAGATGCTATTGGTGATGATCAAGCTTTTTATGATGCAACGGGTCATTTCATTCGAGTGAATATTGGTGATTTAGCGGATGATGCAATTGGGGGCGAAGTAGAAAATAGCCCATCAGGTGCAGATAGCACTGTCTTTACATTTTGTGCAGTTGCAATTGATGATTGCGTGCACTTGACCTGTGATAATATTGTAGAGAATCAGGCTTATATATTTGGAACGGGTGAAGTTTCAGGGAATGATTTTAGTAATGAGAGTAACCCTGGTATTTTTGATGCAGACGGTTGTCCTTTAGATGGGACAACGAGTGTTGTAATTGATATCACGGACTGTGTTCTTCCAAATGATACAACGGTTGCAAGTTTTTGTGATGGTGTAGATTTTGCAGATTTCCCTTATGACGAATTTGGTTACGATTATTTTGATGATGTTTTTGCACCTGTAACTGAGGCGGATGGTGCCGGAACTTACTATGCAATTCGTGAAGCTTACGTAGGTTGTGCAGATACAGTAGAGATTACAATCACTGACTATTTTGACGAACCAACTGCATCTAATGCAGGTCCAGATCAAACGGCCTGTCTTTCTCCTGGTACTGCCACACTTGCTGGTAATAACCCTGGGGTTGGAACAGGATTGTGGACTGTGACAGTAGGTGGAGCAACAGTAACAACTCCAACAGCGTTTAACTCAGGTGTAACTGGTTTAACGATTGGTACAAATACTTTTGTTTGGACGATTACTAATGGAGTGGATTGCCCTCCAAGTGTAGATGAAATTACTATTGTTGTCACAGATGTACCAACAACTTCAAACGCTGGTCCTAACCAAACTTTATGTGTCGATCCTGGCACAGCAACCTTGGCTGGAAATAACCCAGTTGATGGAACGGGAGCTTGGACAGTTACTGCTGGTGGTAGTACAGTAACAACTCCAACTGCATTTAACTCAGGAGTAACTGGTTTAACTGTTGGAGTAAATACTTTCCGTTGGACAATATCAAATGCACCATGTGCAGATAGTTTTGATGAAATTACAATTACAGTTAGCGCAAGTCCTTCGACTTCAAGTGCTGGTGCTGATCAAAGTATATGTGAAGATCCTGGAACTGCAACCTTAGCTGGAAATAACCCGGTTGATGGAACTGGTTTATGGACAGTAATCTCTGGTGGTGGTTCTGTAACAACTCCAGCTGCATTTAACTCAGGGGTAACTGGTTTAACTGTTGGAGCGAATACTTTCCGTTGGACAATATCAAATGCACCTTGTGCAGATAGTTTTGATGAAATTACTATTACTGTTGATGCTGCACCAACTACTGCAAATGCAGGCGCTGATCAAGAATTATGTTTAACGACAACAGCTACTTTAGAAGGAAATGATCCAGCTGTTGGAACTGGTACTTGGACCGTAATTACTGGTGGTGGTTCTATAACTGATCCTGGTGATTTCGATACTGAGGTTACTGGTTTAACGCCAGGCGTAAATACTTTCCGTTGGACAATTTCAAACGGTGCTTGTGCGGATAGCTTTGATGAGGTGTCGATTACATTTGATCCAGATTCTGACGGAGATGGTATTTGTGATGCTGAGGATATTGATGATGATAATGATGGCATTTTAGATACTGCTGAAGGAGATGAAGATAGCGACGGAGATGGTATTCCAGATCGTTTAGATTTAGATTCAGACAATGACGGAATTCCAGATATTGTAGAGGCTGGTGGAGAAGATACAGATGGCGACGGACGTGTAGATGATGATACAGATACAGACGGAGATGGTTATGCTGATACGTTTGATCCAGATGATGGCGGAACAGAATTAGAAAACCCTGATTCAGATGGAGATGGTGTTTCTGATGCAACAGATTTAGATTCAGATAATGATGGTACGCCAGATATTATAGAAGCTGGCGGAGTTGATACAGACGGAGACGGACGTGTTGATGACCCAACTGATACTGACGGAGATGGTTATGCAGATACGCATGATACTGATGATGGAGGAACACCGCTTGATAATCCTGATACAGATGGCGACGGAGTTGTAGATGTATTGGACCTTGATTCAGACAATGACGGAATTCCAGATGTAATTGAAAATGGAGGAACGGATGATAACGGAGATGGTGTAATTGATGGATATACAGATGTTGACGGAGATGGCTTTGCTGACGAAGTAGATACAAATGATGATACAATTCCAGGTCCTGATGACGGTGGAACGCCACTTCCAATGGGAGATGCTGATATGGATGGCATTCCAAATTACTTAGACCTTGATTCAGATAATGACGGTATTTTAGATATTGTAGAAGCTGGCGGAGAAGATACAGATGGTGACGGAACAATTGACGACTTTGCAGATGTTGATGGAGATGGATTTGATGACACAGTAGATACGGATGATAATACAGTTCCAGGTCCTGATGATGGAGGAACTGCTTTAGATGTTCCAAATACAGACGGAACTGGCGGACCAGACTATTTAGATATTGATGCAGATGGTGACGGTATTCCAGATAATATAGAAGGTCAACCTTCTGATGATTATACAGCTGCAACAGGAACGGATACTGACGGAGATGGAATTGATGATGCTTATGATATTGATGATGGTGGAACTCCAATTGGAGATTACGATCATGATGCTGATGGCGAACCAGATTATATTGATTTAGATTCAGATAATGATGGCGAATCTGATTTAATTGAAGGTCATGATACTGATGGTGATGGCACTCCTGATACGGTCCCTTCTGGAACAGATTCAGATGGAGATGGATTAGATGATGCATTTGATACAGTAGTATTAGATCCAGGAACAACATTTACAAATGCTGGAAATGGTACGGTTGATCCATTAACGGATGATGTTTTAGCAGATGCTGATGCACCAGATGTTGGCGATCTTGATTTTAGAGAAAACGATTCTGATGGAGATGGTATTGATGATTCAGTGGATTTAGATGATGACAATGACGGTATTCCAGATTTAGAAGAAGGAGATGGAGATACAGATGGAGATGGTATTCCAGATAGTTTAGATTTAGATTCAGATAATGATGGTATTCCAGATATTATTGAAGCTGGCGGAACGGATACAGACGGAGACGGTGTATTGGATGATTTTGTTGACACAGATGGAGATGGATTAGGAGATGAAGTTGATGAAGATGATGGTGGTACGCCACTTGATAATCCAGATTCTGATGGTGACGGCGTATTAGATATCCAAGATTTAGATTCAGATAATGATGGAACACCAGATGTAATTGAAGCTGGCGGAACGGATGATAATGGAGATGGTGTGATTGATGATTTTGTTGATGCTGATGGAGATGGATTTGCTGATGAAGTTGATACAACAGAAGGTGGTACACCATTAGATAATCCTGATACAGATGGTGACGGAGTTCCAGATGTATTAGATTTAGATTCAGATAATGATGGTATTCCAGATATTATTGAAAACGGAGGAACGGATGATGACGGAGATGGTGTGATTGATGGTTATACTGATGTTGACGGAGATGGCTTTGCTGACGAAGTAGATACAGATGACAATACAATCCCTGGTCCTGACGACGGTGGAACACCTCTTCCAATGGGAGATGCTGATATGGATGGCATTCCAAATTACTTAGACCTTGATTCAGATAATGATGGTATCCTTGATATCACAGAAGCTGGTGGAACGGATACAGATGGCGACGGAACAATTGATGACTTTACAGATGTTGATGGTGATGGTTATGCCGATACAGTAGATACGGATGATAATACGGTACCAGGTACTGGTGATGGAGGAACTGCTTTAGATGTTCCAAACACAGACGGAACAGGTGGACCAGATTATTTAGATATTGATGCAGATGGTGACGGTATTCCAGATAACGTAGAAGGTCAACCTTCTGATGATTATACAGCTGCGACAGGAACGGATACTGACGGAGATGGAATTGATGATGCTTATGATATTGATGATGGTGGAACTCCAATTGGAGATTACGATCATGATGCTGATGGCGAACCAGATTATATTGATTTAGATTCAGATA
>JBLHOW010000041.1:0-56987 GCA_047623705.1 Crocinitomix sp.
GTTCTGTCCCAACCGAAACTACCGTCAATATTGTATTTAGCCACGTAACCATCATAAGAGTCTACACCGCCATCTGCAATACCGCCGCACAGCACAATTGAATCACCATCTAAATCAATATCTCTGAAAAAGCTCTCGGCTCCTGCCAAAGCAAGTTGCCACACCATGGTGCCATCTGCATCTGTTCTGACCATATAACCGCTCCGTTTCCCATCATGAAAACTATAAGATTCTCCAGCCATTATAAAACCTCCATCTGGCAATTGAACTAAGCCATATGCTTGATCCCAATTAGACCCGCCATAATAATTTTCCCAAATTGGTAGCCCTGCGGCATCAATGCGAACTAAATAAAAATCAAATCCTCCAGCACCGTAACTATTTGTATAACCCGCAATGGCATAAGTTGAATCCATAGTTATAACTAGACTTTCTCCCCATTCGGAACCAGTTCCACCATAGTTATGTGACCATTCAAATTCGCCTTCTTCGTCCAGTTTTAACAAATAAGCTTCGCCATCATCTGCAAAGCTGCTAGATGAACCCGTAATTACATACCCTGTATCATTGTCCTGTTTTATATCACGCCCAAAATCATAGCCAGAATTGCCATATGCTTTTAAAAATGAATTTCCTTGTCCAAAACTGGCCGTTAAACCTAGGCACAGAATAAAAATTGTATATTTTATGATTTGCATGCTAATTAAAATTTAAAATGTGCTGAGAGGTTTGCACTTCTCCCAAATCCATATTTTTTAGAAATATTCCCAATCATGTCAAAAGTCCCGAGTCCGATATACACTTTATCTTTTACCCAGAAGTTTGCGTCAATTCCCCATTGAAGACCTCCAAAACCGCCATAAGACAAACGTGTTGATGCAGAGAATTTATCTGTAGGCGCATAATATACACCACCAAATAAATATGGGAAATAGTCGGATGTTAAAATGGCCTTGAATCCCAAGATAAGTTGCAATTTTTGATCGCTATTTCGCATTGGCATTTTTTGAATGGCAAATTCAATTGGGAGTGTACTGATAATCGAACCTTTCTCTTGTTGCAAGCCTAATGTATCAATAAAGTTGTATTCCTTAGAAGAAGCGTCTTCTGGTTGATTGATGAAGTCTTTAATGTCGAAGCCCGTATAAGCAGTCACAGAATCAATCGTATAATTGTTGGTTTGATTATTCCAGGCGATTAAGCCCACATTGCTGATTTTTAGGTTAATGATTTGTGAATTCCCCTTTTTTGTTTCAAATAAGAAATTATAGTTCAAATCAATAGCAAATCCATGACCTTGCATGGCGAAGTAAGGCGAAGTTAAATCTGTTCTAAATCCCGCACCTTGTAATTTAAGCGCAATACTATCATTTGCAGAGTACATATGCGAATTACTCAAACGTCCCTGTGTTTGTTTGGATCCAGAAACGTAATTAACACGAAGACTTGAAAGTGTGTGCTTGTCAAAAATTCCGAATCCGATTTTTTGGAAATGTATGTATTGTATATGGCTAAAACTAAAATCTAAAGTGTCACCAACACGGTCAGCATTTCCATAAAATATGGTATGAAACAAATCTGACGACAAATTTGAAGAGATGAAGTGGTTATCAGAAAAGGACGCCATAAAACCAAATTTGGGATTGCCAATTGGGTTTATATTAGCGTTATAATGTTCGATTGATTGCTCGGCCTCAGCACCAAATGAATTGACGCGTTTTAAGCCATTTGTTACCTGATCTTTAATATCAGTTGTAATGGCACCTCCGAATAAAAATTTATCCAATAACTCATTATTGAATGCATTGCTTGAATAATAGTTGAAAGACGACACACGCGTTAGGCTTCCTTCCATTAAAGAATCTTCATAAATAGGCGTTAATTCTTGCGAATAGGCCATGCATGAAAGAGTCAGGGCTAAAGTTATAAATACTTTTTTCATTATAAAGAAACGCTTATTTGAAGGTTTGAACGCAAATTAAAGTCGAAGAATGTTTCTGGCGAAATTTTGATATTATCAGTTCCATCAGTAGAGAAGGAGACGTGTAATTTAATACGTTTCATCTTTTCTAAATTCTCAAACGTAGTGGCTGAAATAGCAAAGCTAATAGAACCTTCATACGGAACAGTTTCGTATGTTGCTGCGTCAAAGCTTCCAGTTAATATTCCTGAATTGCCAACAATTGAATCTAAAACATTATTGCTGGCATCTAAGAGATAAAAAGTTGCTTCTGCTCCCATTGGAAAACCATTACTATAATCTAAGATCAGTTCAGCTTCTTCTGGCGTAATTGATCCAGTATCCACCCAATCCACATCAATGGTGTCAACAATCGTAAGTTCGTTGGCTCCAAAACTAAGTGGAAATTCTCCGTCTAAGAACAATTCCATTTTAGAATTAGGAAAAAACTCATCATTTCCAGCAGATATGTTTCCAAAAGGATTAATATCCATTCGATAACCAACTTTCGCAGAATTAGGCAAATTCTCGATAAAATCAGTGATATTAGAGTTAACGTTATTGATTTCTAATGGATATTCAGATGGGACATAATCATATAAACCACCATCCGCTGGATCGATATTCATTGTTGTGTTCTTGTCAGGAAAATTCAAATCAACAGTTGTTCCAGTTCTTGTGTTTGTTCCTTCGAATAAAGATATTTCGGATTGCGCTACCAAATTAAATCCATTCTTAATCGTAATTTTCATATCAATTGAATCTATATCAATTGACCCTGCTACGATCCTATTTAGTTGCGATAGACTAACCGTTGTGGTATCAGAAAAAGTATATTGTCCAAAATAACCGCGTGCATATTTTGGAACCATATCAATGAATGAAAATCCAATAGTATTTGTATCCGAACTAGTAATGGTATATGTATCTGTATCTTCGTTAGATTGAACAATTGCGGTAATTCCAATTGTATTTACACTTAAGCCATCAACTCCTGTTAGATTCATGTTAAAGTCAGTCATATCAGTCAAATCTGATGATTCAGTTTGCGTAATATGCCCAGCTTCAAAGTAATGAACGCTTCCAAAAGAACCAAGAGGACCAATAGCTTCTGGAATTATCAACGCAACTTGCGCTTTTCCGGGCCAAACAGATGTGAGACGCGTTTCTATAAAGCCAGAACCTATAATTACCTCCTTTAATTCAATTTCACCCAAATTCAAAACTTGGTCGTAAGTTGTTGGTTGGATATATGCAGGAGATATATCAAGCGAAGGGATTCCAATTGCTGTTTTTTCAACAACAGAAGTATCTGGCAATTGAATTAACGTGTCTAACGAGAATTCAAAAACTGATTCATGAATCACGAGTGATAAGTAACCTTCAGAATTTGTTTCAACGTGATCTTCTTCGACCATGTCATTAATCGTCAAATGTCCGTGAACAATTGGTGCAGCCCAATTTGTGCTCCATGTTGTTGCTTCTTTTTTACAAGAGACAAAAACGACACTTGCGGCAATGATTGAAATGAATAATTTTTTGCGCATCAATAAACGTGTTTCTTTAATTACGAAATTAACAATAAAATGGTTGGCTGAATGCCCTTTATTAATAAACCATTAACATCAATTGTTGAAAAGGTGAGCGGTGTTTGAGCAAATGGCGTAATACTTTTATCTTTGTCGAATTAAAAAGGTGATTGAATGGCAAAGTACAGAGATTTAACGAAGGAAGAACTCATTACATTTGAGAAAGAGTTTGTTGATTATTTAGTAGTAAACGGCATAATAGCAGAAGATTGGGAGAAAATGAAGATAGAGAATAATGAAAAAGCCGAGCAAATTGTCAGCCTTTTTAGTGACGTAATAATGGAAGGCGTATTGCGGAAAATTAAATTTTTAGAAATTCGCACCAAAGCTTATGTGCAAGCTGTACAATGTTTAAACGATAAATTGTTGATGATAGCTGTAAGTTCTAAAGATAAAGCATATAGTATGTCCAATTTCAAGCAAGAAACGCCGAAAGAAGCAATTGTAGCTAATTTTGAGATGCACCAAGGAGAAAAAAAGTACCATAAATCGCGAGAAGAAGTGCTCTTTGAAATGGTATCTCAAGGTTATGACATTTCAGATGGTCAATTGTTTAAATCATTGATTTTAGCAACAGTTTAAAGGATGATGAAAGTAGCAGTTATTGGAGGAGGTGCAGCTGGTTTTTTTGCAGCGATTCATGCGAAGGAAAATTTCCCTCATGCGCAAGTGACTATTTTTGAGAAATCTAAAAAAATATTGGCCAAAGTTAAAGTGTCTGGCGGAGGTAGGTGTAATGTTACCAACGGATGTACGTCAATCACAGAACTTTCAAGAGCATATCCTCGTGGTGAAAAAAAAATGCGGAAAGCTTTCAGTATTTTTAACACCAAGCATACTATGGAGTGGTTTGAGAAACGCGGTGTTGAACTTGTAATACAGGATGATAATTGCGTTTTTCCAGTGAGTCAAAATTCACAGACTATTATTGATTGCTTTTTAAATGAAACGCGGCGATTGGGTGTTGTAATAAAGACTGAAAGCCCTGTTACTGGCATAAAATCATTGGATACAGCAGAAATAGAATTACAATTTAGAGCTGATAATTCAGTCGTTTTTGATAAGGTAATTGTTGCGACCGGCGGTTCGCCAAAACGGCAAGGTTTGGATTGGTTGGCTGATTTAGGTCATGAAATTGAGGAACCCGTACCTTCTTTGTTTACGTTTAATATGCCGCATGAAAACGTGACGGAATTGATGGGCATAGTGGTGGAAGAAACGATAACTAAAATACAAGGGACAAAATTAAGATCAGACGGGCCTTTGTTAATCACACATTGGGGAATGAGCGGCCCTTCAATTCTGAAATTATCAGCATTTGGTGCGCGAATCCTGAGTGATTTGGCATATAAATTTAAAGTTCAAGTAAATTGGGTTAATATTCAGAATATCAATTTAGTGGAAGATGAGTTGTTGCGATTGGTGAGTGGGCATGGGCAAAAGCAAATAGCATCCATTCGTCCTTATTATATTCCCGACAGATTATGGCGTTTTTTAATTGGGAAAGTTAAATTAGATCCAACTAAAAAGTGGAATGAATTGGGGAAAAAGGGCATTAATAAAATCGTAAACATTTTGACGAATGACATTTACGACGTGCAAGGAAAAACAACATTTAAAGAAGAGTTTGTAACCTGCGGAGGAATCAGTTTAAATTCGATTGATTTTAAAACTATGGAAAGTAGGGTGTGTAAAAATCTATATTTTACTGGAGAATTAATGGATGTTGATGGAATAACAGGCGGTTATAATTTTCAAGCAGCTTGGACGACAGCCTTTATTGCTGGAAAATTACAAGAATCATCTTAGAAGTTGTCTAAATTTCAATACTATGAACAAGTTTGACCGTGTTGTCACTACGTTGATGCTTTTGCAGACCAAAAAAATCGTTCGAGCACATGAATTGTCCGATCGATTTGAAGTGAGTTTAAGAACGATCTATCGCGATTTAAAAACCTTGGAAAATGCTGGAGTTCCTATTCACGCTGAAGCAGGCGTTGGATATTCATTAGTTGATGGCTATAGCTTACCACCAGTAATGTTTACGGAAAATGAAGCGACTTCATTCATTATTGCTGAAAAATTGGTGGCTAAAATGACAGATGAAGCTACAGCCCAAGTTTTTTCAGAGGCTGTGGATAAAATTAAAGCTGTACTAAGATCTGACGAAAAGGAGAAAATCGATAAATTAGGAGATCACGTTCTCGTTTCTTCACGCATATCGCATTTGCAAGACGGAAATATGCAGCGTATGCCGCAAATATTGAATAGTATAGATTCTAAAACGGTTCTTGAAATGGAGTATGCCGCAGCGTATAATGATACATTGACGAAACGGGAAATAGAACCTTTGGGAATTCACTTTTATTCTGATCAATGGCATTTAATCGCCTTTTGCAGACTGCGACAAGCCTATCGCGATTTTAGAATCGACAGAATTCAAGCGTTGTGCTCAACTGAGTTAAAATATGAAGGTGACCATCCAAATTTAAAAGAGTATTTGAGTGAAATGGCTGCGCAACAAGACTTAACAAAGGTTGTGATTCAATTCAATAATGGTTCGGAACGCTATGGTAGAACAGAAAAATTTTATCACGGTTATGTTGGCCAGGAAGAAAATGAAAAAGGGGTTCAAATGGAACTTTTAACACCATCAATCGGAGGGACAGCACATTGGTTGCTTATTTTTACGGATCAAATTGAAATTATTGAACCCACGTCTTTGAAGGATTTAATGCTTGAGTTGGCTGAGAAGTTAGTTGGCAATTATCGGTGATTTTTAATGATTGAATGGTTTTTATACTATAACGGTTTATTATTTAAAAATTCACATCCAGAATCTAACAGTGACCTTACTCAGTCAGAGGGCGATCTAAGTACTAAAAGCGAAGAGGTCTAAATGTTAGAGACGAATGGCTAAATACTAATTCCCAAAGCTGTTGACATACTGTTGTCACTTGCGGCAATACTTTTACCAAAAATTTAAGATTTATGAAAACATTAAGACATGTCAGCTCTGTTTTGTTAGCTACAGATAAACAAAAGCTTTGGGATATTATGACAGAAGGAGATTGGACAGAAAAATATATGTTCAATTGTCGTTTAGTTTCCGATTATGAAATCGGATCAAATGTAGACTGGAAGGGCAGTTTTGAGGGGCAAGATTATTTTTTAACGGGAACACTTTTAGAAATTGAGTCATTGAATTTTTTCAAATACACTTTGATTGATCCAGATCAGTTTGACGCATCAGATCCGAATAATTTTGTAATTATTTCTTACGAAATTAAAGAACAGGGGGATAAATTATTACTTACTGTTGTGAATGAAACGAATGATGGGAACGAGGATCGAATGAAAGAAATTGTAGGAGGTTGGGAAGGAATGGTTTTACCTGCGATTGAAGCACTGCTTTAACCGGTTTAGAAGCAAGAGATTTAATGTGCGCTTGTCAATTATGAATGAGCTGCCATGTGCAACTCACGTTGATTTTGATGGACTATAGAGGAATGCAATTATCCAATTCCAATTCGAGTTTTGCGTTATATACATCACAGTGATCAGATTTGAATTTCATCCAATTAAACCAAGACATACACAAAGCGACTAATACAAAATATCTAAGAGTGATCTGACTCAGTCAGAGAGCAATCTAAGTACTTAGCCAAAATATACTTTTTGAATAGCTGCGGCCAATTTGTCTGCAGCTATTTCATTTTTACGAAACCATAGTTCTGGTTCAATTAATTCCAATTCGATTAAGGCGAGTTGCTCATTATTGTCCCAAACAAGATCTACACGGGCATATATGGGCAAGATGTCACAAGCGGCCACAGTTCGCTCTGCAAAGATGATTTCTGCCTCGTTTGCAGTATAATCGTGTATTGTTCCGCCATGTTCTTCTTGAACGCGATAGTCGTCTTCTTTTGCCAGTTTTAAAATGGAATGGCTGTATTCCCCTTGAATCACAATATGTGAAACCTCTCCTTTTGTTAAAACGTTTTTTTGAAAGGGCTGTAGAATAAAATCTTCAGTTTGAATTAACTCAGCAAAAAGCACTTCATGTGCCGCATAGTTTTCTGGATTTAAGCGGTAAGTATGTCTTGCGCTTCCTGATACTGTTGGTTTAATAACCGTTGCAGTCCAACCTAATTTTTTATGCAAAGCTGCCAATGTTTCGGTGGCTCCGCGTTTAATGTAATAACCGTCAACTATTTGCACGCCATTATCTGCCAGGTCTTGCATATAATGTTTGTCCATATTCCACAATATTTGTGGTGCGGGGTTGATTAATTGTGTCAGTTTAGAGACTTTGTTCAACCACGGTTCAAATTCATTAAAGCGGTAAAAATAGTCCCAAGTGCTTCGAAATAAAATGGTTTTAGTGCTTGACCAATCAAAATTTGGATCGGCCCAATCTTTTTTAGCAACTTTTAAATTTAATTTTTCAAGGGCGCTTTGTACCAACTGATCTTCTTTTAAAATCTGATCAATATGCCAATTCCGTTTGGTTGGATTAACATATTGTTTTTCAGTGAGAATGATTACGTCGTAGTTCATACCAGATTATTTTGAGATTCGATAGAATACAGAATCGATTATTCCTTCGCAAGGGGCGTCCTTCCAATATTTCATGCCAATTTTTTCAAGTACACGAACAGAAGCTAGGTTCAACCTTGCCGTGCGTCCAATAATTTCTTTAATTCCCAATTCCTTAAAACCATGAGATATGCAAGCTTGTGCGGCTTCAGTTGCGTAGCCTTTTCCCCAATGTTTTTGATGGAATCGGTAACCTAAATCTACCATGCCGTCTGGATGTTTTTTTAATCCGCACCAACCTAAAAATTCGTTGGTTTCTTTCAATATAACAGTCCAACGCCCAAAGCCCGAATCTGCATATGCGGTATATGAATCAATGAATTTTCTGCTCGCGGCAACAGATTCAAAGACAAGGTCGCCTGTGTAACGCATTACTTCAATATTCTTATTAAGCTGATAAAAAGACGTGGCGTCCATTTCGTGAAATTCACGCAATAATAAGCGGCTTGTTGTTAGTATGACGGAGTTAATGGGCATTTAGCTTCAATAATAGTAAAATTGGCTCACGATTTAAATTTGGGGCAACAAGTATTTTGATTTGTTAATCAGGGCTGGTTGCGTACTAACATTTTGTCTAAATGTTTCTATTGTGCGATAACCATCAAACTCTTTCCGTTCAAAATTCATTTCAAAAATCGGCAAATTTTCTGGCGAAAAAATGGCACCTCTAAAATTAGTTTCTGAAACTTTAAAGTTGAAATAAATAGGAGAGGAGGTTGTGTTTTTAAAGCGGATGTCCTTATATCCATAAACAACGGTTGCATCCGCGCCAAGTGGTGTATAGCGTCCATCTTCTTTATACAAATCAAGGGTGTGGTTATGCCTTTCTACAATTTCCATTCCGCTAACAAGCGCCAAATGATAAATCATACCAGAAACTTGGCATAAACCACCGCCAATGTCTTCTTTTAAGCTGTCGCCAATGATATTGCGCCCAGTTTTATACCCTTTTTCTTTTGTTGGGTCACCAACAATATGCCAAAATGAAAAAACCTCATTTGGTTGAATAACAAATTGCTGAATTTCTTTAATTGCCAATCCAATATTAAATACTTTGTTGGCTGCTAGTTGATTATAACGAATTTCTTGTTCAATTGAAACAACTTCAACGCTTTTAAGTGGTAGTTTAACAGCACGTGCAAAGGTTTGAACAATACCTGATTTCCGATCCGCCCGATTGCGTTGAGAAATACGAATTTTTCGTTTAATTGATGCAGGAATGAATTTTCGAATCACAGTTTATTTTTTTGCACAGCGTGGATAAGGTAAGAAGAATATTGCTTCATTGGACTTTTTGTAAAAAGTTGATCCATTCCGAATACCATTTTACGCAATTTTTTAGGGAATTGGTGCACAGGCAAAAATAGAACTCCTTTGCGTTTAATCTGTTTCCAATTTTGCGTGTTCACAAAACCGCGCATGGCTTTTTTCCGAAAAGCATTGCCTCCATGCCAATTGGCAGCTTTATAACGGGTCAATTTTCTTCGTTCGGCAGATGGGTAGTCGAAAATAAAAGTGCCGCCGGGCTTTAAGATGCGATTTACTTCACGGAAAATGGCTTCTGTTTCTGTGGGCGTTAAATGCATTAAAACGTGAAAACAAATTATCGCATCAAATTGGTCATTGTCAAATGGTGTAGTATCCGCATGACCTAAAAAATACTCTCCTTCTGGAAAATTCTCTTTTGCAACCTTTAGCATTTCGCTAGAAAAATCAATACCGGTAGAGCAGTATTCCATAAATCGGCCTGTTCCACAACCTAAATTTAAGGTGTTTTTAGAAGGGACATGGCGATCTAGGAATATGCGCTCTTGCTTGTCAATAAAGCTTCCATAAGTATTGGAAAACCGACTTGAATCATAGTTTTGGGCTATATCATTATAATAAGTTTGAACTTTCTCCTTGGACATAGAACGAATGTAAGGAATTGCTTTTAGTCTAAGAAACAACTTTTATTATTCGCATAGATCCGAGTATTAAGTAGTTTGATCTATTAATTAGGTATACTTATTCGAATATATATCTATGTTCAATTCTTATAAAACTTATTGAATGAAGAAACCATTGAAACAATAGAAGTCGTCAAGAACAGATTGTACAGAGGGAGAATAAAGACAAAAAAACAGTATAAATGCCTTTATTTCATTCCATCAAACCATGCTTTTAAATCTTGAGGCATTTCATCCAACCAAACAATTGACATTTCTTTTAGTCCAATGTCAATAATATATTTATGATTAGGTGTTTCAGCAATAATCATAGGCTCTTCAATGTCGAATGAGATTACCGTCCAATAATAAATTAGCTCGTTAGGCGTTGGTTTGCGCAATCGCATTGGTGTTCCGTTAAATTCTGCTCGGATATGATTCCAAATAACCTTAGAAGCGTTTTTATCACTAAAAAATCTAGCTTCTAGCATGGATTGATCAACATGTAAGTCGACTTTGGTTGATTTTGTTTCTGCAATTGAATCTACTTTTGCTAATCGATCCCAAAGAACGGGACCTAAAAAGAATGAATTGTTAACCAAACCGTAAGTGGGATTATTCATAACCAATTCCTTTTGTAAGTAGGCTTTTGCTTTTTGATACTTTTTAGCTTTGCAATATTTATAAACAACACCTGGCGGAATTTCAATTTTTTCTTTTTGGCTAAAGCTACTTATGCTGATTAGAAAAATAAAAAGGAATGTGCAATTCTTCATAGGGCTTGTTGTTTGTGATTTGAATATAGTTATCAAGTGAGAAATCAATTTAAGTTTAGCAAATACGTGATATTTGTATTTTTTTTCCTTTTAGGCCTTTACCGTGGTATGTAGGATATGAGGTGTACGTTTTTGTAGCAAATTCGAATTCACCCAAATAATAATGATCCAGCCATTTATAATAATCTTCTATCGCGAATTCTATTTGATCGCCTAAAAATAGATTGTCCTTGTAGTCTGCATATTTTTCATCACAAAAAAAGGAAAGCCTTGAATTATTATCTAAATCATAATTGGCGCAAACTTGAATAACAATGTTTTGAATAAGAACGGCGTTATTCACTTCGGCAGAATCAATGACAATAAAGAGGCGTTGAAGATGGCTTTCTAATTGGTCAGTTTTAACTACTTGATAGTTTAATGAGTCCTTATGTTCAATGGACATATTTTGCTGGGCATTCAAGCTTGTACTAATTGTAATTAATAGTATGAGTATAGAGATTTGCTTTATCATAAGTCCATTAGGCATGGATTAAATATAGGGATAAATCAATGCTTTAGTCGGTAATTGATTTCCTTGAGATTACCTTTTATGGTTATCGTCACAAATAATGCGAATAGAATTTGTCCTAAAATCATCCAGTATTGCACAAGCCACTGACTGAACGAAGGTGCATTGACGTATAATTCATTCCAATAGAACAAATTATTGTGAATGACATCAATTACAATAATGAAAAACGTTAGGTAAACACCTGTTTTAGGTTTAATAAAAAGCAAAAGGGCGGCTAGCGGGTCTAAAAAAGTCAAACTATCCCAAAAAAGTGTTGTGAATAGATTGGCATTATAATTCTCAGAAAGAAAGCCATTATCAACTACCCACTTAACATGAGTAGAAGTCCCCATTAGCATGCAAATGGCTTGAATTATAAGAATTAATTTAGTACTTAATTTAAATTGAGAGAATAACATTTTTAATTTCCATTATCAAAATTTTCAGCAATTTTAAATTCTTGCGAAATCCCACCAGTAAGTCGCATGAGATCGTAATGGCTTTGGAGCAGTTCAAAAAGTCTGTCGTAATAATTCAAAAGAGTTTGTTCATATGCTAATTTAATGTCGTTTAAATTAAAGACGTTTATCAAACCTAAATCATATTTTTCACGGCCTAACTCCCATAATTTATTCGCGTGCTCCATTCGTTTCAATGACATACTTTCAACTTTCATTCTGGTTTGATATAATTCATAAAACCCCTTGAGTTGATGACTTAAATTCATAGTAAGTTGTTCAACTTGCATACCAGCCATGTCTAGTTGAATTGCGGCAATTTCGCTATTTCGCTTGCGGTTCCATCCTTGAAAAATATCATAGCGCACATTAATATTACCTGAATGAGTCCATGCACTTGTGTTAGATGAAAATCCTTCATCTCCAAAGAGCCTAAAATAACCAACGGATGGCGTAGTACTCATGTTCATTGTGACGATTGGGTAGTAGGCGCTCTTTTTTGCTCTAACATTTAACTCCTGCAATTCGTAATTAATGAATTGATTTTTTAAGTTTTGATTGTCGGCTACCATGTTTTCTTTTAACTCTTCATAAGTTTTAGTTTGATTTGGAAAACCTAATGAATCAGTGAGTTCATATCTTGCTTCAACTTCCTCGGCCATAATTAAATTGAGGTTGCGCTGTGCATTTAAATAAGATAATTCCTGCAATAAATAATTTGATGAATCTGTCAAGACTAGACTTTCAAATTCTAATAAGTCAAAACTAGTATTAATGCCCATGTCGTTTTTAAGTCGATTGTATTCTAATTTTTCTTTCGAATAATCCAATAAATCGTGCATTACGTTAAGCTTACGTTCTTGCACTACAGCAGTGTAGTAGGCTAAAATAACGTCATAAATGGTGTTTTCAATTACAATAACGGCATTGCCTTTTGTTTGGGCCTGCATTTGATCAAAGCGTTCTTTATTAATGCGGATTCCGAAACCATTAAAAATGGTCCAAGACATGTTTAAAGAAGCCTGTAAATTGTCATTAAATAAAACGCCAGGAAAAAATGTTGCAGGGTTATTTGTATTATCCTGTAACGAAGCCGTATTGCCAACATTAATATAGAAAGTAGGCACCATTCCAGCCTGACCCCATGAATTCTGTAATTTGGAAACTTGGTAGTTATAATCCACCAATTTGATTTCGTAATTATTGGTGAGCGCTTTTTCAATAGCCCCGAAAACAGTCAATTGATCTTGGGCATAACCGAAGCTGGTAAAGAAAATACTTATGATTAATCCTAATTTCTTCATGACGTTAATTTAATTCTCGATCAGCTTGATGTTTCTTATTTAAGATGGCAGGTTCAACCTCCCTTGCATCAATTAGTGGTTCATCTTTCCAAATACGTCTAATCGTCTTTTCAAATATTTTTATCGGGAAAAAAGCAATAACAACGGCTCCAATTATAGTTAGTGTTAAACCAATTATGAAACTTGTCAAGGCTACTTCTGGAAATTCAAAAGCGCCGCGCATCATTGCTATACCTTTATAAATCAAATAAAATAGTCCGAAAAATAAATAAAATGTAGCTATTAAACGCAGTAGATTGGGGATCCCTTTAGCGACCGCATTCAATTCTCGCATTAAAACGCCTTCCTCTTTGACTGCAACAGTTTGCACACTTGCATTTCCTTCAAGATCCTGTAAGTGGTTAATAGGTTCCTGTCGATAATAGATGGCGTTCCAAGCTCTTCGCATGTCATTGTGTAGTAAAATGACAGCAGGGAAAAAGAAGAGGATAAAAAACGTTCCGAATATTAAACCAAAAGCAATTGCAACTGCCATTGGAATTAGGAATTGTGCTTGAAATGAGGTTTCTAATATCAGGGGTAATAAACCTGCTACAGTAGTTACTGAAGTTAATAGAATAGGACGGAAGCGGGATTTTGCCGCATCAAAAACAGCTTCCCTAGTTGGCATTCCTTTTAATAGATTACGATTATAGGTATCTAAAAACACAATGGAATCATTGATCAAAATTCCGATCAGGGCAATCATACCAAATGCACTTAAAATAGAAACAGGAATTCCAATAATCGAATGGCCTAAAATTCCACCTGCAACCCCTGCCGGAATCACTAATAAAATAAGCAAACCTTGCCAAACCGATTCAAAATTTAATGACATGATGATAATCATTACAAGTAATAAAATCATGACATTAATTTGCATAGAAGCCAAAGCCTTTTCACTACGTTCGCCTTGTCCACGTTGAATAATATCTACCGCTGGAAATTCGGCCAAAATCTTTGGAATAATATCTTCTACAATGGTTGTATTTATTTCTCCAACCTTTTCAGGATCATCTACACTGCCATCCACAACAATTTCACGGCGACCGTCCCGTCTTTTTAAGCTTACTGGTCCGCGTTGTATGTCATAGGTTACCAATTCCGACAATAAAATCTGTTTGCCGTCAACTGTTTTAATGCGGATGTTATTCATGTCAAATTCATCCTCACGATCACTTGAGGCGTAGCGCACCCAAATTTTCACTTCATCTGTACCTACAATAACGCGTTGTGATTCTTGCCCAAAAACACCTTGTCGAATTTGTTTAGTGACCTCATAAATTCCTAAACCATAAAAATCAGCTTCTGGCTTCATTTTTAAGTTAACCTCTTTACGGCCCAAAGGTTCGTTGTCTTTGACATTGCTCGCCAAAGGAATGTCTTTGATATATGCTTTAAATTTTTCAGTGGCCTGAGAAATTTGATTATCATCACTCCCCGAAATTGAAAATTCAATCGCCTTACCAAATGTATGAATACCACTGCCTAAATAAAGGTTAGCCGTTTTGGTATTCTCGATCGTATTAACTTTTCGTAAAATACGCGCGTTCAAGGAATCAACGGGGGTCTTTTTTCCTTCACCGTCAATCACCATATTGATTGCACCTGTATGAAAACCAGCTTCACCAATACTTTGGGAAACTCCCAACATAATTGAGTATTCAGATAATAAAGTATCTCCTGTAGCTGTGGCTAACTCTTCGTTCGCCTCTAAAACCATTCGCTCGGCTGTAATCAGCCATTCTTTGGTGATATCTTTACCCGTCCCTTGCTCAAATGCAATCTCTAAAGCAATACGATCTGGCTTAATTTCTGGAAAAAAAGTAAAGTTGATTAATCCTGTTAAGCCAAACATGATTACGGCAAACGTGAAAATTAACGGAAGCATAACATAAGCGCGATACCTTGCCATTACAAAGGTGAGCACATCTGCAAATATTTTGTCGCGCAAATAATCGGTTGCACGCGTAATCCTATTTCTAATTTTATGACGCGGCGTTCCTACTTTAGTTTTGGATAAAACTTTTGAGCTTGCCAAGTGAACTGGAAGAATAATAAAAGCCTCAATTAATGAAAAGCCGAGTGCGATAATTACAACTATTGGCATTTCGCGCATCATCTCCATCTTCTCAACAAATAAAAGAATAGAGAAGGCTGCCATTGTAGTTAGAACGGATGTAAATACAGAAGACATTACTTCCATAGTTCCATCTAGTGCCGCCTTGTAAGGACTTTTTCCACGTTCAAAGTGAGCATATATGTTTTCGGCAATTACAATACCGTCATCCACCAATATCCCAACCACCAAGATCATTCCGAAAAGCGAAATCATATTGACGGTTAAGCCTAGCATATTGGCAATTATGAACATGCCCATAAACGAGAAAGGAATTCCAAAAGCTACCCATAGTGAAAGGCGCGTGCTTAAGAATAAACCCAACATAAGTAATACTAAAGCTAATCCAATGAAACCATTTGAAGTCAATAAGTTAATTCGATCTTGCAGAGAAGCCGCAAATTCATATTCCAAGGTTAATTTGGCGGGATTTCCTTTTTGTTCGTTATAACTTGTAATATATTCTTTTACATAATCCGTTATAGCCCCTAAATCTTGATCAGGCGTCTTTTTAACATCAATAGAAACGGCTGGCATTCCTTCCGCAAAAACCTCATATGAATTTTCAGAAAATCCGAAACGCACATCAGCTACATCACCAATGGTAATCTTTTGACCGTTAAGAGTGCTTCGTAAAACAATTTTCTCAATGTCAAGGGGATCCGTGGAGCGTTCTCTAGAGCGAATGATTAGTTCTTCTTCACTATTACGCAAGATACCACCCGTTAAATCTTGATTGTTGCGTTGTATTGCTATTGAAATTTCATCAATCAATACATTGTATTTCAACAAATCATTTTCCCGAACATTAATCACAATTTCAGGTTCTGGAAATCCGCGCAAATCAATTAATGAAATAAGACCAGAAGCATAAAGGTCATTCTCAATTTTGTCGCCTTCTTTTTTTAATACCCATAAATCTGGACTGCCTTTTAAACCTAGCGTTGCCACCATTTCTGACATAGGGTTCGACTTTAGCCTTGTAATTATAGGCTTTTCGGCACCTTGCGGAAATGAATTAATACTACTCACGGCGTTTTCTACATCCTTGTAGATTTCGTCCATGTCTGCTCCCTCAAATCCACGAATGGTTATTGCTGCAATATTTTCAGATGAAGTAGAGTTGATAGATTCCACGCCATCTAACCCACGTAAGGCTTGTTCAATTTTTATGGTTACGCCTTCTTCCATTTCTTCTGGAGAAGCACCTGGATAGGCAACAGTAACAATGACCCGTTGTGGATCTAATTCTGGAAAAAATGAGCGGTTGATTTTGTACAAACTATAGGCACCAAATAAAATGGTGACCACAATGACAGCATTGGCCCAAATAGGTTTCTTAATGAAAAATTTTACTAAACCTCTCATAGCTTAATGTATCAAAACTTGAAATTTAGAAGTATCCGTAAAGTTCAATACTTCTTGAGTAATCACTATGGCATTGTTTTTCAACCCTTGGACAAATGCACCTTTATCATTGGTGTTTAATACTTGAACAGGTTGTTTTGTTAAAACAGAGTCTTTTTTAGAATAAGTGTAAACAAAACCATCTTGTAAAGCGTTGTTTGGCAATCGAACGCCTTTATGTGTTTCGGCTTGGTTTAATTCAACTTCAACATATTCGCCCTCTATAAATTCCTTGCCTTCAATACTTTTTGGCCGCACATAAACATCAATAGATTGCGTGCTTTTATTAATGACCTCTGAAATCCTGACAACTGCACCGCTTCCTTTTAGTTCACCACTGGTTGTATAAATAGTTACTTCTGTTCCAATGCCTATTGCTTCGGATTGATTGGTTGGAATTGAAACTGGAATTTCAAAATTCCCCGTTTCCACCAATCGCATAATCTTAGTGCCTGGATTAATAACGGAATGATTTGTTACGTACACATCTGTAACAACGCCGCTAAAAGGAGCGTAAACATTAAATTTACGCAATTGCTCTTCTAAACTCTTTATGGCAAAATATTCGGTAAGAACATTTCTTGTGGAAATGAAAATTTTCTCTTTATTACTTGACCAAATTGGCAATTGCGGAAGTGTCGCATTTAACTTGATATTACCAACATAGTTTTCCCATTTATCAAATTCGCCAGGAAAATCGGTTTTAATGTCGGGTAATATATTTGCGATAACATTGATGAAGCCACTTTTTCTTGCGCGCAAATTATAACGCGCTTCTGAGTCATTAATACTAAACAGCAATTCACCTTTTCGAAATTTAACGCCAGGTTTTAAATTTTGCTTGCCTTGGATTAGTTTTCCTTGAACTTCACTAGCAACATCCATGTCATTAAAAGAAGAAACGGTTCCAAATCCAACAATCTTAAAATTCTCTTCAGTATTGCTAACAGTTGTGCCGTTTAAAGTAGGGTAGAAGACTGGCTTCTTTTCAGCCTCCACAGCTTTACTTGCCCCTATAAAGTTCAATGTGCCTAAGACCAAAAGATTAATTATGGTAAAAATGGCGATTATAATTATGTGTCTGAGTTTCATTCGTTGCTCTTAATAGATGTACGAAGTTAAGCAAAACACAATTATTGTTTACCTTATTGTAACTGAAAATGGATTAAAATCAATGAAATATAAAAAAGCAATATCAAATGCTTGAATTGAATCAATGAAAACGAGAAATTAGAATTATGCGAACTTAATCATTTAACCAACGTAGAAATTTTGACCATAAACCCTTAGCAGGTTCAGCATTTTTCACTTCGCGTTTGTGCTTTTTGGTTTCAATTTTCTTTTGCTTGGTTTTACTAACGACAACTGGTTCTTTTGATTGACGCTCTTTCATTACCTCTTTGTAATGTCGCTTTTTCTTTTCTTTCTCAGCTTCACGTTTTTGGGTCAATTCAACACGAACTAAGGCCTTTTCACGATTGAGTTTTTGCTGTAGACTGAAATGGTAGATTCCACGATTGTCTTTATATTCAGAATGGGACTCTTCTTCAGTGGAAAAGTGTTCTTTCGTTTCTTTTGCTTCCTTTCGGATTACTTTTGCAGGTTTAATATCTTGCGCATTCAACTGCATTGCTGCGTCCAATTCGGCCAAAGTATCTGCTTCCTCTTGCTCAACTTCATCCTCCGTTTTTTCAAGAACTTCTGGTTCTTTTTTCCCGGGTAATTCAATTTTACCTAGTACTTTTAAACCGTCTAGTTTAATCTTTGGTGCTTTGATAAGTTCAGCCTCTCTGTCTACTGCTACTTCAACAAAGCCTGCGTCAGAATCTTGCTCCTCTGCAGGTTCATCATAGTTGATTTCAACCTCTACAGCAGCTTCTATCGGCTCAATCTCTTCAATAACTTCAGATACTACTGTTTCTTCTGGAATTGAACCTTCCAGCACTTCTTCCGCTTCAGGCACGATTTCTTTTTCCAATTCAAAATCTTCAATTGCAACTTCAACTTCTTCAACCACTTCAGTCGCGTTTTCAGTTTCAGAAATTTCAATTTCATTCACGGCTTCAACAACCTGCTCCATTTCGGAAACGGCTTGGTCAAATTCATCCACAACCTCTTTTGGTTCTTCTTTAATTACAGGTGCTTCAACTTTTGGAATTGGAATCGGGAATTTTTCCAATACGGCGTTGATTTGCTTGTCGTCTAATTTATAGTTCGGTTCATTGCCAATAGATTGGTCAAATTCACTTTCTAAAAAACGCTTAATGTCAACCGGCGGTAATCCGACTTTTCGTGCTATTTGTGCAAGCCTCATGCTTGGTTTTTAAATGGTTAATTTCCTTGTGCAAGTACAAATATAACGATTGCAGCTACTTCTGCATAAAACTGGTCTTCTTATTTTGATAATTTTATACGTGAAGGTCTGTATTATTTCCTCCAATTATGTTTAGTTTTAGCTTAATAAACAAAGTTTAACGCAAGCATTTGAATGAAATTCGGAAAAGTAGATGATCCCAGTTTGATCGATTTCACGTTGCCAATTGATCATCCAGCCACGCTAGAAGTGTTGAAGGTTAAGGGCCGTCAGCAAAAAGTTAAAATTCACGTTGGTTATACGAAATGGAATAGGACGGATTTAAGATATTTTTATCCACCCAAAACAAAAAGCGAGTTGGCTTACTATTCGCAGCAGTTTAACAGTGTTGAAATGAACGCAAGTTTTTATCGCTTTTTTCCACGTGATCAATTTGTGAAGTGGGCGGAAACTGTTGAATCTGATTTTCGTTTTTTTCCAAAAGTGAATCAAAACATTAGTCAATATAAACGCTTAAAAGACTGTGAAGCCTTGGTAGATGAATATGTAGATGGGATATTGGGGCTGGAAGATAAGCTTGGTGGTGTTTTTTTACAAATGATGCAAAACTTTGCCCCAAAGGATTTTGAACGGGTGCAACATTTTGTTGAATATTGGCCAAAAAGTGTTCCAATTGCGATTGAATTTAGACATACAGATTGGTATAATGACGCTACGTTAGCCAATGAACTTTATCATTTATTCGAATCAAATGGAATTTGCAATAATTTAACCGATACACCTGGTAGGCGTGATTTAATGCATATGCGATTGACAAATAAAAAGTGCTTTGTACGCTGGGTGTCATCAGCAAATCATGAATTGGACCATGCGCGATTAGATGAGTGGGTAGAAAGAGTGAAAGAATGGACAGCGCAGGGCTTGGAGGAGTTTAATTTTTTTGTGCATGAAAACATGCCAACAGATGGGCCCATGTTAAGCACTTATTTTGTAGAGGCTTTGAATAAGGGCTTAGGTTTAAATCTAAATGTTCCTAGAAATTTATATCCGGTAAAATAAACCACTTAGGATTTTAGTCTTGATTTCATAATTGACTGTTGTTTCGCTACATTTGCGTAAAATGGAAAAATTCGATCATATATATATAGGGACTGGTCCTATTTCAGCAATAGATGCTTGCATCAGGAGTAAGGCTGGCAGTAATGTTTTAATGATTGACGAGAAGAAGCAATTGGGCGGTGCATGGGTTGCCATAAACGTTGGAGAATATGGTCGATTAGAAATTGGCTGCCACATATGGTCCTATAATAAAAGGGCGTACAATTTTTTGGAGACTTTTTTCGATTTAGATTTGATTGAATTAACGCCACAGCCTTATTTTATTAAAGGAAAAACGCGCTTAATTTATGATCATAAAAATGGCTTGACAACACTGAAACACACCGCACGTTATTTAAAGCAATTCGATTTTAAAAAACTAGGTAGCTATTTAAGATATCATCCAGCTGCACGCTTTCCTTTGATTCCGAAAAAGTATCTTTATCCAAAGGGTGGTGCTAGAAATTTGCAAGTGGCTATTGAAAAAAGCGTGATAGCATCCAATATTACTACCGCTATGCAAACGCAAATCACGACTATAAGTAAAGTAGATGCTGGTTGGGAATTGCTAACTGCCGACGGCAAATCATACCTTACAGAAAAAGTCAATCTTACTACAACAAGCGCAGTACGTGAAATTAACTATCAAGATAAGTCAATACAGTTGACGCACCGTTACCTCAATTATACACATTTCCATTTGGTGGTAAAGGGTGAACTATTAAAGCCTTGCTCATATATTCGCGTTTTAGACGATAAAATTATCCATAGAATTAGTGATATTACTTATCAATTAGAAACTAAGGTTGATGAAGGTTATTCAGTGATTCTTGTAGGTGTGTTTGATGCTGAATTGGCGAAATTTGAAGGAGAAGATTCAAGCGACGAAACGGCAAGAAAGTATATTGTTGATTATTTGGTGAAGAAAGGGTTTTTAGGTGAAAATCCGATAATAGCCTATTCGCAAAAGAACAAATTTGAAACAACTTATATCGAACCCAAGCAAATTCAAGAAATAAATGCCTTGGATGATTCAATCAACATTATGGCAACTACTGATTTAATTTATGGGGTCTATTTTAAATTGAAGGATTGGGGGTTTTAGTTTAAAAGCCCTTGTTCTCGATACAATTTTTGGTTTATTTCACTTCGTTCATAAATCAAAAATAACTCGAACTGACGGGGAGTGAGTCTTGGTCAACTACAACTTAAATCGATTATTCTTAAAGGCCTCATTCAATTCTTTAAAATCTAATTCACCGTTAGCAGATTTTAAATAGTCAAAAACAATCAATACTTTCTCCAATTGTTTTTGTTCACTTTTTGGTTTCCCCATCAAATGCAGTAAGGTTCTCTGTTTGCCTGGTGTTAATGCGTGAAAAAAATCATTGCCCTCCGGATCTTGGTAGCATAATTCGGTGAATGCTTCTGGAACGGCCATGCCATATTTCGTAGTATCCTTTTCAACTGTAATCGACAAAGTGTCACCAGTCATTACCTTTAATTTATTTCGAATTTCCTTATTAACCATAATAAAATGATCTCCAGCGCCATTTGAGAGTAGGGCGGCGTGAATTTTAGGAAGGTTGTTAATACAACAAAGAACTCTTTTGCCTCCAATCAATAAAGGTTGAACTATTTCTGGTGGAACGATAATCCTATAGTCCCACATAAGTGTGGAGGTTTCGTCTTGTTTTAGTTGGGTTTCAAAAGTGTAAATCATTGCTTAAAACGATATAATACTGCGGGCTTATTGGCCGTCAGTTATCGTTTGCAAAATTAATAGAATTCTTATTAACGCACCTAAACCGATTGATATATAGCTTTAATAAAGTGGTATGTTTATTGCAGAGTTAGACTTTATTAGTCTAATTTAAAATGATCATAAATGAAAAAATTAACCCTCTGTATGGCGTGTTGCTTAGCAATTACGCTTAACTCTACTTATGCCCAATCCAATAATAACAAAAACAGCAATTTCTTAAGAGATTATAAAGCGCCCGACTTTAAACAGAAACGGTTTGATATTGGTTTAAGGCTTAACGGTGGCGGCGGATCATTTGCAAGTTCGACCGTAGGAAGATTTCAAGAAAATTCAGATTTTAGATTTTTGCAATTTTCCAACAGCGCCAATTATCAAGGTAATTTATCAGCTTCTTTATTTACTGATATAAGATTTAGCAAGGCTTCTGCAAATGACGTCGAATTCAAATCCTTTAGTATGAACTACAGTGCAGGATTAAATACCAATAACCGTTTCTTTTTTAAGAATGAATGGTTTATTGGATTGCACAATAGAGGTGTAGTAAGTTACGGTAGTGCAACAGAGTCTGACGTTAGTAATAGTTCCTTGAACCTTTCTATGATTCCTGCTATGTCAATTGGTAATGGGCGTATGGAACCTGTGAGTTATGCTAGAACAGCTATGGATATTGAAAAATCTTTAGCAAAAGGGAATAGGTTAGGTGTTGAATATGATGAAGGTCAGTTAAAAACAATTGCGGATGAACTTGCCCAAATCAACAATGTACGATTTTATGATTTTAGATTGCGAAGAATCGAGCAATTTGAAGCTTTGGATCGTCTGATGAGAGAGGTAGGGGGCGTATCTGATTTTGATATGGCATATTTCTCATACCTTTCTGATGCCTATTTATACGCACAAAGTTTTACGCGTTTTAGTGGTTTTAGAAGTGAAATAGGAATTGCAAATAGAACTCAACTTATATTTCAAAACCCTGGTGATGAACTTTATCAAACTTATAATTTAATGGCTTATGCCAATGTGATTTATGATTTGCCAAAATCTTATGCTGTACAGCACACGTTCGAAGCGGGGGTGATTTCAGGGATGCAATTTGATGAGGATAATGGCATTGCAACTTCTACGTTCCCAACGTGGGTAACAGGGGATTACCGATTAGGACTATTCCCAACTACGCGAACTAATTTGAATTTAGGTGTTAGAGGTGGAGTAGTTTATGATCAAAAGATTGAAGCTACTTCCAGTTTGTATGCAAACGGAAGTATTTATTTGTCGCCACAATTTAGGTTGTCATTTAATGCTAGTGCTAGGTTGGGTGGACAATATGATTCACATGCTTTTGGGTATTTAATCCCTTCTCCAGTTAATTCTTTTAAAGGGTTTTCATTTAGCGGCGGTTTAAGTTTAAACTATGCCATATTTTAATCCGCCTAATTCATTATTTGGCTATTATCATAACCCGACAATTACAACCTGTTTACAGCATTAAGTCTAAAAGGCTATTAATGCCTATTGAGATGACCTAATTCAAAAATAATTAAAAATGAAAACATTAACCCTAATTATTGTATGTTGCATAGCGACTAGATTTAACTCAGCATACAGTCAGTTAAGCAATGAAAAAAAATATGATTTCTTAAAAAACTATAAGGCGCCAGATTTTAAGCAAAGGCGTTTGAGTATTGACTTTGATTTAGGTGGAGGAAATAATGCCTTGTATTCAACTAAAGCCGGATATTTTTCTGAGAACACCTCTTTAAGATACTATCAATATGCCAATACGCAAAAATATCAGGGAAACTTTCTAGGATACTTTCAATCTCGAATTAACTGGGATAAGTCGGATCTTGGAACTTCCTTTTACTCAGCTACAGGGCTTGGTTTAAGAACTACCAATCGTTTCTATTTTAAATCAAATTGGTTTGTCGGCGTTCATGGAGATATGCAATTGGGTCACTTGTACCGGTCGGATCCAGAACCTGAGGATATGGAAAGTTTTGGCGCTTCAGTAAGGCCAAGTTTTTCAATTGGTAACGGACGATTAGAGCCCATTCAATATGCCCGAAACGCTATGGATATAGAAAAACAACTTAAGCGTGGTAATCGATTAACAGATCCTTATTCTATAGCAGACTTAAATAAAATTGCAGAACGACTTGCTGTTATTAACAATGTGCGTTTTTATGATTATAGATTAAGACGAATAGAACAGTTTGAGGCAATAGATGCTACTCTGAAAGAAATAGGAGGGATTAATGAATTTGATATTGCTTATTTTGCCCATTTGGCGGATGCTTATTTATATGCTCAGAATTTCCGACGTTTTAGTGGTGTAAGAAATGAGTTAGGTATTGCGAGTCTATTCCGCTTTGATCATCAATTTGCAGATGTAGAACCAAATAATCGTAGGACATACGGCTCGAATTTGTACTATTATTTATCCTATAATTTGCCACAATCCTATGGTTTTCAACATACGTTTTTCACCAGTGCAATAGCTGGTATAATGGAGTATGATCACTCAGGACTGGAAGTACCATATTCAGAAGGAAATGCATGGGTCAATGTTGGATATGAACTAGGAGTTTATCCAACTACTAGAACCAATATTAATTTTGGAGTTAAGGCTGGTGCAAATTTTGCTGACTTTGCAACCGGAGCGGAGATGTATGCAAATGGGGCGGTTTATCTAAGTCCACAGTTCAGACTTAGTTTTGAAGCCAACTATAGCCCAGAATCAGATTATGTTGCACCTTATTTTATGGCTATCCCGTCAATAAGTAGTCCGTCAAAGAGTTACGCGTTGGGAGGTTCAATTAGTCTTAGTTACGCGATATTTTAATACCTTTCTTGTCTTCGTCATTTCTGACGGTTTTGCCGAAAAGGGCTCTCTATCAATTACAAATTGGATATTGATTTTTTTTATACGGTGACCCATAATTATATTTAAGGTATATTCAGAACACTACTACCAACAGACTTTTTCCTTTTGTCATTGCAACAAAAGAAAGAAAAATTCTAGCTGCCGGCGGCTAACCTGTACTGGCATATTTTTTTGATGGCTTTGCTCTCCTAGACCGTGAAAAGGTCGGCGATCTCTCTACGTGAGATTCCTCACTTTTTAGCACGGTCTAGTTCGTTGCTATTCACCAAAAAAAATAACGCTTATGAAATTAATGCTCCTATTCCAACTGTGAAATTAATTATATTCCAAGGAGTTTATTTATGCTACCAACCACTGCGTTTTGTTAGTGTGAAAAAAGAAGATATAGAGTGACAATAGGTCAACAAAAGCATATTTTTGACAAATTGTTTTTTGGCTATTCCATCAATAAGTAGCCTGTCACAGAGTTACGCGTTGGGAGGTTCAATTAGTCTTAGTTACGCGATATTTTAATACCTTTAAGGCATAAGATTTATTATGCTGGATCAGGACGCGCAACGCAAACATTTAATTGAATTGGTGACAACCAGAATGCCTTATGGGAAATATAAAGGATGGAATCTTTGTGATTTGCCCGAACCTTATTTGTCATGGTATAATGCCAAAGGTTTTCCAACTGGAAAAATGGGCAATTTATTGGCGTCAATCTATGAAATTAAACTCAATGGTTTAGAATATTTATTGAAACCGATAAAAGAAGCAGCTAATCGTCGTTAGTAATAGTTGGTCTCTGCCAATAGCATGTTTGAGTTAGTCCGCGTGAGCCAAAGGGGTTCAAACACAGTTAGTCTTTGGTAACAACGATATCTACAGATTTTGGTTTTGTATCAGCACCTTCAGATCCAGGATATGGATTTACATTAAGCAATTTAAACGTAAATCCAAAAACAGATTTTGAAGTCTCCATATCTGGATTAGTGTTCAAGTTCATAATTTCAAGTTCTTTATCGTAGGTGACAGAAAAACCAATTTCAGCATTTCCAGCCCAAATACAATTTGCGTCTTTAGGGCAACGCGAATCTGATACAATAGTGTCGAACTGTACAAATAACTTAACGTCATCATTACACAATACAATATTATTTAAACCAATTGTAGTGGTATCACCCAAACTAAATCCTGAGATGTCCATAACTTCTGACGATTCTTTAACGTTACTGCATCCAGCCAAAATCCCTGTTGCTAAAAATGCTGCAAAAATAAATATTCCCTTTTTTTTCATGATGAACGCTTTTTAATTTCCTTATAGCTGCGCCTTATAATTCGTGCGCAATTAATTTACATTACGTTAATTGTAATTATAAGTTTCATTTTCCAAAAACGTGCCACGTTTTCATTTGAATTAAATTGGGACTATTTTTTCCTAGGTTTTGCTCTGCTTAAAAACGCATAGTCAAAAGAGTTCTTAGTTGAAAATGAAGCTGACACTAGGGAATTAATTCTCAAGCACCATGATATACACTGACTTTTGAACACGATTTAAATTTAGAGCATTCTATTTTAAAGCAATAGACATAAAGCCAATATTATTATTGAATAATAAATTGTTTTACGGCTGATTGGTTATTAGAAACAACTTTCATAAAGTAAATCCCTTTAGATAAATGGCTCAAATTCAATGATAATTGTTGATAGCCATCTATATTCATATCAGTAATTGATTGTGAATATGCAATGCCGCCTAGTTCGTGATATACTTCAATAAGAATATCATCACCAACAAAATTATCTAATGTGAGATCGAAAGTTCCATTATTTGGGTTCGGATAGAGGTTAAGGTTATAATTCACTTCTTCCTCATTAAGCCCAACAGCATAACCAACACTAAACGTATACTTCATATAATGACCGAAATCAGGATCAAAGGCTTCAATCATTCCACCTCCAACTTCTCTCAACCTTAAAAAACCAGACGTTTCTCCTTCCACTTCTGCAGAGTACCAAAAACCAATTCCATCATGATCACTATCGTATAATTCCAAGGTATAACATCCTGGATCTAAATTCATGGTGTCTTTGTACTCTGTGGTGTTGTCAAGAGTTGTTCTAGAATAAACGATTTCTCCATTTTCATTCTTTAAATAAATTTCATTCTCGGCCGCTTTGTTATTTGTTTTAAACCAAACGTAAAAGGGATCGTTAATAAGTGGTGCAGGCTCAAAATTTACACGATAAATATCATTGTTTGAATATTCATCAATTCCTCCATTAGGTTCTCTAACACGAGCGTTAAAGGTTAGCTTACCTTCAAAGTCTGCCCACCATTCGGCTGTAATTGGAATTTCAACCATTTCCTCTTCTAAGAATTCTAAACTTCCAGTCCAGTCAAAAGTGAGTACATTATCGAAACCTCCAATCCAAACATCTATTTTGCAAGAGGTCAGATCAGTTGCTCCTGTATTCTTTATTAATACACGTGGATTTTGGCAAGTTGGATTCCATTTGCTATAATATTCCCAATCATTTGGATTTAATACATCAACTACTGCGGCGTCTAAAGTGAAATTAGCTCCCCCATAGGTTATCATATGCATTGCGATAAGGTAATTGCCATTTCCTTGATCAGGATCATCAAATGGAACATCTTCAATATCGTAGTCAATAGAAACAGAAGTTCCGGGCGATACAAAAGGAGTGATATCGAACTCGTAATCCTCTACTTTGTCGCCAGGGCACCATCCTTCTCTAGCATAAGGCCAAGTTCCGCCTTGGCCAATGTTTGGATTATCTCCGCATTCTGTTTCTTGCCAAATTTCCCAATTAAATCTAGAGGTGCCATCAATTGATAATTCATGATTTCTTCCTACTCCAAATCCCCATTCGCAGCAATTGTTTGAACCGTTGTGTCCATGTCCTGTAACACGCGTTCTAATTTTGTACATTTCGCCTTCACTGTTCAAGTCCAAGTCAACTGCAGGTAATTGCTCATCATCATCTAATAAACGATAGGTGAAGTTAGTACGTGGTTGCCATATGTGTTCAACTCCAATTACATCTCTTGGCGGCGTACCTTCAATAAATGCAAATCGCATGTCAATTAACTCATAAGTGTTGTGCGCACGAAAATCTACATCTCCGCTCAATAATGATTGGTAATCTGTTACATCATAAACATACGTAAATCCATTTGGACCTAAATCGAACCCGATTCCATAAGGGGTAATATAACGACCAATTTCGTATTGTTTGACAACCTCAAAAGGTTCTTGGTAATAAGTCAACATTTCATTCGTTAAAGTTACATCTGCGCCATGCCAAGTTGAATCTAGTTTTATTCCCATATGATCATAGTTGTAACTATAGCCTTCAGGCATAGGGTGGATGATGTCAACAATGGTGAATTTCCTTCCATTCACTTCATATTCTAAAATATCAATTGGATTGACCTGTAAAGAGTCAATAATTAAAATGGAATCCAATTCAGAAGTATAGGTTCCTTGTACAAAAGTAATGTTTGGACGTTCAATACTTGTTTCAAAACCGGCTTGTGATCCTTCATAAAAACGAACCATTGATGGTGTATTTAACATGGCATCTCTGTCATTACCAGATTTATCTATAAGGGAAGGTGATTCGTCAAAGTCATAATAGACAACCATGTCATCATAATTGGGGTGGGAAGGGTCTATCTTTTTATTCATCCAAGCGCCAATTGTCGCTTCGGTCAATTCTATATCCCAAATTCTGAATTCATCTAACTTTCCTGCCCAGTTATTAAGTTCATTTTTATTCGCACCCAAAATGAACTTATTAACGATTCCAACTACGCGGTTTTTTTCTGTCCCGCTTAACCAGAGTGTGCCGTCTAAATAAATATTCATGATTCCAGTTGCTTGATTTTTAGTAAAAGCCCAATGATGCCAATTGCTTTCAAATTCAGCTTCAGTTGCCAAATTGTCAATTCTGTCATTTCCACTTTCAGCACCTGCATCCCAATAAACTCTGCTATTTGACCAAGGGAAATGTATATTTAAAATACGATTATTTAGGCTGTCGTTCGCTTCAAGAACAGAGGTGTTAACAGGTAAATGATCTGCGTTACCATTGGCCCAGAATGAAATGGTAACTTCATTCTCAAAATCATAATGACTTAACCCGACTTGCGCCCATTCACCGGGTTCAACATTCAAGTAGCCTAATTTTTCGTTGGTAAAAATCACCGAATTATAAGCAGTAGCTGTCGCTGTAAGAACATTGTCCGAAGGTTCAGAAACGCTATTCTCAAAGGAAATATCCATTAATAGGTCAGATGTTCCATCATAGTTAAAGGGATATGTGAGGTTTAGCGTATTGGTTCCTGTTCCCGTAAAATTCGTGTTTCGATCGTAAACAGTTATCCAGTCTCCTTCATCAAAATTTGCTAACTCTAAAGCTGTTGTGTTTTTCATTCGAATGGTTAAGTGTCCCATTGGACTGCCCATTTCGGTGATGTCAAATCTTAGTTTGGCAATTTCACCTGCAATGATTCCTGCGCCTGCAATTTCCGTATTATGCCATAGAATTTGTGTCCGCTGAGATCTGTTACTTGTGCCAAACGGAGCGCTCGAACTAAGGGCTCCTGCATCAATTATAAAGTCTGAGTCAGTTTCGGATGAATAGGTTATAAATTTCTCATAATGTTCTAAATAATCATAATAGGCATCTTCAACATATGGGATAGTTTCTGGAGAATTTCCATTCATTAAGTAACGAGATGATTCAACTATGTTAGAATCTTGAGTCCCCGTATGGTCAAAAACATCAGCATACGCTCCCGTATCCCATTCGCCACAATTGTAAGAATCATGGGGTGTTAATGGGTCACATTTAATATTATAATAAAGAAGTACTTTTTCAAATTGTTTATCTTCCAATTCCGCAGGGAAAGAAAAAATAGCCCGTCTTGTAGAAATACTATCATAGGTAAATGTTTGAACAAAAGTAGTGTCCTGCGCTTGGCTAAATACCGAAATGAATAATATTGTGAATAAAAATATTGTTTTAATAGTCTTCATAATCTTCCTAATACTTCCATCAAACATACAATTATTAATTATAATAACTGACTTAGTCCGCTTATTATAAGTGGGTTGATTTCTAATACAGTTTTTTTAATTGGAATAGAGATATTTAATATTGATGTAACAATACTAAAGTAATTGTAAGCAAGGGCCTTGGGAATTAAAAAGAGAGGCTGAAAGTAGGGCTTATTTTTTTCGAGGTTTTGCTCCACTCAATGGTTCATGTTCGAAAGGGTTTTCTGGCCAAGCATGTCGTTTGTAACGAATTCGTAACTCTTTACGCACCTCGTGATAAGCAGATTTCCAAAAGCTTTCTAAATCGGTTGTAGTTTGTACAATTTTATACCCAGGCGATAATAAATGCATCAAGACTTTAATTTCATCTCTGTTTACAGTCGGTGTAGATTTTAATCCAAATATTTCTTGAATGCGAACGGGTAAAATTGGCGTTGAACCGCTTTTTTGATAATCCAATTCAATGTGTGAGCCACTTGGGACTTGAATTTTTGACGGCGCTAATTCATTTAAAAGTCTTTGCTGTTCGCTGCTTAAACTGAATTGCAAAACTTCAGAAAGGTTGATTTTTTTCAACTCTTCAGGTTTGTTGACATTGTTCAAATATGGACTTAACCAACTATCATTTGTTTCCAATAAAAAATCGGTTGAAGTATTCGGCCAATTCTCATTTGGATACCATTTTTTAACTGTAATTATTCTGTTTTGCCATTGTTCAACACTTTTGTCAAAATTCAATAGCGACTTTCCTTCCTTTGCAATTGCTTGCGAGATTGCTTTTTGAACCAGTTTTTGATCAGGTTCATCAATTGGAATAGATTTTAAAACGATACTTCCAATTCGGGTTTCGTTCACCGCTTTTAAACCGCCTTTTTTAGTGCTCCAACGCACAATGTCCTGTGTTTTTAAAAAGGGAACCAAATCAGTTGGATTGAGTGGTGCGGCTAAAAATATTTTTCCCGTTCCGCTTTCCCGATCATTTAAATTTGCAACTGCCAACCACGGTTCATGTGCTAAGTCATCTTTATGGCCTGCCATTGCGTATGCGCCATTTGCCAATTGAAATTGTGCATTGTTTCCAGGTCGAGCAAATGCTATTCGTTCGGGGTAAGCATGTACAAGCAATAAACCAGCTTCATAAGGATCAAAACTTCCGTTATCCTCCTCAGCTTTCATCATTTTGCGGTATTGCTTCGAAATTTTATCTATCCGTGCAAATTTACCGCCTTGTTGTTTGTTCGAACGCGAGCGTCTTAGGGCTTCAACCCGCAGTGTGATGTCAATTCCACTTTCTTTTGGTAAGGGATCACGTTCTTCTAAAACTGCTGCCAAATCAGCTGCTAATGAAAGTAATCCTTCCTCTTGAGCAGTTAATAACATATGCGCAATACGTGGATGAGTTGGCAATTGATTCATGCGTTTACCATGTGCAGTGATTTTGCCATTCTCAATGGCCTCTAAATTCTCTAAATTTTTAGTTGCTTGTTTAATTGCATGACTTGGTGGTAAATCAATCCAAGTTAGATCCTCAATGTTTTGAATGCCCCAATTGGCAAGGTTTAAGAGCAATGGTGTTAAATCTGCCTCCATTATTTCTGGAATGCGGTGGGGGGTTAATTTAGATTGAGTTGCTTTAGACCAAAGGCGATAACATGTACCAGGTTCAATTCGTCCAGCGCGGCCCGCACGTTGATCCGCAGCATCATTCGTAATTTGTATTGTTCGTAAACCCGAAAGTCCTGAGCGGGTATCGAATTTTGCAACACGGGCAAAACCACAATCAACAACAACTTTAACACCCTCAATAGTTAAACTCGTTTCGGCAATTGAAGTGGCAATTACTATCTTTCTTTTTCCCTGCTTATTCGGATGAATTGCTGCGTATTGTTTTGCTTGAGGTAATCTACCGTAAAGTTCCTGTATAGCAATCTTTTCGTGATCCGTTTTTCGTTTTAAAATAGTTGCGCAATTATTAATTTCGCGCTCGCCTGGAAGAAAGACTAAAACGTCGCCAGAATGAGATTTAAGCGCTTTCATAACGGTATTCGCAGCCGCTTCTGGTAGCAATGTTTTATCCGCCTCTCCTTCGTAAATTACATCCACAGGAAATTGTCGCCCATTGCTTTCAACTAAAGGTGCGTCCAATAATTGCGTCAAGTTTGCACTATCAATGGTTGCAGACATGATTAATAACCTTAAATCATCTCTTAAAACGCTTTGTGTTTCTCGCGTTAAGGCCAATGCAATATCAGCATGGATGCTGCGCTCATGAAATTCGTCAAAAATGATCAATCCAACACCCTCTAAAGCACTGTCAGATTGTAACATTCTAGTTAAAATACCTTCCGTTAAAATTTCAATTTTTGTCTGCTCGCTTACCTTAACATCAAACCGAATGCGATAACCAATGCTTTCTCCAACATTTTCGCCAATCAAGTTTGCCATTCTTGACGCAATTCCTTTAGCCGCAAGGCGTCTAGGTTCTAACATCAGTATCTTTTTACCTTTCAACCAAGGTTCGTTCAATAAAGCTAAGGGGAGGAGTGTACTTTTTCCAGCGCCAGGAGGAGCTGTTAAAACCAATGTTTTATGCGTTCTCAAGCGTTCCTTAACCTGGTCAAAAACGTCAACAATTGGTAAGTTTTCGGTATATGGATTATAATGATGCATGTGCTAGTTCACTAAATTATTGAATTCATTTCGTTATTGCAGTTTTTCCAACAATTCTTTCTTCAAAGCATCCTTTTCAGTTGCACTAATAACATAAGTTTTTGACCATTTATCATGCCAGCCCAAGTTACCTAAACATGAAAAGGCTTCAAAAGGAATGAGTCTGCAGAGCGTTCGAATAAGAATAGTTGGAATGGGTGGTTTGACTGCATATTCATTTATTACACAGGTTTTGCTTACATATTTACCAACTGTTCTACCTAGCAATGCTTCCATCAAAAAATAATATATTGCAATAACCAATATTCCTGCGTAGTTGAAGTAATATCCTCCAGAACCGTCACAGCAATTCATCCATACAAATGGTGTGCTTCTTGAGAAGAGTCCCAAATATTGAAGAAAATACATGCTTGCTGTAATGACCAATGCATCAATGAAAAAATGTCCAAACCTTAAGCCGGGATGTATTGTGTGTATTGCCCGTGTAACTTCAATTGGAATTCGCTGTCTCTCAAACTGGCCACTTGCATTTTTAGTTTCTTTGGTCGTGAAAACTGTCTTTTTTAAATCAGTGATTTTCTTCATCTTTGAATTCAATAATTTATTTTAAAATTCTTTTATATATTCAACAAGTACTTGATCAACGCCCCCAACAAGCATTTTAAGTTCATTTGAATTGCCGGTGTAATTACTTTTTTGTTCGCCAATAATTTTGTCGCCCTGAACTTTCCATGAAATACTAATTGAGCTGCGAAAGGATGGGCCATTAGCCCACAATTCAGTTCCACTTCCTTTAGTTAGGTTATAGTCTGGCGTTTTTATATAGAGCCGCACTGTGCCGTAATGATTTGCACTCCAGGCTATTTCATTGTTAATTGTAGAATTGTCGTAGGAAAAAGGTTCGTAAACGGATTCGATAATTAAGCTGTCTTCTAAGATTAAGGATTCTCTAATTTTATTTTGAAAGTTAATCTTACCCAAGATCCAATTGCTGTTTTTAGGCGCAGAATTGCCTGTGAACTGATAAAAAACAAAGGTGTTTATTTGTTGAAAATGGAGAATCTCATTCTCTTTTTTGCTGTTTTCAACTATTTTTATTGTGAACCTTTTCTCTACACTATCTACTATTTCGTGTTGCTCCAGTTTGTCATACCAATAGTGTGTTCCAGACATTGTAATATACGTCGTATTGGCTTCACAACTTAAAATAGACAGTGCAATTGTGAAAAAGATTAATATCCAATGGATCTGCCTTAACATCAAATAGTTTTTAGATCAAAAAAAAGTCCAGACGATAAATGTCTGGACTTTAAAATATATAAGTAGGTTAGAGCTTAAGCTTTTACAGCTAATACTTCCGCCATTTTCATTCCAATTTCAGCAGGAGAATCAACAACGTGGATTCCACATTCTCTTAAAATTCTCTTTTTAGCTTCAGCAGTATCATCTTCTCCGCCAACAATAGCACCTGCATGGCCCATTGTACGTCCTACAGGAGCAGTAACACCAGCAATGAAACCAACTACTGGTTTTCTATTTCCATCAGCCATAATCCAGTTTGCAGCTTCTGCTTCTAAGTTTCCACCAATTTCACCAATCATAACGATTCCTTCCGTTTCCGGATCATTCATTAATAATTCCACGGCTTCTTTCGTAGTTGTTCCGATAATTGGATCTCCACCAATACCAATAGCAGTTGTAATTCCTAAGCCAGCTTTTACAACTTGGTCAGCTGCTTCATATGTTAATGTACCAGATTTAGATACAATTCCAATAGATCCTTTTTTAAAGATGAATCCTGGCATAATTCCAACCTTTGCTTCATCAGCAGTCAATACACCTGGACAGTTAGGGCCAACAAGTCTACAATCGTAATGAGAAATGTATTCTTTTGCTTTAATCATGTCAGATACAGGAATTCCTTCTGTAATTGCAATAATTACTTTAATTCCACCGTTTGCAGCTTCCATAATTGCATCCGCAGCAAATGCTGGCGGTACAAATAAAATAGAGACATCTGCTCCAGTTGCTTTTACAGCATCTTCAACAGTATTAAAGACAGGTTTGTCTAAGTGTGATTGTCCACCTTTACCAGGAGTTACTCCACCAACTACATTTGTTCCATACTCAATCATTTGACCGGCGTGGAAAGTTCCTTCTCCACCTGTGAAACCTTGTACAATTATTTTTGAATCTTTATTTACTAATACTGACATATAAATTATCTTTTTCTTTGCGAGCCCAAATTTAGAGTTTTGAAAGTTTAAAACAAAGGGATTTTTGAATTATCAATAGTCGTTAGTCCTTAGTCACTAGTCTTTAGTCCTTACTCATTAGTGTTTAGTGAATAATGTCTTGTTAAATAATAAGTTTATTATTGAAAACTGTTCCCTTCGATAAACTCAGGACGCCGTATTGATAATTGAAAAAACTATCCAATTCCATTTTGAAAGGCGAAACGAATTAATCCCGCCACATTATTAACGCTTACTTTTTTCATGATGTTAGTGCGGTGTGTATCAACGGTTTTTGGACTAATAAATAATTGTTCTCCCATTTGACTGTTCGTTAAGCCTTGGGTAATGAGTTTAATGATTTCCTTTTTTCGCTTGGTTAAATCAGCCACAAGCGGCGATTTTTCAATTAAAGGTTTGATAGGTGTATCGCGATCATCAGCCAATAAAGTTTGGTTTATTTCTTCGCCAAAATATTTTCCACCGCCATGTATGGTTTGAATGGCTTCAATTAATTCATGTGTCGGAATGGTTTTTAATAAATAGCCCCTTACACCTAAATCAATCAACTTTTTAATCATTGATTTTTCTTGGTACATAGAAAGCATAAGGACCTTTACTTCTTTATGATGCTTTAATATTTCTGTTGCGCATTCAATGCCATTCATATTTGGCATGTCAATATCGAGTAGTGCAAGATCTACTAAATTGGTTTCAATATATTCCAAGGCTTCTCGACCATCCACAGCCATTTTTACAATGAGAATGTTCTCGTTTGAAATGATCGAGTTCTTAATTCCTTCAGCAACTAAGGGATGATCGTCTGCAATAAGTATTTTAATTTTCATTGATTTCTCTTAAGTAGTAAACTTATGAAAGTAGGGAACTTCACCTTCTAAATATAGCAAAAACATGCATTGAGAAGGGGACTAAGTACTCGTAATCGAAACTTTGACCGAAAATGTCTTAAAGTCCTTCGTTCTGTTTAATTTTGCAGAATGAATTTTTTAAATCAAGATGATACTATTTGTGCACTTTCCACATCTGCTGGAATGGGAGCCATTGCCTTGATTCGCTTGTCGGGTGCAAATGCTTTATCCATCACGGAAAAAATATTCAGTAAACCTTTGCAGGATAAAGCAACGCATACTGCCCATTTTGGTAGAATTAAAAGTGGCGATCAACTCATTGATGAAGTCGTAGTAACCCTGTTTAAAAACCCAGGTTCATTTACAGGTGAAGATATTGTTGAAATAGCTTGCCATGGTTCTGTTTATATTCAAGAACAAATTCTAGCCTTATTAATTGAAAATGGAGCAAGAATGGCTGGTCCAGGCGAGTTTTCGTTACGCGCGTTTATGAACGCAAAGATGGATTTGTCGCAAACAGAAGCTATTGCTGACTTAATTTCAGCCAGTTCAAAAGCAGCTCATAAAGTGGCTATGCATCAAATGCGTGGCGGTTTTAGCAAAGAAATTGGAGAATTAAGAGAAGGTTTGTTAAGTTTTGCTTCATTAGTAGAATTAGAATTGGATTTTAGTGAAGAGGATGTTGAGTTCGCAGATCGCAAACAGTTGCAGGACTTGGTGGAACAAGTAAAACTAAAAGTAAGTGCTTTATTGCAATCCTTTAAATTAGGGAATGTTATAAAAAACGGCGTGCCAGTAGCAATAGTTGGTTCACCAAACGCAGGAAAATCTACTTTGCTTAATACCTTATTGAACGAAGAAAAAGCAATCGTTTCAGACATTGCAGGAACAACCCGAGATGTAATAGAGGATACCATAATTTTAAATGGCATTGAATTCCGATTTATTGACACAGCAGGAATTCGTGATACAAAGGATACTATTGAAAGCTTAGGGATTGAGCGTGCTTACGATCAAATACGAAAAGCCGCTGTAATTCTACTCATGATTGATTTGGTAGAAACGCCAGAAAAATATGTGCTCAATCAAATAGAACAATTCAGCCATAATACCAATAATGAAGACCAAACTTTAATTCCCATTTTTAATAAAATGGATGAAGTCGATTTAGCTAATTTTAAAGGGCTAGAAGGAAAAGGAATTTTTATTTCAGCTCGGAATAAAGTTAATATTGATGTGCTGGTGGATAAGCTCAGCGCAACAATTGGCGATTATGGAACGGAAGATCAAACGATTGTGACAAATGCACGGCATTATGATATTCTGAAGAAGTGTGAATTGTCATTGGTGAAGGTAGAAGAGGGGTTGGAGTTGCGGATACCGGGTGATTTGTTGGCAATGGATATTCGCGAGACCTTGTATCATTTAGGTGAGATTACGGGGCAGATTACGACGGATGATTTGTTGGGGAATATTTTCGCTAATTTTTGTATAGGAAAGTAACCTAATCGATACAAGCTAATAAAAAACTATCTCAAAACCCTATTAAACGCTGATTTTATTCGTTATTAATTTCTACTAAGTTACAGTTTGTTTTGTGATAGTATCACTATTTTATGACATTATTTGTACCTTATTTGTACCTTGACCGCTAAAGAGACCAATTTAAAAGTCCTTTTGGCGAAATTATGGCACTTAATTCTACTTATTACTTCTTAATGATACCTATTGCCTATTAAATGAGTTCAGGCATACGTATAATGCGAATTTGCGAATTCTGCGGTCAAGAATTTGAAGCCAAAACAACGGTTACTAAATACTGTACGCATAAGTGTAATAGCAGGGCGTACAAGGAGAAACAACGTAGAAAGAAAATTAAACAATCTAATCTCATCTCTCACAAAATAAAGTTTAGCTCGATTGATGAGATAAAAGCGAAAGAGGTGCTTAATGTTCGTGAAACGGCTCTTTTATTAGGGGTATCAATTCGGACAGTTTACCGCCTATTAGACAAAGGAATTATCCAAGGTGTTAATCTAGGGGATAGGTTAACGCGAATTAAACGATCTCATTTGAATCGAATATTGGGAGAATATGAAGAACCCGAAATTAAGGAGCCGATATTAAAAAATTCAATCAAGTTTAAAGATTGCTATAAGTTAGAAGAGGTACGCAAGAAATACGAAATTTCAGATAGGGTGCTTTATGAATTAGTAAAGCGTAATAATATACCCACGATACGAAAAGGTAAATTCGGCTATGTACCAAAAGAAATGATTCACGAAATATTAGAATAAGCTATGAGTGTAAAAGTAACATTACGAGAAAAACCAATTTCTAAAGGACGTAAAAGTTTATACTTAGACTTCTATCCAGCAATTGAATTGAACGGAAAGAAAACACGAAGGGAGTTTTTAGGGATGTATGTTTTAGCTGATCCAAGTACAGTAAAAGAGAAGCGAACGAATAAAGAAACACGCGAAATTGCATCTAGCATAAGGAGCAAGCGAAACAATGAGTTGAATAAACCTGAAGTTTACACGGCTTATGAAAAAGAACTTTTAAAGAATCAAGAGAACGGCGAGTTGAATTTTATTGAGTACTTCGAAAAGCAGCTGAGAAAGCGCCACGGTACAAATTTAGGAGCTTGGACGGCTACTTATAAACATCTTAAAAACTTTGCGGGGGATGAACTTAAGTTTAAAGATTTAACAATTGAATTATTGGAGGGTTTTAAAGTTTTTCTTTTGAATAGTAAGCGCTTAAGGAGTAAGGAATTAGTGATTAGCACAAATGGAGCTGCCTCATATTTTTCAAAGGTGAAAGCCACATTAAAACAAGCCTATAAAGAAAGCATTTTAACAATTGATTTAAATGCAAGGGTAGAGGGAATAAGGACTACAGAAACACATAGGGAATACCTTAATCTTGAAGAGTTGAATAGGTTAATTGAAACCCCATGTAAAAACGAAGAATTGAAAAGAGCAGCTTTTTTTTCGGCGCTTACTTCATTGCGTTTTGGAGACATTAAAAAATTAACATGGAAAGAATTTGAGTACTCCAATGAAACAGATGGTTATTCAATGAAAGTGATAATAAATAAATCGAAAGGTGCAGAACGAATGCCTATTTCTGAACAAGCCTATAAATTACTTGGTGAAAAGGGTGAGCTTGATGAACTTATTTTTAAAGAATTACAATATTCGGACTATAATAATAGAATATTGAAAGCATGGGTAGAAGGGGCTGGAATAACTAAAAAGATAGGCTTTCATAATTTTAGACATACTTTCGCTACTCTCCAATTAGCTAATGATACGGCAATAACAACAGTGCAAAGAATGATGGGTCATAAAGACATCAAAACAACAATGATTTATGCCAAAGTAGTTGACCGTGCAAAGAAAGAAGCAGCGGATAAAATTAAATTGAAATTTGATTAATATGACTAAAACAGAAGAGTATTTAAAATCAATAACGATTCAAAAAGTAGTTACAGAAGAAAATGCCGAAAGGCTTGGTGCAAAAGTCGGAGACGTTTATAAAGTATTGAAACAGCCTGAAAGTTTTGATGAATTATGGGTGCAGTTTGTTAGACGACATTCTCAGTCAATTTGCGATACTTTAATAGGTCAATTTCATAATACTTATGGCAAAGGAAACAAGCGTATTGTTGAGGATGAATTAAAAATTTCAAACGCTTTTATAAGTAAGGCGAATGATTTATTAACACCTGAATCGTTTAAATATAAGTATAGTGATCTTAATAAGGAAGTCGATAATTTGAATGAATATTCAAAACTTCTAAACGGATATTATGACGCATACTACAACAGTAATTATCGCGATACTGATTACAAATTAGATTATTACAGCTTTTTTAACCCAAACGCGAATTGGGTTTATGGAAAGTATGTTTTGTATAAAAATTGGTTAGTTGAAAAATTATCTTCTTATGAAAGTCTTGAACCGAAGAAAAGTGAATTGGATGTCGTTATTAATTTAGAATCATTTTTTAAGTCTATTGCACAATATAAAGCGATTATGGAAATATTGGTTGAACAAGAATTAATACAATCAAGTACATATCTTTGGAGAGACAGAAAAGGTGGTGCAAAAGGTTTTTTGGTGGGTTTAATAAAATATCTGTTTTTACAGGGCTATTTTAAAAGGAATCCATCACATAAAGAAATTAAATCCATTTGTGCAAATACCTTTGGTTTAGAGGTTGGAATTGATACTATCAAGAAAAAACAATCTGTAGACTATACTTACTCTTTCGTTCCTATTGCTTCTACATTGGAATAATGCACTAATACACTTTTTGCACTTAGTGCATTCTGTGTAGTCAACATTCTGTTTGTTAGCGCTTTAGTTGCTTTTATTTGTAGAAAAATTATACAAATGAAGGATATACTATTTACACCACTACGATTAAGCGAACTTGAATTATTAATTCAAAATTCAGTTGCGAATGCTTTAAAAAATCAAATACAGCCAGATCAAACAATTGAAGCAGATAAATTTTTAGATATAAATGAGGCTGCTACATTCTTGCATCTGAAAGAATCTACAGTTCGAACGAAAGTAAGTAAAGGAGAGCTTCCTTTTATGAAGCCTGACGGAACGAAAGGGTTAATATTTTCACGTCTAGAATTAACCGAATTTATAAAAAGTGGTAAGAAAAAATCCAATGCTGAAATTGAAGCAGAAGCAGATGCCTATATAAACAAAAAAAAGGGTGCTAAATAGTTCCGTTTATCCTGTTTCTATTATAATGGTAGACTTTCAAAAAACGGAGGTGTTTGGTGTTGATACTGAACTATGGATAAATCATCCCTTACTGGTTTTTGAAGTGAAAAAAACGGTTGTAACTGGTCAGGAGAGAAGCAAACGAATTGCTAAATATCGTACGCTTGATTTTATTATCTCGCAATCAGGCAGAATGTTTATTCATGGCAGCCTCCATAAGTACTATAATTTCATGAAGAGTATTAAAGGAATTAATCAGAAAACACAAATAGAGATAAATAAGGGGTTCAACGGTAATGATTTTACGTTGTTTAATTTTATTGAAGTCTTATTCGACATTGAGGAACAGTTCTTTTGTTCATTCGGAAACTCTCGACTTTCAAATTTAGAAGTAGGTGTTAATTTTTGGCATCAATTTATAACATCAGTGATTCTAAAGCATTTAATGTTATTTCATGGTAAAACGTTCAAAAAGCCTTTGTCTGTATCATTTAGAGAAGTAGAACAGGCGCATTATTTTGTTAAGGTATACGACAAACAATTGCAATATGGATTACCCGATCGAATGATGCGTTATGAATTGAAGTATATCAAAATGAATGATTTAAACAAGTTAGGTATTCACAACCTAAATGATTTAATTGATCAGGGCAATTTAAACCGTATTAAGACGCTTTTATTAAAAAAGTGGGATAAGGTATCGATTTATGATTTTACGATTGATAGGAGCCGTTTAAGTGTTGTAAATGAAAAACGTTGCTTACTATATTCAAATGAAAATTTTTGGTCAGGATTAGCACCTAATCGAAGGAACAGACCTAAAATGTATTACCGTCGAATTGAAAAGGAATATTCCGAGCATATACACCAACAAATTTCAGATCTGATTGGGGCAACATGGGATCGGTTAGTGTGTAATAAATGACCCTTCTATTATAGGGTAAAGTATTACACAGTTAACATTAATAAAATAACGTATAATGAGCAAACCGATATATTGGAAAGGGAAAGTAAAAGAAAACGCGATTGAATTTATTCTGACACGTATTTCAAACGGTGAAAGTTGCAGAAGTATTTTAGATAAAGCAGATCGAAAGATATACCCTTCTCACGTAACATTCTGCCAATGGTTAAGCAATGATAACGAATTAGCTAAGCAATACGCGCGATCAGCAGCGGAACGGGCAGATTTAATATTTGATGAGATTCTAACTATCGCGGATAGCTTTGAAAAGGACGTAACAATAGTAAATGGTAAAGAAGTCATTAATCACAATATAATTCATAGGCATAGGCTAATGATTGACACGCGCAAATGGATGTTAAGTAAAATGATGCCTAAAAAATATGGTGATAAGTTAGATGTGACTAGTGCGGGGGAGGCAACTCATAACCCCGTGAATATAGTTTTTACTAATAGTGTAGAGCGTGAAAAGCGTATTGCAGAGCTTAAAAAGAAGTTGGGATGAGGTTGGTAGAAATCTATTCTGAGCACTTTAAAAAGTGTTATGCTGGTAAGCCTACTAAACGGTGTGAAAAGCTTTGTGATAAGATTAGAAGGGCTTCAATGATTAGTGCGGATGAGTATTGTAGCCGTTTGATGGTATAGGCTTTTGATAGATAGGGAAAACAAAGGATGTAGGCAAGTTTCTATTGGAGGAGTAGATAAATAATTTCTCAAATAGAACTATAGTTTGATAAAATACTCTCTTAATCTATTGAAAACGATTTGTCTCTTAGTGAAATTAGTTTCAGTAGCATAAGCCGACATCAAGTCTAATAATTGAGATTCTGATAATAGCATTGGTTCCATTCCGAATTTATGAATTTTTCTATTTAGACGACATGCCATTATGGTAAAACTTCCTTTTGGCGAGAGATCAAAATAAATATCTCCACATTTAAAAATATGTTGATCGTAGAGGTCGAAGTGTGGGTGGAAAATTTTAAATGATCCTGATTTTCGCGGATATAATGTGTATTTTTTTTTTCGTTTTATTGGGTTTTCCTCTTGACTTAGAGTTTCCATTTCTCTTTTAATTTCGTTACAGTCTGCACAAACAACACACAAGTTTTTAGGCGTAAAAATAAATTTTAGTTCCTTTGATTTTGGAACAATATGTTCCACATGGGAATTACTTGCGGATTGAAGAGAAACATCTTTTTTACAATAAGAGCAGATTCCTTTTTGAACATTTCGATAATGACGTCTTATGGCTATTCTCAGGTTAAGAAGTGTAGGGTCACTCCAGTCTGTAAAGTTAAATTTTTTGTCGTTTAATTTTGCCGAAATGATGATTTTCTCACCAGAATTAAAGACTATTGGATCAGATATCTCAGGCATATTTAACTTTTAAATCTTTTAGCAATAGATAAAGTTGGATAATTGGATCTTCTTCCTCCATAAATTGAATTTGAGATTCAATTAACAAAAAGTTCTTAAGATCTTCTTTGTCGAATCGTTTAGTTTTCGCAACTTTTGACATTATAGAAAAAGATAATCTATTCAAATATTCATTCTGATATCCTGGAGAATTAAAAATATTTGCCAACTGAAAATCGGCAGAGTGATTAACAAATTGAGATGCATTTTGTATCGATCCATTTTCCATAGATAAAATGAAACAATTCTCTGTACTCAATCGAGATATTATTTGTGGGGAATGAGTCGCAATGATAAAATGACATCCCTTATAGTCTTTAAAAGTCGATATAAGTAGCCTTATGTATCTCTGTTGCCATTCAGGATGCAAAGATATTTCAGGCTCATCTATACATATCAAGCTATTATCACTAATGTGACAAGCAATACCCAAAAATGTTGTTACTATGCATTGTTCACCCGAACTAGCTTCATTAATTCTAAATACTTTACTATTGTCAATTTTTGTTAATCCAAAATCTCGTAACCTAACAATTCCTGATTCAATCAAGAACATTAAATCATCATGTAATGTTTCTGTAAAGATTTCGTTTTTGATTCCTTGTCTCGAAATATTTATATCGTATATTGTTTTATTCCAATTATTTCGTCTATTAAGAATCTCAATTAATTTTTGAACCTTTTCCTCATTAATTTGGCTATCGCCATTTTGAAAATAGCGCCTTTGTCTCGGAATGACACCTGAGTTATTCAAGTATTCTTCAAATGCTAGAATTGGATCCAAACTATTTAAGATGTCATTATAACGTGTCTTCGAGAATCTAATTTCAAATCGCGCAATAATTTTATCAGTATAACCTAAGTATTCAAGGACATTTGAAATTTTATCAAATTGACTTGACTCAAGGCATACAACTTCTATTAGGGAGCCAATTATTTTCGTTATAAATGATAAGCCTACATTGAAACTATTCAGATCTCTTAGACCAAAATACTTGTATTTATCATCTAGTTCTTGTCGCATTCTGTGAAGCGGATACTTGTCAAATGCACTCGTGGAAACGGCTATTATTTTCGAGGGTTCATTTTCAGTGGTTATTATTCCCTTCTTAAATTCTTGAAACCCTAATTCACGTTGTCTGAAAAATTTGTCTGAATCAGTGTCGTCAACGAATTCACGAATTATAGAACCAAGTAATCGACTTTTACCAGTTCCGTTTTTGCCAACCATTATAGTAAAAATATTATCTTTTGCTACTCGACTTTTATCAAAAAATGAATACTTTTTCTTTCCTAATTTATATTCTTTAATCATTATTTTTATTTATTCCAATACCACATTATAACTTAAATAAAGGGCGTACACTAAATTTTAACTAGGAAATAGTAACACATAGATGCTTGAAATTTGTTAATATTATCTCTAGACAATTTTAAGCATAAGAATTAATTTAAACTACAGTACAAATACCTATTTTCAATCAATCCTCATAAATTACCTCACCGCCCAATATCCTTTCAACGGTATCCAACAAATCCAAGTCCGCTTTACTTTCTCCAATGCCCCTATAAATCTCAATACAAACCTGTTTCAATTGGTGGTTCTCTCTCAACAGATTCATTATAATATCCATTTGACGTTCGTGCGATTCTTTACTTCGAGTAACAAACGCCTCTTTTTTCTCATTATCTGCCATAATTCATAAAATTATAAATCAGTGTTATTTTGCAGTTTTATGTACACTTTTGTACCTTATTTGTACCCTTTTTTTTGAAAGCCCCGTATTCATTGAGAAGGTACTTTTTGTATAGGAAAGTAGATTAGGGCTGAAATGCCAATAAATGATAACATCTGAAAGCTAATGTTAATATAGTCTACATGTTGCCAATTATCTTCCCACTAGATTGTCTGCATCAATTTTGGCTTAATGAGGGATGTCTCTTCAAAGATCTGCTTGTTTTTTTTCGTTTTTTTAGCGGTTAACTTTCAAGTAAATTTAGATCCTTCAAAAAACAAAATCATTTTAGTTGGTTTTATATTTTTAGTCGATTAATTTAGTGGAACATGAATCAGGTTACTATCTTCTTATGTTGCTTTTTTACTTCGCCACTCTTTGTTTTATCACAGTCAATTCTTGACTCTACTTTTTTTGAGACGGATGCTGGACAAATTGCCTTTCTCCGTCCAAGTTCAACTGGTAATCAAGTCATTCATCATAATGGCTATTCTCTTTCTTATGATGAACAAGCGGAACAGGCAGACTGGGTTTTTTATAAATTAACAAGATCTAGCATCTCTTCATTTATTAAAAGATCAAATGATTATAGAGAAGACCCTTTTGTAAATGAAGGTTCTGCTACGCTTGACGATTATCGAGGCTCTGGTTACGATAGGGGGCATTTGGCACCTGCAGGAAGCATGAAGCTTGGCGCGCAAAGTATGAGTCATAGTTTTTTCATGAGTAATATAAGCCCACAGTATCCGGCGTTCAATAGAGGAGTTTGGAAAAGATTAGAGGGGAAAGTTCGATTTTGGGTCGAAAGTAAAGACTCTATTTTCGTAGTTACGGGTCCAGTTTTAGATAGTCCTTTAGATACGATAGGCGGTAACAATGTAATTGTTCCAAGAGCTTATTATAAAACGCTTTTAACCTATAAAGACGAGAAGGTAAAAGGAATAGCTTTTTTGTTGCCCCACGAAGAAAGTGATAAATCATTATACGCATTCGCAACTTCAATCGATTCTGTGGAGGTGATAACAGGGATTGATTTTTATAGTAATCTGGATCTTTCAATACAAACTAAAGTTGAAGAAAATTCCAGCATTAAATCTTTCATTTATAACTAGATTAATGAATGTCGTAACATTCAAACCATCAAATTCCAAGAATGATTCAATGTAAGACTTGGCAAATAGGCGTTTGTTTATTAAGTTTAGCTAGTGTTGAACCTAACTTATCCTTTCACCAATGACCCTACGTCCTTTTTTTTGGTGTTTCAACTATTGAAATAAACATATTAAAAACAGTACTCTTAAGAAACTTATATAATGAAAAGAAAATTAAAATTAGCATTCGCAATGGGTGGAGGAGTTTCTCTTGGAACTTTCTCAGGAGCAGCCTTATCAAAAAGTATCATTTTGTCTCTGCTTTACGCCGAATATGAAATAACAAATGAAAACGGTGAGAAAGAAAAAAGAAGATATGACGAAATTGTTATAGATGTCTTTAGTGGAGCAAGCGCTGGCTCTATGGCATTAGGAATAATGCTTAGAACACTTGTTCAAAGAACGGATGAACAAGAAGCTGTGGCTAAATTATTTGTAGATAAAACATATAAAAAGAGATTAGGTGAATTAAAGGCTGAACTTGGAGATGCAGAGAAGTACAAGGAGCTGTATGACAATCTCATTGCTGCGCAAGTAGTCTATGATGTACAGTATAAAATTTGGGTGGAAGAAGTCAATATTAAGCGATTGCTTGGTGGGAGTACAGATAAAGGCGCGGCAAAAGAGTTAAAATATGCCGCAGGCTTATTTGATTCGGAGGCACTGTATGAAATAGCGAATGATTATTTTGATTTTGATGGAGAAGAACTGGGGCTTGAAAAGAAAAGAATATTATCGGATAGAGTTGTTTTTGCGAGTACACTTTCAAACCTTACTGGCATTCATAATAAGGCAAAGGATTTATATACGGTAAATCCAGCAGGTGCTGTTGGTTTAGAGGATGGAATGATTAGTACTTATCACCGTGAAATTCGCGTAAAAGATTTACATTTTTCTGAAATCGATCCAAATGATGATCGAAGATATCCAAAAAGATGGTTGCGTTTCCATAATGGAGATAAGGTTGTAGGCAAAACCTATGATCTGAGAAGTAAAAAGGCATGGAGCAGAATTGCAACGACCTCTCTAGCTTGCGGTGCGTTTCCTTTCGCTTTTGCACCAGTGGTTTTAAATAGAAAGAAATTTGAATATGCTGAAAATGAATGGCCAATTGAATTAAAAAGTGCAAAGGAGTATAATTTTACATACACGGATGGAGGTGAATTCAGAAATGAACCGATTAGAGAGGCATTTAGATTAGCAGCTTTTATGGATGCGCTAGATGACTCAGACTTCGATAGAAAAGTGATTTTTGTTGATCCAAGCGTTTCTCCTAAGGTTACTCATTTCAATCTTCCAATTCATAGCGAATATTTACTTGAAGAACCAGATGCGATAATTTTTAACAAAGTTCCAATACCTTTTGATGGAAAAGATTTAGTGAAAAAAACTACGCTTGAACGGCTTTTGGCACATACGCCAAAGATGTTAGAAGGCTTATTTGATCATGCTAGCATAAATGAACTGGATAGGGTTTATCAAGTCAGAAATATGTTTGATATTCGAGACTTCATGCGTTCAGTATGGTCGGAAGCGTTAAAAGAAAAGACAGTTTCTTCTGAAGATGTCAAAATCACACTTGAATTTTGTAAAATGCGCGTTGCAGAATATTGGAACAATGAAATAATTCCAGCAGGAGCAATGAGTCTAGCTGACGAAATTGCGCGCGTTTTTAATGAAGAAAAAGGTCCAGGTGGAAGCTTTGGAGATGTGGCTGAAATGGATGTACGGGTGGAGAAGGCCAGGGAACTTACTTTGAAAACAAGTAGGGAAAAGAGATTAGTTGCATTAGAATCTTATTTGAATTCACTGGAAGAGGCTGAACAAAAAATTTGGTATAAAGCACTGCTCTTTCTATCTGTCGACCTTTCACTTAATCTTATGGGGAAACATAAAAATTATGAACTTATTGCTATAACACCAACACGAAACCCTGGAACTAAAGATCAGCATTCTGTAGCGTTACCGGGTGGTGGAATGGCTGCGTTTACTGGGTTTTTATCTTGGTATATGAGTGATTACGAAACTAGATTTGCCGATTTTTGTACGCTTGAGTTTTTAAAAGTAAGTAAGCTTATTGATAAGGATATAGCAGGGCAAGATCCAGGTGGATTTGAGGAAGATTATTTGAAGGACCAGCTGGGAAATAATTTAAAGGCCTTTAATGATGAGTTAAAAGAGGGGCTTGAATTGCTCAATAAAAGAGTTACTGATTTACTCAGTTCATCAGAATTATTAAACAGCACTGGTATGCCATTAATTCGTCAATTAGCACTCTGGCAGTTGAAGAAGAAAATAAAAAAGGCCGTATCGAAAGCCAATGAAGAATCGGAGAAAAGTAAAAAATATGAATTCCGAATAAATGTGCCTTCCTCTAAATACAGAATGGATGGAAAAGGATGGGTGAGTGATGTAAAGGCGAAAAACATTTCTAAACTAGACTATGATTTTAGGGAACTTAAGGAAAAATTAACGGGTCATTATGAGATCATTACGATCCTTGAATATTCTGAATCAAAAGGTTGGACAGGCGTACATGTTAAAAAGCAAAAAATAGAAGGAGTTAAGACTCCTGTAATCCATATTCAAAGGGGGAATAAAAACTTTTGTTCTATTCGCTTACCAAAAAAGGCTATCCTTAAAAAATTATTATTACAGCCAAATCCAATTCTTGCTTACTATGTGGATGATAGCGACTATGATAAGAAGGGCATGCCAGCTAAAGACTTTCTGATAAGAACAGGAGTTATACCTTTAGCAGAGAAACTGTTCAAATATAAATCTGATCAAGCTTCAGACAAGAAGTCTGGAAATTATCGTTTTAGAATAAACGTTCCAAGTCTTAAACATGAATTATGGGGAGGAAATGAATTGAAGGACAAAGATGATTTCCCTGCTGTTTATGACAAAGGGAATGATGGAACTACGAAACAGTTTTACATTACGTTGGAGGTATTCCTTGATGCAAAGAATAAATGGGATAAAGATTTTATTCAAGAGAATCAATTTGATATCCGAATTGAAAAAAATATAAGTCGTAAGGATATTCCATTTTGCAAAATCCAAATGCCATCAGAAGAAGATTTGCTGCTTTACAAAAGAACACCAAGGGCAATGTTGGAGATAGACATTATTTCGACTGATAAGGATAAAGATGTTAAGGGAAAGAGATGGACGGTATTGAGAGAGGATTAACTCGGACATCAAGAACACATCATGAAAGTATTTTAAGAATTTATTTAAATAAAGCCAATACTGCTCTAAAAAAGTCGTGTTGGTTTTATTATGGTTATTAAGTCATTTAATCCGGACATTGGAAGTCTTTACTAATTAATTCAATTAGAGCATTAGATTGGATATGAGAATAGTTGTTTTATTGTCAAAAGAGTAGAATTCAGGTTCATTTGTACCTCAACACTATTAACAACAGATAAAAATTAATGAGTTACTTTTACGTGAGATGACCAACTTCATACCCAAACCAAAGCCCGCCAACCAAAACATTATTTTAAAGCACTACCACTCAATTACACCAAATTTCATTTGGCTAACCTCCCTTTTTCCAATGCCCTTTTTTTCCAACTTTTTAATTACGATAACACCTTCTCCTTTTGAAGAGGGCAAAAAATTAGAGATGAAGACTTTTTTGGCGTCCAGTTCTGGTGCGAAAATTTTTTCTTTCGTAAAGCTGCCATCCACATCAATATTCACTTTGATTCCAATATTTTTATCCTGTAATAATTTCTTTTCATCCTTACTGAGACTCGCTTTATCTGTGCGTTGCTCATATTCACTTTCATTGTAAAAAAGCGTTAGTTCGCCATTGTTTTGCGCATGGTAAAAAGAAACGTAAGGATCATAAGCATTCTCAGTGCGCTGGCGTTTCTCAATCACAGTTTGCCAATTTACTTCGCCATTATCACTAAAGTTTATTGCTATAATATCATCATAATAATATTCGTAGCTAACGGTTGTTTGTCCTCCAATGTTTTTGTATGGATCATGACTTATATTCTTTACTCTAAAGTGATGTTGTTCAATGAGGTAAGTTGATGTTCCATTTGAAAGTCTGATGAAGTCTCTCACTTTAAACTGATAATTTTGTCTTTTTGGATCCACGCTTTCACCTGGTTTGTCGAAATCATCTCCTTTAAATGATGTTCTGAATTCATTACTAATAGGAATTGTTAAGCTAATTTCCTGCTCTAAATCATTATTGAATTTCGTGAAAATTATACTAGAAATATCATATTTATTTTTGGTCAAGATGCCGGATATTATAATGCTACCATCTTCGCCTATTGTAAGTTGACTACTGAAAATCTTCGTTTCTTCGGCCTCAGGTATTTCAGTTGTTTTTATTTCACCAGTGTGCATATTCAAAACAACTAATTCGAGCTTTCCAAACTCATAATAGCCCTTTAAGAGCATGCCGCCTCTTTGTTTTTTTCCCCGTTCAAGGATATAGACAAGTCCATCATTTCCAACCTTTACTTGTTCGATCCAAGCATTTTTATAAGGGATTTTATATTCTCTCTCCTCGGTGATATTCAGATCAGAGTCGATTAGGCGACCAATCATTATTATGCCTTTAGGATCAGTTCCAATATCTTTATTGTTGGCAGATTCAGTTACAAAAGCTATCTCCTTATTGCCAGAGAAAATATGGCCAGTAGGGAAGTTGCCAAACCATCTGTGATATTCATACGCTGTCTTTCCAGAAGCGGACTTGACCTTATCCTCATTACTGATAATTTGCATCTCAGAAATGGCTAAGGATTCGGTGTCAACAATTCGGACGAAATCGTAACGTGCCCTTTTATCTGCGTCATAAATACTGCCATACAGATATAGTGTTTCATTTAAGCGTTTAAGACCAAGTCCTCCGACCTTATCTTTTTTTCCGAAACCTTCTACTTTAGAACTTGCAAGCTGAGAAAAGTTATCCAGCGCATACTTTTGGATGAAAATTCCTGCTTCACCTAAATTAAGAAAATAGGCAGATTCCTTATCCACACAACTCAAACTATTGATTTCTGGGGCAGATGCAGAACGCCAATTTTCATCCCATTTTATTTCACCATTAAAATCATTTAATTCTTGTGCATAAGAGAGTGGCACATTAGCAAAGAGAAGCGCTATTAATAGAAATTTCATAATAATTATGCAATTAAGATCGTGTTGTTTTAATCGGAAGCAAAGATATTTTTTTTTATGGTATTCACCTTGGTTTTGGAAGTATGCTATTTGCTAAGCGGGGACTTTACTTATTTGGGAAAGTGACAGCTAGCTGTCTTTTACGCTAGATTTGTTCAAATTATCTCCATATATTCTTGCGCTTATTCATCTTAACGCTATATTTATTCAACTGCAAAATCACCTGACGAATTATGGACCCCAATCTAGAACTAGAAGAATTAGAGAATGATCAACCTGCACACAGTTCGCAAGAACATGATGCGGTAGTATCAAAGGCTAAACCAATAATAATTATAGCCGCCGTAGCGGGTCTTGTTGGCTTTGTTTTACCTTGGCTAAAATTGAGCATATTTGGGTTTTCAGTATATTCAATAAATGGTTATGACATTCCAATAACAGCAGAGTCAATCGGGTATTGGTCGATTTATATAGGCGGGAGTTCTAATGGCGTTACGTTGCTTTATTTGCTCTATTTAATCCCACTTTTGTTTACATTGATTATTGGTTTAGAATTATTGAAGAAGAGGCGTTGGATTGCCTTAGTAGGTTTCAGTATTCTAATTTTACTCAGCGTGTTTTTGGGTGGATTAATTTATAATATTGGGTTTAATGAAGCTCTGAATTTAATGAGTGCCGGAATTTACACGACCTTAATTGCAGCAATCGTTCTTGTTTATAGTAATAAACTGTGACAGCAACTTTATTCTTGTAAATAGTCCGCTATTTCTTGAGGAATTGATGCGAAGAAACGTTGATCAAGTTTTACGCTAATTCTTACAGGAAAATCACTGCTCTCAATTTCAATTGTTGCCATTGGGTTGTCGGCTACATAATTAAGTTGTAAAGATACATTTTCCAATTCTGAATCAATAAAGGTAATCATTGGAGGTACGTCCCTTTTTCCCTTGCTAATGTTTTCAATTTCAAAGTTTTCGTTTATTACTTGAATGATAATTTGAATAATATCATCTCCTAAGGTTGAAAAATCTGATAATCTTTCGTCTATATTTAATCCGGTACTCATAATTTGAAATATAATTATTTTATTAGTCTTCCTTTAAGGAGTCTAGTTTACTGGAAACTGTTTTGGCGTTCCAAATAATGATGCCCATTGTTATAAATGCGGTGATGGTAGCGTAGAGGTAAACTCTTCCTCCAAGCTTGTAGTAAGGCGTAATAGTCTTTATTAAGGTCATTATAACCGGGAGAATCGGAATGAATAATGCGAACAGTCGTAAGAGTTTAAACTTTGAGAATGCTCGAATTAAATTGATGAAAACAATTGGTGTAAAGCATAGGTATACGAAGATAACATGAGAACTTAAGAACAATTCTTCACTGGCATCTTCAGGATAGCTTAAACAACCACTTCGAGTGTAGCCAGGTTCTGCAATGTTAAGGACTACCCAAGCTACTACAAAAAAAACGATAATTGGAATTATAGAAATTCTAAGGAATGATCTGACTATTATACCTGTCCTGTTTTTCAGCGTTTTGAATGGTTTATGTTAATGTATTTGTGTATGTAAATTGTCTCGGCAAAAATACGCCTAATTTACAGAATGTCTTGCTATTACTAATAAACTTAAGTCGGCGACTTATTCATATGCGCTTATGGATCCTTTTCTAGTTGGTCAATTAGAAGGCATATAGATTTAATTCCAAAAAAAAGAATTAATTTGTTCTTCCAAACAAAGCCTATGAAAACAAAGTTCATTTTAAGTGCAGATGATTATGGTCCAATTCAATACATAAATAGAGGGGTTAGAAAAGCGGTTGAACACGGTGTAATTAATAGCGTTCAGGTAATTATTAATTATAAGGAATCAACACTTTACAATGATCTCAAGCTTTTGAATCCCGTTGTGCCTAAAGGTGGTAAAATGGATGGCTATATAGGAGTTAAAATGAAATCTTTTGAAGATAGAGCAATAGAATTACGTGCACTTTTAAGAGCGAAACAAGGCGGGAAATTGGATGCCTTTTTCGAATCGGATGGAGCGCTATGGGATAATTGTTCAACTGTGAAGTTTTTGAAAAATTAGTTGTCCATGTGCTATAGTATTTCACAAGCAAAGCGAAAAGCCTATTTATCAGCCCTTAAAGACGGAGTTTCACGAGATGAATTAGAGCGACTTTATGGAGAGTGGCAGCAAGCGCAGCATGATGAAGCTGAGCGCGACACAGAAAGTCCTATGGCTTTTGTAAACGGCTTTGAACATCCCAAACTGTTTACATTGGTAAAGGAAGTTGAGTTAAAGGCAACCCGTTTTACATGGGGATTAATTCCTTCTTGGACCAAAAATAAAACGCAGGCCACGGAAATTAGAAACAAAACCTTAAACGCTAGGGGAGAGTCCATATTTGAAAAAGCTTCGTTTAAGGAATCTGCTTTGGATAAAAGGTGTTTGGTTTTTGTTAACGGCTTTTTCGAATATTATCATTTTAAAGGGAAAACGTATCCAAATTTTATTCAGCATACAGAAAAAGATAAGCCATTAGTTTTTGGTGGATTGTGGAGCGAATGGACGGATCATTTGTCTGGAGAAGTGCATCAATCTGCCGCCATTGTGACCACTCAAGCCAATGAATTGATGACATCCATTCATAATAACCCCAAGGCAAACGGAGCGCGGATGCCTTTAATTCTGGAGTCAGATAATTTTGACCAATGGTTAACTGCAGAAAACAGAAAGGAAGTGGAGGAATTAATTAAACCACTGTCTGATGGGAAATTAAAAGCCCATACGGTGAAGCGCCTTGTGGGTAAAAACGGTGTAGGAGATTCTGAAGAAGCCACAGCTGAGCACTTTTACGCAGACTTGAATGAGCAAGGCACATTATTTTAAGTAAATCACAATAGCAGAATTCTATTAAGTCTATCCCCGATTCGCGCCATTAGAATTCTCTTTATTAGAGTGTTAGGTCGGTATTGTTGATTGTGTTGTAAGGCAAGGTGGGTCGCCCTGTCTAACCTATGTATGATTATGAAATAAGAATCTAACAGCAATAAAATGATTAAAAACAAATTAAAAAGTATGCTCAGTTTAATAATCGCCAGTTTTCTGTGGACGTCATGTAGCAGTAATGCTAATATCGAATCCACCGCACCAACTGATCCTTTAGCACAGACGTATTGGTATGATGGTAAAGCGGAAATATCGAGCTACAAATTAGAACAAGCACGTTATGGAGAAGTTCACAAAGGGCAAGCCGTTATGGTATTTGTTACAGAGGATTTTTCTAAAAAATCTTGGACAAAAGCGGATAATCCAAGCAATAAGGATGTACCGGTTATGAAATTGAATTTTACAAAAAAATTCAATACAGGTATTTACCCATATTCAATGATGTTGAGTACGTTTTTTCCCTTTAATGATGGAAAGCATGCGGTTAAAGTATCTGCTTCTATGCAAGAGTGGTGTGGACATACTTATATGGAACTTCGAAATAAAAAACAATATGAAGTTCGAGTGGATTCCTATTTTGAAGGTGAGTCTGATGCTGATTTGAAATTAGATAAAACGCATTTAGAAGATGATTTTTGGACCATTATTCGCTTAAATCCCGACAATTTACCCATGGGGAATGCAGAAGTTATTCCTTCACTTTTTTACGTAAGACTATCACATGTAGATCTAAAGGCCTACGATTGTAAACTCTCAAAACAACCTAATGGTGAATCTACTGAATATCAATTAAGTTTTCCAGGTTTAGAGCGGACTGTTACCATTACTTATGAAACTGCCTTTCCGCACAAAATAATGGCTTGGAAAGAAACCTATTATAGTGGATGGGGAGATAAAAGGCAAGAATTAACAACTAGCGCTGTATTGAATAAAAGTATCCGAACAGATTATTGGAGCAAGAATACTCTTGCTGATAGTACTTACCGAACTAAACTGGGACTAGACAAATCTTATTAAAACTGTCATAAGAAAGAAAGCTATACAGGACAAATCCTTATTTTTAGCGTTGGAATGATTAGAATTGAAATACCACAACTTAAAGATTTACCAGAACTAACCACTCTTGCGATAGAAACATTTATCCAATCGCATGGCCACAGTGCTTCTACGAAGGATGTAGACAACTATTTGCAGGCCAATTATACGGAGGATATTTTTAAGACGGAACTCAGTGATCCTAATAATTTTTATCGCGTGTTATTTACTGAAAACAAAATGGTGGGCTATTTAAAAATTATTTATAATCAGCCTATTTCAGCCGTAGAATCAGCTTCTATTACCAAATTAGAACGAATTTATGTCCTCGAAAAATTTCATGGTCAAGGACTGGGACAGGAACTGTTTAATTGCGCTATTGATTTATCTAAAACAAATGGACAAGCGGGAGTCTGGCTTTATACTTGGATAGAGAACAAACGCGCCATTCGATTTTATGAAAAGATGAGTTTTAAAATTGTTGGCAGCCATGATTTTCAATTATCTCCAACGCATACAAATCCTAATCATCAAATGTATTTGGCGTTTTGAGTGATTTGCTGAAACCGAATGTTATCCATTTCAAAATTCTTACTTTTATCCTGATAATTCACTTTGTTTTTTATGCATCAACAGTATTTCGATTTTATTGATTCATTGAATAAACAGGACCTGTCTGTACTGGATAAATCCATTTCAAAAAGACATTATGTTCCAATTGATTTGTCAACTGATAACGGTGCATTGCTTACTATAAAAACTGAGGATTCAAGTGAATTTGGGTTGTATATCGATCAATTTTTAGAAGAAAAAGCAGCCAAAGTATGTTACGGAGGTTATTTAGAACAGCGAAACATCTATCAACGCAGTGCTTATTTTAAACCTGTAAAGGATGCTGCAAAAGAGCGTAACATTCACCTTGGGCTTGACTTTTGGGCAAAAGCCGGAACAGCCGTTATCGCACCCTTTAATGGTAAAGTGCATAGTTTTCAAAATAACACCAATTATGGTGATTATGGACCGACTATTATTCTAGCGCATCAAAGTAATGACTTTACTTTTTATACACTTTACGGCCATTTAAGCCTTGAGTACTTGGATCAACTGGAGGTTGGTCAGGAAATTGCAAAGGATCAAATAATTGGTGAATTAGGTAGAGCAGAGGTGAATGGTGATTATCCGCCGCATTTGCATTTTCAAGTAATATTGGATTTGGAAGGAAGTACAGGCGATTACTCAGGTGTTTGCAGTCGCAATAAATTGGATTTTTATCGGGGGAATTGTCCTGATCCAAAAATGTTATTAGGACTTTGAATGTTGCAAATTAACCCAATCTAAAATGTATCGGCAATGTATAAACCATAGATATAGTTCTACCGTGACTCATAGCTGGTGTCCACTTTGGCATCATTTTAATTACGCGCATGGCTTCTTCATCAAGTTCCAATGAAACACCTTTCCGTATTTTAACATCCGTTATGCTTCCATCAGTTGCTATAATGAACCCAACATAAATGATTCCTTGATGGTTAAATCTTCTTGCTATTTCTGGATAATTTACATTGTTCATTAAAAATTCAGCAAGTGCACGTGGCTCACCTGGGTATATTGGATCATACTCTAGTGGATCTGTCGGAGTTATAGATTCACCTTTTTCATTAAACCAATCCACTTGAATCACTTCGCCATTTTTATATTGCTCAATTGCCGAAACTTTATTGGACGGAAAGTAGAATTTCCATTCGCCGTCTCTTTTTCCATTGATAAAATTCCCTTCATAATCTCGTGATCCATTCTCATGCCAACCTTGCCAAAATCCTACTTTAATATTTGATTTGTACTGACCTTTTTCAATTAGCGTATCGTTGTGCCATCTTAAAAGTTTGCCTTCATATTTACCCGATATGTATTTTACTTTTTCCTTAATTTTGGCATTGTCAGAAAATAGCTGCCATTCACCGTTTCGATAATCATCCTCATAATTTCCTTCTGCAACTACAGCCCCTTGCTTTGAATAGTATTTCCATACTCCGTTGGCATTATTACGCTCAAAAGTTCCGGACTTCTTTTTATTTCCGTTATAATCATAATAGGTGAACTCGCCCTGTTTTACACTCAAGTTTTTATCCAAGTATGCACCAGACATGAAAGGCATGCCCCGATAGTTAAACTGTTGAATAC
>JBLHOW010000042.1:0-56368 GCA_047623705.1 Crocinitomix sp.
TCCTCTACAACCGACAGTTTAAAAGACATTGAATAGTCTTTTTGACTTCGTTTAACGTAATTCTTTTTTTCTTCTTCTTCCATAACGTTCTTTTTGTGTAACGCTATTTCAGGACTAGACATATAAGGAATAAAAAAAGGGCTGTCTTGTTAGACAGCCCTTGGCATTTTTTGAGAAAGGTTTATCTTTTATCTTAGGATATTGACGGTACCTCTAAATTCTAATCTTTTATCAGTTGTATTTTCTTTTGCTTGTACAACCCATACATAAGTTCCTTCTGGGGCGTTGCCAGAACCATAAGTTCCATACCATACGCTGGAAGCATCAAATGATTCCCAAACAATTTCTCCCCAACGGTTATATATTTGGCAGTTGAAATCATAAATATCAATACCATCAATATAAACACCCCAACCTTCATTGTATTGGTCACCGTCTGGTGTAAATGCATTTGGCGCATAGATAATAACATCAGTTAATATATTAACTGTATGTAATTTAGTGCTAAAGCATCCTTGATCATTTGTAACAGTTAATTCAACCTCATAATCATCAGGTACTCCCTCTGGATAAATTACAGTTGGTGTTTCATCTGTAGAAGTTGCAGGGATTCCACCTGGCATGCTCCAATCATATGAATGTCCTGCAGATAAATCAGAAGGTGTTAATTTAATTTTTGTATTGAATATTGTTGTTGGATTAGGATTAATAAAGAAGTCAAAATGTGGAACATCTACCACTTCGAAATAATCAATTGCAGATATTTCATTTACACAACCCCATTCGTTTGTTACTTCTAATGTAATATCATAAAAGCCAACTTCAGTAAATTCGTAAGCAACTTCGTCTAAGTCAGTATAGGTACTTCCATTAATTGTCCAAACCGGAATATCAGAAGAAACAACTGTAGCTTCAAATAAAGCAGTGGAAGGATTACAACCTGCAGTTATATCAGAAGTAAAGATTGGAACTGGTACTGGATGTATAATTGTTTGTGTACATATTGTAACTGGTGTTGTTTCACATCCGTCATCAACAGTTACACAATAAACAGTATTTACATCTGGTGTTGTTGAAATGTTATTGGCAACGTCAGGCATTGCAACACCATTTTCAGTCCATATATAAGTATAAGCACCATCACCACCTGCAGCAACTACTGACGCACCTGAACCAAAGCTTGGACAAATCGAATCATTTACAGAAATCACCAATGTGATTGGATCACGCAATGTAATTTCGATTGTTTCCTCTGCTGATTCACAATCAAATTCATTTGTAGAAGTCACAGTGATTAAATAAGGCGAAACAAGAGGTGAAACTGTTTGTGTACCTGTGCCGTCTGCTCCAGGGATACTCCAATCGAATGTAAATGAATCACCACCTGTTGATGTAGCCGTTACAGTTGCTGTTCCGTTTTGACAAATTAAAGTATCAGATGAAACCGTGATTGTAACTTCTGATGGATCAACCAATTCAATATCACTACTGAATTCACATCCGAATTCATCTTTAGAAGTAATCGTGTAAATTCCTGCTGTAAGGCCAGTGAAAGTATCTGATACTTGCCATGTGGCACCGCCATCAATACTGTAAAATGCTATAGGTAATATTCCTGTTCCTGTTACTGTGATTGTACCATCAGCAGCACCGAAGCATTGTGGTGGTGTAGCTGTTAAATCATGATCAGCAGCAGAGAATAAAATTTTAACTGTATCGCTTTGATCTGGGCAGTATCCACTTTCATCTACCGTGTATAAAACAAAGTCATATGTTCCAGGCATGCTGACAACAACGCCTGCGTTTAATACATCATCAGAAGGCGAGTAGGCGATAAGTGGAACTCCACCACCGTAAAAATTATCCATTTCCCAATCTAAGGTTAATCCATCTTCTGGCACATCTACTGTAGCAGAAAACACATAGGGAACTCCAATATCGTGACAAGCAGTATCGTCTAATCCAGCAAAAGGATCTGCAGGGTGAACAACGTATACGTTAATTGGAACGAACCAAGTACTGTCTGGCGAAGTAATTTCACATGTGTAAATTGTTGTATCTACTGGCCAAACTTCAACAGTTGGTCCAGCAGTAGCGTCTTCAATATAAATATCCGGTGTCCAGTTATAAGTGATTGGTCCAGGAGGCATTGTTCCTAAGTCTAATACAACTGAGTCTCCTTCACAAATTGTAGGGTCACATGTTCCAACTACAACTATATAATCTTCTGTTTCTCCGTAAGTTTGGTTATCGCAAGGATTAATTGCTGTACCTGCAGAGGCATATTTAGCTCTAACCCGCATGTTATATGAACCTGGAGCAGCATCTAAAGGAATAGTAAAGGAACCCGTATAAACTCCATCTCCAAATCCAGGTGACGCATATACTTTTTCACCTATTGCAAAATCATCATCTTCATCCCAATCAATCCAAATGGCAAAACCTTGGTCGAATGCACCAACTTCACATTGTACATTCGTTTCAATCGTTTCTCCAGCACAACCATGTACTTCTAAACCTGTGTACCAATAATTGTCAGGTAATAAACAGCAATCAGTATCCATATTGGTGATGTCTAAAATACCACCGACAGTCCAAAAGTTGTCAATTAAATCTTCGGTAATTGCACCGCCGCCTGTAAAGCAAACAGTACCATATGTAGGAATACATACTTGCGCTTGCGAACTGATTGGAGCAGCAGTTATTAAACCGATAACTGCGAGTAGTTTATATATGGATCTCATTTTCATTCTTTTAAAATGGCTGAATTTCAAAATTACACTTTTATAAGTTAAAATTCAACTTCGATTTACGGGAATATTAACAATTACTAAACGCTGCGATTTTGCAGTGGTTGCTTATAATAGAGAGAATTTAGCCAGATAGCGAGAAAACGGGACTAAAAGGATTTAGATTAACATTTAGGCTTCCAATAGTAGTTGGATATTAGGCTTGTTTTTTGGGTTTACCGACTATGTCTAAAACCACAATAACTGCAATTCCAAGAATGGCAAGTGCGATACTTAATCCTAAGAAACTTTCTTCCGGAATACTGGTGCCTTTTAATAAGTTATATTTTTCTGCAAAAGCAGGGTAGGCGCCAGGGAAAATATTTTGCTCAACTAAAGGAACAATTTCTTGATTTGCTTCACCTTCATGTTTTGTAAAGGTTTCGAGGATTCTTTTCCAAGGCCAAATTTTATTTAATGATCCAATTAAAAAGCCCGTAAGAATTGCCACGGTAAAATCATGCGCTTTTTTAAAGAGCCAGTTTAAAATGCGTGAAAAACTAATTAAACCAATTAAACAGCCGAGCATAAAGACGCATAGCATTAATCCATTGCTAAATACTAAATCCCAATTGGATGCTTTTAGTGCATCAATTAAACCACTCACCGCACCTAAGACAGTAGTGTAAGCTCCTAATAATAGTAAGATAAAGCTACCAGAAATTCCTGGTAAAATCATGGCGCAAATGGCTATTGAACCACAAATGAAAATATAAAAAAGGTGATTACTTTCCTGCGAAGGACTAATGGTTGTAATGAAATAAGCTGCTACTGTTCCAACGACAACGCCGGCGATATTGCGCACATTCCATTGTTTAACGCTTTTACCAACTAACCAAACCGAGGCAATTATTAAACCAAAAAAGAAGGCCCATAAGTGAATGGGGAATGTTGCTAATAGATATTTGATGAGGACTGCAAGTGAAGCAATGCTAATTAAAATCCCTGTGAAAAGTGCAAAGAGAAAACGGAAATTACCTTCACGCCACATGGCCATGAATCCTTCTTTTCGCCATGTTTTTATTAAACCTAATTTAAGGCCGCTTATGGTTTCAAGTAGTTCTTCGTAAATTCCTGTGATGAATGCAATTGTTCCGCCAGAAACGCCGGGTACAACATCAGCCGCTCCCATTCCAATACCTCGTAAGGCAATTCCAAGAAAGCTTTTTTTCTCTTTTTCGTCCATGTTTACTCGGCGCTTTGCTTGAGTTGTTTTTCAACTTCATCAGGCAAAAACTCGAAAAACGTATCTCCTCGAAGTCCTAATCGTAGACATTCTAATGGAATCATTTCATTTGGAGCAATATTTCCAAGGTTAACATTTGCACCGAATAAGCGAATGAACCAAACTTGTTGGGTTTTCTTAGGTGCTTCCCAAAGAATGCGGTTTGGATCAATTTTGGCAATAATTTTATTAATAAGATAAGTGTGCGCTGTTCCATTTGGTCTAAATACACCAACGGTACCGCTTTCACGTCCTTCTGCAATTACTTTCCATGAGCCAGCTTCCAATTCAGTGCTCATCATTTTAATCCATTTTGCAGGACTAATGATGATTCCTTCATCTTTCGAACCAACTTCTGACATGACAGTACGGCCTTTCGCTAATTCGACAATGTATTTTAATTTTTCTTCGTGCGGTATAATGATTGATCCATCTGAAACCTCACAAAGGTCCAAATCATATTTGTCCATTAGTTTTCGGAAACCGTCAAAATTATTTCTAGCAATAAAAAGCTCAAATAATGTTCCACCAAAATAAGGGCGGATACCTGCGCTTTTATATAATTTGACTTTTTCTTCCAAATTATTTGTTACAAAGGCGGTTCCAAAACCAAATTTGGCAATATCAGTAATATCACCACTAGCCTCAATAAAGTCTTCAACTTCGCGAAGGCTTAGGCCTTTATCCATCATCATTGTTACGCCAGATTCTCTGGGTTTTTCCGGTCTTTGCGGAATGTGGGATAGTTCAAAATTTTTACTCATGGTCGGTTTCAATTATCTGCAGAAACTCCGGGATGAATTCTGCTTCAGGTAGGTACAAAAATAAGGTTTTTGCTGAACCTTTATCGATTAAATATTCTTTCTTAAAATGAAGTAATGCTTCTGTCTTTTGACCGAGTTTCCAAAATATGAAAACGAGCATGATCCTAACTTCATGATCAAGCTCAGCTAAATTATCAAAACTCAATAAGAATTCAAGTGCTTCGTTCAAGCTATATTCTGCTTTGATCTTTGCCAATAGAACAATTGCATCACTGTATTCAGGGTCAAGTTGAACGGCTCTTTCTAATTCCGTTTCGGCCTCTGAAACGCGTTCGGCTTTATAAAGTGCTTCCCCTAATACTAATCTGTAATTCGAGTTTTCAGGTTGCAATTGTACAGCTTGTTGAATAAAATTAATGGCTTGGGCAGTTTCTCCGCGCAATTCCATGATTATTCCAGTTCCCAGCCAAGGCTCGGCTAATTCGGGATTTATTTCTTTACTTTTTTGGTAGCAATCAAGTGCTTGTTCGTAACGCTCAAGGCGCTCATATGCTTCGCCTAAATAACTCAATGTTAAGGCGTCATTCGCATCAATTATTGCACATTTTTGATAAGACTTTAGGGCTTTTTCGTAATCTTGAATCTGCATGTAAACATTGCCCATATTAAAATGAGCAGATGTAAAGTCATCATTAATTATAGTCGAGTAGTCATAAGCCCAAAGGGCTTTTTCAATATTATTTTTAAGAAAATAGATGTTTCCTAAATTATACCAAGCGGTAAAGGAATATGGATTATTATCAATGTATTTATTATAATACTCGATACACTTATCAAAATTACCCGTGCGCTCGTAACAATAAGCAATTTCATAAATGGCTGCTTCGTTGTCTGGTGTTTTTATTAAAATTTCTTCTAAAACTTTAATGGCTTTGGTATAGTTATGCATGCTTTCATGCTCCATTGCCAAATCGAAACGAATTTCTTCAATTTCTTCAGAATAATTGAACTCTTCTGCCACTTCAATCGCCTTTTCAAAATACTTAATGGCTTTTGTATGATCTCGAAGTTGGCTAAAAACACTTGCCTTGGTGATGTAAACCTCAGGATTGTATGGTTCTAGTTTTTCTAAGGTTTGTAGAATGAGTAAACTTTCTTTCAATTGACCAGTGGTGGAAAGTATTTGTGCTTTTCTTAAGTCGAATACGCTATTGGAAGGATGCTGTTTTTTTGCAAAATTAACTGCTTTCAGTCCTTTCTTTAATTGGTTATTAATGATGAAATGTTCAATGATTTGCTCCAAAATTTCCCCATCAAAATAGTATGCATTGTGCGCTTCAATCATCTCTTCAAAGCGTTTTAGCTCTGAATTGAACTGATCGTCAAACAATCCATCATTATCGTCATTATCCTCTTCATCAAACATAGAAATCTATTTACGCTTTAAACAAAAATAAAATTATACTAGGCTACTATCTCATTAACGGTGTAATGTTATTAACAAGTTTTTGAACAATTTATTATTCAAAACCAGATAAGGTTTTGATAAATCACCCGCCTTTACCAAAGAATATTGATGTTTTGTAGGCTTTTCTAAACGTTTAAAAACAAAAATAAGGTCGCCCTTGGACGACCTTATTTTCATTCATCAGTTTTTTATTTGTCAAATCTTTTTCGATCAGTTTCTTTTAAATAAACTTTTCTGATACGAATTGATTCAGGTGTTACTTCAACATATTCATCTTTTTGAATGTACTCCAACGCTTCCTCTAAAGAGAACGTTTTTGGTGGAGCGATTTTCATCTTATCATCCGTACCAGATTTACGCATATTGGTTAACTGTTTTGTTTTAGTAACATTAATTACTAAATCACCAGCTCTTGTATTCTCACCAATTACTTGTCCTTCGTAAATATCAACATTACTATTGATGAAGAATTTACCACGTTCTTGTAACTTGTGTAATGAGAACGGTACACTTGATCCTTTTTCCATTGAGATTAAAGAACCATTCATACGACCAGGGATATCTCCTTTGTGCTGCTCATATCCAATGAAACGGTGTGTAACAACAGCCTCGCCAGCCGTTTGTGTTAGCATTAAACTTCTCAATCCAATAATTCCTCTTGAAGGAATCTTGAATTTACAGATCATACGAGCACCTTTTGGCTCCATACTTACCATTTCACCTTTACGTTTTGTAACATGATCAATAGCTGTTCCTGAATACTCTTCAGGTAAATCAATTGTCAAGTCCTCAATAGGTTCAGATTTTTTCCCGTCAATTTCTTTATAGATTACTTGCGGTTGACCAACTTGAACTTCATACCCTTCTCTTCGCATTGTTTCCAATAGCACTGAGATATGCATTACTCCACGTCCGTAAACGTCCCATTTATCAGCAGAACCAGTTGTACCTACTTTAAGTGCAAGGTTTTTTTCTAATTCTTTTTGTAAACGATCATGAATGTGTCTTGACGTTACAAATTTACCTTCTTTACCAAAGAATGGAGAATCATTAATAGTGAAAAGCATACTCATTGTCGGCTCATCAATGTTAATTGTTGGTAGAGCTTCAGGGTTTTCGAAATCACAAATTGTATCTCCAATTTCAAAACCTTCAATACCTGTAAGTGCACAAATATCTCCTGTTTGAACAGTATCTACTTTTCTTTTTTCTAAGCCTTCAAAAACAAATACTTCTTTAATTTTTGACTTTACAAGTGAACCATCTCTTTTACTCAACATTACTTGTTGGTTAGGGACTACTGTTCCTCTTGTCAATCTTCCAACTGCAATTCGTCCTACGAATGAAGAATAATCAAGTGAAGTAATTAGCATTTGCGTGTTCCCTTCAGGAAATTCTTTTGGCGGGAAATAACTTAAGATTGCATCTAAAAGTGGTTCGATTTTGTCTGTTGGTTTTTGCCAATCAGTACTCATCCATCCCATTTTAGCAGAACCATATACTGTTTCAAAATCAAGTTGATCTTCAGTAGCATCTAATTCAAACATTAAATCAAAAACTTTCTCATGAACTATGTCAGGAGTACAGTTTTCTTTATCCACTTTATTGACAACCAATAAAGGTTTTAAACCTAGTTCAAGTGCTTTTTGCAAAACAAAACGTGTTTGAGGCATAGGACCTTCAAAAGCATCTACCAATAAACATACACCGTCGGCCATGTTTAATACACGCTCAACTTCACCACCAAAATCGGAGTGACCAGGAGTATCAATGATATTAATTTTTGTCCCTTTGAATGATACTGAAACGTTTTTAGACGTAATAGTAATCCCTCTTTCTCTTTCCTGATCATTACTGTCCATGATTAACTCACCATCACTTTTGATTGGAGCGTCACCTGATTCGATCATTCTATCTACCAAGGTCGTTTTGCCGTGGTCAACGTGTGCAATAATTGCTATATTTCTTATTTCCATTCTAAACGTGTAAGCTTATTTTCTAATTTTTATATGATCTTCTACGGCTACTTCTGTTGCCATCAGTTCTTTTTGAACGATCTCTATCTCCGCCACCGCTACTTCTGCGTGCAAAAGGTTTTTTATTTCCACCACCGCTATTTCCGCCACCTCTATTTTCGTCGCGATTTTTGGTTTTTTCAACATTCATCATGTTTCCTTCAAAGTCAATGCCTTGCATTTTTTGAAGAATTGTTTCAGATTCTTTTTTATCTGCATCAAAAAACGAGAATGAATCTAAAATATCAATTTTACCAATATCACCTTTGCTAACTCCAGTATTGTCGCATAGTAAACGTAATAAAGCACCATGATTAAAACCATCTTTTTTCCCTAAACCAACGAAGAAACGTTGCTTATCGGAATCATCTCTATCTCTACGATCTCTTCCACCTCTTTCTCCTCGATCTCCTCTTTTTCTAGAACCATAATCATCCCGATCATTCCCACCAGAACCTTGGCTTGCATTTAAATCACGTGAATTTTCGTAGTAGCTCAAAAATTTGTTGAATTCAGCTGCCATAAATCGCTTGATCAAATCTTCTTTCGAATATCCGTCCAATTGTTCCATTAACATTGGCATGTATTTTTCAATACGACTTGAATCAACTTCAGCATCAGTTATTCCACTGATCATACTCGTTAATTGTGTTTCAACAATTTCCGTAGATGATGGCACTTTTTTCAAATCAAATTTTGATTTAATAATGCGCTCAATACTCTTGATTTTTCTTCCCTCTTTCGTGTTGATTAAAGCAATTGAAGTTCCTTTTTTACCAGCTCTTGCTGTACGTCCACTTCTGTGCGTATAATTTTCAACATCTTCTGGTAATTGATAGTGAATTACATGTGTAATATCATCTACATCAATTCCACGAGCAGCAACATCAGTAGCTACAAGGATTTGAAGTGTTTTTGATCTGAACTTTTGCATTACACGGTCACGTTGAGCTTGTGATAAGTCTCCGTGAAGTGGCTCAGCGTTATAACCACCTGCCATTAATTTATCTGCAACAGCTGCTGTGTCTCTTCTTGTTCTGCAAAAGATTAATCCATACATGTTCGGATTAAAATCAATTACACTTTTTACAGCTTGAAAACGATCACGTTCTTTTACAACGTAATAGTGATGCTCAATATTTTTATTCGTCTCATTTTTACCACCAACTGTGATTTCAAATGGATCATCCATATAATTCTTAGCAATACGGGCCACATCTTTTGGCATAGTTGCTGAGAATAACCAAACGTTTTTATAGTCAGGCGTTTTTTCAAGAATAGAATCAATATCTTCCTTGAATCCCATGTTCAGCATTTCATCTGCTTCATCAAGAATTACGGCTTCAACTTCACCTAATCTTATTTTTTTTCTGTTGATTAAATCCAATAATCGACCTGGCGTAGCAACAATAATTTGTGCACTGCGCTCAATTTGGCGAATTTGTTTTACAATATCCGTACCCCCATAAACAGGAACAACACTTATTCCCCTCATGTTTTTGGAGTAAGTAGATAAATCTTTTGAAATTTGGATACATAATTCACGTGTGGGACAGATGATCAATCCTTGTGTGTTTTTTGAATCCGTATCGATTTGATTTAATAAGGGTAAACCAAATGCTGCAGTTTTCCCTGTTCCAGTAGATGCTAATCCAATAAGGTCACCCTTGTTTTCTAGTAAATATGGAATTGCTTGTTGTTGAATCGGTGTAGGTGATTCATAACCCATTTCTGTAATTGCTGAAAGAATACTATCTTTCAACCCTAGTTCATTGAACGTCATGTTTTATTTTTAATTTAGTTATTACCTTTCGCTTAGAGTAGGTCCGAACTAAATTCTCAATTGTTTCGACAATGAACCCTTACTAAGCATTTGCTTCTTACGCAAAATTTTGTGCAAAGGTACATCATTTTTTTTAATTCATTAATATTCAAGCTAAATAAAGGGTTTTATGCGTTAAAATCTGTTAAATTAAGGTTATTGGGGATGTTGAAACCTACCATTTACTGATAAATACGTACTTTTGCACCACCACTGAAAATAACACCATGAAGAATTTCGTATTTATCTCCTTGTTATTCACCACCATATTTGATGCTTCGGCGCAGGAAACATTCTTTGATCCAATTGACACCGTTGAAACACCAACTGGAACCATGTTAATTTATGGTGATAGAACTTGGTCTTATTTGGGGGAAGAGGATTTTGAAGGAATAATGAATGCCAGAATTCACGAAATGGTTTGTGATGATACGACATACTCTTATAAGTCTAAATGGTCACATGAGGATGTGATTACTTGCACCACGAATGATGTTTCTTTGATGAAAGACACCTTATGGATGTGCGTTTTGGATACCTTACATGATAATTATGCGATTCCTTTTGATGGCACAATGACTTCGAAATATGGTTATCGTAGGGGAAGACGACATAATGGAGTGGATATTGATTTAGAAACGGGTGACACAATTTGTGCGGCCTTTGATGGGAAGATTCGATATGCAAAATATCATGAAAATGGTTTTGGGAATTTAATTGTGATTCGACATTATAACGGTTTAGAAACTTATTATGCGCATTGTTCAAAACTGATGGTTGCGCCTAATCAAGATGTGAAAGCTGGCGATCCAATTGGTTTAGGAGGAAATACAGGTCATTCAACTGGTTCACATCTTCATTTTGAAGTTCGATTTTATGACAATCCTATAAACCCTGAATTGATTTTTGATTTTAAACAAAAAGCGGTTAAAGACAATTTATTGGTTCATAGTGGTGTTTTTAGTCCAAGTGGTGGATCAACTAAAAGGAGTTCTTCTAGTTCAAGTTCATCAAGTGCTCCAGTTAATACAAACGCAAAAACGCACCGTGTTCGTAGTGGAGAAAGTCTATGGATAATTTCAAGAAAATACGGAACGTCAGTAGCCGCGCTCTGCAAATTGAATGGTTTATCAGAAACATCCGTGCTTAATATCGGTCAAGTGATTCGATTGAAATGACACGGCGTAGTCGGTTAGTTATTTCAATTGACGGTGGAGGCATTCGAGGGGTTATTCCGCTCATTATACTCAAACAGATTCAAAAACGTTTCTCACGCGATCTTTTTCAGCAGGACATTTCATGGTGGGGTACTTCAACAGGCGCATTAATTTCAGGCGCACTTGGAATTCAGTCTCAAGTTAAATTTGAAGAAGCAATCCAAAATGTATTAGATATTTACGAATTTAGATCTTCGGCAGCTGTACAGCCGCGCGGCGTTTCTATTCCAACCAGGGCTTTAAATCAGTTAATTCAGTCAAACTTTTCGAACTTGCACTTGAATCAATTTCCTAATCTGAATATTGTTGTTTCTGATGCCAATGATTTATCTCCGGTAATTTTTAATGCTAAAAACAGTTGTCCTTTAGATGAAGCTATAGCAGCAAGTTGTGCATTTCCTGGCGTTTATCCGGCGGTAAAGATTAATGATACATTATATGTAGATGGCTTTTTTAATGCTAAAAACCCAACACGTTTGGCGCATGAAAATAATTTGCAGGGCACGGCTGATATCACTTATTTGAGTTTAGGAACTGGAATTATGCGAGAATCGGATGCTGTCGAGGAAGAGGTTGAAGCTGTACATTTGCACATGAAAAATTTGCAGGATGAGGGGCAATTGAACTATTTCCGTTTTAATCCTAGGTTAGTAAATGCAACAGACTCAATGCAGAATACAAGTGCTAAAAACATTTTGGCCTTAAGGAAAGATGCGCTGAGTTATATTGCTGAGAATGAAAATGAAATTCAGCGGTTAATAAAAGTATTAGGTTAAACCTCAATTCCCATTAAACAAACATCATCTAATTGCTCAAGATCACCCATCCAATCAAAAAACGCACGCTTTAATTCAGTATGTTGCCCTTCGATCGGAATGTTTTGATTGGACAGAATCAAATTTTTGAGTGCTTTATATTTGAATTTTTTACCTTTTGGCCCACCAAATTGATCTGCATAACCATCACTAATTAAGTAGATTCGATCACCTTTTTCAAGATTACCAGCATGATTATTAAATGGTACTTTGTTCTCAAAATAGCCAATTGGCTGTTTGTCACCTTTAATTTCAAAGAGGTTAAATTCTCCTAAATCAATATTTGGTTCAATTTCAGTTTCGTTCACAATCAAGTTACCTTTTGTTTTCTCGCGAACAATCCAAAGTGGGTTCTGGGCGCCGGCAAATTGGAAGGACGTTTTAGGACTTGATTTATCCAAAGCCAGTAAGGTAATATCCATCCCATCTTTAATGATTGTACCAGATTCTTCGTCAGTGAAAGCCTCCAAAACAATCTCATTCGTCTGATCTAGAATATCACTTGGCTTAGTTAATGCACTTTCGCGCACTGCACTATTTAAGGCACGCGTTCCAACTAAACTTACCATTGCACCTGGTACGCCGTGCCCCGTGCAATCTGCCACAGCTACAAAGGTTAAATCCTTTTCGTTTGGTGATAGATCTGCCCAATAAAAATCTCCAGATACAATGTCTTTTGGTTTGTAGAATACAAAATAAGTCTGCAAGGCATTATTCAATTTTTCTGTTCCCGGTAGAATGGAGTATTGAATTCTTCGGGAGTATAAAATTGAATCGGTAATTTCTTGATTCTTATATTCTAATTCTTCTTTTTGGCGGCGAATTTCGGTTGTTCTTTCTTTAATTGTGTCTTCTAATACACGCTGTTTATTACGTAATTGACTTGTTCTTAAACTAACTAAAAAGCTGATAAATCCAATGACTAAAATGGCAGCAATGATCCTTACTAACCAAGTAGACCACCATGGTTTTTCTATTTTAAAATCGAAACGAATTGGATCGCCAACTATACGGCCGTGTTCATTTGAAGAGCGCAATAAAAATGAATATTTCCCAGGGTCAAGATTGGTGTAGGTTGTGAAGTTGTTTTTTGATACCGTTTTCCAATCACTGTCAAATCCTTCAAGCATCCAACTGTACTTTACGTTTTTTGGTGAAATAAAATTTAGCCCAATAAATTCAAAAGAGATATTGTTTTCATCATAAGGAAGTCTTAAATTAACAGGTAATGAAAATACGCCTTCAGTGCTATCACAGCGATATTCAGCATTACTCCAATCAATATATTTCCCGTTTATTTTAATTGATTTGATGTAATTAGTTGAGGGTTTTCCTTCTGTAAATTGCTCTAACACATTGTTCTTTAGACAAAACAATCCGTTAACAGTTCCAAACCAAAGGTTTCCGCCTGAGTCTTTAAAGGAGGCATTTTGATTGTTTTGTAAACCGAAGAATCCACGTTCGGGACCGTATGATTGAATATCAAAAGTACTATCTGTTTTGGCAGTGATTAAATCTAAACCGTTTTCATGTCCTACCCAAATTAAATCATCATCTAATAGTATTGAGAAAATATAGTGTGAACTGAGGTTATGTAGCGTAGACAGCTTGTCCAAATTTAAGGTATGTTCTTCTGTGTCATAATCTCCATAAAATAATCCGTTACCATTGGTTCCAATCCAAAACCTATCAGAAGAATCAATACTAAATGAAGTTATTTCTTTGATTGATTCATCCATGGTCGGATGAACAACGCGATTCTCTTCAAAGAAGCTAAATGTACCATCCAAAAAACTGACCCAAACATTATTTTTACTATCCGCTGCTATTTGAGAAACTACTTTGCCCGATAGGCCTTCGCTGCTCTGAAAAAAATCAACGCGAAAAGCTTCGTAGTCATCTGTTTCTATTTTGGCTACACCGTCATGCGTTCCTATCCAATAGGTGTTACCAATTTTTTTAATGACCGTAATTGCCGTGTTTTTTAAGCCCACATTTTCATTAAGGTAGGTTACCTTATTGTGTTGAATTAGCGTAATCCCTTTATTGGTTCCATACCAATAACAATCGTTTTCATCTTTTAGAATTGAACTAACGTCATTGTCCATTAATCCCTGCTCCGTTGTTACTGTTTTTGTGCGGACAAGTTTTTCATTGTAAATTTTTAATTTTGAAACCCCGTCATAGGTTCCAACAATTATATCTCCTTTTTCATCTTCTGTTATGGAATGAATTTGATTGCTCACCAATCCTTCCGCAGGTGTGTATGCCACAAAATCTTGATGATTGAAGCGCATAATTCCACCGAAATAAGTACCCACCCAAATATTATTAAAATTATCGGTTGTAACACATCTTATGCGCTCATTTGAAAGCCCATTTTCACTTGTCAGGTTAAGGAATGTATGCCCGTTAAATACGCTAACACCATCACTTGTTCCAATCCAAAGATTTCCTTTATGATCTTCTGCAATACTTCTTACCCTATTGTTGATGAGGCCATTTTTTGCTGACCAATGTTGAATCGTATCCGCTGAAATTTTGTTTAAACCATTTTCAGTTCCTACCCATAATTCATTATTTGAATCAACAAATAAGGTTAAGATGAGGTCGTCACTCAAACCGTCTTCTGTGGTAATAGTGTCAGTTATATTTCCGTTTTGATATTTACAAAGACCAGCATCTGTTCCAACCCACATAATTTCTCCTTGCGTTTGAAGTGACCGTACCTTTTTATGTGGTAAGCTAAAGTTTACTTTCAATTTATGAGAAACGCCTTTTTCGTCAGAATCTATAATCGAAATACCACGATTGCTTCCCACCCATATATTACCTTCATGATCTTGGGCGATAGAACGGATGTAATTGTCCGCAATCCCATCACTCACAGTTAAACTAGTGAATTCTTCTCCATCTAAATATGTTAAACCGTCTGTAGTTCCTAACCAAATTATGCCGCTTCTATCCTGAAATATAACGCGGATTTTTTCAGATGCTAAACCATTAAATCGGGTGTATGGTTTAAAGGTTTTACCATCAAACTTGCACAAGCCGCCACCTTCGGTAGCAACCCATAAAAAGCCAGAATCATCTTGTAAAATATCGTATACGCCAGAGCGTGAAAGCCCTTCCTCTAAGGAGTATTGTTTGAAATGGAACTGTTGCCCAAAAGCAGTGAGTCCAACAAACACCAAAAGTAATATGGTTATTAATTTGCGCTTCATCATCCCATTTTTATGGATAAAATAGGTTGAACATTTAATCAAATCTACAATATTAATTTATATGAACACAATAAAGACGGACTTATTAGGCACAGGTATTCCATATTCAATTCTAAGGGTTTAGCGCAATATTGATAATATTGTATCTTCAATATCTAAGCATATGTCATTTTTGAAAAAAACATTTAGAGGAGGTTCAGAAGTACCGTAGAGCAATGATTCTGCAGTTAAAGTAGCTGATAGTTCAGATGAGATTTTCAATACAATCAAATTTAGAGGATTTACGGATTATAATAAGGATACGAATCAACTTGAGTGTTGGGATAAAACTAGTGAAGCGCATAAAGAAAAATGCTATGTTGAATCTTTTGAGGCATTATTAAATAAAATCGGGAAAGATCTGTGTTTAGCTCGGTTAGGCAAAGTTAGTTGGGATATAGAAGAAGGAAGTGCAATGTTGAGAATCACTAATAATTCTAAGAATGGATCCATTTATACGGATTGTACTTTAGCTGCCTTACCGAAGGCGAATATTGCGTATTACTACTTGAATTAAACCTGATAAAACGTGCGCCATTTTTCTTTAACGGCTACTTCCCCAAATTTCGAATTGAGTTCGCTACTTATTTCAGCTGCATTAAAATCTTGATATTGTTCAGTCATTTTTAGCATTGCTTGCGCCAATTCTTGATGTTCACTATTGTTTTGAGGAGGGCTAGGCGTAACAAGCATGCTGTTTTTTTCTGATAGAAACTCTTCTGGACCACCACATTTTGTTGAGACAATTGGCTTACCACATAACAAGGCTTCAGCTACCGTCATTCCAAATGTTTCGAATCTAGAATTGCAGACGTAAATATCACAGTTGTTCATGGCGTTTAAAACATATTCATGATTTTGCCGATTGGTGAAATTTATCGCATTTTCCGGAATTTTTAAATCTTTCGCCAAGTTTACAATCATGTCATAATCAGGGCCACCGCCAATTAATGTTAGATGTGTTTTTGAATTGCTGGCGTTTACAACTTTAAAGGCATATAATAATCCACTAAAATTTTTTGTTTCATTGTGAAAATCTCCAACAGAAAGAAAGTTAATTGTTCCAGCATTTGATTTTTCAACTTTTGCTATGCGTTCAATAATGTTAGGAATGACGGCGGAGTCAAATCCCGTATTTTTTTTAAAGGCATTTTGCAAGGCTTGACTAACGGTGCTAATTTTTTCAGCATTTTTCAAAACCCGCTTATAAAGTAGTCTATCCAATATGTTTTTGCCTTGATAATTGCCGTTTAAATGACCCGACCAATGTTCTGTAACTAGAAACGGGATTCCTTTATTATTCAATTCAAAACCCAAAAGTGCAGGCCTATATGGTACATGGATATGGCAAAGATCAATTGTATTGTTGACTTGTTTTAAACCCAGTTGCTGCGCTTTTTTATAGCGCTTTAGGTTGATTAATTTTTTAAGAAAACCTTTACCACTTTTAAAATAGACAATATGCTCTGCAAACCCATTTTCATCACTTGAAACCAGTTCATAGTCTTGCTTCATGTCTGAAATTGCCTGGGCATAAACCACCTGCATTTGAAATTCATCCTGCATTAAAGCAACTTGGCGTTGAATGAAAATCCCCAGCTGAATATCCGTTTTATTTGGATACCACCTTGGCAAGACTAGAATGCTAGTCTTCTTCTTGCTCGTCTGGTTCTTCTTCTGATGCTTTTTCACTTATGTCAACTATTGTCTCGTATAAATTATAGTCTCGAGATCCTTTTTGATAAAAATTTGTTCTTAAACTAATCCATTCCGTTCCCTCATAATGATTAGCATAAGGGATAGGTTCGTCATCAAGATGTCTTAGAACGCGATCTATATTTTTGCCGAATTTAACGATTTTCCCGCGTGGAACAAGAATTTCAACCCGAACATATTGTGCGCGTAACTTATCTTCCCTTGGCATTTTAAGGTATGGACTTAAGAAAAGTTTATTGTCTTTGCTAATAATAGGATAATCAATTCGTTCAATATTATTAATTGCATCTCGCGTTGTCGCTCCGTGACTTTCTTTAATAATTGATACGCGAAAATCTCCAGTGTCCTTTACGGCAATTACTTTTAATTGTGGTAAACCGAAGTAAATAAAATCCTCATCTACTTTTACTAATTCAGACGCTCCCCAATCATCATAGGGGTCAAGATGATTTGAGAATTGATCATCTTCCATTACGCTAATGATTAATTCATCTGACCCAGCATTTTCTAGCGGCATGGAATAACGAATTTCTTTATCACTTTTGAAATTAGAGGCTAATTGGGTGCTGTAAACAAACAAAACTCCAACCGCTACTGACCAAACAATAGCAAATGTCCAAGCAACAATTTTGATGTTCTGGCGGTAATTAAATAAAATTCTAACACCTAAAGTAACTAAGGCAATTAAAGGGATTGTTAGTACTAGAACAAGGGAGATAAATATGAGTGAACTTGGTTCCTGTCCCGGATAAATAATTTCAATTAATTGGGGGATTCCATCAATTCTATCTGGTCCCATGAATGGAATAATTCCTGTGTTTCCAAACATGATTATCATTAAGAAGACAAACATAAAAATACCGCCAATGGTAAAACCAACGCCAAAGACCTTTGATACGGCTTGGAAAACAGTAAGCCCAACAACTACACCTTTATCTACAACTCCCCGAACTTTCTCACTAACATTGCTAGCATTTCTTTTATCGGTAATGGTTTGTTTTATGTTTGAAACATGCTCCTTAATGCTTCCGACATTAACGGCGCCGCCTTTCATTTCAATTTTGTCAGAAGTTGTTTTCGCTTCTGGCACAACTAGCCAAAGAATGATATAAAGTAAAACTCCAGTTCCGAAAAGGATAAAAAGTAAAACAAAAATTATTCTAAAAACTACGCGATCAACGTCAAAATAATAACCTAATCCACTGCAAATCCCAGCAAATGTTCCGTTATCTGTATCACGGAAAAGACGTTTTGATTTAACCGTTTGATTTTGATCGTGACTTGATTTTTCAGTTTTCTCGTTCTGATAATTTTCTTCATCATCTGAAGCAAAGTCTTCTGGTAAACCCAAAATGTCCTGAATTTGTACAATATCCTCTTCAACGACAACTTCTTTATTGGGCGCAATTTTTTCTTGAAATAGTTCAGCAATACGCAATTCTATATCGGCCATTATTTCATCACGTTCATCCTCGTTGTTAAAGTTGTTACGGATTTTATCTAAATACTGCTTCAAATGTTCATATGCTTGTTCTTCAATATTGAAAACAAAGCCTGAAATATTTATAGATATCGTTTTATTCATTTTTGATGTGTTTTGGAAATTTGTTGAACGGCTGTGTGTAGTTCTGTCCAGGTATTTTTTAATTCTTTTAAAAATTCAGCACCTTGTTCGGTGAGTGAATAATATTTTCTGGGCGGACCAGATACCGATTCGACCCATTTATAATGCAATAATTCTGCATTTTTAAGTCGGGTTAACAAGGGATAAAGCGTTCCTTCTACCACAATGAGTTTTGCTTCTTTCATTTCAGAAATTATCTCGGATGGATAAGCCTCTTTGTTTGAAAGAATTGTCAGGATGCAATATTCCAAAATTCCTTTGCGCATTTGCGCTTTTGTATTTTCTACTTTCATCTATTATTGCTTCAATAATTTATATTGACAGGGCAAATATATGTAATTTATATAGTACTATGCAATGCAAAGTACTATATATTTTTTTATCCAGATCAAAAGCAGTGCGTGAGAATTAGCTGTATAGCCTATTTATACTGATTTTTTTCAGCAATTAAAAAAATGGAATTAATTTTGGTAAACAGGTGAAATCTGTCAGGATTTGGATAGAATAGGAAAATTAAAGTTGAATAATTGGATTGGTTTCACCACAAATTTCACAAAATGATATTGTCTTTATTTATCACTATTCAAGATTAGTCAATAGTATTATGGAGCGTTGAATTAATATTAATCAAACCATCAAACTGTTACATCATCAAATCATCAACCATTCAAACGCTCAATTATTCGATCCGCAACGCGGAAAGAATTGGCATAAATGGTAAAAGTATAAGGTACGCTGCCACCCGTAGGCATAAAACTTCCGTCGGTGACATATAAATTATCCACGTCATGTGCTTTACAATTTGCATCTAAAACACTTGTCGCAGGATCATTACCGAATCGGCACCCACCTGCCATTAAGTTTGTTGGAGGATTGCCATTTATTGAAGATTTAATACTAACTGCGCCAATGTTTTCCATTACTTTCATGGCTTTGTCAGCCAAGTAATTTCCTACCTTAATATCTTGTTCATGAAAGCCAAATTTAACGCGACCTACAGGGTCTCCCCATTTGTCTGTTACCTCGTCATCTAGCGTTACATTGCAATTATCATTGGGTAACCAATCGCAGAAGATCTCAAATCGTAATCGTTTTTGATTGGTGAAATAGTCTTTTAAATTTTCTTTTAATTCAGAACCGTAGAGTAGGGTTCCGTCTTTATATTTGGCACGTCCAATTTTAGGCATTGGCGCCGAGTGTTCAATTAAAAAATCGATTGTTCCACCTTTTGCTTTTCCGCCAAATTCAGAGTCCTCGATTTCATAAAAGTCTAATAAGGCTTGATTGACAAACGTCAAGGGGGTATCTATTTTCTTCCGATCTTCTTCTGAAATGCTATCAAAACGAATGACGCCAGATCCTGCGCCACCGCCGGCAAACAAAAAGTTCTTACCTACTTGACCACTATTATTGGCAATACCATTCGGGAATTGCGGGCCTTTACTCATTAATAATAAGCGAGAAGTTTCCACAGCTTGTGCAGCCACAACGAATAATTTGGCGGTAACACTTTGCTTTTTTTCATTTTTGTCGTAGTACCAAGCTTTAGTGACTACTTTATTGTCGTCCGTTTCTAATAAGTATACTTTTGAGTCTGGACGAATTTCACAATTGCCAGTTTCTAATGCAATATTAATTAATGCTGCTCTTGAACTTCCTTTGCCGTCTGAAGAGCATCCAAAGCTTCCACAATAATTTGAATGATAGCATGCACCTCTTTTACCTAAAGGTTGAGAAATGATTCCACGGGCGGCAGGAACAATGTTATAACCTTCTTTCTTTCCACCTTCAACAAACCATTCTGCAACTGGATTAGTATTTAATGGGGGGAATGGATAATCAGGCGTTGATCTTGGCTCCGCATGTTTATGTGGCACAACTTTACCCGAGACGCCAATTACTTCTTCTACTTTCGCATAATAAGGTTCTAATTCATCATAATTAATAGGCCAGTCCACAATATTAGCGCCTTCAATTTCGCCATATTCCGTTTTTAGTCGAAAATCTTTCGGTTTTAGGCGGTGGAAATAGGCACTCATGAAATTAGAAGAACCACCAACGCAGTTTCCATTCCATAAGTTTCCTGAATCGTAAGTTGATTTTGCAGACCAAGAACCATTTGATTTTGGTCTTTCTATAACGTGGCGTTCATCTTTTAAATTAGGACGATAAGAATCACGGCGTGTTGCAGTCATTTCATCTTTTGTAAAGTCAGCGGATTTTAGCCATGGCCCTTTTTCAAGTACTAATACTTTATAACCAGCCTTTGAAAGTTCATAGATTATGGGGCCTGCTCCAGCGCCACTTCCAACTATGCAAATATCGTATTTTGTGCTATCAGTCATTGGTTTTTAGTCTCTAGTCGTTAGTATTTAGTCTCTAGTACTTGTCTTAAGTCTTTACTTCATTTAAGTCATTGTTACTGGGTGAGAACGCTGATTCTGCATGCAATACAGGATATTAGAAGTGTCGTTTGCTTATTATTCAATTATACAATTGGCATTTTTCATTTTCACTTAAATTGCCTTTTATACCACAATTTTCATTTGTTTTTCCATAATGCGCTCATAGCGCAATTCCTCTGTTGGTCTAGGGAAGCCTGGCGTATGATTCAACCATTCCCAGCCAACTTCATTTGTGTTCCCTCCGTAGATGGGATCTAATAATACCGCTTCACAAATCAAAGTAATTAATACAGATGACCAGTTTTTTCCCCAATTTAATTCTGTGAATTTACCGACAAGGGCTTCTTTCTGTTCTTGATCTAATTCAACAAAGGGGGTGAAATATATTTCCTCGGCTGTTTCATTTGCCCAATCAATTCCCTCAATGATATAGTCGTTTTCAGAGGTTTTGCGATTGAGCGTATCTTGCAGTACCCACATGATATAGCCAAAGGCGTTAATTTCTTCAATGTTTGGCCCATTTCCATCATCTGGAAAAAAGATGCTCAACACGTCATATAGAATTGTTGATTGTTCGGCTGATAGGACTTCATTGGACTCACGCAACTGTTTTGAGCAAGAAGTAAATGCGGTAATTTGAGTCAGTGCTCCAGCAATGAGTGCACCTCTTAAAAAAGTTCTTCGATTGGTTTCCCATTTTTCAATATTTTGAAAAGTAGAAGGGATTGTTTTTTTACGAACGCGTTTAGAGTCTTCCATAGGCTTAATGTAAAGTTACTGAAAAGGAAAGTAAACGCGGTGTTGAATTCAGAAAAATTTAGGCACAAAAAAAACTGCTAAATGAACATTGAGGAATCCTCGAAATGCTCTTTTAGCAGTTTTAATATTTTTTAGAAGATTACTCTCCGTGATCGCAAGCGTGCTCATCTCCTTCTGCAGCATCACATCCTTCAGCACCATCACAAGAACCGTCACATGCCATGTCTGTAGTGTCTCCACCGTCACATCCTTCAGCACCGTCGCATCCATCAGCAGCATCACATGCAGCATCATCTACAGCGTCAGTAGCGTCATTTAAAGCGTCGTTTAATTGGTCTCCTAGGTTTTCGATCGCGTCAGTAGCTCCTTCAGCGGCATCATCACCACCACAGCTAAATGCAAGCATTCCACTAGCAGCAACAAGAACGAATCCCATTTTTCTTAAATTTACGAAAGTCATTTTCATAATCTGATTTTTTAAAATTAACAATTGATATAATGTTTGAATTGCTTCACAACGCAGCAAAAATAGATAAATTTTTTTATTATCCTAGTTTAATTGTCTATTATCAAGGGCTTATAGCTGTTTCAAGCTTTGAAATGGAAAAAATAGATCATTTTATCTGAATGCTAAACATTGAATTCCCGTTTAAAACCCCAGTTAATTCATCACCTATTTCAACTGGTCCTACTCCCGCAGGTGTGCCAGTATAGATTAAGTCTCCTGTTTTTAAGGTGACAAATTTAGAAACATGACTAATCAGTTCATCAATATGAAAGAGCATATCCGCAGAGTTACCAGCTTGCTGGGTAATATCATTGATTGCGAGACTAAAATTGATATTGTCTAAATCCAACTCATCTTTAGAAATGAACTGTTGCGATATAACCGCGCTATTGTCAAAGGCTTTTGCTTTTTCCCAAGGCAATCCTTTTTCTTTGCATTGTTTCTGTATGTCTCGAGCAGTAAAATCTATTCCTAAACCAATAAAGTTATAGTAGTTAGGAGCATTTTTAACTGAAATATGTTTCCCTACCTTTGCTATTTTGACGACCAACTCAACCTCATGATGCAAATCAGCCGTAAAATCGGGGTAATAGAAATTCTTTTCACGAAATAAAGCCGTGTCGGGTTTCATAAAGAATAACGGTTCCTCAGGAATGGGTGAATTCATTTCTTTAGCATGATCACTATAGTTCCGTCCAATACAAATTATTTTCATGGTACTCGCTTAACTAAATTTATTTTTCAGTTGATCCAATTTGTTTGACATCTCATTGGCTTTAGCTTCTTTTAAAGACGCACGTTTTGCCCGATCATTTTTAATTAGAACATCAACTGTCTTTTTCAAAATGCTTTTGGTGATCCGCGGAAAATCATTATCAATAATCCAACGGTGGTAACCCGGTTCTTTTTCGTAAACTTCTTGAATAGTCTTACCACTATGTTTACCAAAATTATACATCACTTCTCCTTCGTCATTTAAGGCAAGGCGACCAACAAAATCAATTTTTCTATTCTTGCCAGTTTGGGTAAACTCGAACAAGAAGTCCATGTCATTTTCAATTTCTGGATAACGATCTATCTGTGCTTTTAGCACTTCATAAGTAGCACGCGTATCCGCTTCTGCACTATGTGCATTTATAATGTCTTTATCACAATAAAATTTATAAGCAGCTACCAATGTACGTTGTTCCATTTTATGAAAAACAGTTTGTACATCAATAAATCGGCGATTTTCCATGTCTAGTTCAAGCCCTGCATTTAATAATTCTTCCAATAAAAAAGGAATGTCAAAGCGGTTCGAATTATAGCCAGCTAAATCTGCGTCACCAATAAAATCTATGATCGATTGTGCAAAGGCTTCAAAAGGTGCACAGTCTTTTACATCAGCGTCCGTAATTCCATGAATTTCTGTAGATTCCGCTGGAATAGGGATGCCTGGATTAATTTTTTCAACAAAAGTAGTCTCCGATTGATCTGGATTTATTTTAATGATGGCAATTTCAATGATTTTTTCTTTAGAAATATTCAATCCCGTTGCTTCAAGATCAAAGAAGACTATTGGCTTAGTTAGGTTAAGATTCATTCAGTCGATTTATCTGTTGTGAATTACAAAGATAAATATAAGTCTGCCATTTCGGGTATCTCTACTTTAATTTCTACACGGCGATTCAATTGTCTGTTCTCTGCATTGTCAGATCCGTCTGCATTAGTGTTTGATACTGAAGGAGTTTTCTCACCAAACCATGCGTTATCAATTCTATCCGGATCAATACCTGCGTCAATAAGATATTTATGCGCTTTAAGCGTTCTATTCTCAGATAAGGTCTCATTGTATTCATCTGTTCCAATCCAATCGGTATGCCCGTCTAATTTAATTTGTACAGACGGATTTTCTTTCATGAAAAGATATAAGGACTGTAGAATGTCTTCACTTTTTTGGCGTAAAAAGAATTTATCAAAATCAAATAGGATATTGGCAAATTCTTGCATTTGCACGTCCGTTTCCGTCATTTTTTGTAAAGACACCAAATCTATGTGCTCTGTATAAGATATACTCTCATCATTCGGATCAATTGTAGTTAATAGTGCAGAGTATAAAATTTCTGCATCCGCTTGATCTAAGTTATAGGTAATGGTTGTATTGTCATTAAGTTCCTCTACTAAGCCTAATGGGGTAGTAGGATTTAGAAATTCAAATTCACCATCAATATCTGTTATGGACATATCGGATAAAATTTTATCGGCCTTGGCTAAATAAATGGTCGCCTCTGTTCGCGGAATATTGTCCATTTCAGTATAATTGTACAGTACGCCTTGCATATAAAATTGAGAAGGATGACTTTGATCCCAATTATTGTAAGATATAATTGCGTCATCTTCATTGACCATTATTTTATAAACAATAGAAGTATCTAATTTTTCAAATACAAAATCACCTAATTCATTCGTACGGGTTACTCGAACTATTTGGTCTTTCTCATTTAATAAGAGCATTTCAATATTTTTACCGTCCCAAGTGTCGCTATGGGCAACATTACCTTTAATTCCACCAATATTACTATTGGTATCTTCCCGATAAGTGAAATCAACATCAAACTCTTCCTTTAACAGGTCGGACATGGCAAATAAAGCGTTTTTAAAAGTTGCTTTCTGAGCTACTGGTAAGCCATTTGTGTCTTTTTGAACGGAGATATTAATTTGTTGAAATAAATTAAACGCTTCGCACTGTCTAGGGATATAGAACTCTTCAAAGTGAGGGCGCTCTTGCGTATAGCCAGATGATGGAATTACCAATTCAAGGTTATAAGTATTGTCAGGTGGCAGTACCATTTGATATTTCCCTGTTTTAGGGTCAATATTAAAAGTTCCCATTGCTTCACCAGAAGTGGCATTTGTAATCTTTATTACGCCATTTACAGGGCGGTGATTTTCGCTATAAATTGCGTATCCTTTTACTTCTGTAGTTGGAATATTTTTGCAATCATACTTGGCGGTGTAAATATCTAAATAGCCATATGATCCTGGACGCATAGAGGCATAATATGCTAAAGTACCTTCTTCGTTTTCAACATAATAAATATCATCTCCAGCTGAGTTTACAGGTGTTCCAATGTTTCTAGGATCACCCCAAACACCGTCTTCATCACGCGTTACTCTAAAAATGTCAAAGCCACCCATTGAATTATGGCCTTGCGACGCAAAATATAAGGACTTACCATCCTTTGAAAGATAAGGGGCATCCTCTTTATAAGGTGTGTTAATTTTTGGCCCCATGTTCACAGGCTTTTTCCAATTACCATTTTCACCTTTTACTGAATAGTACAGGTCAAGTTCGCCTAAACCATCCTTTACTCCAGTTGAGGCTATAAACATTTCTGTTTCATCAGGTGTGATGAAGATACTCGGGTTAGCTTCACCAATATTTACATTTTGGTTCATTCGAATTGGAATGGCCCATTTCCCGTCCTTATCCTTCGTGCTTTTCCAAATGCTATTTTCTTTATAAATATAAAGTGTATTGCCATCAGGAGAGACACTGACTGGGGCTTCATGAGCTTTACCGCCATTAATTTCTTTGGCTACATAGCCTGAAGATTTATCTATAATTTGAGCTTCCGACCATTGGTTGTCACCAACTTGGCTTGTCGCGTAAAAAATGTCCTCAAAATAAAGACCATCAACATGCTTCTTTTTGCCTGGAGGACGGCGCGAACAAAATAAGAGTAATTCTTCTTCAACCGAAATTACAGGCGCATAATCCAAGTATTCAGAATTAACCTTTTCATCCAATTTTATGATTTCTTGCACTTCATATAAGTGAACACTTCTTAAGTCAATCCCGTTATTACAAATTTCAATTTCGCGAATAACATTTGCACGTGTTTCTTGGCCGGTTTTGTTTTCCACAGTGCTACCCAAGAACATATTGTAGTATTCTATTGCTTTTTCAAATTCACCTTTAAAGTGATATGTTTTTGCTGCGTAATAAAGAATTTCCGGAATAGTGTCTTCAACAGATAATAGCAGTGCTTTTTCAAAAAAGACAATTGCATCTTCACGTTTGACTTGAGAATCATAATAGGCTAATCCAGCTTCGAACCAATATTGGGCCTTATCTGTATTTGCATCCGTAACTTTGTCGTAGTATGATTTTGCTTTCCAATACTCTTCTTTCCGATAGGCCTTACGCCCCTTTTTTACAAACTTCTTAATCTTTCCTTTGCTTAATTCTTGCGCATTCGCACTTGGAACCGCTACGAAAAGGAAGCAGATAATGCTCAATAGAATATTTAGGGAGCGCTTATTCATTAAAACTCAAGATCAAATTTAATATATTGGAATTTTTGGTAGACATAGCGGTTTTCCTTCGCATCATTTTTGTATTTAGGTCCATTTACGGATGCCTCTTGTAATACAATATTAATTTTCGTCAAGTCTACACCAAATTCTAAAAGTAATGTTGTTAAGGTGCTCTTTCCGTTATTTAAACGGTGAACAGCAAGATCTTGATTGTCCTTATATGCTCTTGTTGGCACATGAGACGCACTTGAAGTAATAATAACCGTTACTGGTAAGTCATTGTCTATAATCTCTTTGATTCCTTGAACAAATACTCTGAAGTTATCATTCTTATAATCAAATTTGTCTTTGTTGTAGCCAAAGAAATGTTGATAATTTGGTCCTTTTATCAAGTTAGTATACAATTGAAGTGAGTCAATATGTGACTCTACTTTAGGATATAAACTCTCGTCACATTGAATTACACCATTTTCTAGATCTCTTGCTGTTGATGTTGGAATTCTAACGGCATTTAAATAAGCAACAACGAAAGCGTCTTCATATTTATCTAAAACTTCCTGTCTTACCTTTTCGGCCAAAATGTATTCATCAAATGCACCCAGCATGTAACGTGTTATATTTTTACCTAATAATTCGGTTGAAATTGGGTTGTATTTTTTATAGTAAGAAACAGGTAAGTCTTTTTTGAATGCACCCACTTGAATTTTGTAAACTAAATTACAAGCCATTCCTTTTTCTTTGCGTTCAACAACCACTGAATCCTCTTCTGTTAATACCGGTACTGCAGTTAAATCAACCATGTCTAATAAAAGTTCATGCTTAATTTCTTGATAAGACGAATTACATGGCACGTACAATTCCGTTTGGTGAAATTTGTTCGTATCATTTAAGAAGTAGTCAATTTGATAGGTGTGGCAAGGTAAAAGTGTGAGTACATAACCACCATCACGTCTTCTAGGTGAATATTTTTTTACACCAGAATTTTCTGATAAGTCTTGCACTTCGATTGAAATGCCTGGTGGAATTCTTGAATCGTCAGAGGTTAAGATAAACCCCGTTAAAACTGCAACGTTTTGGATATAGTCATTATCACCGTAAACAGAATAAATATCCTTGTCTCCTTGTCCATCTAGTTTTTCTGAACTATAATACCCCGTTCTTCCGTCTGCCGTGGTAGTATAGAAAATATCGTCGTCAACAGTGTTTAATGGATAGCCCATGTTTACAGGTTCACTCCAATGATCTTCTTCATCAATTTGTGTTACAAATATGTCAAAACCACCCATGCTTCGAGGGCCGTTTGAACTATAATACATTGTTTTATTATCAACACCTAAAAACGGAGATTCCTCGTCAAACTCAGAATTAATTGTTGGTCCTAAATTGAAAGCTTTACTCCATTCACCATTCGGTAATTTTTTTAAACGATAAATATCTCTACCACCTAAACCACCGGGTCTGTCAGAAACGAAGTATAAATAATTTTCGTCGTTGCTCATAGTTGCATGGCTTTCCCAATGCTCTGTGTTCAATTCTTCTGCTGGAAATTTTTGTAGGTTATTAAATGACGTATCTGTGTTTTCAGAGTAATAGACGTCTCCTCCATTTATATCCTGATAAACGAATACGGTTTGTCCATCTGCCGAAGAAGAGATAGAAGCATCATTTCTTCTTGGTCGACAAAAGCCTAGATATTCTGGCTCTGTCCAGTTCCCATCTCGGTCACGGTAACAAATGTAAATGTCTTCATAGTACAATCCGTTTTCATAACTGATTTGCTCAAAATTGGTGCTATCTAATCGTAATCTTTTAGATGTAAAAAACAATGTCGTTCCATCAACAGAAATAACGGGGCTATACTCAGGTGTAGTCTTGTTAACCATTGAGCCTATATTTTTAATAATGTATGGACGTGGTGAAGCTATTAGACGTTTTGCATTGGCGCATTGCTTTTTTCCCAAAACTCCACGTTTGTATTTGTCATGCTTCTTATTCGTATTGTCTACAAAAAACGTGTATTGTGCTGCTGCTGAGTCAATACTGCCGTTAACATGGTTCGATTGTGCTAAGTAATAAAGTACTTCTGGCGGCGCATTTCTTTCGAGATACGAAAATGGATTATAGTTTTTGTCAACGGAATACTGAGCTTTTTTAAAGAAAGGAAGAGCTTCAGCTTCTTTATTAAGAGAAATGTAACACATTCCTGATTTATATAATAGATTGGCGTTTTTAGGGTCTTCTTCTAACAAGATTTCCCATACATAAAGGGCATCTATGTATATTTTGTCATAAAACAAATTGACGCCTACTTCAAATTTCTGGCTAAAGTTGGCATCTTTAAGTTTTTCCCGTAGCACTTCCTTCTCAGGCTGAGCGTAGGCTACACTAAAAGTTGATAGCGCTGTAATTAGAAATGTAAATTTCACGAATCTAGACATAATCAACATCAAAGGAAAAAAATAAAGGCACACCTTATGGGGTAAGGCTTTTAAACTTTTTTACGGTCAATTGTTTATAACATGAGTTTGATAATTACAATCACTGAAATCTGATTTCAATATTCGTAGGCGAGGCATAGGTTTGAAGGACTATTTATAATTCAAAAAATTATAATGAAGTAAAGGGGAGTTGAAATCAATCCTTAGGAAAGTATGCTAACCAATAGAAAAAGCCTTGAATAAATGCAATATTTCATTCGCATGACTTTGCATATTTAGCCAGAAAGTTCAATTCTCCAATAAAAAAATCAAAACATTCACCGTTTTAACGATTTATGTTTTGATTTGGAATAATCTAGCTAAGGTTACAACTCGCGATTTATATCGAATTGTTCTAAATAATCTGCAACTCTTCTAACAAACATTCCACCCAATGCACCATCCACAACTCTGTGGTCATATGAATGAGATAAGAACATTTTATGTCTAATAGCGATAGCGTCACCTTGTGGAGTTTCTATCACTGCAGGAACTTTTCGAATGGCACCAACGGCCATAATCGCAACTTGCGGTTGGTTAATAATAGGCGTACCCATTACATTACCAAACGTTCCAACATTAGTTACTGTATATGTACCTCCTTGAATATCGTCAGAGGTTAATTTATTATTTCTTGCCTTGTTCGCTAATGAATTGACTTGTTTCGTTAATCCTGTTAGGTTCAAATTATCCGCTTGCTTAATAACAGGGACAATTAAATTCCCTGATGGAAGAGCGGTTGCCATTCCGATATTAATATCTTTTCGTTTAATGATATTATTTCCGCTCACCGAAACATTTACCATTGGAAAGTCTTTAATGGCTTTAATTATAGCCTCAATAAAGATTGGTGTGAAAGTGATTTTTTCTCCTTCGTTTTTAAGGAAATCATTTTTTACCTTGTTGCGCCACATGACTAAATTTGTAACGTCAGCCTCAACATAAGAAGTAACATGTGGTGAAGTTTGAACAGACATTACCATATGGTCAGCAATCAACCTACGCATTCGGTCCATCTCTATAATCTCATCTCCTTCATGCATTGGTACTGTTGGAGCCTCAATTTTTGCTGCTGGAGCAGTTGCTTTTACCGTTTTATTTTCAACAGGAGCAGCTACAGTTGCAGTTGATGCTGCGGCAGCGCCTCCGTTTTTAATAAAATTGAGCATGTCTTTCTTCGTCACGCGATTGTTTTCTCCTGATCCAACTAATGTTTCAAGTTGTTCCATTGGAATACCTTCTTCCTTGGCAATACTTCTTACCAAAGGAGAGTAAAAACGACCTGATGGTCCAGATTTACTTAATTCAACTACTGCAGATCCATTAGATGCTACTGGTGTTGCTACAGCAACTGCAGCTTCCGCTACAACTTGTTCTGTAACAGTTTCAGATCCTCCTGTAGAAGTTACTGGTGCACTGTCTCCATCTGTAGAAATGACCGCGATCACATCTCCAACCTGTACCACGTCGTCTTTCTCAAAAAGTCGCTTAACTAATACTCCTTCTGCTTCAGAAGGTAATTCGTTATCTACCTTATCCGTTGCAACCTCTACTAATGGTTCGTCCATTTCTACGGTATCGCCAACTTCTTTCAACCAATTGGTTATGATTGCTTCTGTAACGCTTTCCCCCATTTTAGGGAGTCTGATTTCGATTTCAGCCATTTCTAATTCTTAATAATTGTGTGACAAATTTAATCGAAATTTTCTGTTTTACCTTGATTTTAGTCGAGAATTAAAGCAAAAAAAAATGTATTGATTGTGACCAATCTAGTCAAAGCGAATTGCCTTAACAGGGTCTATTTTGGTTACCAAATAGCTTGGAATGATCAGGATTAAGAAGCATACCAAAATTGTTAAGAGATTGATGTAGAGGATGTGCAATACATTAAAGTCAACTGGGACTGTGTCCAATGAGTAAACTTCTGCATTCAATGAAAAGAAACCTGTGAAATACTGGAAAGCGAGTATTCCTAGCCCCAAGACATTACCCCATAATAAGCCGCGCGACAGTAAAAACAGGGCATTGAAGATGAATATTTTCCGAATACTAGAATTATAACCCCCCATTGATTTAAGGATGCCAATCATATTTGTTTTTTCTAGAATAAGGACGAGTAATGACGTAATCATATTGATGAGGGACACAACTAGAATGAGGATAATAATGATTAATATATTCATATCCAATAAGTCTAACCAAGCAAAAATATCGCGGTGCATTTCAGTAATCTCTGTTGTTTTTAAACCGAATGGAATTTCGTCAATAATGAGTTCATTCATGTTCTCTAAATCCTTCCATTCGTTTATCAGCACCTCAAAGCCGCCGGTGTATAAATGATGTGTGCCCTTGCCATTTTCAATGTATATAGTTCCAAATGGCGTCTTAATTTCATTGGCACTTGCATATTCTATCAAGGCCAAATTCTTTTCATTACAAGGGCAAAGAGAATCTATTTCAATGTTAATATAAGCGGTATCGGGAATGGATTGTGGGCTTTGACGAGAAGCTAATGGATTAAGCGAAAAATCGGTTGAAATTAAACGCATCTTTCCAGATTTATTCAGAATAGGATAATATCTATTTGGAAAGTAACCGCGTCCCCAATCATATTCATAAGATTTGGAACCTCCAGAGGTTATGCCTTTTAAAACAAATTGTTCATTAATACAAGTGTCTGCAAGTGTCACAAAAGTTTGAACGCCCCAATCATTTAGTTTTTGAATGTGGTGAATTTGTGTGAAAATCAATTTCTTATCAAAATCGGCGAAACCAGAATTGTAAATACCGACAATTTCAAATTTCTGTTTTTTAGGACCAGAATTGTCACGAATAAAAAAGGCGTCACATTTATCTCCAATGTCATATCCCATTAAAGTGGCGATATGTTGTGAAATCATGACTTCCTTGTTAATGCTGTCAAAATTAATGAGTCGGCCTGAAATAATTTTGTCCTCAAAAAAGGACCAATCGTAATTTTCATCAATTCCTTTAAATACTACTCCTAAGATATCCAAGCTGGAACGACTTGTGTCTCGGTTTTGAATATTGAATGAAACAGAATCTCTGTAAGACTGAAGAATGGCTGGTTTATAGCCGAAAACTTGAATTTTTTTAATCGCAGGTTTATCCTCTAAAGAAGGATAAAAGTCTTGCTCAATTAGAATAGGAGTAGACTCCATGCTATTGCTCAAGCCCTGTTCAGTAATTTGAATGTGAGATCCGAATCCAATTACCTTATCCCGGATTCCTTCTTGGAATCCAGAAATCACTGAAACAGTGATGAGCATAATGGCGACACCTAAAATGATACTGGTGAGAGAGATAACAACAATAGGCCTTGAAAGCTTACTTTTATCCTTCCCGCCGCTCATTATTCGTCTTGCTATGAATAATTCGGTTTTCAAAATGACTACATTTACGGCACAAATGTAAGATTTATAATCATGATAAAATTTAATATTTGCCTTTTCACATTGCTGTTGATTGGTTGTTCGGCTGGTAGTCAAAATGATACGGATGCCAACACTACAGAAAATATAACAGAAATAGAAGATACGGTTGTTATTATCGAAAAACTGTATTGCAATGATGATGTTAGAGTGGGCGCGGAAATAACTGAAGCTTATTTTCCAATGATGGAAGGTATGAAAATCGCAGTTGTTAGCAATCAATCTTCAATGGTAGGTAACACCCATTTAGTTGACACTTTAATTGGTGCAGGTTTGGATGTTGTGCGCGTTTTCTCACCAGAACATGGGTTTAGAGGAACGGCTGATGCTGGTGAAAAAGTGAATAGCGAAATTGATGAAAAAACGGGTCTTCCTATCTTTTCATTATACGGAACTAATCGCAAGCCTTCTGCGAGTCAATTGTCAGGAATTGATGTGGTAATTTTTGATATTCAAGATGTAGGCGTTCGTTTTTACACTTATATATCTACCCTGCATAATGTAATGGAGGCTGTAGCTGAGCAAGGTTTGAAATTGATGATATTAGATCGTCCAAATCCAAATGGACATTATGTAGACGGACCAATATTGAAAGAAGATTTTTCATCTTTTGTAGGTATGCATCAAGTTCCTGTTGTTCATGGAATGACAGTTGGCGAATATGCGCAAATGATTAACGGCGAGAAGTGGTTAGCTGGTGGTCTTGAATGTCATATGATGATTATTCCATGTGAAGGATGGGACCATACAAAGTATTATGAATTACCAATCGCACCATCCCCAAACTTGCCAAATATGGCTTCGGTTTATTTGTATCCTAGTCTTTGCTTTTTTGAAGGAACTGTGGTGAGTATTGGACGTGGAACAAATACACCTTTTCAATTGGTAGGTCATCCGGATTATAAAATTGACTCAATGGGCGTGGACTTTAATTTTGTTCCTCAACCAAACGGAGGATCTAAACATCCTAAATTGGAAACCGAGACCTGTTATGGTATTGATTTGTCTATGACTGATTTGGCTGAATTCAGAGCTAAAGGTGAATTGGATTTATCGTATTTGTTTGACTTTTATCAGAATTTAGATCAAGGAAAATCATATTTTCTTCCCAATAATTTTATTGACTTATTGGCTGGTTCATCTGACCTAAGAAAAGGGATAATCAATGGGACAACATTGGCTGATATGAGAGCTGATTGGGATGAAGAAATTGCTGCGTTTAAAGAGATGCGTACCCAATACTTAATGTACGAAGAGTAAATTAAGTCAATTCCATTTCCTCCATTTTAGTTAAGATCTCCTTGCGTTCGGCAACTAATTCTGCCAGTTGCTTATCGTCCGTCTTTTTATAAGCTAAGGCATTTTTTAATTTATTGATTTGTACATAGGCAATTACACCTGTTATTCCTGGAACAATCAAGAAATAGGCCACCGCTAACCAATAGTTTGGATAGACATAGGCATAGAAAAGGAAAATAAAAGCAAAATTGTAAATAGTAGATAAAGTCGCACCAAGCAATAGTTTAACCCCACTCCAAAACACGTCACGTTTAAAGCGGCTTTCAACAAACTTTTTAATTATCATGTACGGAATAAATTGATGGACTAAGCCAGCAATTGTAAGCGGTAAACAAAGTAAGAAGAAGAGGAGTGTACCTAGTATTTTTTTAGACTTGTTCTCTGCATATTTACTCACCCAATTTTCATTGATTTTTTTGTCCTTTAATTTGTCAAAATAAGCCGTAACCGTCTCTTTCAAATTTTTCCAATAATCAGCTTCAGCGTCATAGGTTTCATTCACTTTAGATGCCAGAGCCTTGGAATAAGCATGGCGTTCTAGCAAAGGAATGGTAGAATCGTGATGAAAATGATTCATTCCCTTGCGCGTCAAAATCATCAAGTTTTCAACAAATGGAGCCAAGTCTTTTTGATCCACATAAGTGATTTGTTCTTGCATTGAAACCTGCACTGCACGTGTTAATTGTGTTATGGCCTGACTCGGACTTTGTTCGTAGATTTCTTTATAATCTTTGAGATCGATTGTTGTTCCAAATGAGACTACAACATCTGATCTAAAATGTTTTGGATGAGAGTAATTTAACCCAATAGCTTGTATTTTAATATCTTCAGTCCAATCACATTCAACCATAGTATCAAAACCAATTCTGGCTGGTCCTTTTTTTAGTGGTTTTAAGCTTCTAATAAACGTATTATCTGTATATCCCTCACCAAATAATACGAGCGATTTTTTTCGTATTAACACCTTTCTTAAGTAGCGAAATGAATCTTTGTTTTTGTCCATTGATTCTACTCCATCCTCTGCTTTTCTGAAAATTGGAACCATGTGAGATCCCCATGTGACAGGTTTTAACCACCATTTAAAAATATCACCTCTTGTTACAAAGTACAAGACGGGCATTTGGAAATTTCCTGCAACCAATGGATCGATAAATGCACTGGGGTGATTACATACAAAAATTGTTTGTGCATTGAAACGTCGTTGCCCGTTAATTGTGCGAGACTTTCTATAAAAAAGAACCATTACATATGGCAATAAAATTCTCAATATTAAATACAGTGGTCTCATATCGGCGGTAAAAGTAATAATTTCTGTTAAAAAAAGTTAAGCCAAAACTATAATTGACTTAGTTGCGTTAAATTTGAGATTGAAGTAAAAAACACCCTTGAAGAAAAACCGATTTAAAATATTGTTAAGTATCATGTCAATAGCCCTCATTGGGCTTTTGTTGTTGCAATTTTATTGGATTAGAAATGTGCATCAATTGGCAGGAGATCGATTTAAAGAGGAAGTAAATAGTGCTTTAGAAAGTACGGTCGCTGATCTTGAAATGCTTGAAATGCTGCCACTCTTCAATCAGGATTTGTCAAAACAAGATTTACAGGATAATTATAAAGACTTCGTGAATTCTGAATTTGGTGAAGTCATGCGGGTGGATGAATCAATTGAAATTCGAGATACAACCATCACGAAGGACGGCGAAAAGTATCAGTTTTTAGTAGTAAGTGGTTCCATTTCGGATTCTACAACAGGATTAACAGCTGAAAGTCGAATTCTAACCAAAAAATTAGGTGATATTATTCCGTCCGACGTTCAAGGAGATGTTCTTCAATTTCAAGATTCAAATTCATATGCCATTCAAGTAAGTAATTCGTTCAATCGCCAAATCATGCGAAAATCGCAATCCTTGAGTGAGATGATGGTAAAAATGTATTCAGGAAATTATTTTGACGATATTTCTTTTCGACTGAATGTGTTTATGCTAGATTCAATCTTGTCGAAAAACCTCGTTAAGCACGATTTAGATACCAGCTTTATCTTTAATATTATTAGTGCTCAAAATGCAGGTGTTACCTTCTTAAAAACTCCTCCTCATTATAGTGTGAATGAAATTGAATCTGAATTTCGAACCCTACTTTATCCATCTGATATGATGAATAATGATTATGAGCTTGTAGTGTCATTTCCAAACCAAAAATCATTCCTCTTAAAAGAAATGACAGGCACTTTATTCGCGTCAGTCTTTCTAGTATTCATAATCGTATTTGCCTTCTATCTTTCCGTTTCAACAATTTATAAACAAAAACAATTATCTGAAATTAAAAACGATTTCATTAGTAATATGACGCATGAGTTGAAAACACCGATTTCAACAATTTCTTTAGCATGTGAAGCAATACAAGATCCAGATGTGAGTAATGATCGAGAATCATTGATTGGGTTTGTTTCAATGATAGAACAAGAAAACAAACGTTTGGCCAAGTTGGTGGAGAATGTATTGCAAACGGCCTTGCTAGAGAAAGGTAAAATGAGCTTAAAATTAAGTGAAGTGCGGTTGGATAAATTAGTGCGTGAAATTGTGCAAGCATTTCAAATTCGATTCAAAAATGAAGCAGGGAAAATTCATATTGAGCATTTAGATGAAGTGGAAACAGATGTGGACAAAATTCACTTCGGAAATATTATTTATAACCTCTTAGATAATGCACTCAAATATTGTGCAGGTTCACCAGAGGTATACGTCAAATTAAAGAAAACTTCTAAGGGGTACGAACTGTATTTCAAAGACAATGGAATTGGAATCACAAAAGATGACCAAAAAAGAATTTTTGACAAATTGTATCGTGTTCCTACGGGGGACGTTCACAATGTTAAAGGGTTTGGATTAGGTTTGAATTATGTGGATTCTATAGTGAAATTGCATCAAGGAGAAATTACCGTAGAAAGCGCATTAGGGAAAGGGTCAACTTTTAAAATAAACATTGAAAATGAGTGATAAAGTAAAAATATTATTAGCCGAAGACGATACGAACTTAGGAACGCTTCTAACAAATTATTTAAAGGTGAAATCATTTGATGTAACCCTGTGCGTAAATGGAGAAATAGCATTGACACGTTTTCAAGAGCAACTATTTGATTTTATTATTCTAGATGTAATGATGCCTGTAAAAGATGGTTTCGCAGTAGCAAAAGAAATAAGAAAAACGGATTCTGAAATTCCAATTTTATTTTTGACTGCAAAATCAATGAAGGACGATAAATTGCAAGGGTTTGATGTTGGTGGAGATGATTATATGACCAAACCTTTTTCAATGGAAGAGTTATTGGCGCGTATTAATGCAATTCTTAAAAGGTCCTATAAAGAAGGGAAGAAAGAAACCATTTTTGAAGTAGGAGATATTACGTATGATTATTTGCAACAAACGATTAAAATAGCTGGGACTGAAAAAAAATTGACTACAAAAGAAAATGAACTTTTCTATCTTTTGGTTAAAAGTCAAGATGGAATCTTAGACCGCAATGAAGCATTGAAACAAGTGTGGGGGGATGATAATTACTTTAACGGACGAAGCATGGATGTTTACATCACGAAATTGCGTAAGTACGTAAATGCGACAGAAAAAGTTGAAATAATGAACGTACACGGCAAGGGTTTTAGACTTTTGATAAAAAACTAAAAAAGGCAGTCAGATATCCCGCTTTTCCGCTAATTTTGTACCAATGAATACCACCAAAATTAGTCATGTTGCGCATTTGATTGAGATTTGTGTTCAACACGGAGTTACCAAGGTCGTTATTTCACCAGGTTCTCGAAATGCTCCCTTAATTATTGGGTTTGATGCGCACCCTAAAATTGAAGTATTTCTAGTTCATGACGAACGGAGTGCTGCATTTTTCGCAATGGGCATGGCTGAGGAATCTAAAACGCCTGTTGCAATAACTTGTACATCTGGTAGTGCCCCAATCAATTATGCCCCAGCAATATCTGAAGCATATTATAGAAATATTCCTTTAGTGGTTTTAACCGCTGACCGGCCAATTGAATTAATTGACCAAGGGGATGGGCAAACAATTCGACAAAAAAACCTGTTTCAAAATTTTATAAAAGGTAGTTTTCAATTGCCAAACATCCCTTCTGACGCAGAAATAAGTTTGAGTGATAAGATTGCAAATGATGCATTAAATTTGGCCGTACAAATCCCTAAAGGCCCTGTGCATATTAATATTCCCTTGGCTGAACCATTATATGCGACGCAAGATTTAGCCACAACACCAATAATTACAAAAAGTCAAGAAACACACCCTGTTTTTACAGAAGAAGATAAAGCTGAAGTTAAAAAGGAATGGAATCGCGCTCAAAAGAAATTAATCTTAATTGGTCAAATAGATCCTAATGAACTGGATATTATAATACTTGATTCGGTTTTAGAAGATGCATCAGTAGCTATATTGGTTGAGAACACATCCAATTTGCAGCATTTTCAACGCATCTGTCATTCAATTGATCGTACCCTCGCAATAATTGGAGAAGATGAGGTAAATGATTTTGCGCCTGATTTATTAATTACCATGGGTGGGGCAATCATATCTAAAAAAATTAAAGCTTTTTTACGCGTAAATAAACCAACCGTTAATTGGCGCGTAGGGCATTATTTATTTGAAGAAGATAGCTTTCAATCATTGACGCGTTCAATACGTGTGAAGCCAGCGACATTTTTTGAGTTTATTGGGTCGCTAGAGCAATCAATTTCCAGTAATTTTGGTGGGAAATGGAAACAAAAAGACTTTTTGGCGGCTGAAATTCATGGCGATTATTTAGCGCAGGCTCCATTTTCCGATTTGAAAGCTTTTGAAATTATTTTAGACACCGTCCCTGACAATTCAAATATCCACATGGGGAACAGTTCGGTTGTGCGTTATTGCCAACTATTTAATCCTGTTCGCGGCATGTCTTATTACGGAAATCGAGGTGTTAGCGGTATTGATGGATCGACTAGTACGGCTGTAGGTGTGGCAAATATCAGTAAAGAAAAATTAAATGTTATCATCAGTGGTGATACTTCATTTTTTTATGACTCGAATGCTTTTTGGAATAATTACTTGCCATCTAATTTGCGTGTCATTGTTATCAACAATGGCGGAGGAGGGATTTTTAAAATAATTGACGGCCCAAATAACTCCGAACAATCGCATCATTTTGTAGCGCCATTTAAAGCGAAAATTGATGCAATTTGTGCCGCATTTAACATCCATTATTTAGTCGCAAAAACCACCGCTGAATTAGATGCTGTTTTTCATGAGTTTTATGAAATTAAACAGGATGATAGACCTGTCTTATTAGAAGTGGTAACAAGTGCTATTTCGAATGAAAAAATCCTTAAAGAATACTTTCTAAAAATAAGTGAAAGTGCTAAATAAATTATGGCTTGAGAGAGGTTTAGATAGGCTCGTCGATATATTGTGTATTTTTGTCGAAAAAAGCCAACTAAAACATAAATTAGTCGTCTATTAGATTGTATGCGCGCATTGTTAATTTTAATCGTCAGCAGTTTTATTGCATTTACGGGTTCTGCTCAAATGAATTTGAGTGGAGTAGCCTCTGGCTCATGCGATTGTTATACACTGACTGATTTCACTAATCAAACCGGCTCTGTATGGAGTCCTGGAACGATTGATTTAACTAACACTTTTGACATGTCATTTGAAGTTAACCTTGGGGTTGATGACGTATGGGGTGCAGATGGAATGGTTTTCGCTTTACGGCAAACCGGAACTTCACCAGGATCGATAGGGAATGGAATGGGTTACGGCGGAATTACAAATTCCATTGGAGTTGAAATTGACACATGGAATAGTTCTCCTGCGGTACCAACGGATGTAGCGTCAGATCACATGGCAATGAATTCAAATGGAGGCGTAGATCACGATTTAGTTGCACCCATAACAATTGCAAATATTGAAGATGGTTTATATCACACTTTTCGTGCAACTTGGGATCCTGTAGCATTTGATTTAGAAATTTTCTTAGACGGCGCAAGCATTTTTACATACAATGGTGACATGGTCGCTTTGTTTTTTGGAGGAACACCAGATGTTTATTTTGGTTGGACTGGTGGAACTGGTGGAGTAGATAATATTCAGTCAGTTTGTATGTATCGTGACGCGGATTTTAGTACAGACGTGATAACAGCCTGTGTTGATCAAACGATAACTTTTACAGATGAATCAACCAGTGATTTAATTTACGATTCGGAGGAGGCAATTACATGGGATTGGGATTTTGGAGATGGTTCTTCATCCGCATTAGAAAATCCAACGCGTGCTTACGCAACGGTTGGAACGTATACAATTACATTAACAATTACAGATATATCAGGTTGTAGTTCAGTTGAAACATTTGACATTGATATTACGGCTGGATTGGATATAACAATGACACATACAGATGTGACTTGTTTCGGGATGGATGATGGTACTGGAACTGCCATGCCAACTACGGGCATTGGTCCATACACCTATCTTTGGGATGATCCCCTGGCTCAAACAACAGGAACGTCTGTAGGTCTATCACCAAATACGTATGACGTAATTGTAACAGATGATTTGGGCTGTACTGGAACAGGTTCAGTCACTATTTTGGAACCAACAGAATTAATTATTCTTTCATCAACACCAACAAACGCAAGTTGCGGATTGGCAAATGGATCAATCACAATCGTAGGATCTGGTGGAGCACCAGTATTAGAGTTTAGCATTGATGGTGGGTTGACTTACCAATCAACAGGCGATTTCCCTGGGTTAACAAATGGAACGTATGATGTTGTTATTCGAGATGCAAATGGCTGCATGGCTACTACAACTACAATTGTTGATTTAGATTCCCCCTTGGTAATTGACGCTGTTGCTGCAACAGATGATTCTTGTTTACCAGGTGATGATGGAACAATTACTGTAACTGCTTCATCAGGTGCAGCCCCATTTCAATATAGTTTGGATGGTGGCGCAACTTATCAACTTTCAAATTTCTTTGATTTATTAGCTCCGGGTGCCTATACGGTAACTGTAATGGATGATGTAGGATGCACTGTAACAGAAGATATTGTGGTTGGAGCTATCCTCGGTATTGTAGTAGATTTAATTACGGTCGTTGATGCAACTTGCAATGGCGGATCAGACGGATCTATTGATATTGATGTTTCGGGTGGTACGCCGGCCTACCAGTACAGTATTGATGCTGGAGTTTCATTTGTGCCAACTGATTTATTTACAGGATTAACAGCTGGAACTTATGATGTTGAAATATCAGATGCTTCGGGATGTGTTGTTACAAATGTAGCTGTGATTGGAGAACCAAGCCTTATCACAATTGATGGCGTTTTAGCAACAGATGTTTCTTGTACAGGATTGTCAGACGGGGAATTTGAATTAGTTGTTTCTGGCGGTACACCAGGTTACCTTTATAGTAATGATGCAGGCGCAACTTTTCAAATTAGTCCAACCTTTACAGGAATGACAGCTGGAACATTTGATTTAATGATTGAAGATGCAAACGGATGTATAATAGTTGGTGTAACAGATGTTGTTGAGCCTATGCCAATAGTAATTGATGATGTAATTGTGACAGATGTAACCTGTAATGGATTAATGGACGGTGAAGTAACAATTGTTGCGAGTGGAGGTACAGTGGCATACCTCTATAATGTAGATGGTGGTCTTGATCAAGTTTCTCCTACATTTACAGGTTTAGGTGGTGGAGCAATTACTGTAGGAGTTGTTGATGCAAATGGTTGTACAACTACTGTTGATGCATTTTTGGACGAAGCGGACCCTATAGTTTTAACAATGGGACCTGATACAACTATTTGTTTAGGAGGTGAGGCTGAACTTTGTCCAACTGTAACAGGCGGCACTGCACCATACACTTATATTTGGGATGGCGCTCCAGATACGGAATGTTTAATCACGTCCGTAATAGGTGTTCATACTTTAGAAATTGAAGACATTAATGGATGCACAACCGAAATATTGGAACAAACAGTGAATCAATATATTCCGCTCTCGGTTTTCGGGTCTGATGCGATTTCAGTTTGTCCAGGTGATGAAGTTATTATTGCAGGAGAAGCTGCAGGTGATGGACCTGCTGGTTATACTTACGAATGGACAAATGATGTGGACGGTTCTGTATTATTTGGGCCTGTTCAAACAGTTACTCCAGGTTCTACAACCACATATACTTTAACCGTTAGTAGCGGTTGTGAAAATACGGCAACTACTACAATAACGGTTACCACTTTTGATATTCCAAACATTGTTATTGTTGCTGATGTTTATGAAGGATGTGAGGATTTAGCTGTGAATTTTGAAAGTTTAACAGATGCTAGTTTAGTTGAATCAATGATTTGGGATTTAGGAGATGGAAGTATCGCAGCAGGTGATGTTGTAAGTCATACCTATACTTATGCTGATTGTTTTGATGTGAACGTAGATGTAACAACTGTAGACGGTTGTGAAACTTCGGCAAGCTTTATTGATTATATCTGCGTATGGCAAATGCCTGTTGCTGAATTTAGCTATAATCCAACCGAACCAGATTTATACAATACAACAGTACATTTTGTGAATGAATCTGAATTTGCAAGTTCTTTTGAATGGACGTTTGGAGATGGTGGCGGTTCTACCGATTTTGAACCAAGTCATACTTATCCATCTTTGGGGAATATAACGTATGATGTGCAACTAGTTGCAAATACTGATAAAGGATGTAGTGATACAATTAATCACTTGGTAACAATTGATGAAATTGTCTTGTATTTTATACCAAATGCATTTACGCCGAATTCAGACCCGTTTAATCAAACATTTAATCCTGTTTTTATTCCAGGATTCTATCCAAAAGATTACCACATTAGAATTTTAAACCGTTGGGGAGAAGTGCTATGGGAATCGTATGATATCGCTGGTGGTTGGGATGGAACTTATGACGGTGCATTTGTGCAAGACGGCGTCTATGTTTGGGAATTAACTTTCCGTGAAAACAAGACAGATAAAAAGTTCCGAGATTTTGGTCATATCACTCTTGTACAATAAAAAGATTGCCCACCTCTTTTTAAAACCGATTATATTTCACGTCCTAAACCGTTTAAGGTTAGGAAATTGTTAATATTATCCATAGATTTGGTCTGAAACCTAATTAAAATGAAACACGCGTTAATCATATTTTGCGTTTTGTTTAGCTTTAACTCTAAAGCGCAAATGTTATTAAGTGGTACTGCTACTGGTTCTTGCGACTGTTATACTTTAACCACAACAACTAGCCAAGCGGGTAGTATTTGGAGTCCCGATTTTATAGATTTAACAAACCCTTTCGATTTTACATTTCAAATTAACTTAGGCTTTTCTGACGGAGGAGCTGATGGAATGGCATTTGTCTTGCGATCAATAGGAACAACAACAGGCCCAGGTGGTGGATTGTTAGGTTATAGTGGAATTGCCAATTCAATAGCAATTGAGGTTGATACATGGAATAATGGATGGGTAAATGAAATAGCTTCTGACCATTTAGCAATGAACAAAAACGGTGTTCTTTCACATAATATGGAGCCAGCATATGCCATTGCAAATATTGAAAATGGTGTGCCGCATGATTTTCGCGTAGTATGGAATCCAGTAACTTTGAGAATGCGAACTTATTTGGATGGAACACTCATTTTTGATCATGTTGAGGATGTTGTTGCTACAATCTTTGGAGGAAACCCCAATGTACGATTTGGATGGTCGGCTGGTACAGGTGGTGCTTCAAATGTTCAAACTGTTTGTATTGAACTTGAGTCAGATATTGACGTAGATGATATAACAGCATGTCCCGGGCAGGAATTGTTTTTTACAGACGAGTCTTTGTCCGGTTTGATATATGATGGGGTTGGTGTTACAAGTTGGGATTGGACTTTTGGCGGTGGTGATGTTTCTGATTTAGAGGATCCACCTTACACCTACACAACAATTGGTTCAAAGACAATTACACTTACTGTTACAAATATGATAGGCTGCACAGATGTCAGTTCATTAAGTATTATAGTTGATAGTATTGACGTTGATGTTACCACTACAGATATATCTTGTTTTGGTTTTGATGACGGCACCGCAACTGCAGATCCCACAACAGGAGATGCTCCTTATGCCTATATTTGGGACGATCCATTAACACAATTAACTGCTACAGCGATTGACTTGGCACCTGGCGTCTATACCGTTATGGTAACAGATGATGTGGGTTGCGAACTTTGGCGCACAATTGCTATTACCGAACCAGATGAATTATTAATAGATGCGTTAATCATAGTTGATGCCACGTGTGGATTAGATGATGGTGAATTAACAATTACCGCCATGGGAGGAACATTACCTTACGAATATAGTATTGATGGTGGTGTTACGTTTGAAATAGGAGCAACCTTTATTGGTATGCCGAGTGGTGATGTTGATTATGAAATTAGAGATGGAAATGGCTGTATGTTTACAGGAACAGCAACAATTGGCGCTAATGATTTGGACGTTGAAGTGACCAAGGTTGATGTAACCTGTTTTGGATTTGATAATGGAACTGCCACAGCAACTCCAGCATTTGGAGTTGGTCCATGCAGTTATTTATGGGACGATCCTTTAGCACAAACTACAGCTACTGCAACAGGATTAGCGCCTGGAACATACACTGTCATTGTTACACATGATGCAGTTGGTTGTTCTGGCACAGCCACAATAACAATTACCGAACCTTTAGAACTTTTGATTAGCTCTATTGCTGCAATTGACGCGAGTTGCGGTATTAATAACGGGCAAATAACGATTGAAGCAACTGGCGGAACAGTGCCATATGAATATAGTATTGATGGTGGTGGAGTATTTGTTCCTTTACCAACTTTTAGTGGTTTAGCGCCAGGTTCTTATGACATTGTAGTGCGTGACGCCCAAGGTTGTATAATTACTGATAATGTGGTTTTGGTAAATGTCTCTAATGTTCCTGAGGTAATTATAAATACTGATTTTACAGAAGGATGCCGTCCGCTAACAGTGAATCTTACCAATATTTCTGATCCAACCTTAACAGATATTACCGTTTGGGATTTGGGTGATGGAACTACATTTACAGGTGGTGCTTTAAGTCATACTTACGAAAATGCTGGCTGCTATGATATTCATGTAGTTATAACAACGTATGACGGATGTACAACAGAAGGAACTTTCAATGATTTTATTTGTGTTTGGGAATTACCAATAGCTGAATTTGAATATTCGCCAGAGGTCCCTGATGTGGTTGACAATGTCGTTCAATTTGAGAATTTATCTGAATTTGCAAGCACTTATGAGTGGGATTTTGGGGATGGTGTTACGGGGTTTGATTTTGAACCAGATCACACCTATCCAGAAATAGGGAATGGCTTGTACCAAGTTCGCTTGATTGCAATTACTGATAAGGGATGTAGAGATACCGCCTATCAATATGTGTTGATTAATGAAGTAGTACAATATTTTATACCAAACACTTTTACACCAGACGGAGATGCGTTTAATGAAAATTTTACACCAATATTTTCGTCCATATTTATTCCTCAAGACTATCATTTTGTGATTTATAATCGCTGGGGAGAAATCGTTTGGGAATCGTATGATTACAATTCTGGTTGGAACGGAACTTATGGTGATGTTCTAGTCGAAGATGGGGTATACATTTGGCAATTGACATTCCGCGAAAACGGATCCGACAAAAAATATGATGAATTTGGTCACATCACCGTGCTGCATTAATTAAAATTTCATTTAAAAGCTGTAAATTTATGTGCTTATGTACATAGATTTCAGGAAAATAATATCCTTACTCCTTATCGTCTCATCTAGCTTGTCCTTTGGGCAATCTCTAGGGTTCAATAATGAGTGGGTTTCTATCGGACCAAATAATAGTCCTGTAAATCCTAAATTTAGAGGAGATGCCGGAATAGGTCCTATTGAATTTATTCGCGTCTATCAACAAAAGGCAGGTTATTTATTAGCAGGTTCATTGCATGGAGGTTTATTCTTTTCAGAAAACGGAGGAGACTCTTGGATCAATTCGGGGTCAGATGCTTGGTCATATACAGGTTGTGCGTGGGCTGATTTTTATCCGAATGATGAAAACGTGTGGTTTGCTTGTTCCAATGAGAAAGGCGATAATGGAAAGCCTGGTAAAATAGGCGAGTATGGTGGATTAATGCGATCAAAAAATAGAGGAGAGGATTGGGAAACCATTGGAGGTTATAAAGATTTGGCAGGATTTCCTCAATTGAAAATATACGGTACAAGATTTCATCCAAACAAAGCAAACTTGATCATTGTAATTACTTCTGAAGGTTTATATTATTCGGAAGACTGCATGGCCGACTATGTTAAGTGGAAGAGAGTTCCAAATGTCCAAGGATGGGTTTATGATCTAGACTTTTTAGATGGACAGATGTATCTGACTAACTTCTTTAAAGGTAATTGGAATATTCTACAATTTGATCAAGATGATTTTTCAACATTTAAGAAAGTTAAGTCAATTAGCGCGGAAACGCGTTCCATGCGAAATTTGACAATTGAACCTCAAAATAATAGATTGCTTGTGGCAAAGGATTTTGTAAAAGGACAAGATGAGGTATGTGTCCTTGATTTGCAAAAAGATTCGGTAAGGGTTTTATTGGGAAATCAGCGCATTGGCTTTGGCAGTGGTCATACTTTTGCTGTTTCTCCGCATCAACCAGATGATTTTTATTTTGGGTACTCTACAAAAGTTCGAAAATGGAGTCCGCCATACAAAAGAACGGGTACGGTAGGGTCAGGTTATCATGTAGATGTTGAGTTTATAGCTTTTGATCCATTCGATTCTTTAAAACTCTACTTTGCGACACATGGCGGGGTTTTTATTTCAGAAAATGGAGGGATAGATTGGAAAAATAAAAGTGATAATCTAGGCGTTGCAGAGGTAATGGGAATGGCTGTGTCTGCGCAAGATGCCAATCAAATTGCAATAGGTTGTTATCATGACGGTAGTATGGTTTATGCTGATTTTGATCGTAATGGAACGTATTATTGGAGAACAGTTAACGGAGGGGATGGACTAATTCCACTTATTGATCCTTTGGATCAAGCAGTGGTTTATACATCCAATCAATTTGTAGGTGGTGGTTTATCTTTTTCAAGTGACACATCCAAAAAAGTGAAACGAAATTTACACAGTTTAAATAATATAAAAAGCGCAGGGTGGGAAAACGCAGCTGTTCTTGATCCTTTTAATTCCAGAACGGTTTATTTTAATTTTGTTGCAAAATCAGGCATCAATAAAGGAAATATTAATGTTTGCAGAACAAAAAAACCGCTGGAACGAAAAAGTGTTGAAATTGTTTCAGATTTTAACCTCAGCCATCAATTGAAATCGTACAAAGTTTATGGACTGTTTAATTCAAAATATCATACCAATGTCCTTATAGCATACGTTTTAGAATATACCAAAGACGCAAAGGGAAATAAAAAAACCAATCACCACCTTTTTCGAACTGATAAATTGAATGGTACACCAGAGGAGATAATCGCATCATGGTATGAAATTAAACATCCAAATAATACGTGGATTGGTGATGTAGCAATTGATGGAGATAATAAGAATCAAATTTATATGACCTATACGCGTGGCAAACAAAATCCAGAATCCATTTTTGGAGACAAGGGAATAGTCTATATGTTGCGCTATTCGGATAATAAAAGACACGGATTAAAACGAGAGATTGACATAACTAAAAATATCCCCAATGCACCCGGAGGACGCTATAATTTAATCTATAATAAGTCGCATGGAGGCATTTTAGTGATTGGCACTACAACAGGAGTTTATTACGGAGATGGACGTGTACTTAGAGGGAAATCTCGTTGGAATGAAATTGGAAAAGGATTACCGCATTGCAAAGTTTATGGGCTAGATTATAATGAGAAAGATCGGGTTGTTACAATTGGTTTATTCGGTAGAGGAGTTTGGCAGTATCAGTTGAAATAGAGTTGCTAGTCTCTAGTATTTAGTATCACGTCAATTTGTCATTTATTAAAGCGTCACTTTTTTGCTTTCGTAAAATTTCAGCATAGCAAAGCGGGCGATCAAAAAACAATTCCGTTACTTTTTCATAGCATTGTATTTATGCATTAGAATAGTTATCATTGTAAAAATTTAAAATATGTCCGCTACCGAGTTAATATTTCAGTTCTCATTATACATAGTTCCTTCTATCGTTTTCTTCGGTGCTGTCTATTATTTTACCAATAAGTGGGTGGAAGTGCAAAGTGAAAAAAACAAATTAGCATTTGTAGGAAAAAAAGAAGTACAAAAGGCACCAGCAGACCTAAAAAAGCACTTTTTTCCTTTGCAAGTGGACGCATATCAACGCATGGTACTTTTTTTGGAGCGGATTGCGCCAAACAATATGATCATGCGTTTGAATAATCCAGGTTTGCCAGCACGTGCTTTTCAACAAAAATTAATTGAAAGCATCCGACAAGAGTATGAGCATAATTTGGCACAACAAATTTTTATTACACCAGAGGCATGGGAACGTGTACAATCAAGTAAGGAAGAAATACTCAAAATCATTAATATGGCGGCAACAAAAATGGAGCCCACGGCATTGGCCAATGATTTAAGTCAAGGAGTATTCGAAATTACAGCACAATTGAAGGCACAACCTACTGATCAAGCGATTGGTTTTCTTAAAAATGAATTGAATAATCTACTTAATTAATCGATTACCTTTTACCGTTAGTCGAAATTTACTAGGTGTGCATAGTTTTTTTTTTATGCGATTAATCACCGTCTAAACCGATTAATGCAGGCAAGTAGCTCTGTTTCTGATATCTTGTCAACATTCCCTTCGTCGAAATGATCTTTACTTAACAGTTTAAATGTCGTAAATTAGAGTAACCAACTTATACCCTAACCAATGAAGCAATTAAGCATGACCACGCTTCTTTTGGCATTTTTACTCGCACCAATGAGTATTTTTGCGCAAGATGAAGAAATCGAGTACGGAACAGCAACAGTATCAGAAGCATACTGTGTTAGTTTAAATACCGAAACGCCAATTTCTGAATATTATTCAATTGACATCAGTCATTTGGATGTAGCAACAGAGCTTGAGGCAGTCAATAATTTCGGTTTTATTTCAAATAATCTTCTTACCTATACGGTGGACTTTGCGGCTGAAAAAGCCTATCTCCATGTCCATCTTGATCGTACATCTTCGCCAAAAGATATTCTTTGGTGGAACGATTACATTATTAGTCTTTGCGGACTTTAGAATAATTGCTAAAAAAAAGCTTTAGAAGGCTTGCCCCACAGTTAATCTATAAAATCTATAGAACAAGTATTATTCACAACCATCAAACAATCTATATGAAAAAACGTTACATTAAATTATTATTCCTACTGCTGGTCGCTTGGATCGGTGACTCCGTAAGTTTCGGACAAATTGTAGGAACAAGTGCATACATTTATGGCGATAATGTAGAGATTGGAATCAATGATGCCGGGCACGAAGGTGCGCCCCGCCAGGTTGCTTCCAATAATCGCTCAAATCAAGCGCTTGGTTCTCCAGTTTATTTCGGATTTGTGGCTAACCCACAATTGGATGGTTGGGGAAACTATGACGGTGATTTTTTCACTCCAGGTTCTCCAGAGAATGGCTTCGGAATTGAAGTCGCAGGTGTAAATTATTCAAATAATGCTTCGGGATCACTCGAGCAAATTCCAGGATCAATATCAGGTTATAATGTTGAAGGTGACTGTATTTCTGTGGAATGGGATGGCGAAGTAGCAAACGTTGAAGTGCATATTGTTTATCGTTTAATTACAACCGAATTATACTATACAACTGAAGTAACATTAACGAATACAGGAGGAGGAGATTTAACGGATGTGTATTATTATAGAAATCTAGATCCTGATAATAATGTTACAATAGGTGGTGGATATGGAACGCAAAATACTATTGTTGCGCAACCTACCCCTGAATGTGAGAAAGCACTTGTAACTGCAACTCAAACTGGTCCATGGGATTCTTATATTGGTTTAGGAGCAATTGGTGAAAAATTTAGAGTTTCATACGGAGGTTTTGCCAATAGAGATGCTTCTAATATTTGGGACGGAATTGGTGGTTTAACAGGCGTAGAGGGTGCCTCTGTATTTGCTGATCAAGCAATTTCATTGGGCTATAAAACGGATTTAGACGTGGCCGTACCTGAAACTTTCCTTTTTACAGTTGTTTTGGATGCAGCGCAAATTGACGCAGCAATAGCAAGTCTTTATTATTTTGATTATTTAGGTGGTGGAGGAGTGATAGATGAGTGTGCTCCTGTTGTAGATACCGCTTATACATGTGCTGGAATTCCAGTAGAGCTTACAGTTGATGGACCAAGTTCTGAAGATTATGTTTGGACATGGGATCCACCAGGAGGCCTAGATGTTATTGATGGGCCAACTGTAAATGCTAGCCCGTTAGTAACGACAGAATATACCGTAACTGGAACACCTGCACCCATTTGTTTATCTGCAACAATTGAAAAAACAATTGTTGTAGTTGTAACGCCATCTCCTATAATAGAGATTATTGACCCAGGCCCGCAATGCGGCGAGTTTGACTTAACAACATTAGTCATAAATAATTTAGAGGGTAGTGCTGTTGATATTAGTTTTTATGATGTCATTCCAGATAGTATTGATCAGGTTGTTGGATTATGGGTTGGAGACTTTATTGGACCTGGAGATGTTATATACGTCTTAATGGTAAATCCTATTACAGGATGTTATGATGTAGAGCCTCTAGTTATAAGTTTTGACGGAGGAGCTGAAGCTGGTCTAGATAATGCAGATATATTATGTAATGACGCTGGTTCAGTTTTAGATTTAAATACATTATTAATTGGAGCAGATATCGACGGGGTTTGGTCTGAAACTACAGCTATTCCATCTGGCGGATTTGATGATCCAACTGGTGTTTTAACAGCAGACGGAGTTGATCCGGGTGTTTATATATTTGAATACATAGCCATTGGTTTAGATCCTTGTGAAGATGATACTGCCGAGATGGTGATTACCATTAATCTTGAAGCCTTGGCTGGTTTAGATGGGACAGAAAGTATTTGTAATACTGACGGAACAACAACCGACTTAGATGACCTTTTAGATGGCAATAATGGAATTGGAACTTGGTTGGAAACAACGGCGAGTGGTCAATTCAATGCCTTAACTGGTGTGTTTGACGGAAGTGGATTGGCAGCAGGAGATTATACATTTACTTATACAGTAGATGCTGACGCTCCTTGTGTACCAGATGTAGCGGATTTCACAATAACAATCTTACCAAATCCAATAATTGACGCAGGAGTAGATTTTGCTATCTGTGATGGCGATATGTGTACTTTAAATGGAGCAGGAGCAGGAATTGGTGGAGCTTATGACTGGGATGGTGGTGTGACTGATGGTATCGCATTTGCACCTGGTGCAACGGCAATATATACTGTAATAGGAACAGACGCTAATGGATGTATTAATACGGACGATATAACAGTAACGGTAAATCCATTACCAGCAATTGATGCTGGAGTTGATTTTGCAGTTTGTGACGGAGATTTAGCAACCTTAACAGCTACAGGCGCTGGAATTGGTGGCGTGTATGTTTGGGACGGCGGTATAACCGACGGTGTTGCATTTACTCCATTAGCCACAGCAACTTATACGGTAACTGGAACAGATGCGAATGGTTGTGTAAATACAGATGATATTGAAGTAACGGTAAACCCATTACCTGCAGTTGATGCAGGAGCAGATGTTGCAATTTGTATTGGAGATATGGTAACACTAGAAGGAGCTGGTGCTGGAATTGGAGCTGGTTATCTTTGGACAGGCGGCGGAATTGATGGTGTAGCATTTAGTCCAATAGCAACTGGTATATATACAGTAACTGGAACTGATGCTTACGGATGCGTAAATACGGATGATGTGGAAGTAACAGTAAATCCTTTGCCATTAGTTGATGCTGGTCCTGACGTAGCAATATGTGCGGGTGACATGGTAACATTAGCAGGTGGCGGAGCAGGAATCGGAGCTGGTTATCTTTGGACCGGTGGTGGAATAGATGGCGTGCCATTTAGTCCTGCTGCAACAGGAACTTATACAGTGACTGGAACAGACGCTAATGGATGCGTAAATACAGATGATGTTACGGTAACAGTAAATCCATTACCAATAATTGATGCGGGGCCTGACGTTGTTGTTTGTGACGGAGATCCAGTAGCATTAACTGCCTCTGGTGCAGGTGTTGGAGGAGTTTATGCTTGGGATGGTGGTATTACTGACGGAGTTTCATTTATACCATTAGCAACGACAACTTATACTGTTACAGGAACAGATATAAACGGATGTGTCAGTACAGATGCTACGCTCGTTACGGTGAACTTAATTCCATCAGTTAGTGCAGGGCCAGATGTGGCAATTTGTGCGGGTGATATGATTAGTTTAACTGGGACAGGTGCAGGAATCGGAGCCGGTTATTTATGGACAGGTGGAGGTATAGATGGTGTACCATTTTCTCCAGGAACCACAGGTTCATATACCGTGACGGGAACTGATGCAAATGGATGTTCTAATACAGATGATGTTATGGTGACGGTTAATCCGCTACCACTTATAACATTTACAGCTGATAATCTTATTGGATGTGCACCTATGCATGTTATTTTTACGGCACTTGAACCTGGTTCAGAATTTGAATGGGAATTTGGTGATGGTTCCTCAGGTAGTACCGGTGGACCAGGACATACATACTTATATGCTGGTTCATATGATATCACATTGACCATTACATCAAGTGAAGGTTGTGTGGCTTCGGTGACGTACAATAATTATATTGATATTACCGAAACACCAATTGCGCAATTTTCATATTCACCTTATGAAATTGATGTGACAGATACACGCGTTTACTTCTCAAATTCATCTATATATGCTGATGCGTATACATGGTCATTTGGTGATGGTACGGCTGCTAGTTCTGACATTGATCCAGATCATATGTATCCGCCAATTGGAGATCGGAATTATTTGGTAACACTAACCGCTTTCAATGCTAATGGATGCGAAGATGTGGTCGAGCAAGTTCTAAATATTAAGGATGTCCTATTATATCATATTCCAAATGCATTTACACCAGACGGTGACACGTTTAATGAAGATTTCAAACCAATCTTTATATCTGGATTAGACATTTACGATTATCACTTAATGATCTTTAATAGATGGGGCGAAATGGTTTTTGAATCGTTTGATGCGAACTTTGGTTGGGATGGGTTTTACGGAAATCAAGGTCTTGTAAATGACGGCGTTTATATATGGAAGCTGGAATTTGGTGAAACCATGAGCGATAAAAAACATTATATTGAAGGACACTTAAGTGTGCTGAAATAGGAACGTATAATTGAATTTAAAAAAGGGGTGCTTAATTGAAGTTACCCCTTTTTTTTATCACTTTATCAAAATGCTTGCTGACAATTTTGAATGTTCGCTATTATTGCACTCAAAAGATTAACTGTATTGTTTTCAATACACTATGCTCGTCGTTCAAAGGATTAGCTTTGTCATGAATTTAACACGCTCTGTCTATTTGTTATGTTTTTATAACAAAAATGAATAACGTTCTTCGTATTTTGCACCAAATTAATACCCCTACCAATGATTAACCAACCACTAAATTTCGGATCTACCCGAAAGAAAAAAACGCTTGAAATGTCAGGCCACAGTAAACTGTGTGAGTATTATCCTAAGCTTGAAAAGCTTCCGCCGGATATACTATATTGATCATGTTTTGAGCCAGAATTAAACGCTCATAATTAATGATCAAATAAAAAAAATTCTACGTTTCCCATAATTACTTTTCTAAATCCGTGCAGGATAACCTATTAGTAGCAACCAATTAACTAATAACAATGAAAAGTCCATTTATCAAGCTTTTACTAGCGATATTATCGCTAGTGCCTGTCATTTCCTATTCGCAAATAATCGGTACCAGTGGGTATATGATAGGCGATTACGTGGAAATAGGCATCAATGATGCGGGGCACGAAGGTGCGCCACTTTTAGGTACTTCACACAACCGTTCAGACGCCTGGGTGGGTTCACCCGTTTATTTCGGCTTTGTTGCCAATCCACAATTGGATGCATGGACTGATTACGACGGTGATTTTTTTACGCCGGGATCTCCAGAGAACGGTTTTGGCCTTGAAATTTCAGGAACCAATTATCACAATAATGCCTCCGGTAGTTTAGAAGATATTGCAGGATCTATTTCAAGTTATGATTTAGATGGTGATTGTATGTCATTAGTATGGGACGGAACAATTGGTGATATTGATGTTCATATTGTTTACCGTTTGGTTACAACAGAGCTTTATTATACAACAGAGGTTACACTCACAAATACAGGCTTAACTGATTTTACCGATATCTATTATTATAGAAACTTAGATCCAGATAATAATGTGACACTAAGTTTCGATTATACAACTCAGAATACAATTGTGGAACAGCCTGATCCCGGTTGCGAAAAAGCTTTGGTTACAGCAACATCTTCTGTTCCATGGGATTCTTATATTGGATTAGGAGCAATTGGTGAAAATTTCCGAGTTTCTCACGGTGGTTTTGCCAATAGAGACGCTTCGGATATTTGGAATGGACTTGGCGGCTTAACTTCTGCCGAAGGTGCAACTGTATTTGCCGATCAAGCAATTTCATTGGGTTATAAAGTAACAAGTCTTCCAGCAGCAGAATCAGAAACGTTTTTATTTACAGTTGTTTTGAATGAAGCGTCAATTGATGCCGCAATTTCAAGTTTATACTATTTCGATTATGTTGGTGGTGGTGGTATAATTGATGAATGCGATCCCGTAATAGACACAGTTGAAACATGTGCAGGAATTCCAATTGAAATTTCAGTTGATGGACCAAATGCAGATGATTATACTTGGGAATGGACGCCGACAGGAGGTTTAGATGTTATAACAGGCCCAACCGTTTATGCTTCACCCGCAGTTACGACTATCTATACGGTTACAGGTACACCTGATGTTGTATGTTTGTCTTCCACAATTGAAAAGTCAATTGTGGTGGAAATTATGCCGTCTCCAATAATTGAAATTGTCGACCCAGGTCCGCAATGTGGTGAATTTGATTTAACAACTTTAGTTGTGAACGATCTTGGTGGAGTCGATAGTCCAATAGTTGAATTCTATTCACTTATTCCTGACAGTATCGATCAAGTAGTTGGAATTTGGCCCTCAGATATTATGTATCCAGGTGATGTTGTATATGTCATGCTTGGAGATACCAGTTTAGGTTGTTTTGATGTTGAACTCTTGATTATTGATTGGGTAACACCGCCTGAAGCAGGACTTGATGCAGTTGCAACTTTATGTAATTCAATTGGTGAATCAATAGATTTAAATACGTTACTTTCTGGAGCCGATTTAGGTGGAGTATGGGAAGAATTAACAGCCAGTGGAGCGTTTGATCCTATTACTGCTGTATTCGACGTTGATGGATTGGCGGCGGGAGATTATACGTTTATATATATCGCTTCAAATTTGCCATGTCCTAATGATACAGCTGAATTTACAATAACAGTAAATGCTGTTCCTATTATAGATGCTGGTGCAGATGATGCTATATGTGCTGGTGAAAGTATTATTCTAACTGGCTCAGGTGCTGGTATAGGTGGAACTTATGTTTGGGATGGTGGTGTAATAGATGGTATTGCATTCACACCTGCTGCTACGGCAACCTATACTGTAACCGGGACTGATGTAAATGGATGTGTTGGGACTGACGCCGTAACGATAACAGTAAATCCACTTCCTATTATAGATGCTGGAGCAGATGATGCTATATGTGATGGCGAAAGCGTTACATTAACAGGCTCTGGTGCTGGTGTTGGAGGAACTTATGCTTGGGATGGTGGTGTTACAGATGGCGTAGCATTTACTCCTGGCGCTACAGCCACTTATACCGTTACTGGAACGGATGCAAATGGATGCGTTGGAACAGACGACGTAACAATAATAGTAAATCCATTACCAATAATTGATGCTGGAGCAGATGATGAATTATGTGCTGGTGAAAGTGTGACATTAACAGGTTCTGGCGCTGGAATTGGCGGAACATATGCTTGGGATGGTGGTGTAGTTGATGGCGTGGCTTTCACACCAGTAGCAACAGCAACCTATACGGTAACAGGTACAGATGCTAACGGTTGTATTGGAACTGATGCTATAACAATAACAGTAAATCCACTTCCTATTATAGATGCTGGAGCAGATGATGAATTATGTGCAGGTGAAAGTATTACCCTAAGCG
>JBLHOW010000043.1:0-53454 GCA_047623705.1 Crocinitomix sp.
GGCGCTAGAGGCTACAATTACCCTACTGAGGATCAAAACATGTGGATGTATCGCATGAGCGACATAGGTATTGAGGTTGTTGACACTGTTTACGTAAATGAAAGTTTACAAATTGATGCTGTAAACGATATTGCCATTCGTGATGATCAAGATTATGCCTTTATTGCTGAAACTAAAAGCTATGGCTACTCCTCAATTGACGATAAATATGAGATTTTCATGGCAAAAATGAATACGTCTTTTACACATTTTGCTTCCCGTACTTATGGCGAGGCTGGTGATGATAAAGGGCAAGCTATTCATAGAACGCGAGATGGCGGGGCTGTTTATTTGGCGGATACCAAATACTTTTCAACTGGCGGGAATAACATTTTGGTGATTAAGGTAAACGCCACATGGGTTTATCCTGACCTTGTTGATGATGAAGGGGATTTCTTAGTAGAATTTGATGACATTACAAATGCAATTCCTAGCTATGTCGAAACTATCAATTTAGCGGTCTACCCCAACCCTTTCAACGATATAATTAATTTGCCTGAGATAAATGAAGGAATTTATTCAATCTATAGTATTGATGGGCAATTAATGCAAGAAGGCATAGTGAACAGTCAGCAATTGGATTTGGGTCACCTGAAATCTGGAACTTATTTGTTAACCGTTCAAACTACTGACGGTATCTATAAAAAACGCCTAATTAAAAATTAGAAGAAATTCGATCAGACAAGAGCTTATACAGAACTTTAAGATCAGCGTCATTCAATTGATTCATGTGTTTTTCTATAGTTGCAATGTCACCTCGTTTAGCTGGGCCTGTCATGGCTTCTTTCGGACCAAGCTCCATTACTTTCTCCATTGTTTCCTTAATCAACGGATGTAGCACGCTCAAATCTAAGTTTGATTGCTGTAACAATAAATCAGACTCTTGTAATAGTTGTGTCGTGAAATTGCAAGCAAATATTGCGGCAAGATGAATTTCTGAGCGCATTTTAGAATCTGTGCGGTGCGCATTTTCTGATAAATAAGTTTCACAAAAATTAATTAACCATGCCGTAAACTCAATGCTGTTTCCTTCAATTAAAAATGGGATTGCAGCAATGTCTAACGCCCGTTGTTTTGAAAAAGTTTGCAAAGGATACAAAACTCCAAACTGATTAAAACCATGAAAAACGTCTATTGGCGCCGAACCAGATGAATGAACAACAGGAACTGTTTTATTTAATTGACTTGCAACACTCGCAATAGCGTCATCTTTGATTGTAACAATATTTAAATCTACATCATCAGCTACATCACACACATTATCAACAGCTTTGGCTCCAAATTGATGGGATAATGCACGCGCGTTAATAAAATCGCGCGAGTAGACAGAAACAATTTCTACACGGCCCGTAAATAGAGCTTTGCTAAGATGTGTTGCTACATTCCCAGCTCCAATAATATTGACTCTTGTTTTTATTTTCATTAATCAATTAAAGTACAAAGCTAGGAATTAATTTTAGTAGCTATATTAAATTAAGGTTAATAAGCACTACTCTTTGCCAAAGATAGTTTTTATGATCCCTTCTCAATCAGGCCATATTCCTCAAGTGCGTCAATCCAAATAAATTCTTTATTGATTTGAATTGATTTTTTAACCAGTACCGCCATCATCTCTTGATCTAACGGATCACTTTTTATCGTTATAATAAATTGTTGCGACTCCTCTTGGTTTAAAAAAACAGCTCTTTTATTAAGTTCGCAACATCCGTATCCGTCAAAAGAAATTCGAATTAATTGAATTTTATTCTCGGTAGATTCGTTAAAATCTATAAACACAGAACTATCTAAACATCCAAAATAGTAGTTAGCTTTCCTAGTATCAGGCATTGTGGTTTTAAAGAAGTCAAAATTTTGTTTCATTTGGCTAAAAGCGTAGTTATTAGATCAACCTTTTGGCATATTACTTTAATCTCAAATGGTGCTGCAGCAAAACCCGTTAACATAAAAAATTTTCCTTCGAATAAGACATCCCATTTATATTCGCAAATAAAGATTTCAAGATCCGATTCAGAATTCAAGGTTAATTCGTCCATTTTCATTTCACTGATCGCAATGAATTTTAAAGTTAATTCATCATAATTCTTTTTTTCTTCGTTATACAGAAAAAAATCTACAAAAAGATCTGTTGATTGTTCCGTTTTAAACGAGATTTTATCAACAGGAATATCGTGGAACGTAATCTCACCCAACTTTTTTAAAACAACCTCTTTAGCGTCCATAAAATATTGCGATTAAAAAAAAAGGCAGCTACTTTATTTCAATTCTTTTGCCAAATAATGCGAAGTTTCTGTTTTGAATTTTTTCACAAATTGTTCTGGCGTTCCATGCCCAACAATTTCGCCGCCATTTTTCCCACCATCAGGTCCAATATCGATAATATGATCTGCCACTTTAACAATATCTAGATTATGCTCTATCACCAAAACTGTATTGCCATCATCTGTCAGTCTTTGCAATACATTCAGCAACATTTTAATATCGTCAAAATGCAAACCTGTTGAAGGTTCATCCAGTATATAAATAGTTTTGCCTGTCCCCTTTTTAGAAAGTTCTGTTGCTAATTTCACGCGCTGTGCTTCACCGCCAGAAATAGTGGTTGAAGGCTGCCCTAAACGAATATAGCCTAAACCAACAGAATTAAGTGTGTCTAATTTTCGTTTAATTTTTGGAATATTTTCGAAGAAACCTGCAGCATCTTCAATTGTCATTTCCAGCACATCATTAATATTTTTGCCTTTATAGCGCACTTCCAATGTTTCTCGATTGTAGCGTTTTCCTTGACATTCTTCACATTCAACGTAAACGTCAGGTAAAAAATTCATTTCAATCACACGTAATCCTCCACCGCGACATGTTTCACACCTTCCTCCTTTTACATTAAAACTAAATCGTCCAGGTTTATATCCACGAATTTTAGACTCATTAATGTTCGCAAATAAGGTTCTCACCTCAGTAAACAACCCTGTATAAGTGGCTGGATTTGAACGCGGTGTTCGTCCAATTGGCGATTGATCAATATCAATAACCTTATCTAAATGTTCTAATCCTTTTATCGTTTTATAAGGTAATGGTTTTTTAACACCTCGATAAATATGAGCGTTAAGAACTGGATATAAGGTTTGGTTAATCAATGATGATTTACCACTTCCCGAAACGCCAGTTATACAGACCAGTTTACCCAAGGGCACTTTTAAATTTACAGATTTTAAATTATGACCTGTAGCGCCAAGCAACTCTAAAAATTTCCCGTTTCCTTTTCGGCGTTTCTTCGGTATTTCAATTTGCATTTCGCCTTTAAGGTATGCGGCTGTAGTACTCTCTCCAGCTTTTATATCCTCTAAAGTGCTAGCTACAACTATTCGTCCGCCGTGCACTCCCGCTTTTGGGCCAATATCCACAATAAAGTCAGACTCTTCCATCATTTCTTTATCATGCTCTACCACTATCACTGAATTCCCACCATCTCGTAGTCTCTTTAGTGAACTTATAAGTCGCGCATTGTCACGCTGATGTAGACCTATACTCGGCTCATCTAAAATATAAAGGACGTTTACCAATTCTGATCCAATCTGCGTGGCTAATCGAATCCGTTGCGCCTCTCCGCCAGACAAACTAGACGAAGAACGGTTTAAAGTCAAATAATGCAAGCCAACATCCATTAAAAACCGAATACGGTTATCAATTTCCTTTAAAATTTCGCGGCCAATAATTTTTTGCTTTTCTGATAAATGCTGCTTCAGTCCTAAAAACCACTCTTGCAATACCGATAAATCAGAATTAGCCAATTCACCGATATTTTTTTCGTGAATTTTAAAGTAAGCGGCTTCTTCCTTCAAGCGCGAACCTTTGCAAGAATCGCAAGTGATTTTATTCATGAAATTTTCTAACCACCGTCGCGAAGCTGGTGTAGGCGCATCTTCATAATGGCGACTTAAAAAATTCGCTATGCCCTCAAATGAGAAATTTTGATTGACATCATCAATCTTAACAACTTGTTCAAAGCCATATAATATTTTATTAATAACCTCGTCTGGAATTTTGGCTATTGGTTCCGAAACTTTATGCCCAAAAGCTTCTAATATTGTTTCTAATTTATTGGAAATCCAGTTCTTCTTTAACTTACCTAAAGGCTCAATACCACCTTCTTTAATTGACTTTTTAGGATCTGGAATAACTTTATTAAGATCTATTTCAGAGACTATGCCTAACCCATTACACTTTTTACAAGCGCCATAAGGCGAATTAAATGAAAACAAATTAGGTTCCGGTTCGGCATATGAAATTCCAGTTGTAGGACACATTAAAAAACGACTAAATTGTGTTGTTTCGCCTGTGTCGTAGTTTTGCACAAAAATCACATCCTGCCCATACTTCAATCCCGTTTGCACGGCTTCTACCACTCTATTTCTGTGGGCTGACGTTACTGCAATGCGATCAATTACAATTTCAATATCATGAATTTTATAACGATCGACTCGCATGCCAGGTGTAATATCCTTTATTTCACCGTCAACTCTAACCTTTTGAAAACCTAGTTTATTAATTTGCTCAAATAATTCACGATAATGTCCTTTACGCCCTTTTACCTTTGGCGCCAAAACAATAATTTTCTGATCATTAAAACGCTCTAAAATCAAGTCTATAATTTGATGATCGGTGTATTTCACCATTTTCTCACCCGTATTATAAGAATACGCTTCACCAACTCGCGCAAATAAAAGGCGCATAAAATCATAAACCTCCGTCACGGTTCCTACTGTAGAACGCGGACTCCGATTCACCGTTTTTTGCTCAATTGATATTACCGGACTTAATCCTAATATTTCATCAACGTCAGGGCGTTCTAATCCACCCAAAAATTGTCGGGCATACGCAGAAAAAGTTTCTAAGTAACGGCGTTGACCCTCAGCAAAAATTGTATCAAAGGCCAATGATGATTTACCACTACCACTTAAACCTGTGAAAACCACCAATTTATTACGTGGAATCTTAAGATCAATATTCTTTAAATTATGGACTCTCGCCCCGTAAATTTCAATAAAATCTTCTTGAGATGGATGTGCTGCCATTTGATTAATTATGTATGCTAATTTGAACATATGAAGTTAGGGATTCTTAGGCAATATTGATGCGATTTTTTCATCAGAAAAATCATTCAGATTAAAATCATTGCGCTAATGACCGAAAATGCCTAAATAAATTAAGCATAGTCGTCTAAATAATCCCAAGAATCACTTTTATCAGCTTCATTGCGTAATTCAACCAACACGCACTCAATTGCTTCTATGGATTGAAGGATCTCTGCCATTAAACAATAATTGTCCGTATTGTTCGCTTTCAAATATGTGCTCAAACTATCAATGCTCCCAAGCATTTCTTGATGTAATTTTAGCGTGGCTACTAATTTTTCGAGTGATTTTTTCTTGTGATTTTCCATAAACTTTATATTTAAGCTTAAGGGCATGCACGAAGAACAAAAGCGCAAGGCATTTTGGGTTTTTCGTTGCAAACGATAAAATTCAAAATTTCATTTTAGCCTTTCGATTTTGGCATGAGTGCATATGTTTGCTGCGAATATTGTGTTTATTGAAAATCAGAAAATAGATTGAAAATGCTGCGCTAAAATTACAGTAAGTACTTTCAATATAACTTTTTATGACTAGACAGAGTTTAGCAGTTTAGCAGTTTAGCAAAAAAAGAAAAATTGATAATAAAACAAAATTCTAACTATTCGAGAATAAGTACGATAAACTAAAATGTCTTGCCTAAAAACTATTAATCTTGAATACAAATGATTCACAGATTAAATCATTCTATAATTACCCATTAAAACATTAAAGAACTAATCAAGCCCCTTATCCTTAGGGATTAACTTAAAAACCATGATCAATAAGAATACGAAAAAGATCCAGAACAAGACCAAGACTAATGAATCGTAAGGAATAAATTTGGCAATGTTCAAAGCCAATAAGCACACAACAAAACCTAATATTAAAAACACATAGGCCACCTGACGATCGTTCAACCCTTTATAGAACAAAGTATGCGTCGTATGATCTTTTCCTCCTACAAGTGGAGATTGACCACGCCAAACACGTCGTATTGTCACAAAAGTAGTATCTAAAATTGGAATGCAAAACGTAACTAATACCAATGTCAAATTAGAAAAAATTGAATATTCGTTTTCCTCAATACCATTATTCCATAATAACTTAATGGAGTAATAAGCCAAAAACATTCCCAAAAACTGTGAGCCTGTATCGCCCATAAACATTTTAGAAGGATTCCAATTAAAGATGAGGAAGCTCACCAATGAGCCTAAAATGGAGATTAGAAAGAAAAAGTCAACATTATTTAAAAAGTAAAAAGGCAGAGAAATGCCTAACATTGTTAAAATAATGAAGATCGACGCAATGGTGGCAATACCGTCCATATTGTCCAGCATATTTATGGAGTTCATTATGGCAACTACCCAAAAGATTGTCATACAAGCATTCAATACTGGCCAAGGAAACAATTGAATTTCATTTCCAGTAAGCACAAGCAATACACCGCATAAAATCTGTGCTAAAAGTTTTAATATTGGCTTAGTATCATAGGCGTCATCTGCTAACCCTAATAAAAACGCAAGGAATATGCTAAAGAAAAAGCCCAATAACGCCTCGTTATGAAACACATCTTGTTCACCAAAAATAATAGCATAGAACATAAAGCTCATCAAGTACGAAATGTAAAAGCTTATTCCGCCAAGTGATGGTTTAGAGATATTACTCCATCTAATTTCGAGTTGATTTTTATTCCGAATGCCTAAAGTTCTAGAAAATCGTAGAAAAAATGTATTGATCACCAATGATAAAAAAAAGGCGCCACCAAAAAAACCTAGAATATGCAATATGGAGTCAATTGTTTCCAAATTATAGCTTCTAAAAAGGAGTTTTAAACTGATTGAAATCAATGTCTACCGCATCTTTTTCCGATAATAAAGGTAATGTCTCGTTCTCCCAATCAATGTTTAATATAGGATCATTCCAATTCAATCCGCCTTCGCTTTCTTTATTGTAATAATTGGTGCATTTATAATTGAAAATAGTGTCATCAGTCATGGTAATAAAACCATGTGCGAATCCAGCTGGCACCCAAAATTGATTTTTATTTTCTGCTGACAAAAGAACTTTAACATGCTGCCCATAAGTAGCTGAATCTTTGCGCAAGTCAACAGTCACATCCAATACAGCGCCACGAGTTACACGAACTAATTTACCTTGAGCAAATGGTGGTTTTTGAAAATGTAAACCTCGTAGAACATTTTTATGTGAGTAAGATTCATTGTCCTGACAAAAATTGACTGAATGACCAACTGCTTCTTCAAATCCCGTTTGATTAAAGGATTCAAAAAAATAACCTCTATCATCTGCAAATACGTTTGGACTGAGTAGCAACAATCCTTCAATGTTAAATGTTTCTATTGTCATTTCTTTTTAAACCTTTTCAAAATCCCTTTCTTCTCTCCGCCTTCAATTTCATCATAATATTCGCCGTAGCCATATCCATAACCATAGCCATTACGCTTTAAATCAACCCCGTTCAATAAAACAAAGAGCTTGGAAACCTTATTAGAGTCTAATAGTTCTCCAACACGCTCCGTAAAAATTCTTTTAGAATAATTGGAACGAAAAACATAGATTGGACAATCGGCTTTATTCATAATCAATACACCATCTGAAACTACTCCAACTGGAGGATTGTCAATTAATATCAAATCATATTCACTCTTAAACTCTTCTAAAAGGTTATCTAAGTTTCCACGTATAATCAACTCAGAGGGATTAGGTGGTATTGGTCCGGCTGTAATAAATGACAAGCCCTCTATTTCGCTATCTCTAACGCAATCCTTCCAATTAATTTTATTTGCAAATACAGAACTCATTCCGTTCTTATTATCAACTCCAAAACCGTTGTGAACCTTTGGTTTTCTCAAGTCTAAATCAATTACCAATACCTTTTTACCAGATAATGCAAAAATCCCAGCTAGGTTTAAAGCAACAAATGTTTTTCCCTCGCCGGAAACTGACGAAGAAACTGCAATAACACTTGATTGTCCTTCATCCAATATAAATTGCATGTTCGAACGTATGTGCCTGCAACTTTCTGCTAACGCGGATTTTGGTTGCTTGTGCACAATTAAGGTTGAGTTTTTATTATCAATATTCACTTTCGGTACAATTCCTAAGAAACCTGCTTTTGGCGGTAATATTTTCTTTAATTCTTCTGGACTTTGAATGTCATTAAATCGTAAATAACGAACGAGTAAATAAATGAAGCCTAGCAAGATACTCATTATGACAAGGCCTGTATAAATCAACTTTCTATTTGGCGACACTAACCCGGCAGATGATGGTGCTTGCAGAACCATATTATCAGTCGTATAACCTGCTTTGGAAATTGAATATTGCGTTTTCTTCTCAATTAGTAAGGAGTAATACTTCTCATTCAAATTAAACATTCTATTTAAACGTGAAAGCTCCATTTCCTTTTGTGGCACACCATACAATTGTGATTCAAGTCCATATATTCGATCTTGGATACTGCTCTTTTTAAAACGAAGCTGCTCTTTTATAGAGGATATAGTTCGGTTTATGTTTTCAGACTTTGTTTCAATTTTTCGATTCAATTTCTTAACAATATCATTATTCCCCGTTACGTTATAGGAAACATCCTCGCGAGACACTAATAAATCGTGCAAGGCGGTAAGTTCTGATGTTAGTATACCCTCGTAATTGGTTCCAGAAATAGCTGGAATGATTTTATAAATCTCTATGCGCTCGCTATTATCAACATTCCGTTCAACCTCTGATATCAACTCATAATCCAGGTCAATTGTTAAGAGTTGACTCTGTAATTCCCCTGTTCGTTGTAAAATACGTTGCGTAAACATTGCTGGATCACTTACGCGATTACTGTCTTTAAATGATTGAATGCGCACTTCTGATTCTTTCAACTGTATAAAGGCCGTATCCAATTGACTATTTATAAAATTCAAAATATTGGCAGAACTTTGGCTCTTTTTATCTAAGTCGTACTGGAAAAATGTTGTTATAACCGACGAAACAACATCTGTTGCCAATCTTGAATTATTACTTTCAAATGATATTTGAATGGTTTTAGCTTCAGCATTTAAAATATAAACCTTCAAATCTGGATGAAGCCTTTTAGTTAACGAGGCATAATTGTTCATCACAAAATAAAGGGAATTATCTTCCATGCTTTTATCGAACTGTTCTTTTTTATTGATTTTAAAGATTAAGTCGAAATATTCATTGTTTATTGGCGCATTCGGTTGCACGGCAAAAGTTTTTTGTCCGTCATTACCTTTAAAAGATAATTCGTATCCACCTTCTACTTCCGTAACAGAAATTGGCCGACCAATTAATGAAGAATCTTTTAATTCAAGTAAAGTGATGTGGTAGGACGACAAGAGGTATTTCTCTTCCGTCAAAATTTCACCTTCTGAATAATAAGAAATATTTAAATTTAAATTTTTGAGCGCTTTCTCTAATAAAAATGTTGATTTTAAAAGCTCTACATCCTCTGACAAACTTCCTTCACTCTCAAAACTTTCAATATCCAATATACGCTTTCCTTCATCTTGCGAACTTCTTTGCACTATGGCGTTTGATGAATAAACAGGTTTGGTATAACGCAAATAAAGATACCCAACTGATAAGGCAATTAGCAATAAAATTGGAAAAACCAGCCAATGCTTCTTTATAACCACCCATAAAATATCTGGGTCGAACTCCTTATTAATCGTAAACCGATTGCTATGTGATTCTTTTTCGCTCAAAAGCTATTTAAAGTTTAGATATAACTGAGATTACAATTGCTGCACTGGAAATCAATGAAACAATCGGGGTAACTTCTTTAAGTAGCTCTCGCCCAATCTCTGGTACTGGCTCTACATAAATATAATCGTTGGCCTGTACTAGTATGTCTGTATAATCCAATCCTTCAATTACTGAAAGGTCAATCATATAAACTTGCCGCTTTCCTTTTTCGTCTTTTCGAATGAGTTTTATCCTTGATGCTCTACCTCGTTCTGTTATTCCTCCAGCCAAAGCAATTGCTTCTAAAAGTGTTGTATTATTATTTGCCAAATATAAAACGCTAGCATCTCCACCATTGCCTGGAAAAACAATCACCCTTCTATTGGTTACTGATATTTGAACAAATGGATTGATATATAAATCCGAATAAGAATTTTCTAAATACATTTCTGCCTCTCGAATCGACATTCCTACAACATTAATTTCGCCTAAAGCAGGAACATTTACCATGGAATCCTTTTGAATCACATAATTCAATGAGTTATTTGGATTAAAAAGCTGATTTTGCTGCCCCGGTTCAGAAGATGCAGAAATATCTAAAATTCTTTGCCCATTATTCGTGAAAAAGCGAAACTGCAAAATATCATTTACATCTAATCGATACTCTTCTTTGGAAGAATTCATGCTATCAATATCTGCAAAAACGTATTCCTTATCAGTTTTGAGCATTAAATTACTATTAATACCACAGCTTTGTAAAACAACCGCCATCACTAGTAAAACGCACAATTTCATTCGCCTATCACGCATCATTTTTTGTCTTTTTTTTCAATAATTCCACATACAGTTCTTTAACGTCTTTACAAAGACGCTTATAGTGGAACTTATCTCTTACGTGATTCCAACCATTTTGTGACATTTTTTCACGTTTTTCTTCATTTTCTACTAAATCAAGCAATCCTTTTGTATAGGATTCAACTTCAAACTCTTCAACTACCAATCCTGTAACATTGTCTAATAAAATGTCCTTTACACCACCTACATTGGTTGAAATAACTGGCACTCCTGCGGCCTGCGCTTCAATTAAACTAACGGGCGTTCCTTCATTTAAAGAACTTAAGGCAACAATGTCAAATCCCGGTAAAATTCGATCAACATCCTTAACCCAAGACGTAAAAACAAAACGAAGGTTTTCATTCTTTTGCGCCACAGCATTGGCTTGCTCCTCAATTTCTTTCCGTAACTCCCCGTCTCCCACTACAAAAACAACTACTCTTTTTGTGGTTACCTGTGCCATTTGATCAATTGACTGAATAAAACCAACGTGATTTTTAATGGGTGCCAGACGTCCAACAATCCCGATTGCAATATCAGTCAAAGCCACTTCATACTCGTTACGAAAAGCAATCCGTTTATTGGCCCGATCCGCTTGAAAACGATCCAAATCAAACCCAAGTGGAATGACACGAACCTTTTTCTCATCCGCAATTTTATATTTATTCACTAATTCTCCCTTTTGAATGGGCGAAATTGCAATTATAGCATCCGACTTTTTAGCCAAGTATCGCTCAACGATTTTATAAATCCCTGTTTTTAAAGGACCAAAATAAGAATGAAAAACATGTCCATGAAACGTATGCACAACCACTGGGACTTTCTCTTTATAGGCTGCATACCGTCCTAAAGCGCCAGATTTTGACGCATGTGTATGGACTATGTCTGGTTTATATTCGCGAATAAGTTTACGGATTTTTTTTAAGGCTTTACGGTCGTTAGAAAAATTGATATTGCGCTCTAACACATCTATAATCACAGGTTCTAAACCATATTGTAATGGAATAAACATAGAGTCCCCTTCATGTTTTTCATGCTGACCACCACATAATTTTGTCTCAAAATCTTCCCCTATAAAAGCAGATAAGAAAGTTGCGTTATATGTGGGCCCGCCCAAATTGAAGCGGTTTATTATCCGTAAAACTTTAATCATTTAAGAATCTATCCAATTTTAACCAACATATTTCATAGTCTCGCTAGGTGCGGCAAAACTAGTGATTTTTTAAGCAGTTGCGCTATTCCGAACCCACCAATACTGAAAAACTATTAGCGACCAAACCATATAAATTTTATCCCCAAAATTTGGCTTGCTCCATTCTTCCTTCAATTTCATTATATATACATGCTTAAAGAGACCTTGGTTTTTTATGAATTCTGCAGTGAAAAAGGGGCCATTTAAAATGTTTTCAATCTCGTCATTCAACCATTCTTTAATCGGTATTTCAAACCCTTTTTTGGAACGATTCAAAACAGAAACTGGCAGCAAGTCTGCAAATGCAGCCTTTAAAATTTGTTTTCCACCATTTCCATTAATCTTGAATGCAACAGGCAAACTGTTCGCAAAATCAACGACGTTAATATCTAAAAACGGAGTACGAACCTCTAAACCGTGCGCCATACTCATCAAATCTACCTTTTTTAGCATATCGTTGGGTAGCACAAGTTGCTGATCTGCTAATAAAACCGCATTCAGAACCTCCCAATCCAATTCATTAAATGGGTTTGCTAGGTTTTCAAAATCAGCAACAAGCAATTGTTTTCGCTCTTCAGGATCAATAAATTGACACCATTTAAAATAGCGGTCTTTATGATCCATTGATAAACCACTTTTTAGCTTTTGAACTTTTCTATTTAATTCGCCAAAACGATCTGATCTACTTGCACGAAATGGTTTTAAACTAGCAGCTGCCAATTGTACCATTCCCTTTTTTGCACTGCTCATTTTTCGAATTTTATAATCCGCAAAATGTTTGCGATAACCTCCAAAAAGTTCATCTGCTCCATCACCACTTAAAGCAACAGTAACATCTGCTTTAACACGCTTAGAAAGTAAATAAACTGCAAAGGCAGATGAGTCTGCAAAAGGTTCATCAATTGTATCTAAAAACGAATTGAAATTGGATTTAAAATCTGACTCATTTAAAACAATATTAACATGATCACTTCCAATATATTTAGAAACTTCAACTGCATAATTACTTTCATCAAAATATGGATGATCAAAACCAATTGAAAAGGTCTTCAATTTTGGATTGCTTTTCACCGCTAATGCAGCAATTATTGAAGAATCTAAACCACCACTTAAAAACGATCCTAAAGGCACGTCAGACACCATTCTATCAGCAACGCTTTTCGTTAATAATTTTCTTAATTCTATTATTGCATTTTCATAATTTAAAGCTGTTTTCTGAGTGCTTTCCTCACTGTACTTCCCTTCATTTACTTCCAGTCCTTTCAACATTAAATATTGACCAGGTAACAACTTTCGCATGCCGGTATATACGGTTCTCTTTTCGGTAAAATAGGTCAACCCAAAATAGTCGTTCAAGGCTTCTTTATCAATTTCCAAATTAAGATTCAGTTGTTGAAACGCCGATACTTCTGACGATAGAGCAAAAACTGCCTCGTTTTCATAGATGTACAATGGTTTAATCCCTATTCGATCCCGAGCTATCATTAACTCTTCAGCTACAGAATCATAAAAGGCAAATGCGAAAAACCCATTCAATTCTTGTAAGGCGTCCTTCCCTTTTTGAATTAATAATTGCAGTAAAACCTCTGTGTCTGATGTTGTTTTAAAAACTACCCCTTCTTTTTCCAAGCCTTTCTTTAATGCCAGATAATTATATATTTCACCATTAAAGACAAGTGTATATCTTCTGTCATCAGAAATGAAAGGCTGATTGGAACGTTCATCTGTATCAATTATTGAAAGCCGGGCATGGCCTAAACCACATTTGGAATACAATTTGTATCCTTGACTGTCAGGACCACGGTGTTTGAGACTTGACAGGGCAAGCGGAAGTTGAGCAATTTGCTCTTTTCCTTGATTATTTTTAGCCCAGATACCAATTATACCGCACAAAGTAATTAATTTAGAATCGCAAATATAGCGGAATCAAAACAGAACAATATCAAATGCAAAAATTATTAGTTTTCATCATTTCAATAATAGGATGCAGTTTTTCCTTTGCACAGGCAAGTACAGAACCGGTTAAACCCAATAACCCTGTGCAAAATTATGCCGATATAATGATGCAAAAGGACGCTTTGCAATCGGCGGCTTTTAGTTTTTACGTGAAAGACATGTCAACAGGAACTATCGTCGCAGATTATAATGGGCAAATGAGTATTCCTAGTGCCTCAACTATGAAGTTGGTAACAACGGCGACTGCCACGCAATATTTGGGTCGTGGCTACCGCTATAAAACCAAACTCATGTATTCGGGTGAAATTGATACTATTTCTGGCGTATTGAATGGCGACTTATATATTATTGGTGGTGGCGATCCAACCTTAGGTTCTAAATACTATAATAAAGCTGGCCATGCACGCGATTTTTTATATGAATGGGCAGATTCAATTAAAAGTTTTGGCATAATAGGAATTAACGGTAGGGTAATTGCAGACGCTTCTAAATACAGCTATAATGGTGTGCCATCTGGCTGGGTTTGGGGAGATTTAGGAAATTACTATGGCGCTGGACCTTCTGGATTAACCATTTTCGATAATATGTGCCGTATAGAATTTGAAACTGGCGCAAATGCTGGCGATTCTACTAAAATTATTTGCACCGAGCCATTTGTACCAGGGTTGACAATTTCAAATTCAGTTAAAGCTGCAAATTCTAAAAAGGATAACGCCTACGTTTATGGTGCTCCTTATTCCTTAGATTGGTTTGTGCAAGGTTCAATTCCAAAAGGGCGTGAAAGTTTTATTGTTAAAGCTAGTATTCCAGATCCTGAATATATCACCGCCATTGAGTTTAATCAGGCCTTGGCTGAATCTGGGGTCCCAACAAAATATGCGCCAACAACATTTCGCGAATTAAGCAAAGAAACACCTTTTAAAAAGCCGGAACTAAAAACGATACATACGCACTCCTCTCCTACTGTTGCTTCTATTATGAATAATGTCAACCAAAGAAGTGTAAACCTATTTGCAGAGCATATTTTATGCGAAATATCCTACAAGAAATCGGGTTACGGAAGCACGCATAACGGCGCCTTGTTTTGTATGAACTATTGGAAATCAAAAATTGGCGGCGGACTTTTTATGACCGACGGCAGTGGTTTGTCTCGCTCAAATGCAGTTTCAGCCAAGTTCTTAACCAAATTATTGACTTATATGCACAAATCAAAATCAGCCAGTAAATTCCGAGAAAGTTTAGCATTGGCTGGCAAACGTGGAACCATGAGTGGAATGTGCAAAGGCACTGCAGCCGCTGGTCGTGTATACGGTAAAAGCGGAAGCATGACAAGATGTAAGTCTTATGCAGGTTATGTGGACACAAAAACGGGTAAAAAATTGGCTTACGCCATGATTATTAATAACCACACCTGCAGTAATTCTCAAGTTCGTAAGTACTTTGAATTTTTAATGGTAAAAATGGCAAATTATTAGTGCTAAATGAATTAAAAATCGTCAATAACATCATCAATTCCATCTAAGTTTTCTTTCGCTTTAAATTGACCTTTAACCACTTTCGTGTTTGTCCATTTGTCGTGCCAACCAGCACTATTTCCCAAAAACGAAAGAGGCTCAAAAGGAACCATTCGAATGAATGTTCGATTTACGGCATTCATCAACTTAAGTCTACTCCCGTCTTCCTTTCGCACAATTGAGCCAGTTAATATTTTACCAGGTGTGGTTCCAAACACAGTTTCAAAAAAAGGATAATAAATGAATCGCGCGATCAACATAGAAAGCAAAAATGCAATGCTCATTCCCACAGCATATTCCAATTCCCAAAAGAAAAGACCTCCCAAATGCCACACTTCACTTGAACAAACTGTAATCACTAACAGTAAATCAACAATGTGATGAATTAAACGGTCATTTTTTGGAGTTAAGTTCTTTGTTGACGCCTTTTCACCAATGGAATTATCATAATCATCCAATAAATCATGTGAAGATTTTCTATCAACAATCACTTCATATCGAAGAAAGTGCATAACAATACAAAAAGAAATATATGCCCAAAGAGCTGTCATTAGTACTCCCAACAATAAAATGAGATTCAGGTGCGTCAAAATACTCGGTTCGGTAATAATGGTAATCAGAAATACCGCAAGACTAATTAATTGCCCAATTAAAATTACAGAAAAGCAAAAATGAATCATTTTTGCTTTTCGTCCTTTACTATTCTGATAAATGTAATAAGCATAGATAGTCAAAGCAAAGAAAATTATGCTTAAATAATTATAACTCATCCCGGTTAAATCATTCCAACCAGTCAACATTAAAGAGAATGGGAAATTAAAATAAAGTGTTGGATTAAACGCATATACCATTGGGGAGATAAATTCTGAAAGTATCGAAGATTCGATTGGAATGAATGCGATTAAATTCGGCAATAAGCCCAATATACCCGCCACCAATGTAATTGCGCCAATATGACGCACAATCTTCACTTTTACTCCCTGTCCATCCATGCATTAATAGTATAAGTGATTTTCGAATTATTCAATCCACTAATTTCCGATCACGCGCCTTAGCTTGCAATAATTTAAAAATCGTCAATCACATCATCACTTCCAAAGTCTTGTCTTTCTTCTGTTATTACAACTTTAGTTTTTGACCAGGCATCATGCCATCCCTTGTCTTTTCCTAAAAAAGAAAAAGGCTCAAATGGCACAATTCGACTAAAGGTTCTGATCCAACTTTGATCAAAAGTAATCTTGCTTCCATCCTCTTTAACAACCTTTGATCCTGTTAAAAATTTACCTGGCGTGGCACCAAACAATGTTTCAAATATTGGATAATACATTAATCGAGCAATTATTCCTATTATCAAATACGTGATAGTTGACCCCACCTTATAATCTAATTCACCAATGAAAGAGTCACCGTAAAACACAAGGATACTGGTGCAAACCCCCATAAAGACAATCGAATCAATTAAATGATGTACGAAACGTTGACCTTTTGTAGCTTCAACTAAGTCATTTTTACTTTCTGAAGAAACCGAACCAAACTCATCTACCGGCTTAATATCAGATCGTAATAATGTGAAAGCAATATAAGCCCATGCTATTTTAAAGACTAAACCAAGAACCCAATGAAGACCAAAGCCATAATAGTAATCTTCTCCAAAAACTCCTAGGATCATCCATAATATGCCAATCAAATGTGAAATGAAAATCACTGAAAATGAAAAACGGATTAATCGATAAGCTATGGTAGATCCATTTTTTAGAGAAAAATATCCCGCAAGCATTACCCCGTAAAAAATAATTGGCAAATAGAGGTATCCTAGATTAGATAAAGCATAGAAGTTACCCAAATATCCGAGTGTATAAAACTCAAAATCAACATGAGGTTTAGCAATAGATAGCCACTCAAACACATTCCAAAGTAACTCACTTGACAATAATGACATAAACATCAAAAGCAATGGTATCAGGCCCAACAATCCTCCTATCAATGTTATTTGACCAATATTTTTCTTAATCAGTGCATCAATTTCAGTTCGATTCATATTGTTAAAATTAGTAATATGTTGCGCAATTTAACAATTCGTTGAAAAACCGATAAGATCTTCTAACATTTCAACCTTAATAATTGAACTTGAAATAACGTAGATTCAAAATCTTTTTTCTTAAATTTAGAGCAAAGAACTCTATATATGTCAAAAAACTTAAGTGAATTGTCCGGAAGAAAAGGACTTGAAACCAACTTATTTGAAGAATTAGGAATTGCATCAAGCCAAACAGGAACGCCTTCAGCAAAAGATTTAGATCGTATAGCTGAAGAATTTTTGATTGGTAAAGCAACCACTTATGGTGCGGTTACCTTTTACGACTTCATGAAGCCTGAAAACAAAAACAAGAAAGCGTATGTATGTAATGGTACGGCTTGTTTATGCAGTGGCAAACAAGATGCGGTTTCAACATCACTTGAGAAACATTTTGCGGCAGATGAAATTGGTCATATGACTTGTTTAGGACGTTGTCACGAAAATGGAGCTTTTCACATTGATGGAAAGAACTATTCTGCTAAAACGGACGAAGATATTGCCGAAATTGTAAAAGAAAATGGCATTTCTGGAGACGATTACTCAGCTGTTGCAAGTGGTACCCCTGTATTAACAGCACCATTTGTTGGTTTTGATGCTTACTATGATCTGCTTAAAACTGTATTAAAAGAAGACCCGACCAAAGCATTAGAAGAAATTAAAACATCAAATATTAGAGGAAGAGGTGGCGCTGGTTTTCCAATGGGCTTCAAATTAGAATCTTGCAGAGGAGTAGAATCAGATCAGAAATTTATTATTTGTAATGCTGACGAAGGCGATCCCGGAGCTTATTCGGATCGTTATTTAATGGAAAAACAACCGCATTCTGTATTATTTGGAATGATGGTAGCTGGATTTGTTACTGGAGCAGATTACGGTATTCTTTACATCCGCGCAGAGTATCCAGATTCAAGCGATATTATTCAAGAAGCCATTAACCAATTAAAAGCAAATGACCTTTTAGGTGAAAACATCTTAGGTTCTGGATTCAACTTTAACTTTAAAATTATTCGTGCACAAGGTGCTTATATCTGTGGTGAGGAAACTGCTTTAATCAATTCAATTGAAGGACAACGTCCAGAAGTGAGAACGCGACCTCCCTACCCTACGCAACAAGGTTTATTCAATAAACCAACAGTTGTAAACAACGTAGAAACTTTAGCTGCTATCCATTATATATTGAAACATGGAGGCGAACATTATAAAAACATTGGTACAGCCAAGTCAAGCGGAACGAAACTCGTTTGTTTGGATAGCTTTTTTAATAAACCAGGTATTTATGAAGTTGAAATGGGGACACCACTTTCAACAGTTGTAAGTGAATTAGGTGGTGGATTTAAGGAACCGGTAAAAGCCATGCAAATTGGTGGACCACTAGGAGGACTTGTACCTTCAAGCAAAATAGACAACTTATCGGTAGATTTTGAATCATTTGCAAATGAAGGCTTTCTTTTAGGACACGCCTCGGTTGTCTGTGTTCCAGAAACCTTTCCAATGGTGAAATTTATCGAACATTTATTTGATTTTGCGGCATTCGAAAGTTGTGGTAAATGTTTCCCTTGCCGCCTTGGAACAAAGCGCGGACATGAAATGTTTAAAAGTGCTGCAAATGGTGAATCAAAAATTGATCGTGAACTTTTAACAGACTTATTGCATACTTTACAAGTTGGCTCATTATGCGCGCATGGTGGTGGAATTCCATTACCAGTGCAAAATGCATTAATGTACTTTGATGCTGAATTGAAAACTTATTTCAAAGCCAATTAAATTATTATTCAAACTGAATTAAACCTATTCTCAATACAACGCACACATGAAAATAGCCTATATCAATAACAGCCCTTTCGAAATTGAAGATGGAGAATCTATCTTAAACTTTTTAAAGCGGCATCATTCCGAAAAAGTTCCAACCTTATGCGACGCACCAAATCTTGAAGCCTTTGGCTCTTGTCGTGTGTGCAGTGTAGACGTAGCTTTTGAAGAAGATGGTAAAAGCAAAGCAATGGCCTCTTGCCACACGCCTATTGGTGAAGGACAATATATATATCCTGAGTCAGACAATGTTCAGCGTTTGCGTAAAAACATTATCGAATTGGTCTTAACAGATCACCCGTTAGATTGTTTGACTTGTGAGGTGAATGGAAATTGTGAATTGCAAGATGTTGCTGCCCAAGTTGGTATTAGAGAAGTGCGTTATGATGCAGGTGATAATCATTTGGATAAAACAAAAGATTATTCTCATCCCTACATGACCTCAGATTTTTCAAAATGTATTAACTGTTACAGATGTGTGCGCGCCTGTGATGAAGTACAAGGAGAATTTGTGTTGAGCATGGCTGGTAGAGGATTCGACAGTCATATAGTAAAAGGAGCGAATGAAACATTCATGGATTCTGATTGCGTAAGCTGTGGTGCATGTGCACAGGCTTGCCCTACAAGTGCTATTTCGGATGTGTTTCAATCTAAATCTGTCAAAACTGCAGAGGTTACACGAACAGTTTGTACTTATTGTGGTGTTGGTTGTAATTTGGATGTTTCAACGAGAAATGGAGAAATCTTATCTATTCAGGCGCCGTTTGATGCGCAAGCCAATGGCGGACATACCTGCTTAAAAGGACGTTATGCCTTTAAGTTTTACAACCATGCTGAACGTTTACGTTCTCCAATGATAAAAAGAAGTAATGGTGAATTCGAAGAAGTATCTTGGGACGAAGCATACGATTATATTACAGATGAATTCAAACGCATTATTCGCGATAGCGGACCAGATGCCATTGCAGGAATCTCATCTGCAAGAACACCGAATGAAGAGAATTACTTAATGCAAAAATTGATGCGTGCTATTGTTGGCACGAATAATATTGATTGTTGTGCAAGAGTATGCCACTCTCCTACTGCATTAGGAATGCAACGTGCCTTTGGTACAGGTGCAGCTACTAATTCAATTCAAGATTTAGAGCATACAGATTGTATCTTTGTAATTGGTGCAAACCCTACAGCAGCTCATCCTGTGACTGGAGCAAAAATTAAGCAAAAAATGATGAAAGGTGTCACCAGCATTATTGTTGACCCTAGAAGAATTGAATTGGCAAAATATGCAACTTATCATTTACAATTAAAGCCAGGTACAAACGTAGCTTTGTTAAACATGATGTTGTATTACATCATCACTGAAGGTGTAGAAGATAAAGCCTTTATTGAAAGCAGATGTGAAGGATATGAGGAGATGCGTGATGAAATTTTGAAAATTGACATGGACGAAATGGCTGGCATCACTGGAGTTGATAAAAACTTGGTGAGAGAAGCAAGTTTAGCCTATGCTGCTTCAAACGCAGCTATGGAATTCCATGGTTTAGGTGTTACAGAGCATTATCAAGGAACATTTACAGTTCAATTAATTGCTGATTTAGCAATGATTACTGGAAATATTGGAAAACCAGGAGCAGGAATGAATCCTTTAAGAGGTCAAAATAATGTACAAGGTGCTGCCGATATGGGAGCACAGCCACATCAAGGAGCAGGTTATATGGACGTTACAGATCCTGCAATGCATGAAAAATATAAACTATTCTACGGATCAGACAAAGTGCCATCTCACGTTGGATTAAAAATTCCAGAAATGTTTGATGCAGCTATTGCTGGTGATCTAAAAGCATTGTGGATTATTGGTGAAGATGTTGTGCAAACCGATCCTAATACCAATAAAGTTATAAAAGCAATGGATAGTTTGGACCTTTTGATTGTTCAAGAACTATTCATGACTGAAACTGCCAAACATGCGACAGTTATTTTACCGGGCGCTTCTTTCTTAGAAAAAGAAGGAACGTTTACAAATGGCGAAAGAAGAATTCAACGTGTTCAAAAAGTAGTTGAACCAATTGAAGGAACAAAACCAGATGGACAAATCATTATTGACGTTATGAACCGTATGGGTTACAAGCAAGCAGATTATACTGCGGCTGGTATGCTCGAGGAGATTTCGCAAATTGTGCCTTTCTTTAGAGGTGTTGTTTGGGATGAATTAGGCGATAACGGAAAACAATGGCCAGTTGCTGCTGATGGAACGGATACGCAATTATTACATACAGAATCATTTAAACGTGGTAGAGGAGCTTTCTCTTTCTTCCCATATGTTGAATCACGTGAAACGGCAAAACATAGTGCCGATTTCCCTTATATTATTACGACTAATCGTGAATTAGAGCATTATAATTGTGGTGCAATGACGCGAAGAACAGGAAACGTTGAAATATTGACCAAAGATGTATTGTTAATTCACCCAGATGATGCTGCAGCAAATGGAATCTCACAAGGTGATATGGTTTGTGTGGAATCACCGCGCGGTAAGGTAGATATTGAGGCTGATATCACTGAAGAAATGAAACCAGGGATTTTAAGTTCTACGTTCCACTTTCCAGAAGTGATGCTAAATATCATTACATCAGACGAACATGATACCGAAGCACTTTGCCCTGAATATAAAGTAGTTTCTTGTAAGATTAGAAAAAGTAAAGGGAAGTTTAAGGAGTTGGTTTAAGGTAATTTAAACCTCCACCTTAAATAAAGTTGAGAAATATTGAATTACATCTAAATAAAACTTTGTCAGACAACAAAATTAATTTCCCCGCGTAGTAAGAATAAATAAGTCGAATGAAACTAATTTTAACTGCTTTTTTACTAGGAATCACCTTAAATTTTTCGTTTTCACAAGAAATATGTAACAATGGTATTGATGATGACGCTGATGGTTTCATAGATTTGAATGATGATGAATGTGATTGTGAAGGTATACCTGGAGTTATTGAAAGCTTAATTCCAAACCATTCCTTTGAAGACATGGATTGCTGTCCTGCCACAGCATCTCAAATGGAATGTGCTACAGACTGGATTCAAGCATCAGATGCTACAAGTGACTATTTACATTCCTGTGATTATTCATGGGGAATAGGAGCTTCGGACGGTTTAGGTCACGCTGGTTTTGTTGAAATCCCTCCTGGATATAGTGAATACATTGGTAGTGAATTATATTCTCCATTATTAGCTGGGGTAGAATATACGCTCCGATTAGATTTAAATAGAACTAATGCCGTATTCCCTCCATTTTTGGAACTCGTGATTTATGGAAGCCCAACTATTGAGGATTTGCCTTGGGTAAGTTTTCTTTGTCCATTGGGTATTGGTGATTGGGTAGTTGTTGCAACCATTGACGTTGATATGACTGATGTTCCGCCATCAAGTTGGAAAGAGTTTAACATTGTATTCACACCAACGGTCGACATTAATGTGATTGCTATTGGAGGCGCATGTACGCCAATTGTTTTAGGCCAAAAAAATTATGGCATAGATAATATAATAGTAATGAATAGCGAAAATTTTTCGGATATAACTGAATCTGGTTCGTGGTGCAGTGAAGATTTAATATTAGAAGCAAATATCGATACTATTGGAGGAGAATGGCAATGGTATAAAGAAGGAATTGCACTTCTTGGAGAAACAGATGCAGCATTAGACGCTTCGCTTCATGGATTAGGCAATTACTCAGTAATTTATTTCCTTGGAGATAATTGTTTGCGATATAATCATCTATTAAACAGCAACGCGGTAATTGATGCGAATTTCGAATTTAGCACAATTTGCCCAGGAGAACCGGTTCTATTCGATAACACGTCTGAATATTTTGGTCTAACTCCATTATGGGAATGGGAAATTGGAGGGGAAATTGTTTCGACAGAGGAAAATCCAACACATACTTTTATTGAAGCCGGAACCCACACCGTTACACTGATAGCAAATAATGAATATGGATGCACGGATACAGTTCAAATTGATGTAACAGTAAAACCTGCACCAATAGCAGATTTTGAATTCGTAATAGGAAGTTCATCCTCTTTAGATGGACTTACCGGTAGCTGTATTGATTCAGAAGTTCAGTTCAATGATTTATCTACAATTGCCGAACCTGGTGTTATCACAAGTTGGAGTTGGGACTTTGGTGGTGACGGAACTTCTACGGATGAAAATCCCACACATTTATTTAGTTCCGCAGGCACATATACCATTACGCTCATTGTTGAAACAGAGAATGGTTGTACGTCAACTTTCGAATTAGATATTATCATGACTGATGGTTTAGAGCTTGAATTAATAGTGAATGAACCTACTTGTTTTGGGTTTTCAGATGGATCTGTAACCGCTAATGTTACCGGAGGCGGTGGTGATTTAACTTTTGAAATCACAACTAGTGACGGAGAAATATTGAATGACGATAATTCAAATACTGCGAATAGTTTAGAATCTGGTTGGTATTATGTTTTAGTGTCAAACGAAACAGAATGTAGCGCCGTTGATTCAATATTTTTAGATCAACCTAACGAACTTGTTATTGATTTCAGTACTACGGACCCACGTTGTTATGGTTTTGAAACAGGGCGTATTAATATTGATTCAGTATTTAATGCAACTGGGAGTTATGATGGAATTAGTTACTTGTGGAATGGCATAGGTGGTTTAGGAGAGGATTCTTTAGCAAATGTCGGTGCAGGAAATTATGTCTTAACGATAAATGACGAAAATGGCTGTTCTGCCGTTTTTGATTTTGAAATAAATGAACCTGATTCATTATATTTTTCGGAGTTTGGTTTTGAACACGCATATTGTCGTTTATATGGATATCAAAATGGAAATGGTGTTGTTTTTGGAGCCGCTGGCGGTGGAACACCTGACTACTCATACATTTGGACAAATTTGAACAACGGTGAAACGGATATTTATTCAACCTGGGGAGGTTTGAACCCTAGTAGCTATGAATTAACTGCTACAGATGATAATGGATGCACGCTAACACAAACATTGTATTTAGACTCTTTGAATCCAATTGCTGCGTTTACGGTTAACTCGGCTCAATTAAATACTGATTGTCAAGGTACGGCTGTTATTGAAGTAGAATTTGTAAATAATTCAGACAATTACGCCAATACTAATAATCCAACTGCAGATACCACCTTCTTTTGGAATTTAAATACTCCTAATGCTAATTGGCAAATTTCACATGATTTTCATACCCCTTTTGACACGATTTATAGCTCCCAAGGCGACACTTACTATGCTGACGTTTGTTTGGTTGCAATCAATAAAAATGGATGCACTGACAGCACCTGTAAAACAATAACTATTTACGAACCCATTGCTTTTAGCGCCATCAATATCTTCTCACCCAATGGAGACGGTATAAATGATGCGTTCACCTTTGACTTTAAAGCCGCATCAATTTTAACGTTTAACTGCATAATTATTAACCGTTGGGGCGCTGTAGTAGCAGAACTTAACGCTATTACGGATGGATGGGACGGAAGGGATAAAAGTGGATCAACTTGCAAAGATGGTGTCTATTTCTATAAGTATGAAGCAACTACCGCAAACAACACTAAACTTAATGGTCAAGGAACCGTTCAGTTGATTGATTCACCTTAAATCGAAATTTTCCAATAAATTTGACCTGTGAAAAAACGACTTAAAATACTGGCTATAACTGTCATGGTAATTCTAGGAATAACTGCAACTTTCGTTAAAATAGAAACCAACTATAACTGTTGCGAGTCCCCTACAGTGCGCTGGAAATTTGCCATTTATTGCGGCGAATGTGATGACGAAACAGGATGTCATTATGTGCAAGTTGCGGATACCGGAATTTTAGAGTACTTTGGACTCAAATCAATTCCCTGCGATCAAGAATAATAAAATCCAATGTCCCAAACCTTAATTGAAGCCGTACAAAAAACAATTGTTGAGTTGAAATATTTGGCTGAAAAAAAAACGCTCTGGAAATCAAAACGGACTAGAAATATTTTAAAATTAAGAACAAAACAACTCAACCACCTACTCGACTTATTGGAGCAAGAAGATGCGGAATTTAATACCTTGTGGAATCGGAACATGGATTTATTAGTAGGAGAAGATTTGTTATTCTCTGCAAGTATGACCAATAGAAACGTAATTAGTGGTCATCCATCCTTTTTAACTGGCAAAATGGATAATAACGGAAACTTGGTTGCAGATGGAACAGGCAGAAATATTCCAAAAATGACGAAGTATGCTTATCCTAAATTCTATTCAGGTAAAATTGATGCATTGGGTAGAATAAATTTACGCGCCACCAATAAAGGACTGGGCTTCATGCTATTTGTACTCCCGAAAAATTATATTGGATATATAGAGGCTAATGGAAAGGTGGTAATGAAAATGTGGAAAGAGAATAGTGTCACTTTTAAATCAACCACCATATCGCGTTTAACTTGTAATCCTTTTGGGAAAAACAGCGAGTATAAAAATGAATTTCTGCAAAACAAGGATAAAATAATGCGCAAGGCAGCATTAAGGTTAGCCTTTATTGAAAGACTAATCTTATAATTCATTTAAAGGGTTGTAACTATTTTTTTGATGGTTTAATTTATAAATTGAAGGAGTCACTTTTTCCGTTTTTTTAAACACAGAATTAAATGAAGATTTTGAATTGAAACCTGAGAGTTCTCCAATTGTTTCTAGCGTATAATGATTATTTTCTGGATTTTTCAATAACCTTTTAGCGTGCTCTATTCTATACTCATTGACAAATGTCACGAAACTCTGGTCAAGCAAAATATTTACAGTTTCTGACAGGTACTTATTATTCGTATTTAACCTTGAAGCTATATCATGGATTGTTATCGCCTTATTTAAATAGAGTTGCTCCTCAAGCATTAATTGAATTAATTCATTTTTTAAATAGATGTAGGTCTCTCGTTTATCTTGAGTTAAAAAATTTGATTTCAACTCTTGTTCTTCTTGGCTTTCACTTTTTCTCTTGGATTGAGTTTTCTTTCTCCCTCCCATATAAATTCCTATTGAGGTGATGTAAGTTATTACTGCTACATATGGCAAGCCTGAAAAGGTCATTTTTTCTAGTACCATTGTAGTTACAATCAAAATAGCTAAACCTGCATAACCGAACACCAATATTCTATTCCACCCAAGAGCTACATTCTGATAATGTGAAATCCAATCATAATTAGCTTGAATATTCTGAACCTCTGGCTTCATTTCATTGTGTGAATAATACAAACCTTGTATTGACAACAGCACATAAAATAATAAGATAAGAAATGGATCAAAGATTGGCTGAGATAAATCTGCGGTTGGTGCGTACATGTATAACGTTAGCCATGCTGATAAAAATAGTGCAAATCCAACTTCTCCAATTATTACTGCTCTTATTGCTGGTTTATTCAATTCAAGCTTGACAAAAATATTTAATCGTCCTCCATTCAAATAAAATTTTAAAAGAAAATTAGTACAGCAAATAATCACTAAAAACAGCACAAAAAAGAGCAAGTAGTTACTTTCAACAAGAATACCCTTGATAATAAAAAACAACATAACCAATAATAGCAACCCTAGATGTAACGCAAAGTATTTAGTTGATTTGGGAGGAATCAATTTGATAAGAACAATTTGTAATAAGTAAATCAAGCACATTGTTAGGGTCATTATTTCTATCAAATCATGAACAGAAAAATGGTATTTCTCCATCCCGCAAATATCCAAATAAATCCGAGTAATACCCTATTCATACGCATGACCTAAACACACCAATATGTGCAGATTCATGAATTAGTACAGATTGTCAGGTATTTAGCGGTTCAGTGAGGAATTTTTCTTGATTTTTGAACTCAGTATCTAAAATAATCCAAATACAATTTGCTCATTAATTAAAACCATAACGCCCTTAGCGTGATATTAATAATATACAATACAAATGGAGAAATAATAAAACAAACAAATAGCCACTCAAATTGAAAAACATTTGAAACTGGTTAAGCTATAATTAACAAAAGGCAGACTGACCCTACATTCTGCCTTCCTTCTCATCCAACACAAGCTTGCTTGGTTGCGTATTTTTCGAATTTTCAATGCGTTAATTCTAATACACAATTGCTCCCGTTTTGGTTCACATATAGTTAGTAAATGCAAGTAGATATACTTAATTTTAATTACCCTGAATTCCAATATTTTGACGAAATCCAGGACGGTATAATTATTTTTAACTTAGATGGAATTGCCGTTTACACAAATGGAATTGCTTCTGAATTGTTAGACATAAAGGCTGAAAGCATAATAGGCTCCAAATGGAGTAACCCGCTATTGCCCAACCTAGTAGGAGACCCTTGTTTACCACTAAACATTAGAACAATCAAAGCACCCATTGGTAAAATAGAAGAATCTATCAAAATTCAACGTTCAATTATTAAATCGGATAACAAGGAATTATTCACCAAATGGTCCTATACCAAAATTTACTCTGAATTTATCCTTTGCTCAATAAGGGATTTTAGCGAAGAGCAAATATTAGCTGAAAAGCTTGAAAAACTTAAACAACAAAACACAGTTCTTTGCCAGGAAGTTCATCACCGGGTTAAAAACAATATGCAAATTGTAATTAGTTTATTGAATTTACAATTTAGAAATGTAAAGGACGTAGATGCTATAAAAGCCCTATCAAAAAGTAAAGATAGAATGATCGCTATTACGTGCATTCAGGATTATTTAAGTCATTCTGAAAATTTATACGAAAAATGTTTTGGCGAATACCTTAATAAGTTAGTCTACATTATTGAAAAGGAACATAAAGAGAATAGAAATATTGAATTGGAAGTAGAGTTTGCAGGACGTCTTACGAATAACAATCATTTAGTTAGTTTGGGATTGATTATTTGTGAATTAGTCGTTAATGCATATAAACATGCTTTTAAATTCATGCAAGAGGGGAAAGTGACCGTATCGTTGGACTGTACAGACCTAGAAAAGGTCGTACTAAATGTTAACGACAATGGTTCTGGTTTTGCTTCCCCTCTTGATATGGAAAATCCTCAATCCTTGGGATATGAAATAATCATACTACTTGTTCATCAAATTGGTGGAAGTATTAGCCTTACGTCAAATAGCGGATCAAATATTCGCGTAATCTATTATCAATAATCAATTAAAGTTTACTCGTAACAAAGAAGTTAAATTCGGTAATTTACAACTCACCTTACTAATATCTTAGAATTGCTCAATTGATACAATCCTAAGTTTTTAAGTTTAGCAGTGCTTTACACCGCAGCACAACAACTGACGACATAATTTACAAGATAATAATAATGAATTTTTCGTTTCAAATTCGATCCGAGCGATTTCCTTAAGCTTCTTTTGGAACTATAAATCCTCCAATAAATGCAAAGTAGGATTCAAAATAGATTCCCCCAATAACATTGAGCGCTCTGAAGACCAACCATACATTGGATCAGGCAAATCGTCGTTATCTTTAAAAGGCATTTCTATTGTAAAAGAAAGACATTTGAATCGTTCTGCGACAGCATTGGAACAAACTGTCAAATTTGCAGTTCCAGGTTCGTCTTTCCCATAATTATATTCGTCTTGAAAATCAGGACTAATGTGCATCCAATGATCTTTAAACTTTTTCTCTAATTGCTCAAGTGCCGGAGTATAACTAGGAATTCCTTCTGAGGCCGCAACAAAATTATACGGTATTGCTTCATCTCCATGCACATCTAGTAACAAATCTACCCCAATTTCATCCATCTTTTTTAAGCAATGAAAAACTTCAGGACTTTTCTCGATACTAGGGTTTTCCCATTCGCGATTCAAATTCATTCCTGCCGCATTCGCTCTTAAATTTCCAGCAATTGAACCGTCAATGTTCATGTTTGGAATGACATAAAAACAGGCACCTTCTAATAATTTTCGCGAAACTGGATCACTTACATCTAGCAATCGATCTACCATTCCTTCAACAAACCACTCTGCCATGCTTTCGCCAGGATGCTGGCGCGCAATAACCCAAACTTTTTTACCAATTCCTTCATCACCAATTACCAACATATCAATGTCATGCCCTTCATAGGTTTCGCCAATCACATCTACCCTACAAAGGTCAGACACTTGCGAATTATGGATTAAATTTTGATGCTTATCATATGAATATGGCGCAAAATAAGCGAAATAAACACTGTTATTTGAAGGTAAATAGTCAACGATTAAGGCACCGTTTTCATAATGCGTTGGCACTCTAAACCATTCAATATTGTCATAAGACGCACAGGCGTGATAATTCTCCCATCCATCTGGATAAGAAGACTTACTGGCATTCAGAATAGAAATTTTGCAAGTCTTATCTAATGCACCCGTCAATCTAAAATGAAACCATTGAAAGAAATCTGAATTCGTGTCTTTCCGGATATTTAAATTAATTTCTCCGTTGTCATTTATCGAAACTATTTCAATATTTCCGCTATCAAAGTTTGAGCTAATTTTCATTTTGGTAATTTTAATTTCCTCGAAAATAGCTATAAATCTGCTTTGATTAAAAACAGAACCTCAAAAATTTTGACTTGATCGCACTTTTTAGCTTTTACCTAAGGCTTGCTTAGATTTTCGAATTTGCATAATTGAGAATATGTGAGCAAAAATCGCTGCAGGGGCTAAAAATCCTGGCAATAATAAATAGGGTACATGAGAAAATGCTTCACCTATTCGCGGTACCGAGTCACCCCAAAAACTGGGTAAATATAAAGAGGTTATTACTATGAAAATTATAATTGCTAAGGTGGCCAATCCTAAATAGTTAAAAGCAAGTGCAACATTTTCTGATAACCACTTTTTTGAATAAACTGCATAAGTAATAATTGGTGCTAATAGTCCTACAATTATTTCATAGTTATAACCTTCGAAGGTTGTCTCTACTGGAAAAACTCCTTCTAAATAAGTCGCCAAAATCATTAATTCAACCACTATTCTAAAACTTTGAAAATAAAGTACTTTTTGTTTTGGAATAGATTCAAATATTGGGCTTTTTCGATTTTTAATAAAAATAAAAGCAGTGATGATGGTTATTGGTAAAAAAACAAGGAGTAGGAATCTAGGGGGCATTTCAAAACTCCATAATAGGCCTGACTCGCCAATTAAATAAAGATATATTGCCCAAATACCGAATATTGCCAATAGCACAACTAAACGTTTCTTCACTTTCGGCAGTTCCAAACCCATTCTTAAAAGTCCGTTGCGATAAGTTAAAGCAACCATTGCCATAACGAATATGTATAATCCTGTGTATCCTATTGCTGTTAACAAATTATGCGTGTGTTAATTGATTTAACAATATTGTTAATGCTTCTTCTCCTTGTGCTGTCAGCAAGGCCCTTGACTCTTCCATGGCTTCGTCCCAAGCTGGAATAATTTCCTCTAAAAAATCTTTACCCGCTTCAGTAATTTCAATTTGCTTTGAGTTTTGTTTTGAAATAAGCTTGCCATCAAATAAGCGTTTCATATTTCGACTGATGGTTGACTTTTCTAAATACAAAATGGTTGCTAACTCTTGTTGCGTAGCTTCTCCCCTTTTTGCCACAATGAATAAGATGCTCATTTGACTGTTGGTGATGTTGTATGGCAATAAATGTTTTCTAAATACATTTGAAATAATGCGATTGCATTTCAAAATTCTTGACGAAATACATTGCCTAGGATCGCAGGATTCAAGATTTGGATGTTGATTCATTACCGCAATATAATCACAAAAGTTGCACATACAACTAATGAGTATTTAAAAAGGCGACATACGAAGTCGCCTTTTTAAAATTACTCGCTCTTATTCTGCATTTTATATAAGGTCAAGAGATCCTGCAATTCTTGGAGTTTAACCTCGACATCTTCTACATTTGTTTTCGCCTCACCACTCGCAATTTTATCACTTAAGGCCATTTCTGCTTTTGCTTCATCCATCCCGTTCATAATAACACCAATGAATAAATTCAAGAAAATCATTGTTCCAATTAACACGAACGAAACAAAAAAGATGACTGAACCTGCTGGGTTCGCAATAGAATTAATACAAATCTCCATTGATCCATCATATCCATAATTGGCACAACCAAACATATTAATGTACATAATATCCGTCCAATCCTCTAGCGTTACCACCCTAAATAAGGACAACATGGATGTTTGCAAATCCGAAAAGTGGGTAGGATCGTTTTCTCCAAAAAAGAAAACTCCAGCCACTGCATAAATATAAAATAATAGTAATAGTAAAATAGAAACATATCCCATTGAAGGAATACTCTTTAATAAAGCGCCTACCAACATTTGCAACTTTGGCAATGCCTTGATTAGCTTGAGCACACGCAATAACCTTAATAATCTTAATATGGCAACTGAACTACCACCAAATGGTAAAAAGGCTGCAGCTACAATGATAAAATCAAAGACGTTCCATGCGTCTAAAAAGTAACGCCATGGCCTATTCCCCTCAGCAATTAATTTTACAAGTATTTCAACAATAAAAATACCGAGAATAATTTTATTCAATACATCTAATAGAGGCGCATGTTTTGCTGCAAATTCTCCATAAGTCGCAATTCCAACCAAGATCCCAGCTATAATAATAGCGATTGTTACAAAGTTCTGAAATGCCTTAGCTTCGGCAATTGATTTACATAATTTTACCATAATTGAGATCTATTAAAAAGTTCTCAAAAAAAGCGAAAATTTTTCAATTCTCAAAATTTCACCTAACCTGGATTTAGATAACCAGATAGATTAAACTGTAAATAATTAAGGTTTAGTGACTTGACTTTTTTACTAAATCTGGGAAGTCTTTCTTAAAACGATTCAATCGTGGAACAGAAACTGCTAGAATGTATCCCTGGTTTGGATGTAAACGTTCATAATCTTGGTGATAATCCTCTCCCATCCAAAATTTTTCAAACGGCTTAATTTCACTAGCTACTTTTAAACCTTTAGCTGTTAATCCTGCTACTTTTTGATCAATTATTTCTTTTTGAGCAATACTATTATAAAATGCAATGCTTCTATATTGACTCCCAATATCATTCCCTTGTCCATTCACTTGCTCAATATTTTGGCTTCCGAAATAAACATCCACTAATTGCTTAAACGATACTTTTGTAGAATCGTAAATCACTTCTACGGCTTCTGCATGACCAGTACTTCCGGTATTAGATGCTTCATATGTAGGATTATCAGTATGCCCGCCAGAATAGCCATTATACACTTCTTCTACTCCTTCAACACTTTCATAAATGGCTTCAACACACCAAAAACATCCACTGGCAAAATAAGCCCTTTGCATATTATCATAGTTTTGTTTTTCTCCATTAGAAATACCATCCAAATCATTTGAAGATTGACAGGCCATTAATACCATTGCCATTGTAAAAAGTGAGACCGTTGTTATTAAAATATTTTTAACCATTTGATACATAATTTTTAATTTGGTCGGTAGATCGATATAAAACTTACAGTACTTCGATTCAAATCTACTTTGCGGTTAACAAAAATTATCTATCTTCACCTCAGAATATGAAATTTACCGAATTAGAATTGAAAGAGCAACTTCTTGAAGCACTTTCATACATGGGGTTTGAGAATGCCACCCCAATCCAAGAAAAAGCAATACCCTTTGTACTTGCAAATGAAGACTTAATCGCTTGTGCCCAAACTGGTACGGGAAAAACAGCTGCATTTGTGCTACCTATTTTAAATAAATTAGTTGGCAAAGAGGATACAAATATAGATACCTTAATTATTGTGCCTACGCGTGAGTTGGCCGTGCAAATTGAAAAAGAAATTCAAGGACTTGCGTATTTCCTTTCTGTAGGTTCTAAAGCTGTTTACGGCGGTGGAGACGGAAAAGATTGGGAATTGCAACGCACAGCATTAAGAGAAGGAACAGATATTATTGTCGCTACGCCGGGGAAACTGCTCTCGCATTTAAAAATGGGCTACGTCAATTTCAAACATGTAAAACATTTAGTTTTAGATGAAGCCGATCGTATGTTGGACATGGGTTTTTTTGATGACCTAACCAAGATTATCTCTTATTTGCCAGAACAACACCAAACATTAATGTTTAGTGCGACCATGCCGAGCAAAATTAAAATGCTTGCACGCAAGATTTTAAATGATCCAAAGGAAATAACTTTGGCTGTTTCTAAACCTGCAGCAGGTGTTAAACAATATGTTTATTTAACATACGATAATCAAAAACAACAGACGCTAAAATATATTTTGGATGAACGACCAGAGTACGATAGTATTATCGTATTTACTTCTGCCAAGGCAAGAGTTTCTGAAATCAATCGTTATTTGAGAAAAATGGGCTTCAAGTCTAAAACCATTTCTTCTAACTTAGATCAAAGTGCGCGCGAAGAAGTTTTACGCGAATTTAGAGCTAAAAATGTTCGAGTTTTGGTTGCTACTGATGTTATGTCACGTGGAATTGACATTAAGGAGATTAACATGGTCATTAACTATGATGTGCCACATGATGCCGAAGATTATGTACATAGAATTGGGCGTACTGCTCGTGCAAATTCTAAAGGCGAAGCATTTACGCTTGTTAATCCTAAAGATTTCCATAAGCTTAGAAAAATTGAGAAATTGATTGAGGCTCAAGTTCCAAAACTTGACTTACCAAAAGAATTTGGTGATGCTCCAGATTGGAATTCTAAAGCTCCAGCAGGCAATAACAATAATTTCAAAGGTAAAAAGAAGCCTTTTAATAAAAATAAAAAACGAACCTTTAAGCCCAATAATAAACCCTCATCTTAACTAATACTAGAATTTGTCAAAAGCCAAATCAAATGTATCGTTAGGTTTAAAACTCAGAATTTGACGACCTCAAACCAAGCTAAAAAATACAGCAGGTAATTAAGGGTCAATTGCTTATCGAAAAACGCTGTGCTTAATTAAAAATAAGCTGTTACTTTTTGACGAATACGAATTATTATCATGCATCCAAAATAGTTGTGATAGTTTAATATTCGTTAACATTATATTTAAGAAATCCTTTGTATTTTAGAACCTTCATTAATAAATAACTTATGCTTCTACGCTTTTCTCTAATTATCACCTTGATTTTCATGTCTTTTTTCGGCATTACCCAGCAAAAATCCTATCAAGGGTTACTTTGGGAAATTTCTGGCAACGGATTAAATACTCCGAGTTATTTATACGGTACAATGCACGTTTCGAACAAATTGGCGTTTAATGTAAGTGACTCATTTTATTTATGTTTGAATCGCGCAGATGCGATTGCATTAGAATCTTCGCCTGCAAATTGGATGGAAGATTATAGAGACATGGGAGCATTTTCTGGTGGAAATTATTCTTATGACGGATTTTATGAAAAAGCATTTGATATTGACGAACCTGAAAATGACGTCACTTATAAATTAATGGAGAATAAGAATGGATTAATGAATCAAATTCTTTATCGTTTTAACCCAGGAAATGAAGATTATCAAGAGAATACTTTCTTGGATATGTTTATTTTTCAAGCGGGAGCAAAAAACAATAAACCTATTTATAGTTTAGAAACGTTAGAAGAAGTGATTGACCTTTCTATTTTGGCTATGGCGCCAGACAAGGATAAGGAAGAGGACAATAGTCGTAATAATTATTTAGAATCTGATGGACAACGTAAGTACGTACTTTTAGAAGAAGCCTATCGTCGTGGAGATTTGAATCAAATTGATTCTTTAAGTAAAGCTGACAACCCTACCTCAGTTTATCACGATTACTTTATCGTTGAGCGCAATAGAAATATGGTAAACAGAATCGACTCAATCGTTTCTAAGAACTCTTTATTTATTGGTATTGGCGCTGCGCATTTACCAGGTGAAGGCGGTGCAATTGAAATGCTAAGGGAGTTGGGATACAATGTACGTGCAGTGAATCCTAAATCTTCAGGGAAATCTCATAAAGCCAGAAAAAAGTTGGAAAGTCTCTACCGTCCGGTTGATTTTAAACCGCATACTACTGAGGATGGATTTATTCAAGTATCTGTACCGGGAACACTTTATCAAATGCCAACTAGCAGCCGAGGAAAAATGGAATATTTATGTCCTGAGCCTATAAACGGTGGCTATTTTAGTATTGTTCGTATGTTCACCTATGGTGGAGTTTTTGGTAAAGACCCTGATTATTACAAAGCGACTTTTGATAGCTTAATTTATATCGCTACACCTGGTGAACTCATTAAAAAAGAAGAAATTAATGTTAATGGACATATGGGCTACCGTGTGCTTACATTAACAAGCAAAAATGCCTATGTAAACTATAACGTTTTCTTTACTCCAACTGAAATTGTGGTATTTAAAGGCTTTGGAATTGGTGAGTACATTCAAAAGAGTGATCCAAAACGCTTTTTTAGCGAAATTCAATTGGGAAAAAAATCTGCCGAATGGAATGATGTAACGCCAACCTTTGGTGGAGCCAAATGGAAAATGAAAGGAATGGTAAGCGGTCAAGACATGATTACGGGATTAGACAATACCGAAATTGAACCTACTTATCAATCATTTGACAGTGAAAATGAAGATTATTATTTAGTGATGCGCTATACCTATAATGACCTCGATTTTATTGAAGAGGATTCATTTGATTTGGCTTATTTAGGAGAATCGTTTGGAAAAGAAATGGGCTATGAAATAGCAAATACAACTTTCCATCCAGAAAGCGGTTTCAGTTACGTTTTACAAGATTTAAAAGCTGATGAGGATCATCCAAACCAAACACAAAACTTAAAATTGAAATTGATTACGCAAGGTGGTTACTATTATTTAATGACAACTACTGCAAAGGATGCAAACGCAACTACATTTTTCAACTCTTTTGAATTTGACAATTTTATTTTAACGGATGAATACGAGGTATATGAAGACACCAACCTCTTCTACACTGTTGAAACAATTTTAGAAAAAGAATTCCCTTCAATGCCAGGACGTGGTTATGGTTATGGACAAGAGGAAGATGAAGAAGATCGAAGCTTTTTATCATCATCAGGATCAAAATATCATACGCTTCCTAAAACTGGCGAAGGTATTTATGTGGGTTATGTAAAGTTCCATGATTATTATGGAGCAGATTCTGTTGAAGCATTTTGGGAAAACAGAACTACATCTTTAACAAAAGAGCACGGTTTAAAAGTATCTAACCGTGTAGAAAAAGAGATTGATGGCGACATCACCTTATCATACACGTTAACAGACACGGGAAGTGCAAAAGGGATCATGACACATTTTAGGTTGCACAATGGCGTTCAATATCTACTGCAATCTTTAGTGGATACAATTGCAGGTCCGTCTCCTTATGTGCAACGTTTCTTTGACACTTTTGAACCAATGGATACATTAATCGGTAGAGACTTATTTGAAGATAAAGCCGAGTTGTTTTTTAAACATGCCAATGGTGAGGATAGTTTGAATAAGATCAACGCTATCAAATCAATTAATACGGTTGATTTTCAAGAAAAGGATGTCCCGGGAATTGCTGACACTTATAATAGCTACGAGTTTGAGGAAGAAACGGAACAAGAATATCGTGAAGACTTAATTCTGACTCTTGCCAATTTAGAGGTTGAGCCAGCATATAAGTTTTTATACGAAGTTTACGATTCCAATAACTTTAATTCTGATTTGCAATTTGTGGCTTTAAAATGTTTCTCATACACAGAAACTGTAGAAGCTTATGACGCAATAAAAAAGTTGTTGCTGGATAATCCTCCTTTTTCTGAAAAAGAAAGTAAACTGAAATTTTTCGATTATTTATATGATTCATTAGAATTGTCGAAAGACTATTACCCAGAAATGTATGAAATGGCACAATACGCCGATTATCATCCGCATGTAATGGAATTATTGGCTGACGGATATTTGCAAGAAATCTATTCGTTTGATAATTTCAAATCTAGAAAATCAGCGATATTTAGAAACGCTAAAATTGAATTAAAACGAACTGTAGCGAATCAAAACGCTAGCGGCAACAATAATGGTTACGGTGGTTATAATTATGGGCGTGTTAACCAATACGAGACTTACCATACTTTATTTTTGGATTACTATACGCTTATGTGTGGATTTAAAGTCAGTGGCGATAAAGATGCTGATGCCTTTTTCGAAGACATCTACCGTATTGAGAATGAAAAATTTAAAGTTGAGTCTGAAATCATTCATGCCAAATTAGGATTGGACGTTGACACTTCAAAAATTAATGAAGTTTCTAGAGACGAAAAATACCGCGTTTGGGTTTATAATCGTTTAGATGATGAAGAGTTATTGGAATATCTTGATACTACAATTACGCAGCAAGACATAGCCTTTGCCCTACTCTACAATAGTGGTTATGATGAGGAAGAAGATACTGTAGCATTTGTTAAAACAGTTACAATTGATAACGGTAAAGAACAAGGCACAATCTATTTCTTTAAACGGAAAGAAGAAAATAAAAAGAATTGGATGATTGATTATGTTGGCCTCATGTCTACTGATGAAAGTGACTTGAATAGTGAGGATCATCAAACCAAAAAAGGACTTTCGATTAAAAATGATGAAGAAATGGAAGAAACCATTAAACGTACCATTGAAATTTTTGAATTAACACACCGCAAACGTGTTGTCTTAGATTCTTATGATTATGGTGGTTTATTTGATGGACTGTTTTAGGGAGATTCTTTTAATCGAGTACGTCCTTATTTAGGCTGCTTAATTCTTGAATCAACGATTAAAACTAAAATATGGGAGTTCTATATACTGCATTAAACGTTAAGGAGTATGCTGAGTTATTAAAAACTAAGAATATTCCTTTATGTCAATATCCCAACAGCATTGGTCTGGAATTTACGGAAGACAAGGCATATTGGCTTGAGCGTGTCAAAAATCAGGAAGATTTGGATCATGTCATTGATTATCAGCATTCAATTATCATTGAATTTGAGGCGAATACGGCAACGATTAATTCCATTATCCAAGACCCCAAATCTGGTCGACTATCGAAAAAACTTATTGAATACTATCAGCAATTAAAGAAACCAATCTTCATACCGGAACTAAACGAATTGGATGTAAATGTGCTTTGCATTATAGATGTTTATAAAAGTGAAGCAACAACTGATGGGATTTCGCAACACTGGCAGTTATTCATTGACTCCGTCGAGAGTGATTTATGGCAATTGTTCTCCCAATCAGTTCACAAAATCTCATGCTTGGGAGCATTACCAGGAGCAATGGAGGAAGCAAAGAGAATAGCGTTGTTGTAAAAATTTATATATAAAAGAGTATAAATATCCGTCGCCACCGCACGAATCCTTTCGTCTGAGTAGCAACCACATCATTTGACAAATAAATCAAATTAATCTACATTTGTAAAATGAGTCGAAACTATAAATTCCATAACCATACGGCCCCCTATTTTGTAAGCTTTGCAGTAATTGATTGGTTGGATATTTTTACTAGAAACTAGTATAATGACATTTTACTTGACTGCCTGAGGTTTTGTCAAAAAAACAAAGGAATGGAAATATATGCCTGATGCATTATGACCAATCATGTACATCTTGTATTTAGAAGCACACAAAAAGAACCTCCTGAATTATTACTTGGAGATTTCAAACGCTTCACCAGCAATGCTATTGTTAAAGCAATAAAAGAAAATCCGCGTGAAAGCAGAAAAGAATTTTTATTAGAAAAATTTAGAGTAGCCGCAAGTAAAAGTTCAAATGTAAAGCACAATCAGTTTTGGAGACATGACAATAGACCTATAGAATTGTGGAGTAATAAAGTGATTTCACAAAAAATCAGGTACATTCATAACAATCCTGTTGACGCAGGATATGTTTTTAGACCTGAGGATTTCAAATATAACAGTGCAGTTGATTATAGTGGAGAAAAAGGTTTCTTGGAAGGGATTGTGCTTGCTAGTATTTGAGGTTTATGTTATGGTAAATTGCTTACCGAAGTAAATTGGTTTCACGAAGGGATTCGCGCGATAGCGTCACCAATACACAGAAACAGCGAGAAATTAAAAATTTAATTTAGCAAGTTCATTCCCTGTACTTTTCCATTTGAACAAGAGCCTACAGAAAACTATAAGCGCAAGAAAAAACTCAAACCTATACTACTCCGTGCAACGTTAAAATGTTTTCCTTTAAAATTCGGCTGCAAGCCATATTCATAAAAAGCAGCAACATTTCGATAAGAAAGGACTGCCAATGCGCTTAATTTAACTTGAGGCATATCTAAATCAAATTTTTCGCGCGTTTTATAGGTTATTGAATTATCAACAAAAGTAATTCCTTGAGCAACCTCTTTAAAATTAAACGCTGGAACAAAACCTAACTCCAATTTAAAGCGATTTAAAAAATCGACATCTCGCGGATGTATTGCAAATAATATCGGAATCGCAATTGAGCGTAACTTAACCTGAAGTCCGCCAAAGTCATCTACAACAATAGGTTCGTATGTTAACTCGCCATCAACAGGAACCAATTTTTCATTCGTAAGACTAAAAGCATCTTCAGAATATTGCAATCCAATGGAACCATTTAATAGTTTAGATGATTTAAAAAAGTGGTATCCGAAACGAAAACTCACATGACTCCCTGGAGTAAAGTGTTCATCTAATACAGATCCCACATTAAAGAAACTGGAACCCACATTTAGTGACCATGAAGAGCGAACGCTATCTCGAATTGGACCGTTGAATTTATTTGATGACCCTCTTTGCGAAAACGTGCTAGTTGCCATTAGGAGTATTGATAAAAAAAGATAATTCTTCATAAGGCATTGTTCTGTTGATTGACAAAGTACCAATAAATTAGATTGTATTGTTGACCTTGACAGGTATTAGTTAAGCCGCATCTACTCCAATATTCAAGCTGAACATTACTTCTAATATTTAATCATTATTTTTATTCAAACATTCCTCAGGAAATAAATAATGATCTACTCCTCCCCTAGAATCTAGCTTAGTTCAAAAACCTTAATTACTATGAATGACACGGAACTATACGACCAATTAATTGCAAACAATCCCGCAATTGAAAGAAAAGGTAAAATGACACCCTACACTTCTATCAACGGGCATATGTTTTCTTTTCTATCCAAAGAAGGTGACATGGGACTTCGTTTATCGGCTGACGATCGCGCTACTTTTATGGAAATGTATAATACGCAATTAATGGAACAGCATGGGCGAGTCATGAAAGAATATGTACATATTCCAAAGGTTCTTTTTGCTAAATCGGATGAGTTGATTGAATATTTGCAAAAAAGCTTTGATTACGTTTCTCAATTAAAACCTAAACCTAGTAAAAAGAAAAAATGAAATATACCTGCACAGTTACTATTAATGCTCCTATTGATTACGTTGTAAAACTTTGGGAAGATGAATCTAATTTTAGTGACTGGCAAGACGGTTTTGAAAGTATTGAACTTCTGAGTGGCAATCACAATACAAAAGGTGCGAAATCTAAAATTATACTTGACGGAGATCGACGAATTGAGTTGATTGAAACAATTATAAGCAACAATTTACCCGAAGAAAAAGTAGCTTTATATGCCCATATTCATATGGTGAATACCCAAACAAGTCGTTTTAAAAAACTAGGCGATAATTTAACTGAATATACCTCTGAGGTTGTTTACACTCAGTTTAATGGTTTTATGATTAAGTTGATGGCGAAATTATTTCCAAGTAAATTTAAAGCGCAGAGCCAGAAATGGATGGGCCAGTTTAAGACTTTTGCTGAAAAGTGATCATGAAATAAATTGGAATGAAGCTAAACTCAATGTCGTCCAACATATAATTGCGTAAATTACATTCCAAATTAAAATCGATTGAAATGAAAGCAACTGATTCTCATATCAACTATATTGAACTCTTAGCGCACGATCTTGAAAAGACTAAAGCATTTTACACTTCAGTTTTTAACTGGAAATTCACCGATTATGGTCCCAATTATATCGCATTCGACAATTGCGGTTTGCAAGGCGGATTCGAAAAAACTGATCAAGCAATTGTAAATGGTGCATTAGTTGTTTTATATCATTCTGATTTAGAAACAATAAAGACTAAAGTTGAAGCTGCGGGCGCGATCATTTCAAAAGAAATATTTGATTTTCCTGGTGGGCGCCGTTTCCACTTTATAGACCCTTCTGGTAATGATTTAGCCATTTGGTCGGATAAATAAAGGAAAGTAATACACAGGTATAATCCTGTCCTCATACGCCTTAATTTCAACGTATTAATACTTCTTCTTGTCCTTTTATTGATAATCTCGCACGAAGTTTTCTAAAAAAAAATATTAATTCCTATATTCACCCAAAGGCAATCTATTAGCACTTTATTATAAAACCCTAACTTATAAAAACATGTCTGAAGCGAAACCTAACTCAAGCAAGGATCAATCAACATCTAGTGACTTAATTAAAATTCTTACTGACGAATTGCGCGCCATGATTGGCTTTTCTCTTTCAAAGGGTAAAACCGTCAGTCCATCAGTTGTAGTTGCTATGAAAGAAATTGATGATCTTGTCAATATATCTGACATAACAGCTGAGCAACTTAAAAAAGCAAGCCGATATCATAATGCAATGTCAAAACTTATTTTCCCGGCCTTGCCAGAAAACGTATTGTATTTAGATCAACAAAACATAAAATATGAACAACGTAAGAAGGGCACATTTGCACCAAAATTCCCTTTCATTCGTAAATTAATCATATTTGGAGGCATAGCCGTCGCTGGTTTAATAGCTTGCGGCTTTTCACAGCAAGTAAGTAGTCACACAGTCGAAAATAATGCACTAACTTCTTATGGCTCCGCATTCTTGTTGAACTTATTCTTTTTGAGTTGTGCTGCAGCAATTGGAGCTACTTTCATGTTACTTTCCACAATTAAACCAAAATTCTCAAATGGAACGTATCATCCTGATATGGATTCTGGTTACTGGATAACCATTGTATTAGGTGTAATAAGTGGTATAATTATCACTGAAATGGTTCCACTACAATCAACTGGTAGTGAAGATGGCATTTTGGACGACAGATTATTACTGGCTTTATTGAGTGGTTTCTCTTCTCAATTAGTTTATAATATTTTGAATAAACTCATAAATGCGGTAGAATCGTTGGTTACTGGTGGCGCAGAAGTCACAAGAGCAAATGAAATTCAACAAATGAAAATCTCGAATGAGTTTGAAAACGCTAAAACAAAAGTAAATATTGCCAATAAAATGAATGGCTTACGAAGAAGACTGAAAGATGATCCTGATAGCGAAAATGCTGCTTCAAATATTGATGCAGCAATTGATGATGTAATTGAGGATTTGGATACGGGGATGTAATTGTCCGTAAAACTAGACGGACAACCCTTCTAAAAGTGAACGCTAGTTCTTAGAAAAAATAATCCCGATCACTTTGGCGAGTGACCGGGATTCCATGAAAAAATCTACTATTTTACTTACGCTTACTAAAAAAAATAATAGCTTCTTTAGGAGCATCTGCTCCAATTTCTTTTGTTTTTAGATCTTTTGTTATTAGGTTCTATTAGTAAGACACATAAAGTCAAAAAAAGTTACACAAAAAATTGAATTTAATTTATTTATCTTATTTCTGACCACCTTTATCGACGAAAACAAGCATCTAATCTGCTTAAAATCAATTCATCTCAAATTCAGAGAAAAGAGTTGGATTTATTGAGATATATACCTAAATCGATAAACAGATTTATGTCTTTTTTGATCTGAATATTTCTTAGGCTTATAAATCGTTGTTTCTTGATATTCATCCTTCTTTTTTTTGAGGACGTTAACAGTTCCTTTGCTTATTGGACTAAAATTAGGTTCTAAATAAATTTGATAAGCCGAACAAGTAGAGTCTAGCTCTACCTCAATCAAGTTACGTGATGTTAATGAAACTCTAAATGGCAAACCGCGTGAAGCTATTTTATAGTTTCCAGAGTCTAGCCATAAAAATGTCGTGTCTTCCACAAAGAAATAATCAAGCCGTGTTGAATCTAAGGCATCATAGACAAAAAGATGAATAGAATCTGTCTTATTATAATTAATACAATTTACTGAATTTTTTGGAGCGATTATGGTATCGAATTCGAACTTTAATTTACGCCCGAAATTACTGTAAACGCCTTTTCCTCTAGAAGATCCACCTGTGCAATGCCCCCTTGACCAATAATAAAATGTTCCATTATCATTCAATGCATATGTTTGATCAAACCCAAATTGATGCGAATTGAATTGCTTCAAGGTATCTTGCCCATAACTCGGAGCAGACACAATTAATAAGATCAGAAAAAATGAAAGCACTTTCATACTGTATACTAGATGCAGATATGAAACTTATTCCATAAATAGTAGACTATTGTTTTACGAACTGTTGCACGCTTACTCCGTCAGAACTTGAAAAACGAATTAAATATTGCCCCGCTTTTAAGGCTGAAATATCCAATTGATTAACAGCTACATTTGAAGCAACAACTGTTTGTCCTTGTAGGTTGATGATTTCAATACGGTCGTATATTTTACCTTTCGTAAAGATGTTTAATTCATCTTTTGCTGGATTTGGAAATACAATAAAATTATTTACAGCAACTTCCTGTTCAGTCAAACCAACAAATTCAGATTTATACTTGATGTTAAAAACTGGTGCAAACTCAGCATCTTCACCATTCGTAAATGTGATTAATTCACCTGTAGCATCCTCAGCGGCGATAGAGAATTGTGTTAGTCCATCATTCGTAATTAAAGGTAAAAAGGCTTCTGGCAAATCAATTCTAATCCAATCTGTATCTTCTTCATTGATGCCGAAAACACAAGCCGTTTCTGAAATATCTCCTGCGTCAGAAAAATCATCAGAATCAATTGAAACATCCGTTCCTAAGTTGCCATTCTTCATGGTTAATACAACCTCTGCTCCAACAGGATCTGCTCCAACTAAGCTTTCACGGCGTAAGAAAACACTTGCTCCTATAATCACTGTATCAGCAATATCACCTGTATTGAATGATAAAATCACTTTTTCAGTTACTCCACCACTTTCTCCCAAATTCAAATCAGTATTCGCATCTCCATCCGAGGAAATAGCGCCATTATTGGAATCCATTTCTGCTAAGAAATAAATATCATCCATAAAAAACTTATGGTAGTATTTTTGAAACTGAAAATCGATCATTTTAAAGTATCCGTCTACCGATAAGTGAAAACAATCACGTACCAATCCATAATCACGCATAGCAACTTTTGGTGATGGATAAGTTATATCACCAAATGGCAATGGTTGGAAGAAAGGTGCATAAGTTCCACCTGGATCAACTCCTAAAGGATCTTCTTGCCCATAAATGTATTGCATTAAACCAGGAACATGAACAAAATCAATTTGCGGATCTAAAACTGATGCATCATATAAACGATCAGAAAAATCATTCAATAAAGTATTGAGCTGTTCAAATGTTGGAAAGCCCATTTCCTCCCAATTGCCATAGAAGGGATGACTTGTCTCTAAAGGTGCAGCATCATCAATTACTTCTGCAAAATTGGCATACATATAACCGCTAAATACGATTTGAATATCTGAACGAACACTTTTGATAAAATCTACAACGGCAAATAATTCATCATAAGTTTCATCACTTAATTCTTCAGTTTCTTCTGCCGTAAAATCAACATTCCAAGAACCTAAGAAGTCATTTCCGCCTAAACTAATGTGCACAGCTTCGATACTTGGTTGTGAATTCAGTTGATTTTCAATTTCTGTCATTCTAGATTCAACCAAAAAATCTTCTGCTTGTGCTCCATTAACAGATAACAGCGCATTACTAAAGAAATTCATATTGGATTGGCCCCAATGTTCAAAAACATTGTCAAAGGTACCATCCGTATTCATAAAGAATGCCCAACTGTCTCCAATCAGTAGTACTTTCGGTTCTACATCTTCATCACATTGCCCAAAAGATGCGAATGTTGTTGAAAATAGTAAAGTAGTTATTAGTAGTAGGTTTTTCATTTGTTCTTTTTTTCGTACAGTAAATATAAGTAAAATGAATTATTAGGATTGATTTCGGTTAATATATCGCTTGTTATATCGACCAACTAGAACTTGTATTGGACAAATGACGCTTTGAGTTTTATTTCCATTCATTTTTATGGATCCCGAACATGTGGATGGGCATTCCTATATAATCATCCATTGATTTTAATAAGGACATACCATTACGCCTTGCTACAGTTGCTGAACCTTCGTTTTCTATATGAACTATGGAGATCAACAGATCAGCGTAATTGTGTTGAAAAGCTTCGACTTTTGCTTTGATCGCGGCTTCTGTTGCATAGCCCATTCCCCAATATTCTGGAAGTATGGAGTATCCAATTTCTAAAAAAGTCTCATTTTCTACAGTTTGCACCAATAGACCGCATTGCCCAATAAATTTACCTGTTTGCTTGTCAATAAGCACATTTAACCCTCCCAAATCATTTTCATAACGATTCAAAACCTTGTCAAACCATTTCTGACACAATTCTTTAGGAGTTAAAGAAGGGTCTAAGCCAAGAAAACGGGCCACATCTGCTTCATAAAAAAGCGGTAACCACGATTCAAAATCTGTTTCTTCTAACAATCGAAACTTGAGTCGATCTGACTCTACACCATCTAATAAATACTTTCTCATTTCATTGAAGCAAAATCAATTCTTAATAATAAACTTATTTTCCAATAGAACTTTTGATGTACTGTTGAAATTTCCTGGTATGTAATAGGTTGATTATATCCCGATTGACTAATTGTATAGTCATTCTTGCTATTACCGTATGCAAATTCAGCCGAAATACCAGCTAAATCATATTCACTAAACAAAACGGTGAATCCCGCTCCAAAATAAGGACTCCATTGTGAATTGTTTGAAACGTTATAATTTGTGAAATTATTGGTACCAATTTCTCTTAGGGTATATCGATAATTAGTTTTAACTGAAGACTGGAAGCCAACAATTAATTTGGGGAACAGCCCTACTTCTTTTACTCTTAATAAATATGACAAACCAAATTCGGTCGTATAATATGAACCGCCTTTAATACGTTCGTCCTTTGAAAATCCTGTCATTTCATACAGCACCTCATAATCGGAAAATAAAGCGTCAAAAGCAGATATGAAACGCTTTTTACTCCGACTTGCAGAATGCGCTCCAGCATCTAAATGAATTCCAATCCCATTTTTCTTTCGGTATTCAAAGCCAAATTCTAAAAAAGGCCCGAAACTAAATGTTTCCTCAGAAACTGATGTCCCGAACAAATCTTCTCCAGCATTGTTCCTCGAAAAACCGCTTGCACCAATATTCCAATTTAAATAAAAGGTGGAATCAAGTGGTCCGCCCTTATTTTTTTGCGCAAATCCAAGGTTTGTGCAAAAAAGAAGTGTTATGACCAAGATTATTTTCATTAATTCAAACGGATTAATGTTGTTGATTGCGCAAAACTTGTACCATCAAGCAATTCTAAATAAACCGTAAAAATAAAATCTCCCTCTATTTCAGGCATTTCCATTAGCAATAAATCCGCATACTTAGGCAAGGGTTCATCATAAAACAAATACGTGTATTGGTTCGTGATATATAAATCGTCCAATGTACTTGTGTGTAAGTAATTATGATTCAAAATCAAAAAATAATCGTTCAGTGAAGTTCCAGCAGGATGCTCCATGTCAAAATCGAGGTTTGCTGTGATATTTATGGAATCTGGTCGATTAATGTTCCGTGGCGGCGTTTCTGCATCCAAATATCGTCCTCTACTACGTGAAACTTCTACAGGAAATAAGTTCAAGCGTAATACATATGATGCCGCTGAAATTGAGTCTAAAGGACTAACAACTGGCGCACCTCCAGTATTTTCAGCATTCTCTACGCTAAGATCTGTGAACTCATAATCCAAAGAAATATCTCCCTCGCAACTTAGCATGAAGGATAATATAATCCCAATTATTAAAATTCGTTTAACCATTTTATAAATCTTGTGCCATTCTATAATTGGTTTCGCTGTATCCAGTTGTAAAATGTTCTTCGAAAACATCCACAATCTTATAGCCCAGTCGTTCATAAAAACGAATGGCATCTTTATTTTCTAAGAGTACCAATAATTCTAATCGTTTACACTGTTCTTTAATTGCATATTCCTTTAGCCAATTCATTGCCTGTTGCCCCATACCTTGCCCTCTAGCATCTAGGTTTAAATACAATTTGCTTAATTTCAATACTTTCCCTTCTACTTCAAACCCAATATAACCTGTTACTTTTTCTCCATTTTTTAGGATAAAATAATCATAACCTGTCATCAATTGATCTGCAATGGCAGCTTCACTTTGGTATCTATCTAAAAAATGTTTAATATGTTGCTTTCGAACATACTCGCCATAATCCAAAGGAAAAAGCAAATAAGCTAAGTCTGAAATAATTTTAATCTCCTCAGGTGTTGTTACGCGCTTATAGTCCATTTAAATTAATTGGCTTTGCCTTTGTACTGTGTGAATAGCAATAATTCATCCACACAGTTCATTTTAAGATTAAAATAATCTGTCCCTTCAAGACTACCTAAATTCAGTGTAGTATCGTGTATAATGTCATTGCTATTAAATCCATAGTCAACATCTAGTACCCTAATATCTACACTAATTTCTGGCGCTAAATGGTAGATATCAACTTTTTTAGATTGGGTGTGGTTATAATTATTTTTTGTAAATCCAAAGAATACGCTATTCCCATTATACAATACACTAATTCCGGCTTCCGGTGTACTATTACTAAAATCATTGTCTCCAAGTAATTTTTTCGTGTCCTCTTCATTCAATCGTAATGATTTAAAATTCAGAACGGTTTTATACAATTGAGGAACCTGAAAATCAAAGGAGAATTTGGCGTTTACAGGTTTCACTTTAGATCGAATATCGAAAAATGACGTTAAAGCCGTTTTAAGTTCAACAGTATACGTTACATTTCCAACCTCAAGGTCTTTAAATTCATCAAGCCCCAATTCAACATTATAGCTTCCATAACCCTTGGTGGCCAGCGAAACGTCATCTGATAGTTTAATCTTTCTCGAATTTTGATTGTTTCTGATGACTAGTTCTACATGTAAATAATCAGCGTCAGCGTCATTTCCAAAATTATAATCATAAACAACTGGGAATGGTAATAATGATTCAAAATCAAAGCGAAATTCTAGATATAATTCATCTAATCTTTTAGTGACATTTATATTTAGCATTGAACTGTCACGAAACTTCTCACCTTCTATCCACTTATAACCCGATTTATATCCCCACAGAGCAACGTTTTGAATAATTTCTTCTCCGCCACGATTCCCTACTGCCAGATCACGAATATCCCAATATCTCAGAGGTCCCACAATTTCTACAGTTGATTCAGAAAACACTTCTTCCCAAACCCCATCCAATTCGTCGTCGTCATAACCGCCTAGGTTGCAGCTATGCATCAAAACTATAAATAGGATTGACAAACAAATTAAGAGCTTGCTTCTTAGAAATAACATTGGATGAAAATACGCATTTTTACGGACAGAAGTGTAATTTGACATTGCTCATTTTTTGAACGCGGTAAATCAAGATTCTAAAGCCGTTTTACATGCGCTGAAATCCCATCATTGAGTAATTAATAATATAAGTATATTCTTTCCGAATAGGATACAAGTTAAATTCATCAGCAAATTCCCAATGAGAGTAAATTCGAATTTTATAAGTACCTGTCTCAGAATTTGAACCGACATTTTCCAACTCAAAATCAGTTGTTTTATATTTTTTTGAGATTGCTTTTTTCACTTCCAGCAATGCTTTTTCACGGTCGCGTACGTCTGTGTTCGTATAGGTTACTTCAAAATACCCAACGTATTTTTCCCAGACATATCCCCCATCATCTACAACAAACACATTCGAATCTGCTCGCATTCCTTCTAAATACTCTAAGGCAAGGTCTTGTCCATAAAAGACGACACGAACATGGGCTATTGAATCTGTTTTACCGTATAGATTGGCAATTTTATCTCGTTCAAGTTTATAAGAAATACCATCCATGACTATACTTTCACAGAAGACATTAACTAAGGAAGTTGAAACGATAGAATCACCTTTGGCTAAATAGAACTTATAATCATATCCACACTCGGAATGCGGGTAGGACTTTAATTGCCAATTATTTTTTAAATCATTGAGAATAACAGTGTCTTTAATTGAAAAAGTACCAATGCTATCCGCTAAAGAATTCCGTTGAAAATCTGACCAATACACACCGAATAACTCATAATCGCCTGAATTGAAATCGTAATCGCTAAAAACTTGAACCGTGTCAACCTTTACGAGATCGATATTGGTCTGTTCATGAAATTTACGTTGGCATCCAACAACAATATTGACTAGGAGGAATACGAAAATTATATATTTTAGTAGGTTTGACATTTGAATCATTCTTATTAGTACGCCGATTTTTGAATTAAATTGAGAAAATATGTCTCCACCCAATTTGGTGTATTTTCGCTCATCAATGTAACTTGTTTCCCTTCAAAAATCTCTAAAACTAAGGTTACATTTTCTCCACTATTATCAAATGTAAACGTGCGATAAGTATATGGAATTGCTTCTATCAACAATGAAAGGCTGTCATAATAACACGATTCTATTTTTTCTGGCTTTACTGGATGACCTCCACAACTGACTCTTTCTAGCACACGAGACTTGTTAATTTCTGGGCTACTTGTCCCAACATAATATAAGTAATTTCCGAATCCCAATTCTTTCGATTTTTTGAGTGTTTTAATTTCCGACTCATGAGACATGACAGTTTCGAAAGAAAGATTATCACCACGATCAATTAATATTTGACGTATGAAATCCGTCAAAATAGAGACTTCATAAGAATTCGTATTATTGTTCAGATTTCTTATCTCACCATCAACGAGTTCTAGATCAATAGCAAATCCAGCAGACTCTAACTTTGCACGTAATGAATGATTTAAAATAAATTCATGAAAATGCCTTGCTTCATAGGCTTCAATTCCCCATTCGGCTATGCTAAATCCACCATCTTTTTTAATTTTTTTTTCGATTTCGGCGGCATTAAGATAAATTCCAAAGTCGTATACTTTATCAAGCTTATCGAAAACAGTACTCTTACCCGCACCGTTAGGACCAGCAAACATACGAAGTCTCTTCACCCTATTTATATTTAATTGCAATAGTAAAAGAAGTTCCCTTAACTACCTTACGAGACGAAACCGCTTTCAATACTTCAACCAAGGCACCATTTTGAATTACAACCAAGTTTCCATCTTTAACAGTTACTATACGGTTTCCCCTATTAACAGCCTTTCTATAAGCAGATCTTGATGCGATAGCAAAGAGGTTTTCGATTATTGATAAATTATCACCGTCTTCTATTTCTTGAAAAAGACTTTCTCTATTTATGGCGGAATATGCAACAGCGGGCTCTTCTAGATTTGAAGATTTGATGAATTCAGCATCTAAATTAGATGCGTTTTTATTCCTCTTACTTTTATCTATCTTGCTCTTTTTAGCCATACCTAATGAAATCACATCTAAAATGTACAAAAATTATGCCTTATTTCAAAATTTTAAGCGCTATTTGATTCAAACGAAAAGTAATTGAAATAGCAATAAACTGTAAAGACTTATACCTACAAATCCGCTGCGGTAGCAATCAATTCGGCTACATCTAAGACTTCAACTTCATCCTCTTTATTAAAGTTTTTAACGCCATCTGTCATCATAGTATTGCAAAAAGGGCAACCTGTTGCAATTATATTAGGACTACTTTCTAAAGCTTCCTCTGTCCGTTCAACGTTAATTTCTTTATCTCCTTTTTCAGCTTCTTTAAACATTTGTGCGCCACCTGCTCCACAGCATAATCCTTTCGCCTTGCAGCGTTTCATCTCAACGAGTTCAGCATCTAACTTGCGCAACAATTCACGCGGCGCTTCGTAAACGTCATTTGCTCGACCTAAATAGCAAGGATCGTGGAACGTGATTTTTTTGCCTTTAAAAGCACCACCTTCAACTGCCATTTTACCAGACTTTAAAAGGTCGTTAATTAATTGCGTATGGTGAATTACTTCATAATTCCCCCCTAAGCCCGGATATTCGTTTTTAAGTGTATTAAAGCAATGCGGGCAACCTGTTACTATTTTCTTAATCTCGTATCCATCTAGAACTTGAATGTTCATCATGGCTTGCATTTGGAATAGAAATTCATTTCCTGCTCGTTTTGCAGGATCACCAGTACACGATTCCTCGGCACCTAAAACGGCAAATTTCACCTCACATTTATTCAATATTTTAACAATTGCCTTTGTTATTTTCTTAGCTCTATCATCAAAACTACCCGAACAACCTACCCAAAAAAGCACATCAGGCTTTTCACCTGCTGCCATCATTTCTGCCATTGTTGGAACTTTCAATTCACTCATGCTTTTATAATTATAATCCCGACATTTATCGTCGAGGTTTATTTTTTAAATACTTCGATTGTCTTTTCTTCTTCAACCAAATTGGTAAACTTGCCTCTAAAGCGTGTAGCTTTTACAATATGATTGTCTATCCAGTGATAGTTTCCTCCTCGGGGTTTCCCCATTACCATTGCTTGGTATTTAAAACCATGATCATTCAACCATTGTTCGGTTACTTCGCGGTGTTCTTCTACGCGTGATGTGAAAAATGTAATAATATGTCCTTCATCATACCATTCGTTTAAAATTTTTAAAGCGTCTGGATAAACTTTGGCTGTTGCCATTCGTTCCGGTTCTTCATTTGGAATATCATCACAAATAGTTCCATCAATATCAATCATGTAGTTTTTGACCCCTTCTGGTAGTATTGGAGATATTTTTTCCCCATCTACAATCTTATCTTCCAAATTATGCTTCATCTTTCCAATTTAGTCGATCAGAAGGAGAAAACTGCCAGGGAGCTTGATTATTTTCGATATTGGTGTTCATTGTAGCCAATTCAGAAGGCATCTTAGATTCTTCCATCACCAAGTAACGCCTCAAGTCCATAATAATCTCTAATGGATCAATATTTACGGGACAGGCTTGAACACAAGCATTACAACTTGTACAAGCCCAAATTTCTTCTTCAGTAATATAATCTCCTAATAAGGATTTTCCATCATCCCATTTCTCCCCTTCTTTGCGGATGCCATTTCCAACTTCTTCAGCTCTATCACGCACATCCATCATGATTTTACGTGGTGATAGTTTTTTACCCGTAATATTTGCAGGACACTCAGACGTACATCTTCCGCACTCTGTGCAGGTATAAGCATTTAGAATATTGATCCAGGTTAAATCTTTTACATTCTTGGCACCAAATTTTTGCGGAACGGCATTTGGATCAACTTCTGGAACGGCATATGGATCAGCATTAGGATCTAACATCAGCTTCACCTCTGTCGTCACGCTTTCCATATTGGTAAACTGCCCTTTTGGTTTTAGTTTTGTATAGAATGTATTTGGAAATGCGAAGAAAATGTGCAAATGTTTGGAGTAAGGCAAATAAACAATAAATGCGAATACTGTTAAGATATGTCCCCACCAGCCAATGCCTTCTAATAAATGCAAGGTTTCCATACTCATGCCGCTAAATACTGCAGGCCCAATAAATGAACTTAAAGCAAAACCGTAAGATTCTCCTGTTGCTGCAAGATGAAGCGCTTCATCTGCCCCATTCATAGTGAAAATGCACATCACCAAAATAAACTCCAAATAAAGAATTATGTTTCCATCTAACTTGGGCCAGCCGGTCATTTCACTTTTGTGAAAGCGTGGCAATTTCAATAAATTTCTTCTAGATAAAAAAGCAAATGTTGCTATTAAGGCTAAGAAAGAAAGAATTTCTATAAGACTAATGATAAACGTGTATAAACCACCTAAAGAAGGCTGAAAGAAACGGTGTGTTCCAAAAGAACCGTCTATGATAATTTCAATTAATTCGACTTGAGTAAAAAGGAATGCCACGTAAATGAACATATGCAAAACTGCAGCTATAGGTCTAGCTCTCATTTTTGATTGCCCTAATGCAACAAAGGCCATTGTTTTCCAACGTTCCTTC
>JBLHOW010000044.1:0-53278 GCA_047623705.1 Crocinitomix sp.
GGTGCATATTGAAATAGAACACATATTCCGCTTTACCAATTTGCAAAAGAGCAGCTCTTATTAATGGCCCATTTTCCAAATCAAAGGCGGTGTACTTATCTCCATTCACATAATCTTGAACGCTTTGATTTGGGTTTTCATTTTGACTATAATCTGCATTAAAAATCTCAAAATTAAAGGCGCTATTTTCAATTACCCATTGATAGATTTCACCCTCCCCATTGTCTTTAAAAACTGTACGTAGAATTTCATGCCGTTCAATTGTAGCATTAATTGCTTTTTTGAATTCCTCAATTTTTACATCTTGGTTCAAATGAATCCTTTCAGGAATATTGTACGCAGCTGATCCTTGATCAAATTGACTTAGCACCCATAACCTACGTTGAGCATCTGAAATTGGATAACTCTCTTGCGTAGCTTGTTGCGCTATATGTCTCAATTCCGTTTTGCTAGCCCCTTCAATAAGTTTCCCATGCGATTCGAGGGCTGTATTGGCAAAAAGTTCGTTGATTGTTAATTTTACGTTGAATGTTTTTTGATATTCATTACTCAGACGCACGGCTTTTAAACTGTGTCCGCCCAATACAAAAAAGTCGTCTTGTACACCAATATTTTCGCGTTGCAAAACAGCCTCCCAGATTTCAACCAATTTTTCTTCTATTATTGTTCTTGGCGCAATAAATTCCGTCTTAGATCCTAATTGCTCCCATTCAATATCCAACAAGGCTTTACGGTCTATTTTGCCATTTGAAGTGAGCGGCATATTTTCCAAAAAAGCAATATTGCTTGGCACCATATAATCTGGCAATTTTGCCAATAAGGAAGCTTTAATTGAATGTGTTAAGGCTTTTTTACCATACCAATTTGTTATTCCAAAGTCTTCATTTATTTCTCCTTCAAATAATTCTTTATCCTTGATTGCGTATACGTTAAAGAATACAGTGGAATTATTAGGAACAACATAAGCTACCAAGTTTTTTTCCCCTTGTTCATCTTCTTTCACCAATAAGGCAGCATTATCAACCCCCTCGTGCTTTCCTAAAACGTTTTCAATTTCTCCAAGTTCAATTCTATATCCTCTTATTTTTACTTGTTCGTCTTTTCTTCCTAAAAATTCAATTTCACCATTTTCAGTCCACCTGCCTAAATCACCAGTTTTGTAAAGGCTTGATCCTGTTACGAATGGATTATTAATAAATTTTTCTTGGGTTAAATTTTCTCTATTTAAATAGCCACGTGCTAATCCTGAACCTGCAATGCATATTTCTCCTACTACGCCTTTTGGCAATAATCCGCAAGCATCATCCAATAGATAAATTTGAGTATTTGCAATTGGTTTCCCAATTAAAACACTTTGTTGTTCTGCCCTTATTTCTTTGAGAATACATCCTACAGTTGCTTCTGTTGGACCATATTCATTAAATATTTGAATAGATGAATTTAAGCGTCTCAAAATTCGAATTTGACTCTGCTTTAAGGCATCTCCGCCCACAATAATTTTTTGAATTTTTGTGTTTTCTAATTGCAATTCACCTACCAAACTAATATGCGCCGGCGTGAGTTTAATGCTATTTAAATCACTTTCAAAATAGGTTTTAATGACGGATGAAACGTCTGTCAAATTTTCAAAAATGCTTAAAGTACCTCCACTAACCAAAGGGAGGTATAGGCTTGTAATTGTTAAATCAAAAGAGAGAGAAGTGAATAATCCAAAATTTAATGGATTACCATCAGCGGCGTAAGCTGTTAAACCCCATTTTAAATAATTCCCTAATGAACCATGTTCAATCATTACACCTTTCGGCTGGCCAGTTGAACCTGAGGTATAAATTACATAAGCCAAACTATTTGCATCAGCCGTATTATTTATTGCAGCACTGCTATGTTCCTCTTTTTCAAATTCGACATCAACTGCAAATACAGTTCCTTCAAAATCTACCTCATCAAATAAATAATTAGTATTGATAATTAGCAATTCAATTTTGGATTCATTCAGGATATGTGCTCTCCTTTCGGCCGGATATGCAGGATCAATTGGGATATAGGCTGCACCTGCTTTTAAAACACCCAACATGGCAATAACTGCCCACTCATCTTTATCTAATTTAATCCCCACCAAATCAGTTGGTTTGACATCATAATTATTGCTTAAACAATGTGCTAATTGATTTGTAATTGCATCTAGTTCCTCATACGTAAAGGTGTTTTCGAGACTATTTACCGCAATAGCATTCGGCTGTTTTTCTACTTGCGTTTTAAATAAATCAAGCAGGGTTCCGTCATTAGATAAATTGCTCGTTGTTTGATTAAATGTTATTAACTGTTCTTGTTTTTCTAAAGTCGATAAATAATTTACTTCTGCTATTTTTTTGTCAGGATTTTCGAGTAAATCACTCAATAATTGTTTAAAATGACGAATTAAACTTTCGATCATTTCCGTATCGTAGACGTCTGAATTAAATCCTAATTTTAATGAAATCCAATCATTTACATTGCTAAAAATAATTTCTAAATCAAATTTTGACAGATTTACACCCAAATCAGTTATTTGGTTCTCCTCTTCTTTCGTTAACTGAAATCCTTCTTGCTTGCCCTCACTATTTTCAAGGGAGATTAACAGGTCAAAGATTGCACTCCGACTTGTATTGCGCTGTAATTCTAATTTTTCTATTAAACGATCAAATGGGTAGGTTTGATGTTGATAATCGTTGAGTGTATTTTCTTTCAATCGATTATAAAATGTATTATAACTTTCTGCCGGGTTGATTTCATTCCGTAATGCCAGCGCATTCACATAAAAACCAATTTGATCATTTAAATCTACATGTTCCCTTCCAGCAAGTGTTGTACCCATTATAAGATCCGTTTGACCAGTATATTTGTACATTAATACATTCCATGCGGCTAATAACTCCATAAATACACTTCCGCCATTTAATTGCGCATGCGCTTGGAGTTTAGCCGTTAATTCTTTATCCAAATAAGTAAATAAAGCCAGTCCATTATTGGTTTTTATTTTGGGACGTTGCTTTGCACTTGGCAAATCCAATATTGGTAATTCTCCTGAGAGTCTTTCTAACCAATAATTGCCATGTGCCTTATAATTTTCATTATTTAACAATGATAATTGCCAAGCCGAATATTCTTTATACTGGATTCTTAAATCATTTAGTTGCGGTTCTTTATTCGCTTTAAAGGCCTCATAATATGTAAATAAGTCTTTAGAAAGTACTTGCATGGACCATGCGTCACTAATAAGGTGATGCATATTAAAGTAAAAGATATAACCTTGCTCATCAACTTGAAGCAAAGCTGTTCTCATTAATGGGCCATTTTCTAAATCAAATGCATTCTGAACATCTTCATCAATGTAAGCCTGGGCCATTTGCTTGCTATCATCACTGGTGACATAATTTTCATAAGTTATTTCAAAACCTAAATCTTCACTTTCCAAAATCCATTGACGAACTTCACTTTGTTCATTTTCTCTGAATACGGTTCGTAAAATTTCATGCCTGTTTAGGGTTGCTGTAATCGCTTTTTTAAAGCAGTTAATATCAAAATTTTGATTGAGATAAACGCTACTTGAAATATTATATACTGTTGAGGCTTCGTCAAATTGACAGAGCACCCACAATCTATTTTGCGCATCAGATATGGCAAAACCATTTTTGCTTGCATCTTGAATTGTAGCTTCATTTAACAGAGGGATTTCCACGGAATTTGATCCGTTGGCACCGTTCTTAATAAAGTCTAAAATAGCGGTTTTGTTGCGCTTAATTTTCGCACCTAATTCTGGCGTTAGCAACCCTTTTTTGATATCCAAATTTAGTTGATCATTTTCAACATAAATTCGTGCACCGAGTTGCCTCAATTCTTTCAGAAGACTATAAACTTCTTTCATTCTTAGGCAAAATTTATTTTCAATGCGTCAATTGGTCGAAAGTCTCTGGCACAGACATATTCTGGTCGATTTTTGTCATTGTCCTCGGGTAAATTTTTAACGTCGTTATAGGTGACAATTGCTGTATTTCGCTCGAAGGGTGATATGTTTGTGTTAGAGGCATGAAATAGGTTGGGATGAAAGAATACACATGTACCTATGCTTCCTGTTGCCTCTATAAAGCCATTTTCTTTAATTGATTCGGTCACTAAATTTCGATTGATTGTGTATTTCAAGTCTGCGCTTAAAGAGTTTTTCAAATCAGTTCCATCTTTTAAATGTTGCTTCGGTTGAAATTCGACCATTCCATTTTGATGCGATTTTGGTATAAATGTTAGCGGTCCTTGAATTGCAGTAGTATTCTGCATTAATATCATTGCAGAAATCATTTGGGGATGTTTTACACCGTCATCTAAATGCCAATACGCATAATCTTGATGCCACTCCCACCAATCACCAACAAAAGCTTTTTTATTGTTCAGCTTAAATTGATAGAGGTAAATGTCACTTTCTAAAAGCTGCTGCGCAGGTTTAACTAATCTATTTTGCTGATAGAGTTCATTATACTTTTTGCTCATTGTATTTGGTGCGAATACGGATCGAACAGCTCCTCCATCTTCTTCCATAATAACATTCGGAAGATCTTTTAAATCATTAAAAATTGATGTTTCTTGGGCCAAGGCTTCTATTTCTTCTTTGCTAAATAAATTTTCAATTATTAGGAATCCGTTTTCCTTGTAGGAATTAATTTCGTTTTGGGTTAATGTCATTTTATTTCTATTTAAAATTTAAACGTCTCGGTATCTTCGTTTTCTTGTGTTATTTGTTCGGGCTCATCTATCACCCAGTTTTGAATATCAAATAATTCGGCATGTAGGTATAATTGGGATTCAATAAAAATATCTTTCAGCGAAAGTTTTACATTAAAAACGTTGTTATATTCCATCAAAAGTTTCATTGCTGTTAAACTATGACCACCTAGGGCAAAGAAGTCGTCGTTAATTCCAATGTTCTCTCTTTGTAAAAGCTCTTCCCATATTTTTACTAGCTTTTCTTCAACTTTGTTTCGTGGGGTTACATATTCGACTCCGCTGGCAATACCTAAACCATCAGGTGTTGGCAATGCTTCCTTATCAACCTTAGCATTTGGGGTGAGCGGCATTTCTTCTAATTGAACAAAATAGGCCGGTAACATATAGTTGGGAAGAATAGCTTTTAAATAAGCTCTTAAGTCGCTCACATTTTGCGGTTGTTTTGCAGTGATATAAGCCACTAATTCATTTTCTCCATTTGTATTAGGGACTGCTAAAACAACTGCAGATTCTATTTCCTCATTTTTAGTTAGGCTATGTTCTATTTCTCCTAGTTCAATTCTATATCCTCGAATTTTCACTTGATCATCTGCTCGTCCTAGGAATTCAAGATTGCCATCTGGTAGCCATCTACAAATGTCACCCGTTTTGTATAATCGTTCATCTTTAATGAATGGACTGGCAACAAACTTTTCATTCGTAGCTTCCTCCATATTCAAATAACCTTTGGCCAAATTAGCCCCTCCAACGTACATTTGACCTAGTACTCCCTGTGGCGCTAATTTTTCATTGCTATCTAAAATGTAAATGTTAGTGTTTGCTACTGGTTGGCCAATGGGAGATCGGTTTTCAATATTCTGTAAAGCCGCACTCATTTTGTGACTTGTGATTACATGTGTTTCTGACGGCCCAAAATTGTTGTGTAAATCTATTGTTGGGTTATTGGTTAAAAATTCTTTCAAACTGTTGCTTACATACAACTGTTCAGCTGTTGAAAGAATGTGTTTAATGCTGTGTGTTTCGATTGTATTAAAATTAACTTCCAAGGAGAATGCACTTAAGGCTGAGAAGGGCATTGAAATTACCTCTATTTCCTTTTCAACTATCTCTTGTTTGAGCACTTGATAATCCATACGAGAAGCTTCTTGTACCACATACGCGCTTCCTCCAGAACTCAATACAAAATAAATGTCATGTAAGGAAGAATCGAAACTAAACGAGGCATATTGAAGCAATTTTAATCCGGTTCCAACTCCACTATGATTGATGTCCCATTGAATGAGGTTACTCAGCATTTTATGCGTTTGAACAACTCCTTTTGGCTTTCCTGTTGAACCAGATGTATAGATGACATACGCGCCGTCTTCTAGGTTGTTTGCTTTTTCTGGATTCTTCGCATCCCCTTCCAACCCCATGTTTTTGATATTCACTAAATCAATGCCAGTAAGGCCATGTTTTTCAAGTATTTCGGATTGACTAATGAATACATTTAAACCAGCGTCTTCAACAATATATGTGATTCTTTCTGTTGGATAATCTGGATCGATAGGCACATAACAAGCTCCCGTTTTCATCAGACCAATCATTGCAATAATACTTTCCATAGATCGATCAAGCATGACACCAACATTACTTGTTTTGCTTACGTTATGCTTCTCACGAAGCAAGACTTCCAAATTATTACATTTATTATTTAGTGCTTGATATGTCAATGTTTCTCCACTAAATTCTACTGCAATTGCATCTGGCGTCTTTGACACTTGATCTTCAAAAAGTTCTATTACTGTTTTTGATGAATACGCTACAGTATTATTATTGAAATTGAGCAATAATTGCTCTTTTTCTTGTTCTGTGATATAATCAATTGTATTCAACGCATCATCTCCGTTTAGAACGAAGCTTTCGATCAGGTTGAACAGGTGTTCTTTTAGAATTTTTATTGAATTCTGGTCATACTTATTGTTATTATAAACAATACTTATTCCTAGTTCGCTATCTCTTGGAGCAACGGTAATACTAAAATCATAATTTATTTGTTCAAAAATACCTGTAGACTGAATATTAAGTGCTTCATCACCTTGTGAATTCAAAACCCCTTCACTTTCCAAATCTTTAACGACGTAATTTTCGAAGATCATGACGTGGTTAATCATGTTCATTCCTAACTCTCCTTGCGCTTGCACTTCCGAAAGGCTAATATTATGATGTGCGGTACTCTGAATTGATTCTTCTTGTAAGGTTGTTAAGAGATCTAAGGGTGAATCAGTTTCCTTGTATTTGACACGCACAGGAATTGTATTAATAAACAAACCTATAATATCTTCAACACCTTGCAATTCTGGTGGCCGACCTGATACGACGGCCCCAAATACGACATCATTGGTATTGTTATAGCGTGACAATAAATAACCCCATATACCTTGTAAAAAGGTATTCTGCGTAATTCCTATTTGATTGCAAAGTGCTTCAATTTTATTAAATACTTCACCGTATATGATTAAGTTTTCTCTCGACTCTTCAAAGGCTTGAACTTCTGTATTCAACGTAAATGGAACACTTGCGATTTCTAAATAGTCTTTTAAGTAGTTTTTCCAATACACCAATGAATTTTCAGTATCCAATGTTCTTAACCAATTGATATAACTAGAATATGGCACAACTGGGCCAAGATTCAGCATATTACCCATTATTTTGGCGCTCAAAATCTCATTAAAGTCATTCATTAAAATGCCTGAGCACCAGCCATCCATTAAAATATGGTGAAAACTCCATATAAATTCATATTCTCCTTTTGACAATTCTACAACATGCAACCGCATTTGAGAAGGGCCATTTAAATCAAATCCAAGTGCTTTATCTTTTTGCTTTACTTCATCTAAGTAACTTACTGCATCAACAGAGCTATCGGTCTTCTCATAGGTGAAATTACTCGGGATACTTTTTCTTACAATTTGCAAAGATTCTTGTGCATAAGCATTGCTGAAACTTGTTCGCAATACACTGTGCCTTTCTACCAATTGGTCATAGGTTTGTCTCAGTTGTTCTATATCCAAGCCCTTCGCTTTAACACGATAGGACATTTGTTCTAGGTAAAGCGTACTTGAATTTTCACTTAACCAAAGAAAGTAAATCCCTTCTTGAAGTGGGGACAATTCATAAATATCTTCGACATTACTTTCGGCATTAATTTCAGATAACTCTTCCCATTTTAATCCTTTAAAACTTAAATCAGAGGGTGTTAAATGCGATTCTCTGCTGTTTCCTAACTCATCTATAAGGTGTTCTAAATTCTTTTCATAAGCTTTAGCTAATTTCTTAATCGTATCACTCTCATAGCGTAAACTTGAATACCTTATTGCTAAACTAAGTTCTCCATTGACGAGCATCCCTACAATATCCAATACAACATCATTGCCATTTTCTTTCGCTACGCTTGTACCACTATTTTCAGATGCGTAATCAAATATTGAGGTCTCATCATTGCCTACTGCCGAACCAAAATCTCCTAAATAATTAAATTCAATCTCGGGTGTAAGTTTACTCTGCAATCCTTCTTCTGTTAGGTACTTTAAGATTCCATAGTCAATTCCTTTATTTGGTATTTTTCTTAGTGCTTCTTTCGCACCAATTAAACTATCTGTAGGGTTTGATGTATCCGAAACATCTAACACAAATGGATAAATTGAAGTGAACCAACCAACTGTTCTACTAATATCAATTCCTTCAATAATTTCCTCTCTTCCGTGGCCCTCCATTTTTAAAACGACCCTATCCACCATAAGGACTTCGCTAATTGCGAGACCTAAACAGGTTAGTAAAATATCGTTAATCTCTGTTTTATAAACGTTATGAACGCGGGTTTGCAATAATTCAGTCGATCTTTCATTCAAACTAAATGCCTCTGCAGCATCCATTGGCAACAGAAGTTCATCTGGATATTTATCTTGTGGTAAACTCGGCATTCTTCGTTTACATGCAGCTTCCCAATAAGTGCGAACAGCATTTATTCGATTGCTTTTGGCATAATCATTTAAGGACTGCGCCCATTTTTGAAAGGAATCTGTTTTTAAAGGTAAGGTTGCTTTATCGTCTGCTTTGAAAGCTGTATATAAACTGGATAAATCTTCTAAAAGAATGCGCCAAGAAACACCATCAACTACTAAATGATGAATAATTAAGGCAAGTCTGTCATCTTCTTTTAACTTAAAATGTGCCACTTTAACCAAAGGTCCTTCGTTTAGTGAAATATTGGCTTGTAATGTGTCACATTGTTCGGTTATTTGTTCTACAAAGTCTTCTGACTCAGATAAGTCATGTGAATCAATTGTAAAACTCTTTGCATTTACGTCATTATTGAGTTGCACTTGCTCGGCATCTGATTGTTGAATTACCATGCGCAAGGCATCATGATGCTGTGTTAGCATAATCAAACACTTTTCCAAGACGGTGATATCAATTCGTTCGGTGCTCTTTAACATCACCGATTGATTAAAATGATGCTGTTTTTTAATCACTTCAGATTCAAAAAACCATTGTTGAATTGGCGTGAATTCTACCTTACCTTGAACTCCAGATTGATCTATTGTATGCGTTGTTTCCCGCATTATTCTAGCCAGGTCTTCCAAAACAGGTGTTCGCAATAAGTTTTCCACTTTAAGTGCGTATCCTTTTTGCTTCAATCGCGCAACTACTTGTATTGACTTGATTGAATCGCCTCCAAGATTGTAAAAGCTATCTTTAACACCTATTTTTTCTCTTTTTAATACGTCAGACCATACAGAAACGAGTACTTTTTCTTGTTCACTCGTTGGAGCAACATATTCTACTTCACTCGTTAGGTTTAATGCCAAATCAAACATTAATTTTCGATCCGTTTTACCATTTTCCGTCAAGGGAATTTTATCCGTTGGTAAAAAGATATGCGGAATCATATAATCAGGTAAAGCATTTTTTAACCAATCTCTCAATTCCTGCGTTGAAATGACGCTATCAGTAACAAAAAACGCGACTAACTCTCCATGATTTAAAGCGCTTTCATTGAATGAATTTTCTTTATAAATAAGTGCCGCATCACTGATTGCGGCATGCTGCATTAGTTGGTGTTCAATCTCTCCTAATTCAACGCGGTAACCTCTAATTTTGATTTGATTATCAACACGTCCCATATATTGGAGATCGCCATTTGGTAATGCTCTCCCTAAATCGCCCGATTTATAGTAGCGTTCTTTTGAATTTTCACTGGCTAAAACAAAGGCCTGCTTTGTCTCTTCAGGTTTATTAAGATACCCAACTGAGAGGCATTCTCCTCCAATTAAAATTTCACCAATATTTCCAATGGTAGCATTTCCGTTTTGCCCTACTATTTTAATTTTTGTATTCGCAATTGCTCGGCCTATTAAGATCTGCTGATCTGATCTACTAATTTCTTTTACAATACAGCCCACTGTTGCTTCAGTTGGACCATATTCGTTATAAATTTTTATATTTTCCCCTAGATTGAATAAATTTTCCGACTGTTGTTTTGTCAATGCTTCTCCTCCGACAATAAATACCATATCTCTATTTACCTTAAGATCTAAAACGGATAATAAGTTAATATGAGATGGGGTTAGTTTAATGAGGTCAATTTTAGGATTGCCAAAAATATTTATCAGTTTTTCGTCAATTGATAAATCCTCATTCTGGGCAAATACTGTTTTGCCACTCGCTAAGGGAACAAAAATTGATGTTAGGGTTAAATCAAAAGAAAAGGATGTAAATAAGGCAGAATTACCGCCTCCTTGACCAAGATAATATTGCGCGGCCCATGAAACATAATTTGTTAAACTTTTATTCCCAACTAAAACTCCTTTAGGTTGACCAGTTGAACCTGAGGTATAAATTGTATATGCCAATTCTGCAGCTACTGCAGGGTTATTTGTTGCGGCATTTATTGCTAAAATTTCTTTAAACAATAATAATTTTCCCTCAAAATCAATAATAGACTCAAATTTGCTTTCTGTAATTAGCGCGACACATTTACAATCTGAGAGCACATAATTAATACGTGCAGCAGGATTGGATTGATCAAGTGGAACGAAAAAAGCGCCCGCTTTTAAGATCGCCAACACCGTTGGTACATAATTCAAGGCATCATTTAATAGAACGGCTATTGGTTTTCCTTCAATTGATCCAAATTTATCAATGAGCACATTTGCCAGCGCATTTGATTTATCCCATAAATCTTGATAGGTAATGCTATCATTTTGAGATTGAATTGCAATTGAATTAGGATTCTGCTCTACTTGTTTACGAATTAAATCGAGAACACTGTGATCTAAATCAATCTTGCCTTGGTCATAAGAATTCAATTCCTCTAAAATGGATGGAATAATATTCGAATTTTTAGCAGGAAAATAAGTTTCATTAAACGTTCCTCTTAAAACATCCATGAGTTGATCTTGAATTACTTGAATTTCATTCTGATCAAAGTTGTTCTCATTATAATATAAATCAACCTTTAATTTATCGTTCAAAAGGGTGACACTTAATTTAATCTCAAAAGTTTCTTGTGTATTAAAAATGTCATCTATTTGATAAGATGAACTTGGATCTTGCAAGGCCAATCGCGTATCAATAAACTGGAAACATACTTTATAACGTAGATGGTCAGGATTCGCATCAAAAGAAGCTGCTCCGTAATAATCAGACCAATCTTTAATGTTTTCTAAGCGTTCTGCTAACTGTTCTACTGATGCTTTATTATTCAACTCAAAATTTTGATCGATTAATAAAGGAACTGATTTAGAAACGAGACCAACAGTTTCGTTTAACTCTTCATAAATCCTTTCGAATAGTTCGTAACCAAGGGTCATTTTTGATTCGCCATACTGCGCTAACCAATTACGAGTTGCAGCTAAAAAATGGAGTTCTAAATTAATAGCCTCACTGTGAAAATCATTTAGGAAGTTTGAGAATTGACCTGCTTTAATTTCATAAAGAGGCAATTTTTTTGGTTTAAAATTTGTCTCCGATTTATTTCCAAATGGAATGAGTTGTTTCGTTAAGTCATATGAATAATCAGACCAAAAATCTAGCCCTTCATTTTCTTCTTCTAAGAGCAATTCGTTTTGCCAAGCCGCAAAATTTCTATGAACAATAAAACTCTCATCATCTGAATTGATTATTTCATTACCTGATAGAATTGTGTTAATATTATCTAGGATTTTCATGCCTCCGAACAAATCTGTCCAAAAACTATTCACGCGGTATACGAATTGTGTAACAGTATTTTCGGCGTCAGTAAAAATGAAAAATTGAATGGGGTTGTTGTCTTTAGTAGTTGAAAGCGTGTCTTGATTCGAGATCCAATTCTCATAATCATCCATTTGTAAGATTTCGATACAAGGAGTTTTGTAAAATCCCGGCATCTGCAAAGGAAAAATAGAATTTTCATCCTTTATCCATTTGGAAGATAATGCTTCATGCGTTCCTATTATTTGGTTCAAAATAGCCACCAAATTATCGACTTTAATCGAATTCAAAAATTTGATTGAAATCTGCGTATATAATTGTCCGTAATTCTCCTTATTCAACAACCAAAATCGCTTTTGATTGAGTGAAAGTTCAAATTGCATTTCTTTTTCTTCTTTCATTTACAACAATTCATTTATTACGTCATTGAGACGATAATATTCCTACTGCCTTTGTATGGGTTTCGTCCATGAGACATCAACATGTTATCCAATAACAAAACGTCCCCTTTCTCCCATTTAAAGCGAATGGTTGATTTTTGATAGGCTTCATAAATCTCATTAATTTCTTCCTGCGATATTTCTTTACCATCCCCAAAAAAGGTATTGTTTGGTAATTTATCCTCTTCAACTATTGCATTTAAATCCTCATACCCAGGTGCTAATCGATTAAAAAAGAAGCCATGGTTGAACCAAATATTTTCTTCTGTTTCGGGATGGCTCCAAATTGCTTTTTTATTCCAAACCAATACTAGGTCATTTTCATTTTGCCATTTATAATCTATGCCCATACTATGGCATTCCTCTTCAACTATATTTTTATCTTCTGTTTGAAAAGCTTCATGCCATGACATACCAGATCCATTCGAGAAAAACCTTCTGTATTTAACCCCATGATCGACAAATTTTTCCTTTGTTTGATCAGATATTGCATTTAAGACTTTACGGTTATCTGCAATGGGAGTCTCCCCCCCTTCATCCGCAGCATCAACGCAACAAAAAATAATTTTATTGGGATGATTGGGTGAGTAAGAACTTTCGCTATGCATATTAATTGCATATTCTGAAGGATATTTAGTTGAGATATAAACTTTATCTCCAACGGCATGCCTTGGAGAAGAACGGAGTTTATACTCTAGTGCTTCTTGTTCAAAATAGTTCATAAAACCTTGGAATCGGTCTATAGAGTTTACATGAAATCCACGGAAAAGAATGGCTCCATGTTCTTTTAATTTGGCATCTATCAATGCTCTATTTTTTTGCATCCATCCAGAGATGCTCGTATCAGAAAATGCTGTGCTAAACATCAATGGAAACCCTAATTCGGTATCTAATATTGAAGAAGTAACTCTTTCCAAATTACTTGCGCTTTTTGCTTTAAAGCTTTTGAGACTACTTAATTTATCTTTCATATTATCGTTTTGAGGTCAATTTCGATAGGTTCATTTTTTTCATTTTCGCTTTTGCATTATCCGCGATCTTGATCTGTTTTATTTCAGTATCTTTTTTACTTAGCAATTCGTTTAGTAAAAATTTATACTCGCTAATCATTTTTTTAATTCGCTTTGATTCAAAAATCTCAGCATCATAAATGACTCCAAAGGATAAAATCGATTCTGAATCAGTGACCGTTATTTCAAGGTCTAATTTTGCATTTGTTTCTTGAAATTTAAATGCTTCATAATCGAGATTTTCAATATTCGTTTTATCGTTAGCATTATTGAAAACTAACATTGAATCGAATACTGGATTTCGATTACTATCACGCTTGAGTTGAATATCCTCAACAACTTTGTTGAAGGGGTAATTCTGATGTTCCATGACTTCATTCGTATTCTCTATCACTTGTTTCAATTGAGTTAGGAAATCATTCTCCGCACTTACTTGGTTTCTTAATGACACCGAATTTGTGTAGAAACCAATTTGATTTTCTAAATCTGGATGATTTCTGCCTGCTACTGAAGTCCCAATAATCAACTCTTCATCACTTGTATATTTGTGCATTAGAATTAACCAAGATGTTAAGATTCCGTGAAAGATTGTACCGCCATTTTCAATACATGTATCCCGCAATTTCTTTGTCAATTCAGGATTGATATAGGTTGACCAAATAGCACCTTTATAGGTTCTGAAATCTGGTCTTGTCTGCATAAACGGCAAGTCCATAACAGGTAATTTACCTGCCAATTTTTCGATCCAATAATTTTTATTTCCAGCGCCTAAATCACCAGACAAGTCTGCCAATTGCCATGCTGAATAATCTTTATACTGAACAGGTAGTTCCTTTAAATCAGGCTGCTGATTCAATTTGAATGCTTCATAAAACGCAAAAACATCTTTAGCGAGCACTTGCATTGACCAACCGTCGCTGATGATATGATGCAGGTTAAAATGGAAAACATAAGTTTCCGGATTAATTTTTAAGAGTGCCGCTCTTAATAAGGGGCCATTTTCCAAATCGAAGGGTGAATAGGTATCTTTTGAAATATAGGCTTCAACTTTTTCTTCGCTCATTGGATCATTGCTAAAATCAAACAAATCCAATTTAAAATCTAAGTCATTGATCACCCATTGTCTTAATGAATCTACAGAATTTTCGGTATTATTTGCCGATCCGTTAGTTGCAATAGTAGGATCTTCTTTAAAAACAGTCCTTAGAATTTCGTGCCGATCAATTGTTGCAGTTATTGCCCTTTTGAAAGTATCAATTTGCAAGTCTTGCTCTAAATACAATCTTCCGACCATATTATATGCAACTGAGCCTGCTTCATATTGACTCAAAATCCAAAGTCTTCTTTGTGCATCAGAAACTGGATAGTTCTTTTGCTGTCTTACTTGCTTGATTGCATTGAACTGTTCTTTATCAGCGTTTGCTATCAACCTTGCATGCGCTATTACACTTGTATGATTGAAAAGATCTTTTACGGTCAATTTAACTTCAAAATGCTGTTTGTACTTATTGTTTAAAGCAATTGCTTTTAAGCTGTGACCACCCAACATGAAAAAATCGTCATGCATTCCAATCTGCTCTTTATCTAGCACATCCTCCCAAATTTGAGTCAGTTGCTCTTCTACTGCGTTCATTGGTTTTACATATTCAACGCCACTCGCTAATCCTAATCCTTCTGGACTTGGAAAGGCTTTTTTATTAATTTTCCCATTAGAAGTTAATGGAATTTCATCCAATTGAATATAATGCGTTGGTAACATGAACGCGGGTAAATACTGACTTAGAAATGTTCTTAATCCGCTAATATTTAATGCCTCGTTTTCTTTTTCAGAAGTATTATTTTGACTGCTATCGCTTGCTAAATAAGCAACCAATTCTTTTTCATTCTCCTTGTTTTCTTTTACTAAAACTACAGCCTGATTTATAGCCGGGTGTTGCGTCAAAGCATATTCAATCTCACCCAATTCTACACGATAACCTCTTACTTTTACCTGATCGTCTTTTCTTCCTAAAAATGTGATGTTCCCATCCGGAAGCCAGCACGCTAAATCACCTGTTTTGTACATGCGTTCTCCAGCTACAAATGGATTCGCAACGAACTTCTCTTCCGTTAAGACTGATTGATTCAAATAACCTTTTGTTACACCCAATCCACCAATGCACATTTCACCTGCCACGCCAATTGGCTGCAACTGATTTTCTTCGTTCAATAAATATATTTGAGCCGTTGCTATTGGTTTACCAATGGTATCTATAAATGCATCTGATTTGGCGTATTTATAATAACTTGACCAAACAGTACCTTCTGTAGGTCCATATTCATTAAACAGATCACAGTTTTGAAGATATTCAGCATTATGATGCGCTTCGACCAAACTTTTTGGGCACTCCTCACCTGCCACAGTGACAATTTTTAAAGTGTTCTTTTTTGTCTCTAATTTTGTTAAGAGTAGTTTATAAAATGTTGGAACAGTCAATAATTGACTAACTTTTTCACGTTCTATTATTTCTGCAATCTTGTCCAAATTAGCGGCATCTGCAGTTGGCGTTAAGACCAAACATCCACCAAATAATAAGGTGCCAAAGATGCCTACAATTGAACTGTCAAATGAAATAGACGACAGGAGTAAAAACGTTTGTCCTGGCTCGTAAACATTGATTCTGGCATTGGTTGAGTGCAATAAATTGATATGTTCAACAATTACGCCTTTTGGTTTCCCAGTTGATCCAGATGTATAAATCACATAGACTAGATCATTTTTATCAATCTTACTGTTTAAGACTGTTTTTGCATAATTCGTTGCTGTTCGATTGAATTTTTCTAATTCGGCTTCGTCAATACAAACTTTGCATTGCGCATCATTTTCAACGTAATCTATTCTTTCTTGCGGGTATTCCAAATCAATTGGAACATATGCTCCTCCAGATTTTAGAACAGCGAGAATACTCACCATTGCCCATTGATTTGTCGCATGCTTTATACCAACCAAATCATTGGCGGTGATACTATAATTTTGCTTTAAATAATGTGCTAATTGATTCGACTTTTCGTCCAACTCTTGATAAGTCAGTGATTGATCTTCATATACAACGGCAATGCTATTTGGTGTTTTAATTACTTGCTCTGCAAATAAATCGAGCACAGTATTATATTTTTGGGCATTTTGTTCGACCGCTTTCAGTGTTGAAATGTCAGTATTATTAAACGCTACTAATAAATTTTGTTTTTCCTGATTGGACAAATAATCAATTTTAGTAATGCTCTTTTCTGGATTTTCAATTAGCCCGTTTAGTAATTGCTTATAATGTGCAACAAGACTTTCAATCATTTCTTTGTCATAAAGATCTGGATTGAAAACAGCGTTTAAGACAATATGATCTCCAACTTCTTGAAATGTCAATTCAATATCAAATTTTGAAACGGTTTGTCCGAGATCAATAATTTGATCACTATTTTCAGTTATAATTGCCGATTCAGCTTGGATTGTTGCTGTATCTGCATTATTCTGTAGAATAAGCATGACATCAAATACAGCACTTCTGCTAGTATCTCTTTGAAGCTTCAATTCTTCCACCAAACGATCAAAGGGATACATTTGATGGTCGTAACTTTTAAGGGTATTTTCTTTTAAACGTTTATAAAAATCATTGAAATTTTCTGTTGGATCAATTTCATTTCTTAAGGCCAAAGTATTGATATAAAATCCGATTTGATTTTCTAAATCTTTGTGCTCTCTTCCTGCTACAGGTGTACCAATAACAATATCAGTTTGGGATGTATAACGGTGGATTAACACATTCCACACGGCTAATAATCCCATGAAGAGTGTACCTCCATTTTCTGTCGAATACTGTTTTAATCCGCTTGTTGCTTTGGAATTCAAATACGTTTTTAGACCATGCCCTTTATTTGTCTTTAGTTTCGGTCTTTGTTTTGCATTTGGTAAATCTAAGACAGGCAATTCTTCAGATAGACTATCTAACCAAAATGCGCGGTGTTCTACAGACGCATTTTCTTTTAATTGTGCCAATTGCCATGATGCATAATCTTTGTATTGAATTCTCAAATCGGTTAATTCAACCACTGAATTATTCACGTAAGCTTCATAATATGCAAATACGTCTGTTGCTAAAATTTCCAATGACCATCCATCCGTAATGATATGATGCATATTATAATAGAAAACGTATTCCTGTTCGGCTACTCTTATTAACGCGGCTCTTAATAAAGGTCCTTTGGCTAAATCAAAAGGTTTTTCGGCATCATTTTGCGTATAATTTCTCACAGCGCTTTGACTGTCTTCCTCTCTGCTAAAATCCTTATAATCTATTTTAAAATTAAAGTTGTCTTTTTCTATGATGCGTTGGCGGACATCTCCACTTTCAGTCTCATTAAATACGGTTCTTAAAATTTCATGGCGGGCGATTGTACTATTTACAGCTTTTTCAAAGTGGTCAAATTCAATGGCTTGATTTAACCAAATTTGACCTGGCATATTGTAGGCGATTGACGCTTCTTCAAACTGACTTAGCACCCATAACCTTCGTTGTCCATCTGAAATAGGATAGCTTTCTTCTTTTTTTACAGCGTCAATTTGAATAAAAGTTGTGGCATTCGCCGCTTTTATAAATTCTGCATGTGCCGCAATACTAGGATTTGCGAATAAGTCTTTCAATGCTAATTTTACATTGAGTTCTTTTTGGTAAACATTACTGAGGCGTACGGCTTTTAAACTATGACCACCCAAATTGAAAAAATCGTCTTGTATTCCAATATTTTCTATTTGCAATACTTGTTCCCAAATTAGGACTAGTTTTTCTTCAACCTCATCCCTTGGAGCAACATACTCTACGCCACTTTTCAATCCTAATCCAGAAGGATCAGGCAATGCTTTTTTATCCACTTTACCATTACTAGTAAGCGGTAATTCGTCTAATTGAACATAGTAAGCTGGTAGCATATAATCAGGGAGGCTTTCTTTTAGAAAATCTCTTAAATCACTTGCGTTTTGCTCTTGTTTAGAGGTGACGTATGCAATAATTTCCATTTCTGCAGTCACTTCATTCTTTTCGTCATCTTTGTCGCTCTCGAATGACTTAGCGATTGCAACTGCTCCTTCTAAGTTTTTATTTTTCAATAAGGTGTGTTCAATCTCTTCTAGCTCTATTCTATGTCCTCTAATTTTGACTTGATTATCAATTCTTCCTAAATATTCAAGATCCCCACCTTTTAATTGTCTGATTTTATCTCCTGTTCGATATAATTTATCTCCGGCCACAAAAGGATTGGCAATAAATCGTTGAGTAGTTAATACCTCTTGATTCAAATACCCCTTAGCTACACCTTCTCCGCCAATGTACATTTCGCCCGCTATGCCAAATGGAACTAAGTTTTTATTTTGATCCAATATGATGCAAGTAACTGTTGGGATTGCCTTACCAATATTGCTTTTATTGAGTGCTATATCTTCCCATGTAATTTCCTTAAAGGTTGTATGAACTGTTGTTTCCGTTATTCCATACATGTTGATTAATTCACAATTAGGATAACGTTCATGCCAATGTTGCAATTTACCAGGGCTCAATGCTTCTCCTCCAAATATAACGTAACGCACTTTTAACTGTCTCTCTGCTTCTTTTTCTGCCTTAGACAGGTTATAAAATGCAGATGGCGTCTGATTCAACACGGTAACTTCCTCTTTTTCCAGAAGCGCCAAATAAGCCTTTGGATCTTGTGCAATTATTTTTGGAATGACTACTAGTTTACCTCCAAAAAGCAATGCTCCATACATCTCCCAAACTGAAAAATCAAATGCATAGGAATGGAACATGGTCCAAACGTCTTCGCTATCAAAATTAAATATTGGATTGTCTGGCTTGAAAAGTCGAACAACATTATGATGATCAACTAAGACTCCTTTAGGTTTACCTGTAGACCCCGAAGTATAAATTACATAAGCTGTATTATTCGGTTCGATCTGATTTTTTAGGTCTTTCGAAGAATAATTTCCCTGTTTATTTTTGAAGTTTTTTAATTCCTTTTCGTCGATACAAACTTTACAGTTTGTGTCATTTTCAATATAGTCTATTCTATCTTTCGGATTTTCTGAATCAATTGGAACATAAGCTCCACCTGCTTTTAAGATCCCAAGAATAGAAATTAACATCCATTCCGTTCGATCTTGCTTAATTCCGACAAGGTCATTGGCTTGAAGGTTATAATTCTCTACTAAATAATGTGCTAGTTGATTTGACTTCTCATTGAGTTCTTGATAGGTCAATTCTTTCTCATTGAAAACAAGTGCAACCTTATTAGGAGTTTCAGCTACTTGTTCTTCAAATAAATCAACGACTGTTTTGTGGGTTGGGTACCCAACCTGATTGTCATTAAAGCCAATTAATAGTTCTTGTTTTTCTTCAGTTGTTAAGTAATCAATTGCATTTAACGATTGATCTTCATCTGTTGCAAAGGCACCCACCACATTAACAAAATGATTCATTAAGCGTTTGAGTGAAGAGCTTGTATAACAATTCTCATTATAAATAATTGTCAAACTCAATGCGTTTTCAGAAGGAACTACTGTTAGGTTTAAATCATAATTAGTTCGTTCAAATATTTCTTTTGATTCTATCGAGAATTCCTCGTTACCTTCTGTGTTTAATACTCCTTCACCGTCCATCTCCTTTACTACGTAATTTTCGAAGACCATGATATGGTTGATCATGTCTTTACCCAATTCGCTTTGCGCTTGAACCTCTGAAAGGTTTATATAATGATGTGGATTCGTTTGAATCGCTTCTTCTTGTAGCCTCTTTAATAATTCGTTTGTTGTCTCATCTGATTCGTATTTGACACGCACTGGAATGGTATTGATAAATAATCCAATCATATCTTCAACGCCATTCAATTCTGGCGGACGACCTGAAACCACTGTTCCGAATACGACATCATTTGTGTTATTATATCGTGACAATAGGTATCCCCAAACGCCTTGCATGAATGTACTGTGGGTAATTCCTAGTTGATTACATAAGCCATCAACCTTTTTGAATAAATCACCTTCAACGTGTAAATATTCTCTTGAACCTACATATTTATTGCCTTCTGCTTTTAGATTAAATGGCACTTCTGTAACTTCAGAATAACCCGCCAAATAATTTTTCCAATGCGTCAATGAACTTTCACGGTTGATTGTTTTTAACCAATCGATATAATTTGAATATGGTATTGCTGGATTTAAGTTTAGTTCAGTTCCAATGGTTTCATTACTCCAGAATTGGTTAAAGTCATTAATTAAAACTCCCATACACCATCCGTCCATCAAGATGTGATGATGACTCCAAATAAATTCGAACTCATCTTCTGCCAATTCAAGAACTTGCAAACGCATTTGAGATTCACTTGTTAAATCAAAACCTCTTTCTTTATCTTTTTGCTTTATCTGTTCGACATAGTTTTTCTTATCACTAGCGTCATTTAAATTCCCTATATTTTCATAATAGAAATTGCTGGATGCTTCTTTTCTTACTATTTGCAGTGACTTGCCTGCATACCCATTAGTAAAACTTGTTCTTAATACCCCATGTCTTGCAACTAAACTATCGTAGGCACCTTTTAATTTATCAATATCCAGTTCTTTGGCTCGAATTCTATAAGACATTTGCTCGAAATATTGCGAGCCTGCTCCTTCGGTCAACCAATGGTAATAAATTCCTTCTTGGAGTGGAGACAGTTCATAGATGTCTTCCACCGAATTATCTAAATTGATTTGCGCCAATTCATCTCGTTGAAGTCCTTTAAAGGTTAAATCAGAAGGAGTCAATACCGTTTCTGTCTGATTCGATAATTCCTCAATCAATAATTGTAAATTTTTCTGATACGCTTCGGTCAAATTTTTAATTGAATCGGCGTCATAAATTGATTTTGAATAAGCAACTGATATATTCAACTCATTATTTATCAATATCCCGGAAATATCTAATAAGCTATGATCTCGATTTTCTTTCGACATATTACGCCCAATAGATTCGGCGGCATATTCGAATACCGAATTTTCATCATTTGATGCGTTTGATCCAAAATCTCCCAAATAATTAAATATAATTTCTGGTATAATTTCACCGTCAATTCCTTCTTCAGATAAGTGTTTTAATATTCCATAGCCAATTCCCTTATTCGGAACTTTTCTTAAGGCCTCTTTTACTCCAATTAAGGATTCAGTATAATCTTTAGATTCAGCAATTTGTAGAATGAATGGATAAACAGTAGAAAACCATCCAATTGTTCTACTAATATCAACGCTATCTAAGATATCCTCTCTTCCATGCCCTTCCATTTTTAGTACGGTTTTATTAATTGAAAAAGCTTCTTTAATTGCAATACCGAGTGCTGTTAAGAGCAAATCATTTATTTCAGTTCTATAAACATCATGAACTTTCGTTTGTAATAATTCCGTTGTTTCGGCATTCAAACGGAATGATTCCATTGAAACTATATTCTCTTGCTCATCACTGTTATCAGTTGTGGAAGATGCATCAATTCGTTTTAAACTTTTTATTTCCTGTTTAGAAATTTCTTTCCAATAGCTGCGCTCATTTTCTAGTTTCTCACTTGACGCATATTCCTTTTGTGCCAATGCCCATTTTTTAAAAGAATCCGTTTTTAACGGCAAGCCTTGTACAATTCCCTTATTAAAACCTGCATATAAACTTGATAAATCCTCTAAGAGAATTCTCCAAGACACACCATCTATAATAAGATGATGACAGATTAAACCAATTCGATCTCCATCCTTCAATCTGAATTGAACAACTCGAAACAAGGGGCCTTCTTCGATTGAAATATTTGATTGCAGTTCTTGTCCAATCAAGGACATTTGCTCAGTAGGGTCAGCTACTTCGCTTAAATCATGAAAATATAATGCATATTTTTTGTCTGTATCATCTTGATTGATTTGCTCCCAAACGCCTTCGTTTCGCCTATAAATCATTCGAAGAGCATCATGTTGACTGACTAGAGCTGCAAGCGTTTTATCTAAAGCTCCTCGATCAATTATTTTGGCACTTTTCAACAAAACCGCTTGATTATAATGGTTTAGATCTTTGATTTCTCCAGATTCGAAAAACCAGTGTTGAATAGGTGTTAACTCTACAAAACCATTTACCTCACCTTGATCGACATATTGTGTCGCCTCTTTCATCAATAATGCGAGTTCACCTAAAACGGGTGTCCCCAAAATATCCTCTACTTTTAAAGCAAATCCTAATTGTTTTACTCTTGTGATTACTTGAATGGACTTAATTGAATCTCCTCCAAGGTTATAAAAGCTGTCTTTAACACTAATGCTTTCTCTTTTTAAAACCTCTTCCCATATTGAGACGAGTATTCGCTCTTGTTCTGTATTTGCTGCAACATATTCTACACCGGTAGAGACGCCTATTCCTTCTGGGTCTGGCAGGTTCTTTTTATCTACTTTTCCATTTGCCGTGATTGGCATTTTCTCAAGCTGAATAAAATGCGCTGGCAACATATATTCTGGAAGACTTTCTTTTAAATAGGATCGAAGTTCGCTTGCATTCATTGCTTCTGTTGCCGTGAAATATGCTACTAACTCTTTTCCTCCAGTGTTTTCTTGATCTCCTTCGAGTTCTGTATTGTTGACATACTTAGCCAATACAACCGTTTCTGTTATCAACTTGTTTTTAGATAAGGTCTTTTCAATTTCCCCCAATTCAATTCGGTAACCTCTTATTTTTACCTGATCGTCTTTTCTTCCTAAAAACTTTATGTTGCCATCTGGTAGCCATTTCCCTAAATCACCCGTTTTGTATAATCGTTCGCCTTCTTTGAATGGATTATCGATAAATTTCTCTCTTGTAAGCTCCTCTTGATTTAAATAACCACGCGCCAAACTAGTACCACCTATGCAAATTTCTCCTGTTACGCCAATCGGTTGTATTGCTCCCTCTTCATTTAATAAATAGACTTGGACATTGGAAATAGGAATACCTATTGGAATATTTAAATCATTTGTTTGCACGTGATAGCTAGTTGCTACAACGGTATTCTCCGTTGGTCCATAATTATTTACAACTTTATATTTTTTCTTCTTGAAGTTGTTAAGCTTTTCTCCTCCGGTTAATAAAATTCGAAGCGAATTATTTTCTACCGCAAGAAACTTTTCAGCAATTTGAGTAGGTAAGAAGCTGATTGAAATTTTATTGATTTCAAAAAATGAATTTAAGTCGCTTATATCTGTTCGCAATTGCGGTGGCACAATATATAAACTGGAACCGCTAATCAAATATGGAAACATTTCTGCGACAGATGCGTCAAATGCGACTCCTGCAAACAATGTTGCGCGGTCCTCTTCTACTACCTCAAAATAAGTTTGATGCCAGACACATGAATTTACCAATCCTTCATGTTCGATCATTACACCTTTAGGCTTACCTGTAGAACCAGAAGTATAAATCACATAGGCCAAGTCATCAAGCTTATGGTTTAAATTTAATGCGCCTAAATCATCCGCAGCTTCATCTAGTTCAACATCAATACAGAATATGCTTCCTTCAAAATAATCTATTTCAAATGCAATATCCGACCTTGTGATGAGTAATTTTAGTGCGGTATCGTTTATGATATGTTTTTTTCTTGCCTCTGGATATGCTGGGTCAATTGGAACATAAGCAGCCCCTGATTTTAATACACCAAGTATTGAAATGACATTCCAATCACTTCTCTCCAATTCAATCCCAATTAACTCTCCTATTACTACGGCATGTTCCTCTTTTAAACAATGCGCTAATTGATTCGTTAATTTATCTAATTCCGTATATGTAAGTTCAGTTTCCTCAAAAACAACGGCTATATTATTGGGTGTTTTTTTGACCTGATCCTCAAATAATTCTACAATCGTTTTACCTTTTGATAAGTTTTGCACTACAGTTGCAGGAAAATCGACCGCTAAATCATTAAAATCAACCAAAAGTTTATGTTTCTCTTCTTGATTTATATAATCTATGTTGCTAATATTTTCATCTGACTGAACTAACAAAGCATTTAAAATTTGCTTGAAGTTTGTCATTAACCCTTCGGTCATTTCCCGTTCATAGATATCTTCATCATAGATCAGGTTAAATGAAATGTTATCTCCATATTCTTGGAAATGCAGCTCAATGTCATATCTCACTTTTGTTGCACCTGTTGAAACTATTTGATTCACAGTTTGCTGATCCAAAACGGTTACTTCACTTGCTTCAGCAACATTATGATAAGTAATTGATATGTCAAATACAGCACTTCTGCTGGTATCTCGTTTGAGACCTAATTCTTCTACCAATCGATCAAATGGGTACATTTGACTATCGTAACTTTTAAGGGTTTTATTCTTTATTCTTTTATAAAAATCATTGAAATTTTCTTGCGGATTCACCTCATTTCTTAAGGCAAGCGTATTCACGTAAAATCCAATTTGATCTTCTAAGCTCGTGTGATCTCTTCCAGCAATTGGCGTGCCTATAATCACATCTTTTTGAGAAGTATATTGATACATCAGCACGTTCCATGCTGCCAATACTCCCATGAACAAACTTCCGCCGTTTTCCTGCGAATATTTTTTGAGTTTATCTGTTAAATCCGCATCTAGATACGTTCTTAACATTTGCCCATTATACCTTTTAATTCTTGGGCGTCTTATTGCACTTGGTAAATTCAAGAGTCCTAAATCACTTGCAAGGCTATCCAACCAAAAGGCGCGTTGGTCTTCAAAAGTCTCATCTTTGAGTTGATTTAATTGCCAAGAAGCGTAATCTTTGTATTGGATTTCTAATGGGCTTAATGTTGGTTCGCTATTTTCTTTATTTGCTTTATAATAAGCGAATACATCTTTAGACAAAACTTCCATTGACCAATCATCACTGATGATATGGTGTACATTAAAATAGAACACATATGTGTTTTCATCCACTTTGAGCAGCGCAGCTCTTAGCAATGGCCCTTTTTCTAAATCAAATGGTTGATATGAATCTTTGGCAATATAAGATTGCGCCATTTGGTTCGCATCATCCGCTTCACTATAGTCTTTGTAGTCCAATGCAAAATTAGAATCACTGGGATCTAATATCCATTGTCTAATTTTCCCACTATCGTCCGCTTTGAAAACTGTTCTGAGAATTTCATGACGGGCTATGGCAGAATTGATTGCCTTTTTGAAAAGGTCGATTTTAATTTCTTCTTGTAAATAGATCGTTCCGGGCATGTTGTAAGCAACAGACGCTTCTTCGAATTGACTCAATACCCACATGCGTCTTTGTCCGTCTGAAATCGGGAAGCCTTCTCCTATTTGGCAACTCAATACAGGTATATGAACAAAATCTTCTTTCGCCAAGGATTGAATAAATTCGGATTGAGCACTTATATTACCTAAAGCGAATAAGTCCTTCAACGCAACTTTTACACCCAACTCTTTTTGATAGGCGTTGCTTAATCTTACTGCCTTTAAACTATGTCCACCTAGTGCGAAAAAATCGTCCTTTATTCCAACGTTTTCTCTTTCTAAAACGGTCTCCCAAATTTCAACTAATTTTTTCTCTAATTCACTTTCTGGAGCAACATATTCTACGCCACTTATTAATCCCAATCCTTCTGGATCGGGCAATGCTTTTTTATTTATTTTGCCATTGGTTGTTAATGGTAATTCATCTAATTGAACGAAATAAGCAGGTAACATATAATCTGGAAGGCTCTCCTTTAAAAAGGCCCGTAAATCATTTACATTTTGCGTTTCATTTGCAGTGAGATAGGCTACTAATTCATTTTCATTGCTAGTCTGATTTTCTTTCGCAATTATAACAACTTCTTTTATTCCATTCCTTGCTATCAGTGCATGCTCAATCTCTCCTAACTCAATTCTAAAACCTCTAACTTTTACTTGGTGATCTTTCCGACCAACGAACCTTAGTTCTCCATTTTTGGTCCATCTGGCTAAATCTCCTGTTTTATATAGGCGCTCTCCCTCTTTAAAGGGACTGGCTATAAATGTTTCATTCGTTAATTTTTCGCGATTTAAATAACCACGCGAAACACCCAATCCTCCAGTATAAATCTCGCCATCAACGCCTATTGGGCAAAGTGATTGATGTGCATCAAGAATATAATGTGTTGTATTTTGAATTGGTCGACCAACTAATTTGTGATCCCATTCTTTTTGGCTTGAAATTTTATAGGTTGTCGTAACATCTGAACATTCGGTTTGTCCATATGTGTTCGTAATTTGAATATCTTTATTTAAAGCTAAAATTTTATCAAGTAAATCCTTTTTAAGTGGTTCACCTGTTAAAATCAGTCGTTCAATTCCATCTAATTGTTGCGTCTTATTAATTGCAAACAGATTAGCTATTTGAGAGGGCACAACTTCAAATACTTTGACGTTGTTTTGCGCGGACATTTCTAATAATACAGAGATATCCTGAATTTCATTTATTGTAGGAATCACAACTTTTCCACCCACTAAAAGTGGTGCCCATAATTGCCATATCCCTCCAACGAAATACATTTTAGAGGTATGCAAAATCGTTGTCTCGGCGTCTAATTCTAAATCAGCAATTTTACTAAATAAGTGATTAACAATTCCTCGATTTTCCAGCATGCACGCTTTTTGGTCGCCAGTGGAACCTGATGTGTACATGATATAGGCCAGATTCTCTGATCCTCTTGCTATTTCAAGATTTGAAACGGGGTAGGTTTCTTTCTCTAGCTGAAAGTGCTCAAATTGCGTTTGATCAATCAGTAATTTACAGTTGGGTAAAATCTTTTCTAGCCGCTCAATTGGCAAGTCTGGATTTATTGGAGAACAGCAAGCAGCAGCTTTTAATATCCCCATTAAAACAATCGGATAATCTAAATTTCTACTCAGCTTTACACCAATTATGTCGCTTGGCTGAATGTTAAAACTTTGCACCAAATAATGTGCAAATTGATTTGATTGTTCAGCCAGGCTTTGATACGTTAATTGCTGCCCGTTAAATTCGAAAGCAATACTATTGGGCGTTATTAATGCTTGTTTATCGAATAGGTTTGCAATTGATCCATTTTCCAATGAATTGAATTGATTATCCTTGAAAAAATCAATCGTTGTATCATTAAAGTTGACCAATAATTCTTGCTCTTCGGCTTGCGACAGATAATTGATGCCTGCCATTTTTTCACTTGAACGTTCAACAAGTAAATTGGTCAATTGCTTATAATGGCGAATGAGTCCTTCAACTAATGCAAAGTCGTACACATCTGGGTTATAAACTAACCTCAACTGTAGCTGATCACCTTCTTCATAAAAAGACAAATCCAAATCAAATTTTGAAGTACTGAAACCACAATCCTTTATTTGATTTAATTCCGTTTCTGTTTTTTCGCTTTTTGCATCTTTTTCAAGGGAAGCATCCGCACTAGTATCTATTCCGGTATTGTTTTGCAGAATAAACATGACATCACAAATAGGATTTCTACTTGTATCTCTATGCACATTTAATTCTTCTACTAATTCATCAAAAGGATACATTTGATGGCTATAGCTTTCAAGGGTATTATTCTTTAAATTTTGATAGTAGTCCTTAAAATTTTCTTCTGGATTTATTTGATTTCTTAGTGCCAATGTATTGACATAAAATCCAATTTGATTTTCCAAATCAACATGATCTCTTCCGGCTACGGCAGTTCCTGTAATAATATCTTTCTGTCCGGTATACCGATACAATAATACATTCCATGAAGCCAATAAGGTCATAAAAAGGCTGCCTCCGTTTTCTTCTGTAAACGTTTTAAGATTCTTTATTAATTCACCTCCAAAATATGTACTTAATTCGTGTCCATTATTGGTTTTTGTTCTTGGTCGTTGTCTATCACATGGCAAATCCAATAATGGTAGTTCACCGGACAATTTTTCTTTCCAATAAGCGCTATGCAATTTAAAAGCATCTTGCTGGAATTGGTTCTTTTGCCAAGCTGAATAATCTTTGTATTGAATACGTAATTCTTCTAATTGAGGTGTATTTCCAGCAACGAAAGCTTTATAAAACGAAAGCACTTCATTAAATAATACTGTTGTTGACCAACCGTCACTAATAATATGATGAAGATTATAGTAAAAGACATAACTTGCTTCTTCTGTTTTAATTAAGCTTGCTCTAAGAAGCGGTCCTTTTTCTAAATCAAAACTTTTAGTGGAATCATCAGCAATATAGGATTGGACTTTAGTTTGTCTCTTTTCTTCTCCGCTAAAATCTTTATAATCAATTTCAAAACCAAGTTCCTCTTTGGTCAAAATCCATTGTCTTACTTCACCATCTTGCTCATCATCTGCCTTTTTAAATACTGTTCGTAAAATCTCATGCCGGTCTATTGTTGCAGCAATGGCCTTTTTAAAGCATTCAATGTCAATATTTTCATCTAGTACAATTGCAGCTGGCAGATTATAAGCTGACGCATTTCCTTCAAACTGACTCAGCAACCATAACCTACTTTGTCCGGATGAAGCTCGATATGATTCGCTATGTGAAACTTGAGGGATTTCACTATAATCCGCATGGTTCGAATATTTGCTCAAATAATTAATAATTGCAGCTTTGCTTTCTTTAATTTTCGAAATTAATTCCGCAGGCAAACTATCGCCGTCAAAATCGACTACCAATTCATCCTGATCAATGGATAAATAAATATTTCGTGCTCGCAGTTCTGCAATTAACTCTTTCATACTTTTTAAAATCTTATTTGATTAGAGGTTGCAGGTTTATCTGTGTTTTTATTCAGCTCTCTAACCTCAATGGCCAAATCAATTTCTTTTGCCAATTGCTGTATATCGCACTTTTCGAAAAAATCGCCAATGCTAACTTCAACATTGAATGTTTTATGAATTTTTCTTAAAATGGTTGTTGCCTTTAATGAATCTCCTCCGAGTTCGAAAAAGTCATCATTTATTCCAATTTTTTCATATCCAAAAAGTGATTTCCACAATGTTGTCAATTCTTTTTCTGTTTCAGATTCTGCCTTTAAATATTCGGCATTCAGATCTGGTCTTTCTACAGCAATTATCGCTGTATTTATTGCATTCTCATCTTCATTTTGATCTTGTTTACTTACAACTTCATTGGAATAAGAAAAATCATTTAATGCTCCTCCGTTCATTCCATTCAACGCATTTGAATCAATCAATTTTTGAATTGGATTTACCTTACATGGAAAAATCATTTTATCAAAAGCATAGGTTGGCGCTGGGATTCTATTTCTAGCTTGTCCCTCATAATATGCTGTCCAATCCACATCTAATCCAGCGCTCCATAAAGTACCTAGTGCATTTAATAAATAATAGGAATCATCTTTCTTTTCTTTCGGATGTTTTAATACTGCTGTGGCGGTTATGACCGTTTTTGAATTTTTATTTTGCTTTAAAAAAGTTAATAAGGTTCTTGCAGCACCAATCTCTACATATTTAGAGAAGCCTTCGCTTAACAAATAATCCAATCCTTTATTGAAACTAACTGTTTGTCTTAAATGGTTCACCCAATAAGTAGCTGACATAGCTTCTTCATTTGTAATAGGCGCTCCTGTGGTACAAGAAACAAATGCGAATTTTGGCGTTGACCAATTAATTTTATTCAATTCTTGCTCAAATGATTTGAGCATTGGGTCCATCATTGGAGAATGAAAGGCATGTGAGGTTTTAAGTATAATTGCATCAATTTCTTTTGACGCTAAAAGTTCAGCAGTTTCTTTTATCAATTCTGTTTGACCAGAAATAACACAGGTATCATCTGTATTTATGGCAGCAATTGAAATGTTTGAAGAAATGTATTCTTGTACTTTATCAGCGGCAAGATTGACATGCAACATTGAACCTCTTTCCATCTCATTCATCAACTGCGCGCGTTTAAGAATGAGTTTCAACCCTTCTTCAAATGAAAAGACTTCACTAACGCAAGCCGCAACATATTCGCCTAGGCTATGCCCAATCATTTGTGTTGGCTCCATTCCCAAATCAATCAAAAATTTGGCAAAAGCGTATTCAATTAAAAACAATAAAGGCTGCGTATGAATCGTATCATTAATGAGCGCACTGTCTTCTTTTTCTTCTTGGTTATATCCTAAAATATTAATGTAGTCTGTTCCTGTTTCTTTTTTAAGAATCTCGAGTCCTTCATCTATTACTGCCTTAAAATTGGGATACTGCTCATAAATTTGTTTCCCCATTTCTTGAAACTGGCTGCCTTGTCCAGAGAACATAAATACAAGTCCTTTTTTATCTGATTTTGGGAATTGCAAATTTTGCTGCAATGTTTCCATTTGCTCGGCTAAGTTTGCATGGCTGTCTGCCACAATAAACTTTCTGTATTTATGGTGTTTTCTTCCTATTTTTAAAGTGTAGGATAAGTCAGCCAAATCCACCTTTTGATTCTCGGCTAAATAAGTACTAAAGTTATTGCCATAATTTGTCAAGGCTGACTTAGTTCTAGCGGATGACAAAATCAATTGAAACTTAGATGAAGCGTCTCCTTTTTCCTGTGGGATTGGTTCTTGAAGAACAGCATGTACATTTGTTCCTCCAATACCAAAACTACTCACTCCTGCAAATCTTGGTTTCTCACTTTTCCATTCGGTTAATTCAGTATTAACGAAGAAAGGGCCAGATTTGAATTTGATTTGCGGATTTGGTGTTTTAAAATGCAGTGAAGGTGGTAAGGCTTTATTATCTAAACAAAGTGTAGCTTTAATTAAACCTGCCACACCTGCTGCTGCATCAAGATGCCCAAAGTTACTTTTTAAAGAACCAATGGCGCAACTGTGCGAAGTGTCATAGTTAAACGCTTTATTCAAGGCTTCTACCTCAACAGGATCTCCTAAAACTGTGCCTGTTCCGTGTGTTTCAACATAGGAAATATCTGTGGGTTCTATACCAGCAATTTGTATAGCCGTTTTAATGCAATTATGTTGTCCAATAATACTTGGTGCTGTATATCCTACTTTTTGATTTCCGTCATTATTAACGGAAGTTGCTCGAATAACACTATAAATATGATCCTTGTCATTTAGCGCATCTTCTAATCTTTTTAAAACTACGACACCTGCCCCCTCACCTCCAATAGTACCTGAAGCTTCACTATCAAAAGCTTTGCAATGTCCATCTTTAGAAAAAATTGAACCTTCTTCATACAGGTAACCTACTTCGGTAGACGAGCTAATACTCACTCCACCTGCCAAGGCGATCGTACATTCTTTCAACAATAAACTTCTGCAGGCAACATGAACGGCAACTAGCGAACTTGAACAAGCGGTATCTAAATAATAACTTGGTCCTTTAAGGTTTAAAGAATATGAGATTAAGCGACTAATGGAATTTCCGTTAGCAATATGACGCACGAAAAAAGGATTGACATTAACCGCTTCGGAAAGCACAACGTGTGTTCTCCAGTTTACATTATCACTAGCACTGAAATAGCATCCAATTTTTTTATCGTAATTAAAAGGATTGTATCCAGCGTTCTCTAAGCTGTTCCATACTTGCTCATGTAAGAGTCGAATTTGAGGATCCATTAAAGCTGCTTCTTCTCTGGTATAACCAAAGAATGAATGATCAAAACTTCCGGGATCGTCAATTAATGAACTAGATTTAATAAAGTTCGGGTTATTAATAATCTCTTCACTTATGCCCAATTCTGCAATTTCAGCATCCGTATAAAAATCTATTAACTCATTCCCTGCAGCCAAATTTTTCCATAATGCCGCTATGTTTTCCGATTTTGGAAACTTACCTGACATTCCTACAATGGCAATATCTTTTTTAATAGATCTCGCTTTCATATTTTTCATACTCTCATCACTTTTTTCAAAATCACATCAAATCAATCATTTCATCCATGTCTGACGAAACATCTTCTTCGTTTAATTCCGAAACCCCTACTACCGGTCCATCAAAAATATAGGTCGCTAACGCGTCCACTGTAGAAAATTCAAATACTGATATAACATGAAGATTTACATTCAATTTTTGATTAATTGAATTGTATAATTTTATTAGACCTAAGGAACTAATTCCTAAATCGAAAAAATTGTCATGAATACCTATTTGAGTTTTGGGTTTGCCGACAATATACGAAATTATTTCTATAATTTCTTCTTCAATATTATTTCTAGGAGCAACATATTTAACGCCACTTTCAACGCCTAAGCCAAGGGGATCTGGCAAGGCCTTTTTATCTACTTTACCGTTAGGCGTTAAGGGCAATTTATCGAGTTTAACGAATGAAGATGGAAGCATATATTCCGGAAGAATTTTTCTTAATTCTGCTCTTAGTTCGCTTGAATTTTGTTCTGTATTAGAAACAATATAAGCCGCTAATTTTTTTTCGCCATTCATTCCATTCCCATCCGAATAATTTTCCGCCTGGACATCCCACACTTTTACTGCAGCATTCAAAATTTGTTCTTGTTTGAGCAAGGCGTTTTCTATTTCTCCTAATTCTATTCTATAACCGCGTATTTTAACTTGTTCATCAATTCTGCCTACAAATGCGATTTCTCCATTTGTTAGCCGTTTTCCTAAATCACCCGTTTTATAAAGTTTGCTGTCTTCGGCAAACGGATTTTTAATGAATTTTTCTATTGTAAGACTTTCTTGATTAAGATACCCGTTGGCAAGCCCTGCTCCACCGATACTAATCTCACCTACAACGCCTATTGGGCTAAGTTGTTGGTTTTCATTTAGCAGATAAACTTGATTATTCCCAATTGGTTTCCCAAGTGTAATCGGTTCGTCTTTACTAAGGTCAATTTGCTTTATTAATTTACCTATTGTGGTTTCTGTTGGTCCATAATGATTATAAACTTCGCAGCTTGCACTTTTCGCTTTTAAGAAGGATTTAATTTCTTCAGAAAACGGTTCGCCTCCGAGTATTAAACATTTAATTGGAATGAATAAATCCTCCTCAGTTTGCAAAGCTTTCCAATGCGAAGGTGTCATTTTAATGCAATCCAACTCAAAATCTCTCAATTTATTGGCGTTCATTATGTCCTCTTTTGAGATGATATGTAAGCTTCCGCCTGTTAATAAGGCGGCATAAAGAACGGTATTCCCTAAATCTGCTGCGATTGTTGATACCAGTCCGAAAGAGCTACATGCAGTCATATTTGTTTGGTCAAGAATTCCGTAATAATAATCAACCACTGCTTTTCTGCTTACTAATACTCCTTTTGGTTGACCGGTAGAACCTGAGGTATAAATGACATAAGCCAAATTATCTGGTGTTATTGTTGTTGAAATTTTACTTGAGCTAAAATCGTCTGGTTCAAACTCAACATCAATTGCAAAAACATTGCCTTCATAATAATCAATATCATGAATGAAGTTCACCTCTGTTAACAATACTTTTATGTTTGAATCAGTTATAATGAATTCTTTTCGAGCAGCAGATTCTTCTGGTTCTATTGGAACATATGCTCCTCCTACTTTTAATATGGCAAGAATGGCCACAATGTTCCATTCATTTCTATCGAGCATAATGCCCACTAAGTCATCCGAATTTATCTCGTAATTTTCTTTTAGTGCATGCGCCAATTGATTTGACAATTTATCCAGTTCAGTATAGGTTAATTTTTTAGCCACACAAACAAGTGCAATGCTATCAGGTGTTTTAGCTACTTGTTCTTCAAATAAAGTGAGTATAGTTTTTTCTTCTGGATAGGCGAGCTTGTTATTGTTAACTGTATGCAGCAATTCTTGTTTTTCCTCTGCTGATAAATAATCAATTTGAGAAATTATCGCTTTTGGTTTTTCAAGAATAACCTTCAATAATTGTTTAAAGTGATTGATAAGTCCTTCGATCATCTCTCTGTCATAGACATCTGGGTTAAATGTCAGTTCCAGCGATAAAAGGTCATTCACCTCTTCCAATCCAACATTCAAATCAAATTTAGAAGCGCTATAACCAAGGTCAACTATTTCATTGATTTTTTCATCAGAAATTTGAACGCCTTGTTTTCTTTCTCCATTATTTTGAAGGAACATCATGACATCAAAAATTGCATTCCGACTTGTATTGCCATGAATGTTCAATTTTTCAGCTAACCTAATGAAAGGATAAGTTTGGTGATTTAAACCTTCTAAAGTTGACTCTTTTACGGTTGAGAAAAAACTGTTAAAACTTTCCTGAGGGTTTATTTGATTTCTTAAGGCAAGCGTATTTGAATAAAACCCGATTTGGTTCATGAGGTCAGAATGATCTCTACATGCTACGGACGATCCAATGATAATATCCTTTTGCGCAGTATATTGATACATTAAAATATTCCAAGCTGTTAACATTCCCATGAAAAGACTACCTCCATTTTTTTCGGTATAAGTCTTCAGTTTCCGAGTTGTTTCGGCGTCAATATAAGTTCCTAAAAGTTTTCCATTATTGGTTTTAATTTTTGGTCGTTGATTTGAACTTGGCAAATCCAATACGGGTAATTCTCCTTCTAAAGCATTCAACCAATAGGCCTCATGTGCTTTAAATTCTTCTTTATCCAACTGTCCTAATTGCCATGCTGAATAGTCTTTATATTGGATTTCTAATTTTGCTAAACCATGATGTAAGTTTGTTTCAAATGCGCGATAATAAGCCCAAATGTCACTGGTTAATACTTCCATAGACCATCCATCACTTATGATATGATGCATATTGTGATATAGAACATAGCCGTTTTCTTGAACCTGAATCAAACTGGCTCTCAACAAAGGTCCATTTTCTAGATCAAAGGGTTTATAAGCATCTTCTGCAATATATGCTTGAACTTTATCTTCCTTATTTGACTCGCCTCTAAAGTCTTTATAGTCGATTTCAAAACCTAGTTCATCTTTACTTAAGACCCATTGTCTAATCTCCTGGTTTTCATCTTTTCTAAATACGGTTCTTAAAATCTCATGTCGCTTGATGACGGCATCTATTGCTTTTTTGAAAAACTCAATATCAATTTCGTGATTTAAGAATTTACTGCCACGCATGTGATAAGCAATAGAACCATTGCCAAATTGACTTAGTACCCATAAGCGTCTTTGCGCATCTGACACAGCATAACTCGCTTGTTCTTCGACCTGATCTATTTGAACATAATTTGACGTTTTAGCTTCTATTATGAGTTCGGCATGGGATATAATTGTAGTATTTACAAAGAGTTCATTCAATGAGATTTCAACACCCATTTCCTTTTCATATTCATTGGCAAGTCCCATAGCTTTTAAACTGTGACCGCCTAATGTGAAAAAGTCGTCTTTTACACCAATATTTTTCTTGTGCAATAATTCTTCCCAAATCATGACCAATTTTTCTTCCATTTGATCTCTCGGCGCTAAATAATCTCCTCCGCTAATTCCTCCAAGTCCTTCAGGATCTAGCAATAAACGTTTGTCAATTTTACCATTGGCTGTTAAGGGTAATTTATCGAGTTGAACAAAATATGCTGGCAGCATAAATTCTGGCAAACTCTCTTGCAAATAGTCTCTTATTTCAATTGTGTTTTGCGCTTTTTCAGCCGTTATATAGGCCACCAATTCTTTTTCGTTGTCTTGATTATCTTTTGCCAAAACAATGACCTCTTCTATTTCTTTGTTTTCTAAAAGGGCGTGTTCAATTTCTCCTAACTCAATTCTATATCCTCTAATTTTGACTTGATCATCTTTACGACCAATAAACTCAATATTTCCATCAGATGTCCATCTGCCTAAATCGCCAGAACGATATAAACGTTCACCTTTCTTAAATGGATTCGGCACAAATTTTTCTTTCGTCAATTCCGGGTTATCTAAATATCCTCTTGCTAAACCAATACCCGCAATACAAATTTCACCAGACATTCCAATTGGTGCTAATCGGTCGGTATCTCCATTTAGAATAAAAATGTTGGTATTGTTAATTGGACCACCAATAACAGGGAAATGGTTTTCTGAATCAATCATTTCAGATGCTGTAGCACATACAGTAAATTCTGTTGGACCATAGCAGTTATATAATTCTAACCCTTCAATTGAACCGTATTTTAAGCGATCTCCTGCTACCCAAATTTTCATCCCCTTAAGTAAATCTTGCAAGCCTTCTGAAACGATTGCGTGATAAACTGGTGTTGGAATAAACGAATGCGTAATGCCTTTATCTTGTAAAAATAAAAGCAGTTTTTTGATGGACATTTTTTTAGATTCTGGAATGATTTCCAGTTTACCCCCTGCTAATAAAATCGGAAATAACTCGACCATTAAAGCATCAAAGCCAACATTTGCAAATTGTGTTGAAATACTGGTGTTATCCATTCCTAAATACTCCTGCTTCCACGTACATAAATTAATGAGCGAACGGTGCTCGATCATTACTCCTTTAGGTTTACCTGTGGAACCTGAGGTGTAAACCGTATAACATAAACTTCGACCAGAAACTTGGCTATCAACTGGTGTAGTTTCAAATTCATTAATGGCCTTTAAATCATATTGTTTCTTTGATTTTTGTTTTTGAACGGCTGCAGCGTTCTTATCAATTTTCAATAAAGCGTCATAGCGGTAGTCGGTCAACTCATTAGCAATCGTAAAAATTTTATTGCTAAATTCAGCGCCAACTAATCCATTGTTTTCGCTTATTAAATCGGTGAAATAATTTCTAGAAACAAATAATTCTGACGATAAATCGGTTTTTGTAGTAAATCCTTTATCGCCGTTGTCATGTTTAAATTGACTCAGACTTTCAATTAAAGTTTCGCGTTTATCTTCATCCATTATATCCCCTGCAAAAATGAATCCTTCATCTTTTAAAAGGTGCGTGGCTTTTTTCAAGATGTCGCGCAAATAATTGTGATCTTCAAAACATTGAATAACACTATTGATAATCACTAAATCAAAATCCTTTTCTCCCAGTCGATCAATTTCATGAGCAGGCATGCACGTTAAATGGACATTATCATGTCCGTTTTGATCTGCTTCTCCTTGGGTAAATTCAATAATACTTGAAGATAAATCTGTTCCATGATAACTGGCAACTTCTGGCGCTAACTGGAACATGGTGATACCTGAAGCACACCCAATTTCCAAAATTCTCATGTCTTTGTGAAGCAAGCCTTTTAATTTTAAATAGGCATTGTCACTGTATTCCTGCATTTCTTTGGATGTGATTGCTTCACCTGTGAAACTGCTCAACCAACCTCCGGCAGTTATGGCATCCTCTGCTTTGTCTCCAATAAAATCCCACAATTCTTTGCTACTCAAATCGCTCGTCAGTCCACCGTGCTCTTCATAAAAATCTTCACTATCTACACAAGCAATATGCTCTACGCCACTTCGCCATTGTAAACGACTTGCAAGTCCAGCCAATTTCTTTTCTGTAATAATGTATTTCACTTTCGCATCTTTAATCATATAAAGAAGGCGTTCATGCGGTAAACTAGAATCTAGGTTTAAAAAAGCACCACCTGATTTTAAAATACCAACGGTTGAGGGCATCAATTCTTTACTTCTAGTTTGCAGTATTCCAATAATTGCTTCTTCTGGAATTTTTAATCCATGTTTTAAGAAGTTTCCTAATCGATTCGATTTTTCTTCAATTTGCGCATATGTATACGATCCATCCTCATCTGAAACGGCTATTTTATTTGGAGCGTTTGCACATTGCTTCGATAAAAAATCATGTACATTTCCTTCCAGTGGAAGGTCGGTTTCGGTATCATTAAAATCATTTAAAATTTGATTTTGCTCGTTTTCTGTCAATAAATCAATGTCCGCTAAAAGGATGTCATTGTTATCTAATATTTGATCTACAATTCGGTTAAAATGTTCTGCGATTCTTTTAATTGTACTCTCTTTAAAAATGGCCGTATAATACTCAATTAAAATATGCAATTCATCCCCTTGCTCATGTACATGAAAAGTGATGTCAAATTTTGTTGTTGTGTTTTTATAATTCTCATAACCAGAATGATCGTCTGAAGCGGCACCAACAATGTCTGCATCATCTATTTCCTCAGCCTTATCGTAATTTTGAACGACTAATGAAATGTCAAATATTGGATTACGAGAAACGTCTCTTTCTATTTTAAGCGTGTCGACTAAATCATCAAATTGCACGTCTTGATTCTCATAGGCATCCAATGAGGTTGCAATAACTTCTTTATAAAATGTTGAGAATTGTTTTGCTTCTTTTGGAGCGCTACGAATTGCCAACATATTGACAAACATTCCCACTACACGTTCAAGATCAGCATGTGATCGCCCTGATATTCCGCAGCCGACAATAAGGTCTTCTTCTTTGGTATATTTGAAAAGTAAGATTTTAAGCATACTCACCAAACTCATTTGTAAAGTTCCGCCATGCTTTTCTCCTAAGGCTCTTAATTTATTGCTGCGGTTTTTATCGATTTGAATTTCATGAATGGCTCCTTCAAAACTGAATACTTTTGGACGTGGATAATCCGACGGAAAATTCAAGTGTGGTAATTTCCCATCTAATTCCTTTGCCCAAAATTCATATTGTTGTTCCAATTCCCCATTTTCACGTAAGCCGTTTTGCCATTCAGAATAATCTTTATAGGCCAATTCAACAGGCGGCAATTCTTCCCCTTGATAAATTGCCATCATATCGGAAATCAAGATTTGGTGCGAGGTTCCATCACTGATAATATGATGCGCATCTATCATCCACAAAAATTTATTATTGATTTCCACCAAAGTTGATCTCAATAAGGGCGCCGAACCAAGATCAAAAGGTTGTACCGATTGTTTGATTATTTGGTCTGCTTCTTCGGGCGTATTGCATTTATGGTATTCAATTGGAAATTCAACTTCATCTTCTATGAATTGAACTACCATCCCATTAATTTCTGCAAATGATGTTCGCAAGGTTTCGTGTCTATTCACCAATTCTTGCAAGCTTTCCCCTAATCTTTCTTTATCAAGACTTGCATCAAATACATAATGCGATCGCATATTATAACTTGTGCTATCCGGCGATAGACCTTGCAAGAAATAAAGCCGTTTTTGTGCCGAAGACGCGGGATAAAAATCTAATGCTTCTGCCTTAGGAATTTTTTTATTGCCCAAACCATCTTGGACAGATTTCTCTCTATTTAAATAGTCTATTAATGCACTTTTTTGTGCTTTTAAATCGCTGAGTACATCTGCAGGTATTTCACTAATATCTGTATTGATTTTCAAATTACCATCTCCGACTAATTCGATTTGAATGTCCAGTTCTATTAACTTGCTTATAAGTTGCTCTACCGTACTTTTCATATTATAAAATTTTTGTTATTATCGCTCTCACTTTCCTCCTGCAGTTCTGAGTTTGTTTTTTCGTCTATACTTTTCTGAATCCAAATTTTACGCGTAACCTCTTCGCCGATCAATTCAATTGTTGATTTGACAAAAACATCCTTCATATTTATTTGAATTGAAAATTCACTTTGTATTGCTTGCCAGATATTCATAGCTTTTATACTATGCCCACCAAGGGCAAAAAAGTCATCTTTTATTCCAATATTTTTTTGTTCTAATATATTCTCCCAAATCTTGATTAGTTTTTCTTCAACTTCATTTCGAGGAGCCACATATTCAACACCACTTTTTAATCCCAACCCTTCGGGATTAGGCAAGGCTTTTTTATCTACTTTTCCATTCCCTGTTAATGGCAATTCTGGTAATTGCACAAAAAATGTGGGTATCATATAATCTGGCAAAACAGCTTTTAAACCTGCCTTTAAATCACCTGTATTCTGTTCAATGTTAGAAGTGATATAGGCCACGAGTTCCTTTTCTTTGAATTTGTTTTCTTTTGCGACAACTGCAACGGCTTCTATATCCACCATTTTAGCAAGTGCCTGTTCTACTTCACCTGGTTCTATTCGGTATCCGCGAATTTTCACCTGTTGATCTATGCGACCAAAACAATAAATAGATCCGGTAGTTGACCAAGCCCCAAAATCCCCAGTTCTGTATAAACGATCTCCTGTTTCAAACGGATTTTCAATAAAACTTTGCTTGGTCAATTCACTATTGGTATAACCGCGTGCTACGCCATCACCTCCAATATAAATCTCACCTTGAACACCAATTGGTACCATTTTTTGATCCTGGTCTAAAATGTAAATTTTAGTATTCGCAATTGGTCTTCCAATTTCTATTTTATCTGCTTCTTTTTCGATTGGATTAACGGTTGACCAAATGGTTGTTTCGGTTGGTCCATACATGTTATAAATTTGCACTTGTGGCATGTTTTCATAAATACCATTAACTAAAGCCGTTGTTGCAGGCTCACCACCCAAGAGTACATTATTTAAAGAATTCCATCCATCAGATTCAGAAAGGTTTTGGTTAAGCAAGGCGCCCATTGAAGGGGTGATTTGCAAATGTGTTACTTCATGCTTTTTAATTTGATTGTACACTGAATATTCTCCAGCTTCAAGATCTTTAACATCTCCTTGAACAACAACTTTAAACCCTTTTGTTAAAGTCCATACCAATTCAAGGACTGAAATATCAAATGTATAATTCGTCATGGCTAAGAACGTTCCGCCATCCCCACCAAAAATGGCAGTCATTCCAGCGAAAAAATTGGTAACATTTCTATGTTCCAATAGCACACCTTTAGGTTTACCTGTTGAACCGGAAGTATAAATTACATAGGCCAAATTATTTGCCTTTGTTTGGATTGATTCTGCATTAACAGAAAACTCATCCTGTGACTTTTTAAATGCATCCAATTCTGCTTGATTGAACAAAACCTTGGTTTTACTGTCTTCAATAATTATCTCAACTCTTTCTTGCGGATGCGCTGGATCAATTGGAACATATGCACCTCCAGATTTCATTACTGCAAGTAATGTGATCACCATCCATTCGGTTCTTGCAAGTTGAATACCTATCGTTTCATCTGGCTGAATTTTATAATTGTGTTGGAAATAATTTGCCAATTGATTTGACTTATTATTCAGTTCTAAAAAGGTTAATTCTTGATCCTCAAAAACAAGTGCGATATTATTAGGTGTTTTTGCAACTTGTTCTTCAAATAAATCAACAACTGTTTTAGTTTTTTGATAATCCAGTTGCGTATCATTAAACGTCACTAATAATTCTTCTTTTTCAAATTCAGCTAAATAGTTTAATTCAACTAAGGACTGATCACCGTTGTGCGCAAATTCGCGCATTAAGTTTTCAAAATGTTTAAGCAATCTTTTTAACAGCAACGGATCATAGCTGTTTTCGTTGTACGTGATATTTATGTTCAATTCTTCATCAGATGGGTTAATCATGATATTAAAGTCATAATTAGTTCGTTCGAATACCTCCATTGATTCGATTGATAAGTTTTCCTCATCCTGTTTATTTCCCTGATCGTTACTTGTAAATTCCTTTACCGCATAATTTTCGAATATCATGATATGATTGATCAAATTCATGCCAAGTTCACTTAACCCTTGTACTTCTGAAAGACTTAAATAATGATGCGCCGTGCTATTTACTGCTTGCTGTTGAAGTTTCCTAAGCAATTCTAAAACTGTATCATCCGCTCCATATTTTACACGAACGGGGATTGTATTAATAAATAAACCAATCATGTCTTCAACTCCTGCCAATTCTGCTGGTCTTCCAGAAACCACAGCGCCAAATACGACATCATTTTTATTATTATAACGGGATAATAAAAATCCCCAAACAGTTTGTACAAATGTATTTTGTGTAATGCCATTTTGTCCGCATAAGGTGTCTATCTTTTTAAATAAATCACCTGCTATTCGCAAACTGTCTTTCCCCTCTTGATACGTATTGTTTTCTGCTTTAACCTTGAAAGGGATTTCTGCAACGGATGAATATTCGGCTAAATAATTCCCCCAATATTCAGCAGTACTGTTCTGGTCAACTGATTTTAACCAATTGATGTAATTAGAATAAGGTAAGACGGGAGCAAGATTCGCTTCTGCTTCATTTACTTCAGCCTGCAAGAACTGGTTAAAGTCATTATTTAAAACAGCAACACACCAGCCATCCATTAAAATATGATGATGACTCCAAATGAATTCATATTCTCCTTTTGAAAGTTCAACAACATGCAAACGCATTTGAGACGGGCTTGCTAAATCAAAACCTCTATTTCTATCCTTTTCTCTGACAGAATCAATGTAGCTTTGCTTATCGACAATGCTCAATGCTCCTTCTGTTTTCTCAAAAGTGAAATTACTTTTTACGGTTTTGCTAACGATTTGTAAAGAGCGTCCAGCAAATTCTTTACTGAAAGCAGTTCTTAAAACAGCATGCCTCGCAACCAATTTATCAAAGGCGCATTGCATTTTTTCAAACGGAATAGCATTGGCTTTTATGCGATAGGCTGTTTGTTCAAAATAGAGAGAATTGGCATCATCTGACAACCAGTGAAAATAGATCCCTTCTTGCAATGGTGATAATTCATAAACATCCTCAAGGTTATTTTCTGAATTTAACTGTGCTAATTCTTCAACTGACAATCCTTTATAGGACAGGTCAGATGGGGTTAAATATGTTACTGCACTTTGAGACAACTCATTCAACAATTGTTTCAAATGCCCTTCATATGCTTGAATTAATTGCTGAATTCTACTTTCATGAAATTGCGCTTTAGAATATCCAATAGACAAGTTGAATTCCCCATTAACGATCATTCCAGAAACGTTCAAAAGGCCGTCACTCCTATTTTCAACAGCAATATTCCCTTCTAATTGTTTGGCATCAAATTGAAATAAGGCATCATCTTTAGCCGTTAGATTGGTTCCAAAATCACCTAAATAATTGAATACAATTTCTGGCTGCAATTGCTTTTCAAAAGCTGTATTGCTCAAGTAATTTATCATTCCGTAGCCAATCCCTTTATTTGGAATTGATCGGAGAGTTTCTTTTATGCGAATTAAGGATTCAGTTTTATTACCTGTTTCTGTAACATCCAAAATAAATGGATACTCAGCAGTAAACCAACCAACAGTTCTGCTAACGTCCAAGTTCTCAAAAATGTGTTCTCTACCGTGCGCCTCCATTTTTAACACACTTTTATTGACGCCAAAAACATCTTTAATTGCTAGGCCTAAGCTTGTCAGCAATAAATCATTAATTTCTGTATTATAAACTTGATGAACCTGCGTCTGTAATATTGTCGTAAGCTCTTTGTCCAATTGAATTGATTCAACTGCGTCCATTATCACAGCATCATTCCCTACTATATCTTGCGGTAATTTTGGGATGTTTTGATTAATTAATACCTCCCAATATTTGCGCTCATTGTCAAGCGAAGTTCCTAAAGCATATTCATTTTGTGCCTTAGCCCATTTTTGAAATGCATCCGTTTTCAGGGGTAGTTTCGACTTTTCATTGGCTTGAATCGCTTTATATAAATCAGACAAATCAGCCAGAATAATTCTCCACGAAATTCCATCTACGACCAAATGATGAAGAATCAATCCTAATCTATCGCCATCTTTCATGCGGTAATGAATGACCTTAAATAATGGCCCATCATTCAAAGCAATTTTTGATTGCAATTCTTTGCCAATTGTCATTACCTCGGAAGCTGCATCCTCAGATTGGCTCAAATCATAATAATCAACCGTAAACGTATTTGCATTTGCAGCTTGATTAATTTGTTGCCAGTTACCATCCACTTGCTTGTATACCATCCGCAAGGCATCATGATGCGTGGTTAAAGCTGTTAGACTTTTTTCAAGTAATTCAGAATCAATTTTCTCTTCTGTTTTTAAAAGAACGGACTGATTAAAATGGTGATGCTTTTTTATTTCATCAGAATTAAAGAACCAGGTTTGAATTGGTGTTAAAGAAACATTTCCCGCCACTTCAGATTGGTCGATATTGCCAATTTTCAACTCCATTAAAAGAGACATTTCCTTCAATAAAGGTGTAGTTAAAACCTGCTCTACTTTTAAGGAATATCCTTTTTGTCTGATGCGCGCAACCACTTGAATGGCTTTTATAGAATCTCCACCACGATTAATGAAATTGTCTTTTAAACCAATCTCGTCACTTTTCAAAACATCTCCCCAAACTTCAGCCAGAACTTGTTCTTCAATTGTTTCGGGCGCTATATACTCAACCTTATCAAGCATGCTGATACTGTTCATTTGGAGCAAGGCTTTTTTATCCACTTTCCCATTATTGGTCAATGGAAACTCACTCAATTGAACGTAATAAGTTGGCAACATATAGGCTGGTAAAATTTCGGCCAAGAAGGATCGAAGTACATTTGAATTCTGCTTTACGTCACTTGTAACAAAAGCCACCAAGTTCTTTTCTTCTTCTGAATTCTCTTTGACTACAACTATGGCTTCATTTAAAGCTTTGTTTTGAAGTAAGGCTTGTTCTATTTCACCTAATTCTATTCGGTAGCCTTTAATTTTGACTTGATCGTCTATTCTACCTAAATATTCTAATTCGCCATTTGGTAAAACTCTCCCTAAATCTCCTGTCTTATAATAACGATCTGTTGAATTTTCGCCTATTTGAACAAAGGCTTCTTTTGTTTCTTTCTCTCGGTTTAAATAACCCAAGGCTAAACAGTGTCCTCCAATTAAAATTTCACCCTTTGCTCCTATTGAAGAATTCCCATTTGCATTGATCACTTTAATTTTGGTATTTGAAATTGGTTTACCAATTGTGATCAGTTGATCGTCTGCTTTAATTTCCTTCACAATACAACCAACTGTAGCTTCTGTAGGCCCATATTCGTTATATACTTTAATTGCTGGCCCTAGATCAAATAAGGCTTTAGTTTGCTTGATCGTTAATTTTTCACCTCCGCAAATAAATGCTTTATTTCCGCCCAATTTAAATTCTAAAGCCGACAGTAAACTAATATGAGAAGGGGTTAGTTTCACCAAATCAATAGTTGGATTTTCTAAAATACTTACGAGTTTTTCATCAACTGACAAGCTTTCTTTTTGAGCAAATATTGTCTTTCCATTTACCAGGGGAATAAAAATTGATGTCAGGGTTAGATCAAATGCAAAAGAGGTGAATAATCCCGTATTTCCAATTGTTTCATTTTCGAGATAATACTGTTTTGCCCACGTAATATAATTTGTTAAACTGCGGTGCGAAACAATTACACCCTTTGGCTTTCCAGTTGAACCTGACGTGTAAATTACATAGGCTTTTTCTGCCGAAATAGCAGGAACACTTTTGGAAGGAGTGCTTATTGCCGATAATTCGCTGTATAAAAGGAAGTCATTCGCGAAATCTAGCTGTGCTTCAAATTTCTTTTCAGAGATTAAGGTCACACAAGCACAATCGCTTAATACATAATTAATTCGAGCAGTAGGATGAGAAGCATCTATTGGAACGAAAAAAGCTCCTGTTTTTAAAACACCTAAAACAGATACGATATTGGCTGTAGAATCATCCAATAAAACCGCAATGGATTGACCGTTTAAAGCGCCGTATTTAGTAATGAGTTTATTTGCCAAGTTGTTTGATTTCTCCCACAACATTTCATAAGTAATTTCCTCCAAGTCAGTTTGAATGGCAACTGATTTTGGATGAAGATTCACTTGGTTTTGAATTAAATCAAGAACTGATTGATCAAGGTCTATGTCATTCTCCTCAAAGCTGTTTAGCTGCTCAAGAATTTCTGGAATTGTACTAGATGGTCGGGTTGAAAAATAATCGGTTGAAATTACAGCTTCTAATGCCTCATTCAACTGATCCTTTATTACTGTAATTTCAAGTTCGCTGTATACTTTGCTATTATAATATAAGTCAAGTTCAAATCGATTGCCGTAATTATATACCAGTAATTTGAGTTCAAAACTTTCTTCGACACTAAAAACATCCTCAATTATTTGAGATGGAATATCTTTATCTGAAAAAGGAATTGTAGCATCAACATACTGGAAACAAATTTTATATTTTAATTTTTCGGCATGCGTAGTAAATGAACTATCGCCGAAATAATCAGACCATTCTTTTGTCTTCTCAATTCCATTCAATAATTTTTTTCTGGTCGATTTGTCCTCAAAATCAAAATTGTCCTCAATTTTTAAAGGAAGCATTTTAGAAATTAGCCCAACGGTATTATTTAAAACGTCATAACTTCTGCCGAACATGTGATATGCAAATGTTATCTCTTTATCCTCATAGTTGCGTGCGAATCCAATTAATCCAGAAAGAAATAAAAGTTCTTGATCTAACTTTCTATTGGCAAGCGATTCGCTTAATTCTGTAAATTGTTTTCCGTTGATTTCTCCTAAGTTGATTTTCTTAGCATTAAAATCAGGAGTTGAATTCCCTCCAAAAGGAATTATACTTCGATTCAAATCAAAAGAACGATTAGACCAATAGCTCACTCCTTCTCCTTCTTCTTCATTTATCAATTCATTTTGCCAAGCGGCAAAGTTCCTGTGCACAATAAATGCTTCATCCTCTGGCGAAATAATTGTTCCTCCCGACATTAGCTGATTAAGCTGATCAACTATTGTATAACAGCCATATAAATCTATCCAAAAACTATAGCCTTTAAAAACCAATTTATTTGCCTTTTTTTGATCATCATGAAACAGAAAAAACTGAATTGGTGAAGCTGTTTCAATATCAAAATCATTTGCCTCTTCTTCTTGTTTGTCAAGCCATGATTTATAATTGTCAATTGAAATAAATTCGATTGTTGCCCGCTGAAAATGGGTAGGAATTTGTGACGGGAAAATAGAATTCTCATCCCTTGTAATTTTAGAGGATAAGGTTTCGTGCGTGTTTGTAATTTGATTGATAAATGTCTCCAATTTATCAACAGAAATCTCTCCCGAAATTTTTACAGAAATTTGGGTGTACAATTTTTGAAAATTGTCCTGATTCAAAAACCAAAATCGTTTTTGATTATAGGATAGTTCAAATATTTCTTCTTGCCTGTTGCTCATTTCGACATTAACTTTGAAAGGTTCGCTGTTCGTAATTCTTTTTGTACTAAATTTTTAAATTGTACATACTCAATATTCTCAGTAGGATCAGAAAGAAGCTCCGTTAGCAGCAACTTATAGTCCAATAGAATGTTCTTAACTTTTGACTGACTAAAAAGTGCAGCATCATAAATAATTCTGAATGAAATAATATCCTTTAGGTCCATTATAGAAATTTCCATATCAAACTTTGCATTCAATTCTGAATTGGTTATTTCGTCAAAATCAATTCCTTCAATATCTATCAAGTCAGCTGTATTTCTATCACTTTGAAAGACAATCATATTGTCAAAAACTGGGTGCTTAGATAAATCTCGCTCCAACTTCAAATCAGAGACTAACTGATTAAAAGGATAGCTTTGATGATCCATTGCCTGATGCGTATTTTCAATCACCTTTTTTAAGGTTTCGTTAAAATCGTGCGCTGGATTTATTTCATTTCTAAGGGCAACTGAATTTGAATAAAATCCAATTTGATTGTGTAGGTCAGGATGATTTCTACCTGCCACTGATGTTCCCATAATTAAATCTTCGGCACCCGAATATTTATGAACTAAGACCAACCAAGAGGCAAGCATTCCGTGAAATAAGGTGCCACCATTCGATCTTGAAATAGTTCTCATTTGTTCGGTTATATCGGCATCAATGAAAGTGGCGCAGACTTTACCGTTATAGGCCTTAACGGCCGGTCGTTTATTGATAAAGGGGAATTCCAAAACAGGTAGCGGCCCTGTAAGGTTTTCATTCCAGAAATTTTTATGTGAACTCGCTTTTTCTTCCCTTAATTCAGCTGCTTGCCAGGCCGCGTAATCTTTATATTGAATTGTTAACGGTGACAATTTCGGCTTGCTATTTGTGCTGAATGCTTCGTAATAACTTAAAACATCATTTGTCAGCACATCCAAAGACCAAGCATCACTTGTAATATGATGCATATTGTAATAAAAAACATATGCACCATCCGTAAGCTGCAATAAACTTGCTCTGAGCAAAGGATCGTTCGCTAAATCAAAAGGTACGAGAGAATCTTCGTTGATATATGCTTGCGCTGCTGCTTCAGCATCCTTTTCTCCTCTAAAATCAATATACTTAACTTCGAAAGACAACTCGGTATTTGATAAAACCCATTGGCGAATTTCACCTTGTTCATTTTTCCTAAAGTTGGTTCGTAGAATTTCGTGCCGTTCAACAGTTGCTTCAACAGCCCTTTTAAAATGTGCAATCTCATATTCTCCCGCCAAAGGCACTTGCCCTGTGATGCTATATGCCGTTGAACCTTTTTCCATTTGACTCAGAATCCAAAGTCTTTGTTGTGCATCTGAAATTTGATAGCCATGCGCTGCTCCTTCTTCAACATTCACAACAGGGATTGGCGTAAAGTCAATTTTTTCTGATTGTTCAATTAATCGCGCATGCGACTCTAAAACTGTGTCTGCTAACAAATTTTTGAAGGCTACTTTTACATTCAATTCTTTTTGATAAGCATTAGTCAAACGAATCGCCATTAAACTATGTCCACCCAATGCAAAAAAGTCAGCCTTAATGCCAATGTTTTCAGCGGTTAAAAGTGCCTCCCAAATTTCAACCAATTTTCTTTCTATCTCGGTTCTCGGTGCAACATATTCCATTCCACTATCTAAGCCTAAACCATCAGGTTTTGGAAGTGCTTTTTTGTCAATTTTCCCGTTTGTATTTAAGGGGAATTGTTCCAATTGAACAAAGTGAGCGGGGAGCATATAAAGCGGAATTAATTCTTTTAAAAATGCGCGTAAATCGCTGGTGCTTAATTCTTGCTTATCGGCATTAATTGTAAGATATGCTACCAATTCGTTTTCTTTCGCCAAAACAATTACCTCATTTATAGTTTTATGACCTTGCAAGGCGTGTTCAATTTCTCCGAGTTCAATTCGGTGTCCTCTAATTTTTATTTGATCGTCTTTTCTTCCTAAACAAGCAAGATTACCATTTGGTAACCACATCCCTAAATCACCCGTTTTATAAATTCGGGCATTTCCATTGAAGGGGGTTTCAATAAATTTTTCTTCCGTTAGTTCTTTCCTATTCAAATAACCTCTTGCAACTCCATCTCCTCCAATACATATCTCTCCAATTACACCTTTTGCTTGTAAGTTATTTTCATTGCTTAGAATATAAACTTGCTCGTTAGTTAATGGTTTGCCAATGCTCAATTCTTTACTGTCATTAATTATAAGCGCCGTGCTCCAAATTGTAGTTTCGGTTGGTCCGTAAACATTAATTGATTTAAACGGCTGCTCTTTTAACCAATTATAGAGGACTTCATTCAGCATTTCTCCTCCTACTAAGACTAGGTCCAGAGAAGAAGGAAAAGCATCCTTAATTAAATAGATTTGTGCCAATCTTGAAGGTGTTAATTGCAGCACATTTACATTTGCTTGCTCTATTTTCTCTATAAATTGGAAAGGGTCATTTAATTGATCATTTGAGAGTAAAACCAATTCTTTTCCTGTACAAAGTGCGCCCCAAATCTCAAGGCCTGAAATATCGAATGTTAAATTGGTTGATCCTGCAATTCGTTTGCCTTTTCCTGTATCAAATCCAGCAATAAAAGAAACCAAATCGGTATGCGTAATCATAACGCCTTTTGGTTTTCCTGTAGAACCAGAAGTATAGGTAACATAAGCCAAGTGATTCGTTTCTGTTATCGATTTCACATTTGTTCTTGGGGAATTGTATTGAACCGACTTAAATTTTTCCAGTTCTGCGCTATCCAAAGTCACTTTACAATTTATATCTTCTTCGATATATCGAATTCTATCAGCCGGATATGCAGGATCAATTGGAACATAAGCTCCTCCTGATTTCAATATGGCTAAAATAGAAATGATCATCCATTCACTTCTATCTTGTTTAATACCAATCAAATCGTCTGGCTGAATTTTGTATGTTGTTTGTAAATAATGTGCCAATTGATTTGATTGCTCGTTCAATTCTTGATAGGATAGTTGCCGATCTTCAAAACAGATTGCGGTGTTTGCTGGATTCTCGTTTACTATTTCTTCAAAAATTGTTTGAATCGTTTTTTCGATCGGATAGGTCTCTGTAGTATTATTAAAATCTCGTAATAATTCCTGCTTTTCATTCGCCGATAAATAATCCAATTGATGCATTGGTTCATTTGCGGAATTGACAAAGGCTGCGGTCAAATTATTAAAATGGTCAACCAATTGTTTCATCAAGTTTCCATCAAAGCTGTTCTCGTTAAAGTCAAATCGAATTGTTAAATTATTTGCGGATGGAACCACCGTAATATTAAAATCATAATTGGTTCTTTCAAAAACCTCCATTGCGTCAACAGTCAATTCTGCGTCATGCTCTAGCTCTTTGACAGCATAGTTTTCAAAGATCATGATGTGATTGATCAAGCCAATGCCCAATTCACTTTGTGACTGAACTTTTGATAAGTTCAAATAATGATGCGCTGTTGTTTCAATAGACTGTTCCTGTATTGTTTTCAAAAAATCGACTACTGAACTTGATGTCTCATACTTTATTCTAACCGGAATACTGTTAATAAACAGTCCAATCATTTCTTCAACGCCATTCAATTCAGCTGGACGACCTGATACAACGGCTCCAAAAACAACATCATTCGTATTGTTGTATTGCGCCAATAAATAGCCCCATACACCTTGAATAAATGTATTTTGCGTAATTCCAATTTCTTGACATAAAGCGCCAATATCATTCAATAATTGACCTTCTATATTCAATTCTTCTCTTCCTTCACTAAATGACGCCTCTTGCTTATTTAACTGAAATGGAATTTCAGCTACTTGCGAATAGTCGTTTAAATAATCGCTCCAATATTTTAGTGAAATATCTTCATCTACCGTTTTTAACCAATTGATATAATTGGCATACGGTTTAACAGGCGCTAAACTTACTTGCGTCTCTGCTTTTTCCGCACTTAGAAATTCGTTAAAATCGTTGACTAAAACACTTGTACACCAACCATCCATTAATATGTGGTGATAGGTCCAAATAAAGACATATTCGCCGCCAGACAAGTCAACAACTTTTAAGCGCATTTGCGAACCCTTGCTCAGGTCAAAAGGTGTGGCGCGATCTTTCTGTATGCTCTCTTTTATATAGTTTGTGACATTTTCAGTATCAGCAATTTTCTCAAATAAGAATTCATTTACAACTTCCTTATTTACAAATTGAAGTGTATTATTGGCATAGTCATGACTAAAATGGGTGCGTAAAACACTGTGACGTTCAATTAACTTTGAATAAGCACGTTCTAAATGTGCCTTTGAAAGATCAGCAATTCGAACGGTATATGTTGCCTGTTCTAAATACTGTTCACTTTCCTCATCAGACAACCAATGATAATAAATACCTTCTTGCAATGGTGAGAGTTCATAAACATCTTCCAACTTATTAGCTGCATTTACGGTTGACAATTCTGCAATAGTTAATCCTTTAAAACTTAAATCAGACGGTGTTAGTATTGAATCTGTTCGCCTTGCCAATGTTTCGATAAGGTCTTGCAAGTTGTTTTTATAAGCCAGTGCTAATTCTTGTATAATTGCTTGTTCAAACCTTTTACTTGAATAACGAATCGATAAGTTCAATTCACCAATCACCAAAACTCCAGCTAAATCCAGTATAGATCGATTCTCATTCTCTTTAGCAATATTAGCACCAATTGCTTCATCACTATATTCGAATAAGGAGTTTTCTTGGTTTCCCGCTTGGCTACCAAAATCACCCAAATAATTAAAACTCACCACCGGAGCATCTATCTGTGGAAGGCTATTTTCAGTGAGGTATTTTAAAACGCCGTATCCTATTCCTTTGGTTGGAATTGTTCTTAATGCCTCTTTAACATTTATGAGGTTTGTTTCTGTTTTACTTGACGTTGAAACATCTAAAACAAATGGAAAGGCAGCTGTAAACCAACCAACTGTTCTTGAAATATCTATATCATTGAAAAGATCTTCTCTTCCATGACCTTCCAATTGAAGTAATACTTTATCAACTTCAAAAACTTCATCAATCGCACGACCTAAACAGGTCAATAAAATGTCATTGATTTCCGTTTTATAAATAGCGTGAACTTGAGTTTGTAAAAGTTCAGTTGTTGCTTTATCTAACTGAAATGATTCAACCGCATCAATTACATTTTCAACATTATTTTCTGTTCCAGATAATGAAGAAAAATCTTGTTTAGAAATTGTTTCCCAATAGGCTTTCTCATACTGAATTTGTGGACTTGTTGCATACTTATTTAAAGCAGTTGACCATGTTTTAAATGCATCTGACTTTTGCGGCAGTTTAATGGATTGATTTGTTTTAAATTGAGAATATAAGGTTGACAAATCTTCCAAAATAATTCTCCATGAAACGCCGTCTACAACAAGGTGATGTAAGATTAAGCCTAGGCGTTCACCAGTCTTTAATTTGAAATGAACGACCTTTAAAAGTGGCCCATCTGTAATAGAAATGCTCGCCTGTATCTTATTCCCAAGCGCCGCCATTTCTTCCAGCGCGTTTGCTGAGTTATGTAAATCATAAAAATCTATCGCATAGGCCTTCTCTTCTAGATTTCGATTAGTTTGTTGCCAACCCTCGTCAGTATTTTTAAAAACCATGCGAAGTGCATCATGATGCTCTGTCAACATCTCAATACTTTTATCTAAGGCATCCGAATCGATTGCTTCATTCGTTTTTAATAAAATTGACTGATTAAAGTGATTGAAATTCTTCACCTCATCTGTTTCAAAAAACCATTGTTGAATTGGTGTTAATTCAACTTCACCAATGACTTCACTTTGATCAATTTCTCGCTCTGTTCGAGTCATTAACTGCGCTAAT
>JBLHOW010000045.1:0-51496 GCA_047623705.1 Crocinitomix sp.
ATGGTCAACATAAACCGGTACAGCATGGTCACAATGCTCCGGTTTGGTATGGTCACTTTAAACCGGTATTGGGTGGTCAGTATCACCGGCATCTCCAATCTAGGTCCCTGGACATGGGCAAGTCAAGCAGAATCAAACATAATTGGGGCTGGTGACGGGCAATGTATTCAAATGCTTGGATATGGAATAAATCAAATGAATTTAGGGGATGATTTCTCAAGTGGCCCTGGTCCAGATCTTGAATGCGTTGGTTTAGGCAAAAGAGTTGATCCGAAAGTACCTGATCCAAAAGCCGGTGACCCCTATAAAACTTACAAGGATTGGATTATTGATAATACGCTTGATTCGACAGGGGGAATCATGAATTGGGTTGATGGTGTAAGAAGCATAACTTTACAACCCTTCAATCCAGCTACTGGGACAGAGCCTATTGTGCTAAGTGAAGATGATTTTTATGCTATAGATGGCCAATTTAATGGCCATACGATTTCCCTAAATGAAGGTCTTTATTATTCCATTAAATATTTCGAGGATGGATCATTTAAATCTACTTTCTTTGACGTTGAAGAGGAAACAGAATTTAGTTGGACACAAGAAGAAATGCTAACTGCAACAATTTTTCCAGTGCCTATTACAGGGGATGAGTTTGAAATTGAATTGGAATCTACGGCGACTATTTCCTTTACCTATACGCTCTTAGATTTTGAAGGAACCCCATTGTTTTCTGAAGAATATTCAATTGCAGCAGGAGAAAGCGAAACAGTTCTTATTGCTCCAGAAGGAGGAGTTCCAACTGGTAATTTAGTGAATCAATTCAACTTTAGTGATGGATCCAGTAAAAGTATGATAACTGTTAAATAACACATTCAATTATTTGCTTGTATCTCTTTCCTCATTCATTGACTCATGATAAAACGGAGAGGGAATATTCATAAAATCGTATTTTATAAAAGGGGCTGTCTGAAAAGGCTGTCTCTTTTTTGTTGGATTCAATCGAAGTTTACTTCGAATTGTATACGATAGAAGTACCAAAGCAGATCATTGCAGTTAATCTTCATTTTTCCATAAACAGCATTAACGCCTAGATGTAAATTAGTAGTTAATTACCTCTATTAATCTAAAATAATCAAATTTTTTTTTTGAAAAATCATCAATTTGTATCAGATTATCTTTTTTTTCTTAAAAACATCTTAGATAAGGTTCACAAATGGAAAAGTGTCCCAAAAAGGGAAGTTATTTAGGTCGAATTTATAAAGCTATCGCTTATAAATCTTAATGTTTTCGTAAATGGCACACCAATTGGAAAAGCAGGTTTAACATAAAAATTGAACTTAACAAAACGACTATTATGAAGAATATTTTGACGCCTTTGCTTTTAATCTGTATGTGTTCAAATGCAAATGCGTCGAGCGGATGTAGATAATGAGATAGAGAAACAGGAAGTTAACAGATCACAAGGAATTTAATGCGATTAAAGATTTCTTAATGGAATTCCGAACGTTATCCTTTACTCGAGCCTGATTAAAATCGATAATGATTAATTCTGCTAAGTCTTTGGTTATTAGAATAATTTTGTCATTTTTTTCTTGTATTTTTTTGATGTCTAACAAAGCTATTTTGCAAACTGAGTCTGAATTTCGTGTCCTATAAATCAAGAGGCTCCCTGAAATTTTAATAAATAATTGTTTAGATTCATTAAAAAATTTTAACGAACGAATAACTAAAAATAGGCCAACTAAAATTCCAATCGGCTTATCCCAATCCCCTGGGAATTCACTTACAAATTCATTCGTTTGTAAATATTCATACAGTTGGTAGCTAAACAGAATAATTAGAAAAATTCCTGTTAGCATAAACACTATCATTTTTTTAGACCCTCTTTTTATTTTGTATTTCATTAATGTAATTATATGGATGAGGTTTTAGTTGAATATTGAATTTGAGCAAAGATAAGTGATTTTACTTGCCCTTTTTATATAATTGCTCGATCGATTTCTTAGGAGTTGTTAGAAACATCTAGATGATCTCCCCATTTTTACATTTCAACCAAGGTTCGATCATCTCAAACATTAAACCTGAACCATATTGCATACTCTTTGAGCCAAATTGCAATACCAAAATAAGGAATGCTTCATAAATTTGTAGTGACAATATTAAATTACAAATTATGAAAACGAATATTCTAACATTATTGATCAGTAGCGTTTTACTTATGACTGGTTGTATGGCAAATTTACGACCGTCACTGGTGAAAAAGAGTCCTAATTCTACTGAATTAGAAAACAAAGGCAAAGAAATTTTGCAAAAAGCGTATGATGCTCATGGATCAGAAAATTTATTGAAACATGAAGTATATCGTTTTACGGCTACGGATGATTGGAAGGGAATGTTGGGAACGATAGGTAAGATATGGCCAGAGAAAAACACTGAAATGGAGATTAAGTTTGCCGTAAACACATTTGATGCTCAGGTTAAATTCATGAGTGGAGAGCAAATTGGAAATTCTGCGGGGCTCCAATCATGGAATTTTTATGAAGGAGTTGCAGATAAAGCAAATTTTGATGTAGAAAAAAATGATAAATATACTTTTGGAATGGCGGCTTTCCAATATTTTATCGAATTGGTGAGTAGAATGAATAATGCAAATATTATTAGATATGCAGGAGAAACAGAATTTAACAATAAACACTATGATTTGGTCTATGTTACATGGAACAGTGAAAAGGCGAATAAAGACGTCGATCAGTATTTATTATATATTGATCAATCTACCCATATTTTAGATTATGCAAGTTTCACCATCAGAGAAAATTATATAAATATGCCTGGGGCGTCTGCCTTATACGGTAGTATTGGTTTCTCTGATTATAGAAATATAGATGGATATTTAGTGCCTTTTACGCAGACATTATTTTCAAGTAAACCGAAGAAAAATAACGACAAGTACTTACATCAATTAAAACTAAAATCCTTTGTTTTTGATGATTTTAAAAAATCTGAACTTTATCCTAATAAATCCATAAAATCTGTCGGAGACAGTAAATAGTAGACTAAAATTTAAATTTATGAAAAATTCAAAAGTATTAAAAGTTATCCTTTTTATTTCAGGATTGTTATTGACAATTATTGGCGGAGCAATACTATTTATGCCAATCGAATTTTTTGCAAGGAGCGGAGTTGTGTTGGACAATGATGTCAGTCTATTAAATAATGTGCGTTCTTCAGGTGGGATAGTTATGGCAAGCGGAATATTGATTCTACTCGGAAGTTTCGTAAAACGCTTGGCTTTTACGTCAACAGTAATTTCAACCCTAATATTTCTTTCTTGGGGAATATCAAGAGCGATTGCTATGGCCATAGACGGGATACCAGCTGATGCATTAATTAAGGCAACAATTGTCGAAATTGTAATAGGATTGGTTGGTGCTTTTGCTTTAGCCAAATACCGCAATAAAGAAACAAAAAATGTTTAGCAAAACGTCTTACGTCATTTAAGTTTTTAATGATTCTTATTTAATGTATTTTTATTGAACATTCGAATACCTTGAAATTATAAAATTATGATCCAAAAGTCTAACTTTCTTAAATATAAAGGAAAAATCGTTTTTCATAAACTAACTGTTCCTATTCCACAGAGAGAGCTCAAGCCTTTTACCAATGGTGAGGCCTGTTTTATGTTTGTGAATCAAGGAGACTTTACCGTGAGAACCCCAGATGAATTAATTCCTTTTAAGAAAGGGAAAGGATTGCTTGCCAAATGCTTTAATTTCTTTATCGAATCAACAAAGACACAACGAACTCAATGTGAGAACATGGAGGTAGTAGGGGTCTTCTTATTTCCAGAAATTGTTGAAGAACTCCTTCATATCGATCTCTCCCAATCGGAGTACAATGTTAATTACAATATCAAAAAAATTCAGATTGATAGATTATTAGACAATTTCAAAGAGTCAATTAGCATTTATTTGGATAATCCTGATCTTGCTGATGAAGAGACTATAGGTACAAAAATAAAAGAGTTCATCTTATTGATGGTTAAAATGCAGGATGGACTATCTCAACTTGATTTTCTGTCTGGCATGTTTAGAACTAATTCAACAGACTTTAGAACTTTGGTGAGTAACAATGTATATTCTAATATGAACATTGAGGAGTACGCGCAACTTTCGGGTATGAGTAAGTCCTCCTTCAAACGTAAATTTGAAAAAATCTACAATGTTAGCCCAAGAAAGTATTTAGAGAAAATGAAATTGACGAAGGCTGCTGAATTACTGCTAACAACAGAGCAAAGAATTTCTGAAATAGCTTATGATTGTGGCTTTGAAACCATTTCAACCTTCAATAGATCTTTTAAAACTAGCTTCAATATATCCCCATCAGAATATAGATTGAACCAAATTGAATAGCCTTTGAACCAATCTGCATGTTCTTAGTGATGAAAATGATAGACCTTTGTTAAGAATCTAAAAACAAAGTCATGAGTCAAGAAAATGCAATACTAATTATCAATGCAATAGCCAATAAAGAAAATATGGCAGAAGTTCAATCCTACTTGAGTAACATCATGCCTGTGTTTGCCAAAAATGGTGGTAAACCAATTGCGCGATACAAAACAGTAGAAAACTTAAGTGGAGAGCAAAGTCCAGAAATGGTGGCAATTGTAGAATTCCCAAGTGCTGATATTATCAGGGAAATGATACAGGGAGATGATTTCAAATCTCTTAGTGAAAGTCGTTCTAAAGCGTTCACGAAGTTAAATCTTATCATAAGTTCACCTATGTAGGTTATTAATGAACTGACAAAAATAATAATTATGAAAGATACTATTATAAAGCGTAAAGTTACAATCAACGCGAGTAAAGAAAAGGTGTGGGAAATACTTGCCGATTTCGGAAATGTTCAAAATTTGAGTCCTAATATAGCCAAATCATATCTCACCTCTGATGCTTTGAACGGCGTTGGAGCTACCCGCCATTGTGATTTCACGGCTATGGGTGCTAGGGTTGAAGAAAAGATCGTTGAATGGAATGAAGGGAATTCTTTTAAAATTCACCTTTATGATGCTAAAAACTTGCCAATGTTAAGAGGTATGCAAGCTCATTTTGAATTAACTAGCCAAAATGATGCGACAGTTCTAACAGGAATTTTTCAATATAACATGAGTAATGCCATTGGCAATTTACTGAATAGTTTGACTATGAGAAAAATGAACGAGAAGTCATGGATACAGTTTATGGCAGGAATTAAGCACAATACTGAAACTGGCGAAAACGTGAACAAGGATACGAAACTTGATTTGACTGTAGTTGAAGCGTAGAAAAATCGCTGAAATCACTATTATACAGGCGTAGAAATCAACCAGATTATATTTATGCAAATTCAAGTAGTCCAGTTGCTGAGACGAGTACATTGGATGGTCGTTGTAGTCATAATATAGTATAGGAACAAGTAGTACTTGGATACTACCTGTTTTGCCAGTTCATAGTTCGTTTTTATTAAAGTTATTAAGAAATTGAAATAGGGAAATTAAAGATGTGTTTTTAGCAAAAACAGTGTACATTGTTCTTTATACAGCATTATGTTTTATAAAGGAAAATGCGAAAACAGAATATGAAACTCAATTTATTTCTAATTATAGTTTTAACAATAAGTATTAAAGCCAATACACAAACAGTCGAAAGCCTGAGTCCCTATGTCTTAATAGTTCAGCCAATTATCCTACAGTCTGATGAGGGGACTTTTCCGGCATCAATGGTTTTACCAGAGGAGTTAGTTGATAGAGCATATTCGAAAGCTGGTGTAGATTTTCATTTTTTTGAACCAATATATTTTAATAATACGAAGGCTAGAGACGGTCTAATCAACTTAGACAGTATTGTTGTAATAGCTAGTAAAGAAGGTTATATAAAGGGGCAACATGATATTGTAAATATGTTTTTCGTTAATTCGATTGATGGCGATAAGGGGCCATTGGGAAGGGGGATGTTAGATGGGAATATTACATTTATTTCTTTAGGAAGCGACACGGAAGAAAAGAATATAAATATGCAGGCATTTGTGATAGCTCACGAGGTCGGACATAACCTATCTTTAAAACATGCCATTGACGATATAAATGTACCTAACAGCATTCCAAACATTCAAGGGGATGGGGAGTACAAAGATAGAATCGATCCTAAATACAGTCTAAATCAATATCAAATCGATATAATCCATCAAAGTCAATTAATTCATTCCAGAATAGATTTTTTAGAAAAGAAAAGAGCTTCATTAGCTATATTGGATGAGTCATACGAACCATATTTTTCTCAACTAGAAAAACGGGAGATAGAGGCATTTACAAATTCGAATGTGCCTTCGGATAATATTGACACAATTCGTGATTATGCAAAGGAAAAATTTTCAACGGCAGTTCTTGATTTTACAGATGATGAAAAGGAATGTATTTCTTATGTAGTAAATAAAGTCAACTATATCTTATTAAAAAATGGAATTTCAATGATGGCTCGTCAACCTTGGCGATTTATTAAAATAGAAGATTGGTTATGTGGCGGATTTGCGCATACCAGAGGAACTTATATTATTCTAAGTCAAAAACACATAAATCATCTTACCAAAACATGGAGCAATAATATGTCTATGGATGATGAACAGAAACTTGTAGAAGACTTGGGTGGATTACTAGTACATGAGCAAATGCATTCATTGCAACGAACCTTTAAATCTAAGTTTAATAATCTATATACAAAGTATTGGGGATTCGTTAAAGCACAGGTAGTTGCTGATATTTCGATTAAAAAGAATCAGGTATCAAATCCAGATGCCCCTATTGCAGAATGGTTGATTTCTAATCCTCAAGATACTAATTCCTTTTATTGGATTAGAACTTTGTTAAAAGAGAAAGATGGTATTCCAGCAATGGGAGCGGACTTTATGGATAGGGTATTCGTTATAAAAAATCAAAACGGAATTTATTCTACTGTAAAAGGTAAAGATGGTATTCTTGAATATACGACTCTTGACAGTATAGATTTCTACAAAAACGCTTTTCCAACTTCAAGAGGTTTGGATCATCCTAATGAAATTTCGGCCTATATGTTTTCAGATTATTTCAAGTCTTTAGCATCCAAATCAACTTATAATGTTCAAACAAGCGGAAAAGCTTCTGCAAATTTAAACCTCTTTATCGAATGGGTTGAAAATGAAATGAAATAACAATATTTATCAGACGAGACTTCATCTGATCGTTAAGCACCCGTCAAGTTTGTAAACCACTTATCTTTTCGTCTATCTAGCCCTTCTGAGCTGTAAATCGATTTTCACCTTTCACATAGTCTTATTCTCCAAAAAATGAAAGTCGTCTTTTAGCTTATTGTGTTTAGGAATTGATTTACCTCTTGTTTTAATATACTTACTTAAGATGTATTGTTTCACCATAGATTACTCATTGTTCAAGCTAATGTTTTGAAAATCAACTGAAAACCGAGTGATATTTACTGTTTTTTTAATGAAAAACTAAAAGTGGTGGCGTCAAAAGAAAATTGGGTATCCAAGGTTGGATTAAAATCAATCAATGTATAAAGTATAATCTTTAAGATGAAAATCGCAGGTGTCCTAAAGTTAACTTTAACCTTATGTTTTTGAGAGTTTTGAAGAGATGTTCATTCGATATTGTTGTAATTTTAAGTTGAAAATACAGACTTGATTATTTAAATACATAGGTGTTTTACTCTAGATCTTAATACTGAACTCAAGAACAATTTGGGCTTCCTATAGTTCTATCACTTTCTTTCTTCATGTCAAATACCTTTCAATATCTTGTGAGCAATTATTAACACGGTGGCCCCAAAATGTTAAATTAAAAACAAGTATTATGAAAAATAGAACCAAAAGTAAAACCCTTATACTCTTCATGAGTATTTCAATTGGCGTATCCTGGTCCCAAGAAAATAATTCAGGACTGATTCAGCAACATATGTTGGATCTTGAACATTCTGAAATCGTTTCAGAAAAGCACAGTATAATGCTACAAGATGCCCCAACGACAATTTTACCAGAAAATGTTAAAGATGAAGTTGCGAATGGAGTTGTTTTTAAAGTGGACGAAAATTTACTAAATGATTTAATGAATACACGTTCTTCTCTAATTTCCTTAGCTCTGCCCCTTGGAGGTGAGGAAAAAGAACTTCTATTAGAAGAAGTGAATCCTCTCACTGCTGATTTTGAGGTTTATACATCCGAATCACCGGACGAAGCATACACTTTTGAAGAAATGCCTCGTTTTTATCGAGGAATTATTTCAGGAGATGAAAATTCCCTTGTTTCAATTTCGATCTATAAAAATGAACTTTATGGCTTAATTGATAGTGAAAATGGAACCTATGTTCTAGGTCGCCTTAAAGGCACAGATAATCACATTATCTATGATGACAGTGATTTACTGTTGCCATTTGAAGGGAATTGTGAGACACCTGACACAGAATTGCCGTATAGCCGGGAAGATTTGATACCTAATCCAACTCGAGCAGATGACAACTGCGTTCGTATGTATTTTGAAGTGGACAAAGCTATTTATGATAACAAAGGAACTGTAGAGTTAACAATGGCTTTTGTCACGGGAATTTTTAACCAAATGGCAACTTTATATGAAAATGATGGAATGACCCTTACGGTGTCTGAAATATTTATTTGGACGACTGCAGATCCATATCCAAATGATGGGTCAGCTAACTTTTTGTTAAATGAAGTAAGAGCAACAAGACCCGATTTTGACGGTGATTTATGTGCTCTCTTAAGTTTTGCCGGTGGCGGTGGATTAGCATGGGTTGATGTGTTATGTTCGTCATACAAATACAGTTATAATGGAATTAATTCTAGTTACAGCGAAGTGCCAACCTATTCATGGACAGTTATGGTTGTTTCACACGAAACAGGCCACAATTTAGGTTCAAGCCATACCCACAGTTGTGTATGGAATGGAGATGGAACACAAATAGATGACTGTGGAAATAAGTATCTTGACGAAGATGGTGATCCAACTACAAATGCAGGAGCATGTTATGACGACGCATCAGAAATATTACCTTTTGCTGAGGGAGGTACAATCATGAGTTATTGTCATCTATATGGTGGAATTGGAATAGACCTTGTAAACGGTTTCGGTCCTCAACCAACTGCACTTATGCAAGGAAATATTGCATCAGCAGGATGTCTTACAACATGTGGTGGTGAGGATGAGGAATACTGTGAGGCAACTGGACTTGATACTGGATCAGAGTGGGTTAAGCGTGTTAAAGCAGTTGGTAAAATGACCAACCTTTCTGGTGATAATGGCGGTTATGCTAATTTCTTTGATTCACATACAATCAGTGTTGAACAGGGAGAGTCTATTGTTTTACGCCTTCGTCCTGGATTCTCTGGAGGAAAAATAAAGGAATATTGGAGAGTGTGGATTGATTATGATCAGGATATGGAGTTTGACGCTGGTGAGGTAATCTATTCAGGAAGTGGTAAGAATCAAAAAAATATAACTATTACAATTCCAGCAGACGCAAGTTTGGGTGAAACAACCATGCGTGTCACAATGAAGAGAGGTTCTTATTCAGGACCTTGTGAGTCGTTTGACTTTGGTGAAGTGGAAGATTATAAAGTTAATATTTCAGCAGATGCGGCCATCCCTGATGCCATTGATGCCCTAGAGGTAGATAAGGAACCAGCTGCAGAAGGGATAATAGAGGCTTTGGATAGGGGCCAAAAATTTGCAGAAAGTAATGTTACCTTCTATCCAAATCCAGCTGTTGAGGAATTAAATATCGTATTCGAGGATGCCTTGGACGAGTCATATAAAGTAGTTGTTTACTCGAGTACTGGAAAAGAAGTGTTTAATTCGGAGTCGGCAATAAACAATAGAGTTTATACGATTAATACGAGTGAACTGGCTCAGGGTATTTATGTTATCAAACTAATATCAGGGGAAGAGATTTTAACAAGTAGAATTACAATTTTACATTAATTATCAATTCAATAACGAGGATAGCTAAAGGGAATTTGGATAATTGACGAGTCAAAGTATAAGAAATACTATTCTTTATTAGAAGATATTTCAAAAATGATTTAGTCCTTAATAAGGGGCAAATCAAGTGACTTTATCTCTTTCCAAACTTCTGGTTACGAGAGCAGATTCTCAAAAAAGGATTCGACAACTATCCTCTTCTCTCTACAAGCAAAATTAAAGAGGCTGTCTGAAAAGGCGGTCTCTTTTTTCTTGGAATCAATCGGTGCTTTACCTTGAATAGAGATCAGGAAAAAAACAAAATTGTTTCTACAATAAATAATTGGCTTCTATGTGTTGAACGGATTCTCTAAATTGGGTCAATGAAGTTAATCTTTCACCGTCCGCACGTGAAATTAGTGTTCCGCTTTTTAGCTGATCTTTTTTTCTTGAAAATTTCAGAAGTTAGATCAATCAAATGATTTTCAATCATTGTGACTGTGAATTAACCTTTTTTGCTTAGCGCAATAGAAACGTTAGGCATTATAATAATCGAACTCAGTTTAATAGGTTTAAATGTGTTTTCATTATAAAAGTGAGGAGCATAACAAATTGTTAGACCAATTGAATTACGCTTACATAAATGAGCGTATTATCTGCAGATACTGATAAGATTGAGTTTTGGAAGAAGGAGACGGAAGCCTTTTTGAAAGTGAAGGAGGAGCGAAACGTCTTTGATTTTGCCTTGTGTTACTTTAGCCTTAATTGGATCAACGAAGTTAATCCCTGTCTCACTGTTACAAGGAATAGTTCTCGGTCAAAACTCAGCTGTTCCATAAATATGGAACCGACGATTTTCCATTTAAGATAAATTGCCACAGCTTGGTAGGTTTCACGGATGTGTCTTACCCTAAATCTTTAAACCTATTTAGGTAAGTTAAAATTCATTATAATAAGAGACTTCAAAAATTAATCGAATAACTTTTGAAGTCTCTTATTAGTATTATTTACTAATCATGACTTTTTCAGTCCCAATTAGATTCGATTCTTCGTCATAAACCGACACGAAATATAAACCGTCGGCTGTTTCAATATCAATAGTTTCACTGTTACCATTAAAAGTTGAAGAATATACTAACTCACCAATTGTATTTCGAATTTCAATTTTTCCATTCGACATAGTATTTGTGACAATATTTATGTTGCCTTTACTTGGATTGGGATAAACAGATATTGCAGTTTCATCTGTTTCATCTAATCCAACAAACTGTTGATCCAATCTGTAAACTCCATCTGTATTTTGATCCACAAACCAAATTTTACCATCAGGACCGATTTTTAATCCTTGCACACTATTTAACCCTGTATTTAAACGTCCAAGCTCAATAGCTGGCATAGAGGTAATGTCATAAATAATAATTTCACCTGTCTCATATTCACTCACAATCATTCTATTGTCGATCACATCAATACCTGCTGGTTTACTTAAACCAGAAACAGCTAATTCTTGGGTATAACCTGTGTATTCGGTATATTCTGCAAGTGGTTCAGGATTCGGATAATCAGGTGTACCGCCACCATCACTACCTGTAGTAATATCTATTCTAATAACTCGTTGGTTACCGTGATCAACAACATAAAGCCATTTTTGTTCTTTATCTAAAACTAAATGACTCACAATTTGATTAGATGGATCTTTATTGACTGCATCATCTGAATATCGTCTAACAATTGCGTCACTATGATAATCATTTCCAGGACCATGATCCTCAACAAAATCATAACGAACGATATCATTCGTATTCCCATCAAATAACCAGAAAACATTATCCTTTTCAGCTGCAATCCCTTGGCTATATGGACTTTCATGTAACATATCTAAATGACTACCGTTTCCACCAGATGGTTCTGCATAAATCGTCATATCACTTGACCATAAAGATGGGCCTGTGAATGCGTCTCCGCCATTGTGATTGGCATCAAAAACGCCAGGAGACGTTGCAAAATTTCCGTTTTGACTAAATGCTAATCCGGTCGTAAGTGACATAAAATGCCATGCATTGCCATCTTCTTTATTAATGCTTGTTTGGTCATCATTCCCAGCGTCATATATTGTAACCGTATTACTTCCTGTAGCCTCTGTTCCACGATTAACAACCCATAATTCCATATTGGATAAGACAGGGTGGAAGTCCAAATCTGTTGGATCATTCACTTGCTCGCTTGATCCTGCTACTAATGTTGGCGTGACAGGAGAATCAATATAACTCTCAATATCATTTGGTATACCTGGACCTGCTTCAATTTCTTTTGTCAAACTGTCATTATCATGAAATAAATCTTCATTTCCAATATTAATATTATCCGCCCAAATCGTTATACTGTAAATGCCTTCTGCAGCAATATCAACTGCAATGCTATGCTCTACGTGGGTTGAATTATAATTAAGGAGTGATATACCTGTTACATTATGCGTTTCTGTTGCTCCACCATCTACGCTATAATTTAAGTCGAATGATGTTATCGTTTCAGTTCCTCCATTAAACACATCCGCTTCTAAATCATAAAAGCCCGTTTCAATATAGCTGTATATATTTGACCCAGTAACAGATAAATCATATACAGGCGGCTCTTCAACTGTAAAAGTGTATGTGCCACCTAAACCAATACCAACAAAAGAGGCGATTTGATAATCGTTCACGTATACTTCAAACGAAAAACCACCATCTCCCCAGTCGTCTGTATAAATTATGTCATAATTACTTCCTAATGGTAAACACCATTCTCCTTCAGTAATCTCATCATTGTTAGGGTAACCACCAGGAGGATTATCTTGATCGCCAGCTCCATCACATCCAACTAAGTCGTTTCCGCCTTCAAAGATTGTTCCAGTTCCACAGTCATTCCCACTTGGTAATAATTGCCAATATCCTTCACTACCATAATTATCTGTACTAACCACTATTGTAACTTCCCCCTCAGAGACGTCACATTGCGAATAAGAATAAGTACTAGAGAAAACACAAATCACTGTTAAGAGTCGTATTATTTTTTTCATGCTTGATTTATTAATGTTGATTAATGAATAGAAATAACAATTATGTAATTTCGTTATACAAAGCTAGTCAAACCTTAGACGAGTCAAAATCAAAAATATACAAACTCTTGAAAAGGTAAAACTTGAAATGGCTAAAAAGCCTTTCATTGCTTCCTTTCTTTTATGAGAAAGACATGCCGTAATAAATAATTCAAACGAATCAATAATTGACTTTCGACACTTGTATATTGGCCATTGATTTTGGATGAATCATCCTGTAGCCCCCTGTTTTAAAAAAAAAGGTTTTTGAGTGCAGTCACTTTTGACGAAGAAAGGCCGATTAATAGAAACGGAGTCTTGTTAAAACCGATAACTAAAGGGCAATCATAATAAGAGCCAAATATGACGAGCTGGTAGGAGTCATAATTTAAGGGAATTATTTATCGAACTAGAAAAATTTGGAAGTAATCTAACTATGCCTTTTGGCTTTAGTCGCTTATCATCAATTTTTTAACGATTCGAACAGACCTTTCAGAATCGTAAAAAATAGCAGTGTATACTCCAGTATTCAGTGCTGATAAATCAATTTTTTGCCCGATAATAGAATCTACTCTTAATACTTCTTGTCCTATTACATCAATAACAATCACTCTATCATAACTAAAATTTGAACCTACCTCATCAGATTTAATGTAAATAATTCCACTGGAAGGATTTGGATATATGACGAGGGAGTTATCGGTGGATTTGGAGAAATTATCTATTGATAAACTCGAGTAACATTCTGTTGTTGTATTAATAAAACTAGCACCCACAATCGTTTCTGGTATTGTAAGTGCAGCATTTCTTGACGTTGTAGATGTGACTGTATTTACAATTGTCTCCGGGCTTTTCTCACCCAAAAAAGGAATATTCATGTTGCATTTTAGTTGATCTGCGTCAATTATTTTAATCAAATAAATGTCATCTGATCCACTTCCAAAACTCCGACTATAGCCAACTAATAAATAGCCCATATCTTCTGTTTTCAAAAGTCCTTCTCCGTATTCGAATCCATTTCCTCCATAAGCCTTACTCCATTCTAAATTACCTTCGTCATCTGTTTTAATCAGTAAAACATCCGTTAGATTTCCAAAGCTCTGGGTATATCCAATCATGATATAACCTCCTCCAATAGCGTCAATTATTGAGTTAAACCCATCAAAACTATCCGAACCATAGCTTTTTGACCATAATAAATTACCATCAAAATCTACACTAATTAAATAAGCATCTTCCTCACCAAATCCAAAACTCAAAGAAGCTCCTGCAATAACATATCCTGTTGAGGTTTTAAGTACCTCATTTCCATAATCATTATCCAAACCACCATATGTTTTTTCCCATATAATATTTCCTTCTGAACTAATTTTCACCAATGATACATCTGAATTTCCAGCGCCAGAACTATACGTACTGCCGGTTGCTATAAAATCACCCTCTTCAGTTTCAATAATAGATTTAATTTCATCAAGACTACTCCCACCAATAGTTAATGTCCAAAGTGTATCGCCGAATTCATCTAATCGTAGCACATAACCGTCTCTAATAGAAACATCAAAACTTTCCGTAACACCTCCAACTATAAATCCATTATCGCTTGTTCGCGCTATTGAATTCCCATAGTCTTCACTAACCCCGCCATATGCTTTAGTCCAAAGCAACTCTCCATCTGAATCCGTCTTTACCATATAAACGTCGTCCTCTCCATGAGGACTAACTTCAAATGCAGCACCGGTTAAGAGATAACCATTATCAGCACATTCAACTAAACCATATGATTTGAGACCAAGGGTACTGTGACGATTGCTGAGTGTTGCTGAAGTGTCTGTACGAAGTCCATAAGTTTTTACCCATAGCGTATCGCCAGTTGGTGTTACTTTTGTCAATAAATAAAGTGATGTTCCAGGCCCATCAGTTTCATAGGATCCAGATATGACAAAATTCCCATCAGAACTATTTATTATTGCATATCCCTGATCCCCTTGAGAAGAGCCATACATTTTTTGAAAGACATCTTGACAAGAACCTTTTATCGGAATAAATGCGAAAAGTAAAAATATAATGAATACGCTTTTTCTCATATCAAGTATAGTGCTAGGGTTAAAATAGGACCAAACATTTTACACCCCTTTTATCAAAAGCTAAGTTACCACTAATTAAAAATAAATGAAATACAACATCATGTTAGAATTGAATTCCTAAACATTGAGTTCCTGAAAATATAGCGCTATTCTCTAAAAAAAGAACTAACTAACAGGACGACTGCTGTCTCAAATATTATCACAATCGTTTAAATATAGCTAGATTTTAATTCCTTTATGAAGCTAAGTAAAAAATAAAAGAGGCTTTCCAAGGTAAATAACTTACGCGTGAAAAGCCTCCGTCAAGTGAAATAAGTAGAACAAAAAAAATATATTCTATTTCTCTGATTTATTTTGTCAAGATCATGCGTTTTGTATCCACAATAACACCGTCGGTAACAAGTGTGCATAGGTAAATTCCAGATTCAAGTGCACTCCCCAAGATTTGTATTACTGTTTTTCCTCTTTCAGAAACCGATATTGAATTGATTTCTTTACCCTCTAAATTGCTAATGATAATTCTTGCATCTTTTACAGTCGAAGCAATTTCCATTTCAATTGTTGCTACTTCAGTAAAAGGGTTCGGGTAAATTTGAAATAATACATTTTCAGAATCTACAGAAACCTGATCTGCAGAAAGGCTGTTATTTTTAATCGCATTTAATAAATCATTTATTTGGGCTTGTTGTTGTTGCACAAGAATTGTTAGTTCATCAATCATTTCATTTTGAATGTTAGATTGTTCATTCAATTCTTGAACAGCACTGACTAAAGGCACTACAAATGCTCCGTAACGAAGACCATAAATATCATTTTCATTTTCAGCTTTATCAACGCCGCTAAACACATAGCCAGATTCTTCAACAATACTTTCAACTTCTTGTGCTATAAATCCCGTTTCTCTTATGACTTCTGCATGCGAATTAATATTTTCAGTAACACCATTAGGATTTAAATGTTTCTTCAATTTCGCCTTATTAAACGTATAACTAACTGGACGCAGTTGCATAATAAAATCAAGACCAGCAACATCTTCTTTGAGGTTTTCTTTAAAACGTCCATCTGAAGTTGCTGTAAAAGGTACTTGACCTGAGATGCTTGTTACTTCCGCATTACCAATTCTAACTGAATTATTAGCAGAGGGCCAGGCTCCGCATCCTACTGCAGTTGTATTATAAAGGTCATCAATAATTGGTCCCGAATAGTAGCCAATTGCGGTATTGCAAAAGCCCATTTCACTTAACATTGATTTACTGCCGATAGCGGTATTGAAGCCTCCATTAGTAGTTGCTGAAAGTGCCTGATTTCCAAATGCTGAATTTTGACTTGCAGTTGTGTTACTAAACGAAGCATTATAACCAAATGCCGTATTTTCATTTCCGTTTATATTTTTATATAATGCAGCACCACCGGAGGCCGTGTTGTAATTGCCAATAGTGTTGTATTTTAAAGAGTTAACTCCTGATGCTGTATTTTGCACTCCTATTGTATTATCACGTAGCGAGTAAAACCCGTATGATGAATTGTGATTTCCACTCGTATTATATCTACTTGCCTCATAACCTGAAGCAGTATTGCGGAATCCAGTACTATTTCTAAATAACGCACGACAACCCATTGCAACATTGTTATACCCTGTGCTGTTATTCCATAGTGATACATACCCGAAAGCAGAATTATTCTCTCCTGTTGTCGTTCGTTTCATAGACCCAACTCCGAATGCTGAATTGTATGATCCATCTACAATATCTAAGGCTTCGTATCCGAAAGCAGAATTAGATGTTCCTGCATTCCCAGCATGAAAGCCTAAATTTGTATTCGTCTGCCCAAAGGACGTTCCGAGAGCTAAACAAAATATACTTGCGCTTAAAATTACTTTTTTCATTTTTTTTAATTTTGGATATGCTCTACTTTGTTTTAAGGAGTGTTCGAGTCAAATTTTTCTCCGTCAATTTTTTTTAAGCAAGAATTGTATTCTAACTTCTATATAATCAGTGGTTCACAATGAATTTTAAATTTGATTTTTTGCATTAAAAAAATGATTTAGGTGTGATTATTTAATATCTACAACTATCTACACTTTGGGTTTTTAGTTACTTCTGGGTTCTATCTTATAAAAGCATGAAGCACTTCAAAATTCTGAATAATAAGTCATAACATATGAAGCAATTGACAGTTTCAATGAATCATTTGACAACTTTTAAACTTAGTTCGTGCAAAAAAATGTTAATTGAGATTCTGAAAATTTTGGAATGAAATATCAATTGAAGTTTTAATGATTAATTGGTAGAGATTCATAGCTAATAACATGCTTCATTTTAAGAAATTTCAAAAATACTTTGACGATTCAATTTCTGTTGTATTATCTGATTGGTATAAAAAAGGAGTTTCTTAACGCAAATCCTTTCTTTATAGGAGGTTAACTGGCTATGTTTACGCTATAACCGAGACATTATCCGCTCTTCAATAATGGGTAATGCACCTAATTCATTAAAAAAAGAATCATTTATGAAAAATATATTCCTGTTAATAACAGCAATTGCTTTAGTTACATTGAGCTGTAAAAAAGTAAAACTTGAACGTTTAACAATTGGAGATGAGAAAAAGATGCGAATTACTGATGTAAACACAAAAATAACTACTTCGTTTACAGAGTTTCCAGGGTTTGATTTACCAGAAAACGGTTTAGATTTGGACAATGATGGTGAGTTTGATGTTTTAATTTCACTTTCATTTCGTAGTTCAATTTGGGTGGAAAATGAAGGTGATAATTTACCTTGGAAAATTTCTCTTGAACTTTTAAATTCCAATTTTTCAATTCGAGAAATTACAGGGTCGGATAAGTTTTATAGTAAATTTGATGTGTCAGTTGGAGAGTCGCCAGACGGAATTCCAATGGAAGTATATGATTTATATTCTGGTTGTGAGAATAGAGAAGGGGTAACTGAATCAATGAGTTCGAGCTATATTTTAACTGGTGATGTTGATGGTAAATTTGAAGCAGATGAAAATGGTAATTGGTCTAACGATATTGATTCCAACGGATTTATCGTTGCCCAATCTCCTGAAAAGGAGATTGGTTATACTGAAATAGAAGAATCGGAAACGCTAATAGTACAAGAATCATACACGCGCACACGCTATTGCCATGAAATTGATAGATCTAAACCAGTTTATATTCAATTTAAAACGGCTGTTCAAGATTATAAATTGGGTTGGATAGAATTAATCTTTGAGGCCGATTCTTTTACAATCAATCGTCATGCGATCAGTAAAAAAATTATCAAGGAATAGATAGGACTTACTTATTTGGCTTAATTCAATTAAATCAGTTCAACCTTTGTCTGTACAACTTTCTAAAACCACTGGTTTTATTTTCTTTGTAGATATAATAAATAAAGTTATTCCTGATTTCAAATTTTGGAGAAAGGGCACAGTTAAAATCTAAGTTATACGCCTTTTTTATTTTCCCATTTGTCAAATTAATTTCTGATAAGAAATAATGGGAATTACGCATTAATGCATATGCACGGCTTTTAGCTTGATCAATTATTATTCTTTTCCCCCATGTATTGGACAAATGATGTTTTATTTGGAAAGACCTAAATGATCTTCCTTTTTCGTCATAGACACTGCAGCGACTTTCTAAATGGTCAAAAACATAAACTGAATCATTCACTTTGAAAAGTGGGTGATAAGTTGGGTTAGAAAGAACCTGGCTATACCAGTCTGCATCTTCTACAAGATCTAACACTATGTCTGCATTCAGTTGGCCTGGGTTATAAACACCTGGATAAACATGGTACATGTTTTCCGTAATTTTTAGTTGTTCGCTAATTACTTTTCTACTGTTATAGTACCAGGCGATATAGGCGCTTTCCTCATCCGATATGGTATGTAAAAAAGTTTTTTTTCGAGTGGTTTTATTCATTACCATATAAATAACTGATTGATTGTTGTCTAAGCGCTTGCTTATAAATAATGTTGAATCAAACTCAGCCATACACGGAGCGTTATTCCGATTATAATCGGTTATTTTTTGAGCCTTTGATAAGTGAAAGTTGTCGCGGTTTAATAAATAACTGTGGTCATCATTCTGAAGGTGTATTTGTTCAAAGCAATCACTGACAATTTTGGTTGGCTTGAAGTAAACTTTTTGCTCTCGAATCAATTCGTTTAACTGATTAAATTCTTTCAAATAATAGTCTTTTTGTCTTTTCACTAAAACCAAAAGAGAGTTGGATAATAATTTAAAATCTATTACTGCATAATCTCGTTCCGTGTAAATTTCGGTTTCACTAACCGCATTAATATTGATTACGTCTAAGGTTTTCCCATCCTCAATTAATTTAAAATAAACCGTTAATGTGTCGTTTGCTACAGTAGGTTCAAATTGTTGCTGCGTTGTTTTGTAACCCAAATAGTAAACGGAGACTATTTTTATTGGGTTGAGCGCATCATAGTAAAACTCCCCATGATTATTGGAAAAGCAATATTGATCCTTATTGTTGATTTCTACACGGGCATTTATTATGGGGTTTCCCAAATTATCTTGAACTGTTCCTTGCACAATAAATTGACCAAAACTTAGCTTACAACACGTAAAAAGAAATAGGACTAAACTTAACCGCATAAATATTAAAGTTTTGAATTATATAATTCAGATGCAGTAAAATAGATTATTCCATAAAAAAAACTTCTGGAAGTAAGAGTTTGTTCCTGCCGATAAGGTTTGAACATTTGGATTGAATCAAAAATAAGTATTTCGAAAATGTTTATGGACTTAAAACACGAAGGAATATGACATGTCTACCGTTAAGGATTTTGTAATCTCATTCGAGAAAAAATAAGGGCCTTTTAACTTCAAGTGTTACGAAGAATTTATATGACAGCATTCACTTTGCGCATATAAAAAATAGGAACAGGAGAATTAAGACCGAATAGAAAATTGTTTATTTAAGAGAGGCTAATCTTAAACTAGTACTATAAATAAGTTTTAAAAATGATTTGAAATTGGGTCGTTTTCTTAGATAAATATAAAATAAATTTTATTAACCTATAATTCCACTTCTTAATTTAATGCAGGCAATTCATTATTTCAGTTACTATCTCCCTCTATCTTTGCTTTATCGGCGTTCGGGAGTTAATCAATCATTTATGGAGCGCGAGATGAGCATCATTTGATCCATCCGCAAAAAAATGGATAAACCAAATTTCAATTTTAACTTAATCAAGCGCGTTTTTTCGTTAACTCCCATAAAAAAACCTATTCAGACCTAAAAACCTTATTCACCTTTTCCATATCCACCGTTTTCACCAAATGTTTGGCTACAGCGGCTGTTTTTAAAACAGTATCAGTAATCCATTTTAGATGTGCCTTAGGATTATCTTTTACTTCTGTAAAGATTTTAGAAAAGAGTTCTGCAAACTCCATTCCGGTAGTAACTGATTTTTCTGGGTTATTTAAATGATCCTCAAAAGACTTGGTTAATTCAACGCCACCTTGCTTGAGTGATTTGAGAATAAAAGAAAGATTTAGCGCTTTATAAGACGGATAGGTTCCTTCAAAAATTCCTGCTATCGTATCGGCGTATTCTTTATCTACTTTTGCCTTTGCGATCATGGCTGTTAAAATTTTGATCCACATTTTGGTAAATGTCTTATTACGCGGAAACTGAACGAGTAAGTTAGATAAAGCAAAATCAAAAGCAACTTCTTCTTTCACTTTTACAGTATATGTATCCAAATCTAGATCCGTAAAACGATCTTCAGCAACACAAGTTTCAATTGTTTCGGCAGCCCAACGCGCGCTTAATAGAGAATACTGGATTCCATCACCACTCAATGGGTTAATTAGTCCTGCAGCTTCTCCAACAAGCATAATGCGATTGTCACTTAGTTTTTGCTTTGGATTAAAAAACGTAATCGGCCAACCTTTGATTTTTTCAATTAGTTTTCCATCTCCAATTCGTTCTTTAATGTCTTCATTATTTTCAATATGTGACAATAAGATTTTTTTTACATGCTCTGGTTTACAAGGAAATGTTTTTGAAATCATTGCAATTCCAATATTGGCGCCTTTTGGCCCTTTAGGGAACATCCAAAAAATCCCAGGAAATCCATCTTCATTAAAATAAATATCAACCCGGTCAGTTGGACCATTCACATTGTCATAATAGGCACGTAATCCTAAAAGTTGATATTCATCTTTTGGTTTTCGACCATGCAATTGTCGCGCTATTGTCGAGTTTCCTCCATCTGCACCAACTACTAATTTTGTTTTTAATGTATATGTTTTGTCGCCAGATTTTACAGAAACCACAGCTGCTTTTTCAGAGGTTGTATATTCAGTAACAGTAGCTCCTTGGATATAAGTTGCACCTGCTTTTTTGGCTGCTTCGTAAATCCAATTATCCAATTCAATTCGTGGTATAATTCGAGCGTGATAGGGGAGGTGGTCTGGTTTTGATAAATCAATAAAGACTTTATCGTTTTTTAAAAAAAGCCCTACTTTATTAATCTCATTTGCTTTTTCAAACTCATCTGCTCCTGTAATCCCCATTTTATCCAACTCTGCCAATGCAATTGGGCTAACACCGTCACCACAAATCTTATCTCTAGGGAAAACAGCAGATTCAACAACTGTTACCTTAATTCCTTTAGAAGCCAAATGAAAAGCTAATCCGCTTCCTGCTGGTCCTCCTCCTACGATTAGAACATCACAATCATATTTTATCTTGGGTGTTACACTTATCATATTGCTTAATAATCTCGGTTAATCATATAAAGAATAATATTTTCAATTAAGGCTTTATCCTTGGTGTCTTGACATTTTGAAAAAAGACTATAGAACTCTTTTAAAGCACCTCCTGCTAAATATTGGGCAGTTTCTTTTGCTTTTTCAATGGAATCATAATGGTGCATTAGTCCCAAAATAGATCGTGCATCATCAATGGAACGTTCTCTAATTGGGTTTGCTAAAAACGACTTTACATCCTTAAACTCTCCTGGGTTGCAATTCTCTAATAAATGAATCAGCATCAGCGTTCGTTTTCCTTCAATAATGTCTCCACAAATTTCTTTCCCGTAAACATCCTCCTCAGCAACCAAGTTTAAAATATCATCTTGAATTTGAAAAGAAGTACCCATGAAGTAGCCTAGTCTGTCAAATGAATCGGGATTCACTTGTCCTCTGGTACCAATAATAGCCCCAATTCTTAAAGGGTGCATACAGGTATACCAACATGTTTTTTTCAAAATCATGCGCAAGTAGTCTTCCTCTTTTAAATCGCAAACATTATCTCTTCTCCAACCCAATTCCATTGCTTGTCCTTCAACAGATTCCAAAATCATGTGTTGCACCTCTAAATAAACCTGTGTTGCCACGCGGTCTCCTAAAATTTCTCGATTTTTATAGAGGGGATAAAGGCTTAAAACTTGCATTGCGTCACCTACGTTTATAGCTATAGCTTTATTATTAGCCTCGTGCAGTGTAGGTTGGCCTCTTCTGATGAAACTTTCGTCTTCAACATCATCATGTACTAAAAAAGCATTATGCAATAGTTCTAAGGTAATGGCAGAATCCATTGCTTCATGTTGTTTTCCTCCATATGCTTTGCAAGCTGCAATGCACAAACCAGGTCTAAAACCTTTGCCTCCACGGCTTGGATATTCCGCAACCAAATCATACAAATATTTACGTGGTTCTTTGTCCGGAATGTATTGATTTATACCTTTTAACGTTGCAGCACCGTATTCGGCAAGCATTGATTTCATTAAAGAATCACTCATTACTTAATTACTTCAACATTTAAAACAACTTTAATCGCATTTGGACCTTCCGTTGAAATAAACGCATTGTATTGGTCGGCTTCCGCATTTTTAGGTACGGTTAAATCTACCATAATTTCTTGTGGCACATTTGGTTTAAGTTCGACCTTATCAGGAGTGATTTTTAAAGCACGCGAAAAGATGGTGTGATTGTTCAACCCAATTAAGTTTGTTTTTCGAAACGTTAATTGGCTAATCTCATCCGTATCCTCTTCTAAGGTAAAGCAAAATGAAACTTTTTCACCAGGTTTCACAGGGTGGTCGGCATCTAAAACAATAGCACCTGTATTTGCACTTGCTTTTGTAGTAGGGGACTCTTCCTCATTAGTCGCATTGTCCGTTTTGAATGCTGCCAGATTAGTTACCTGTTTAGAAATAGCAGTAAAAGCATCTAAAAAAAGATCAACAGCTTCATGCGTATCTCTTCTAATTCTATTTAATAAATCGTTAGGATCGCTTCGGATGTCATCAACATCAATCACTTTTTTTTCTATCTTCTTTGCAGCCAAAATGCCAGCAGCAATTTCTTCTTCTAACACATTAACAGCAGAGTTGATTAGCCGTTGTGCTCCAGAAAAAATCTCATCCGTTTTTTTCTTCGTTTTCTTCTCAGTCATTTCTAGACAATCAATTTACTATTTTTTCTAACGACAATAATTCGAATTAGGAAATAAAGGGGTTCAAAACCTTCTACTTGGACCTTACTTTGATAGGTTCCAAGTTTCACATCTGAATCAATCGTCACGCTTATAGCAACGGCTTGTGATGCATTCTTTTCTAATGAAAATGATTGCGGATCGAATTCAGTTTTAAGTGTATATGTTTCTGTTGGGTCATCTATATTTACAAAATCAAAATTAACGAATTTGCATAGCACCTTTTCTTCCTTAATATTATCAAGTAAAAACTGCAGTTTTAATGTACTCTCTTTACAGCCAGTACCAGTCAAAATAAAAGCAGGTTCATCCACATAGTCTGCGGCTTCTGCCATTTCTTCTACAACGGCTTCTTCCACTGTATCTTTTGGATTGCTTGCGTGAGTAGGCTCAGTTGGTTCGGTGGTATCGCCTGTGTTTGTAAAAGCGTTTTTTGTAAGTTCAAAACCCAGTTCCACCACATTTTTATAATGCGCTATATTTAATTCGGCAAAAGCAGATAGTGCTCCCATTATTTCGCCTGATTCAGGTGCTTTAAAATCAGTAGCTTTTTTACCAGAACCTCGAACTTCACTCACAAGATCTTTTCCTTGTTTAAAATAGTCTTTATTGATGTCGACCATTTTTTTGAAGATCCCTTCAAAGCCTTTTGCAAAATCATTTTTCTCTTCACTCATCTATCAGTAGGTTTTATTTTCCTTTTAATCGCATTACAGCTTCTCTTGCTTCTTTATCAGGTACCGCAGTATCTGTCCTGTCTTTATCAGTAATTACACGAACTCCTTTTTTTGGTTCACAATAAAAATGCGATTGCCAATTTTGCCATTTCATCTTAAATTTCTTTTCGCTGAATGGTACTGCAGTTATTTCATCATAATAATTCACACGTAATCGGAAGCAAATGTTTTGATTGAATTCTTTTTCTCGCAGTACAATTTCAGTCGAATATTCTGTACCGTTGCTGTAGCCACTTAAATCAACCACCATTAATACACGTTCTTTTCTTCCAGGTGCAAGTGTTACTGAAGTTTTATTTAATACAGGCTGACTTGGAGCAAGACTACCGTCCATATCTTCAAGTTCTCTTACACCAATGCGATAAGTCTTTGTTGTAGCGCAATCGTTTTTGACTAAAAAAGGTACGATAATGCGTTCATTAGCCATTGCTTGTCTTGTAATTACGGCAATGCAATGCGGTGGACATGTTTCCTCAGGAGGTGAACAATGACTTGTATTCCCCTTTTGGTTTGATAAGTTTAACCTTGGTACCTTACCACTAATAATTTGCTTGTTGGCCTTTGTCACGTTGTCAAACAAGCTTTCAACCATTGGTTTCATAGTGTCAATTGACATGTCGGTCATTCTCTGAAATGAATCTGATAATGTTCGCTGTATTTCTGATACTCTCGTATTATTTTCTGCCATAACTTAAACTTCCTCTCTTTTATCAATATGTGACTTAATAGAAATACTTATAATTTGATCCCATAACCTAAAATTTCCGTTGTAATCCCTTTTTGCGTCAGCATTTTTAGGAATTTTAAAGGTTATGTTCAATAATTGACTTGCACCCGACTCAACGGTTTTACCAGCCTCTTTAACTGCTATTGAAACCCAATCAATCATATTCTCTTTTAAATTCTCAGCAACCACGTCCAATGTTTTCTGAATACCTTCTTCTTTTTTAGCGCGAAGTCCATAGTTAAAGGCTCTGCACATCAAATCCATATCAAGCATGGTTGCATTTTTTAACGTTGGAATGCAGAATGGCAAATTTCCAAAGTTTTCAAGCATAGTTTGGATTTTATGCTCAGTGTTTGGTGCCGTACCTTGAAAAGTAAAATGGGTATGACTCAGCGTAACATGAACAATTGGTTGGACAATAAATTTCACTGAATAAGTGGTTTTTCCAATTGTGATATATTTTTGATAAGTTCCTGGTAGCGTATCTATTGGTAATTGATGATAAATCCGTTTTGAAACCTGTTCTCCTGGTTTTAGACGCACAGACAAACGCAAGGTATCATTTATCACTCCCTTTGTTCTTTTATCTGTTAACCCAATTGATTTAACACGCAAAGCTTCAGAATGTTGGTTTGCAATATTTATGCGTCCTTCTAAGCGAGTAGGAGGGCCGTTTAGAATAATTTCTTTATCTAGAATATTAATTTTTTCCTGATGCGCGTCAGCTGTTATCGTTATCATAACGGTAAATTTTTAGAAATGAATTGAAAAGCCTTCAACTTGCAAGTTGAAGGCATTTACTCTTTTTTGAGAAACGATTCTTATTAACCTTTTCTAACTGGAAATGGTCTCGTGTCTGGTTCACAGCAATCAACCTCACAGTTTTCAGCTGCATTTGGCACATATGGTTCGGTTATTACTTGGCTTTCGCCACCCATAGATACACTCATTAACTCTACACCAAGTACTTTTAAACAAACATTTGAATAATTTGGCATGCGAACACGCACACTCATCATGTCTTTAATGTCTTTTAAAGTAAACCTTGGAAGGTTCATAATTTCTATTTTACTATCAGTAGATAGTGGCGCTGCAGGATCACCTCTTAAGGTTAAAACGTTATCAGTAGCTATACCACCAGCAAGGGTTGTGGTTAAACCACCACTTAGTTCTGTCGCAATACCACCACCTAATGTTGTATCCAGTCCTCCACTCAGATTAGTATTAATGTTTTCTAATAAATCTCCACTTAAGTCGACCCCCATGTTATCCAATAGATCACCATGGATATCCGTTTTATAATATTGCGGGATAGTTACTCCACTCATAAGTATTTAGTTTTAAGGTTAAAAACTAAATATAATCAAAAAAATGGATAAATAGTAAAGAGTTGGCCTTTTTATAATATGCTATTTGGAATATTAGCAGGGCAATTTATTCGTCTAAAAAGTAGTTTCACAGTTTTGTGTTTGAGTTCTGATTAATAGATGTTTAGTGGTTGAAATCCGAACGGATTCTAACGTCAACAAAAAAAGACCGCCCGAATTTAATTCAAGGCGGCCTATTGTTTCAATAAGTTATGCTTACGATTAACGTTTATTAAACAACTACAAAATTTCTAGAATAGTTAGAATCAGCGTTGAAAAGTGTATTATAATATCAACTATAGTTTGATCAGATTAATGTCCAATTGCTTATCTAAAATTATATCCTCACAAATTTGTGCTTTAGATTCTGGAATTACAAGAAAAAAGCTGCCTCTGGTTTTTCGCGCTTCTGCAGCAAATAAAATCCACTTAAAAATAAATAAAGGAATATCTTTTTCAGTGATATTTTTTTCAATGGCATAATAGTCTTTTTTATTACCGAATTTCGCCACAATATCAGGTACGAATTGCTTTTTTGAATTATAAAATCCAATTGGTCGAGGACTTGGTCCTTTGCTGCCTTTAATTTGAAGTTGAACTGGCTCTGATGATTCAATTTCTGATATTAAGTTGGATATGTCTTTCGCGGTCATAATTTTATTTAATTGTTGAATTGAATCACTATTTATAATTAAAAAAAGGAAATTGCCTACTGCTCATCAAATTACGCAGACGCTCTTCTTTTCTTTTTCTCATGGATTTTTTGATCCTATATTATCCTTGACATCTCCAATTTCATTCTTCTCTAGGCGATTTATTAAAGCCATAATTTCACTTTTTGGAGGTGCTGGAAATGACATTAAAAAAAACTTCAATTCCAAAGTGCTAGTGCAAATCTTAGGACTTAATTTTCGCTCTTGATTTAAACCAAATTCACTGCAATGGTATTCGTTCTTTTTGAACTGAATGGCCATTGACATATCTTTGTAAGTTAACCAAGTATCATATTTCATTTTTATATTCTTGTCTTATTTCCTTAAAGGTAGATTAATTTGGAGTCAAATGTCATAAAAACAAAACTAATCGTTAAGGTGCGCTCAGTATTGTTTTAATATTGAAAATTCTAAACATTAAAATCAGTCATTATTGAGACTCATAAAATACTTGGATCATATTTCCGTTTACGGATCCAAACATGCAATTTTTAGCCCATCATGATTCTTAAAGTTTCAATCAATATGATTTTTCAATTAAAAACTGTGCTCTCTTATTCCATTTTGATAATGGTATGCCTTTTTACGAAAAACGGAAACGCACAAAATTTGGTGCCTAATTTCAGTTTTGAGGTATATGATTCAACTAATCTTTATGAATGGCCAGGATCTCCAGGAGCCGGTTGTCCAATGCATTTTTATTGTCAAGATTGGTTTGATACACCCAATTGTCCAGGAACGGTGCAAGCATTCAGTAATGTTTTACCTGCGCCATATAATGCTCCAAGTAATGGCATTAGTTTTTCATATGGTCAACATGAGGATAGTTATATTGGTATTATGGTTTATCGCGTAGAGGTTGAAGAAGATATTCGAACTGTTGCAAATGTAAAACTTACTGACACTTTGATTGCGGGCGAATTTTATGAAGTTTCATTTCATTATAAATTGGCTTATAATGATTGGGACACTAATCCTTTAATGTCCATTGATAATTTGGGGGCACTGTTTACGGCTGATACGGCAACATGTGAGGAATTATTGAATATGAGTCCTGACGTGAGAACAGAACCCAGTGTGATTCAAGATAACATAGAATGGAAAAAGTATCGGGGACTTTTTAGGGCAGATGGAGATGAAACTTTTATGGCCTTGGGATGTATGGGACCTCGTGCAGACGTTAAGGTGGAATATACACCGCCATTGTATACAGGTGCATATTACTATTTTGATTCCGTGGCTGTGGTAAACGCAGACATTAACCCGTCGGATGTGTATTGGGATTTGGATGCAAATGTATTTACACCGAATGATGATGCTCTAAATGACGTTTATGAAATTGATTATTTTGGTTTTGAGTCGATAGAAGTTACCGTTGTTAATCGCTGGGGTAATTTGGTTAAAATTTATGATCTGTTAACCGAATCTTGGGATGGAACAAAGCAAAATGGGCAAGAACTAACAGATGGTGTTTACTTTTTGTCATTTAAGGGGCGCGATATTTTTGGAAAAGTATGGACTGGGCAACAAACAGTCACAATTGTTCGATAAGTAACATTGAACCAACGCATTTCAGTTTTAATACGTTATTTTAGACAAGTACAGTTAAAGTATCTAACCTGACACAATTAAAATGTTCAAAACGCGCGCTCTAATTCTAATTTCCGTTCTTTTTACGGGCTTATATTCTTATGGACAACAATTCGAATGGATTAAAGAAACTTGGGCAGGACCATGGGGTGAAATGAGTTTGAGTAAACAAGGGCATATTTTTATTGACGGCTCTTACTCTCATGATAAAAATACTGTAAATGGTATTAGCTTAAATAATTTAGGTTATCCGCATGACGATTTATTTCTTGCAAAGTATGATTTAGATGGCAATTTAATTTGGGTAAAAACTACTGAAAATTTGAGTGGAGGAAACAATATTGATCCTCATTCGAATTCTTTTGATGCAGACGAAAACATTTATATTTCTGGTTATTTTAGTGGATCCTATAAATTTGAAACTACCACAATAAGTTCACGGGGTGATAATGCGGATGTTTTTATTGCAAAGTATACTGCAAATGGTGACGTGGTTTGGGTTAAAAGTATGGGTTCACCAAACCAGGGAGATTTTAATTATTCGATTGAAACAGATGATATTGGAAATAGCTATATTTTTGTGAAAGGAGTGAGTTCATTTGAATTTGATGAATTGACGATTGAACAACCAAATGATGACTATGATTACAATTTATTGTTGAAAATTGATTCAAATGGCAACTATGTGTGGCATGAAACCATTAAAGGCTTTAGTTATGATAAAATAGCATTGAGTGAAAGTGGAGAAGTATATTTATCTCTTTCGTTCCAAAATGATTTGATTTGGCCCGATATTGATACCATTAATTCGAATGGTAATGCTGACGTAATGTTATGCCATTATAACGTAGATGGTGACTTGGTGGAAAAAAAGTATTTAGATTGTGCGCAAGGTTTATATGTTCATGATTTACAATTTGATGCGAATAATAAGCTATATGCGTTAATGCGGACAAGTCATTTGGATCCGATAATAATGGGGGAGGACGAGGTAGTTTTGGAAACGACGAACGACAATAGTTTATTGAAATTTGATCAAAACCTAAACTTTATATGGTTTACCAGTTTTTCTAATGACACGCATTTTTTGTCTCAAGCTCAAAATGGACTTCATTTTAACCCTGATAACGATCCACTTGTGTTTTTTGGAGCCAAAGATACCAATGAGATGTCTTTTATCCATGAAGGCCTGTATATGTTGGAAATGAGCGCAGACAGCGGTAGTTTATTAAAAGAAACTTATCTTGAAAATTTCCCTTTGTGTAATAAATTCGAATTTGATGCAGATTTCAATCTATATGCACACGGCGGTAATTATAATAGCAATGCAATGGTCTTGCTTCAATTTGTACCAGATCCATCTGAAGGAATTCAATTTGTGAAGGTGAGTGGACTTATTTATCTACCAGATACATCAACAAATTTCGCCATATATCCAAACCCGACTGTTGAAGGATTTACAATTAAAAGATACTTTGAAGAAGAAACTGAATTAACGCTTAAGATTTACACAACAGATGGAAAAATAATTCATGATGAAACGATTTTGGCTGAAGGTGAATTGAAGCATTATGTTCAATCAAATGAATGGGCGAGTGGCGTCTATTTTGTGGGTCTTATAATTGGTGAAAAACGAGAAGTATTCAAAATTGTCAAGCCCTTCTAAAGTAAACTGTGGCGAACATTTACCTGGTTAAACATCTTACAGTCAGGCTACCATTTTATTTTCTAATCATGAAGTTATTTTCTTAATGACCTATTTTGACTTAGGACTCAAAACACCAAGTTATCTTAAATAAATTGCACTTTATTTAAAAATCACTAATTTGGTGGCTTGACCCAAACCCTTACAATCTTATGTTTTTCATTAATACCCTTAGAAGGTTATTCAATCCTAATGCTCCTCATATTTTTTCAGAAGACTGTTTTAGGAAAGTAATTTATGCGCCTAGTTTTCTTTCAATAAATAGGTTAAAGAAAAATTGGAAAAGTCATATAACAACAATCCCTGAATACCCAGGTAAATTTGAAGGAAAGGGAATCGTAATTTGTGGTGGCGGGCAACTCTACTTTACTTGTGCTTGGATCAATATCAGTATGTTAAGAAAAAGTGGTTGTAAATTACCCATTGAATTGTGGCATTTGGAACATGAATTAACAACTGAAATAATAGTACAGTTAGGCGAATTGGGTGTTATATGTAAAAACATTAATAAGCATGGTGGTGGAGATTTGGAAAATTTTGCACTAAAACCCTTTTCAATAATCAACAGCGCTTTTCAAGAAATTTTGTTCTTAGACGCGGATAATAATAGTTTAGTAGATCCTACTTATTTATTTGATCAACCTGAATATTTAAAACATGGAACTGTTTTTTGGCCAGACTTTTGGTTCACAGAAAAAAGTAATCCTATTTGGAAAGTTCTTGAACTTGAGCCAATTGAATTGAATGAACAAGAGAGTGGACAAATTTTAATTGATAAAAAAAGATATTGGAAAGAGTTGAATTTATGTCTGTATTTCAATAAGGAACGCAAATACTATTATAAAATGCTGCATGGAGATAAAGACACGTTTAAGTTTGCCTGGCTTGCACTTAAAAGCAAATACTATATGATTAAGACACCCGTAGGACATTGTGGCTTGACGGATCCCCGAAATGGGTACTTTTTTGGTTCATCCATGGTGCAACATGATTTTAAAGGTGAAATATTATTTCTTCATAGAAATATGCTGAAGTGGTTCTATTCTGACGAGAATGAAAAAATATGGAAAGAGATTGTGCGGTTTAAGAAGAACCCCACGGATAAAAAAATGATTAGACATTTTGAAAATGAGATTTCATATTTTTGCATTGGTGGAGATGTAGATGTAATGAATTCAGAAGATTTATTAGGGGCGTATGAGGCGGATTGTCTGTCAGTATTAAAGACGCTGCGCGAATCAAAATTTTACAAAGATTTTTTATGATCAACCATAAATTTGCTGCACAATTTAAATTTTCGAACACAAAAAATCAAGGCGAAAAGTGCATTTTGATCGTTCTTGATAGGTGCTAGCAATTTATTTCCTGATTATGAGGTTATTTCGTTCATTATCCTTTTGATTGCCATCCTATATGTCAAAAATTATCTGAAATAAATTGCATTTTATTTAAAAATTACTAATTTGGTATTTTGACCCAAACCCTTAAATCCTTATGTTTTTCATTAATTTCTTTAGAAGGTTATTCAAATCTAGCGCATCCCAAACTTTCAATGAAGACCGGACCCGAAAAGCAAATTATTACCCAAGCTTTCTTACAATTTATTTGCTCAAAAAAAATTGGAAACGTCACGTAGAAACGATACCAAAATACCCTGATAAGTATAAAGGAAAAGGGATTGTAATTTGCGGAGGAGGTCCTGTGTACTTTACTTGTGCTTGGATTAATATTAATATGTTAAGAAAGAAAGGGTGTAAATTACCCATTGAACTTTGGTATTTGGAAGGTGAGATTACTGATGAACTGATCGAGCAACTCAACACATTAGATGTTACGTGTAAAAATATTACTGATAGCGGTGGAGGATACCTTTCAAATTATGCACTAAAACCATATTGTGTCATCAATAGCTCGTTTGAAGAGATCTTATTTTTGGATGCGGATAATAATTGCTGGACAGATCCAACTTTCTTATTTGATACCCCTGAATTTGAAAAAAATGGTGCGGTATTTTGGCCAGACTTTTGGATCACAGGTAAAAGAAATCCTATTTGGAAAATCTTGGGAATTAAGTCAGACGGAACCAATGAACAGGAAAGCGGTCAAATTCTAATCAACAAGAAAAAATGTTGGAAAGCATTGAATCTTTGCTTTTTTCTAAACGTTAACCGCCGTTTTTATTATCGTATGCTGCTTGGAGACAAAGACACGTTTAAATTAGCCTGGCGCGCTTTGAATACTGACTTTAAGATGATTGAAACTCCAGTAGCCTTCTGCGGATATCAGGATCAAGATGATGACTGTTTTGTGGATGTGGCAATGGTGCAATATGATTTAAAAGGAGAACTTCTTTTCTTACATAGAAACGGCAAAAAATGGTTTTTTACAGAGCATGATAAGAAAGCAATGATGGAGATTATTCGCTACAAAAAAGATGCGAAAGAAAAAAAGATGGTGGAGCATTTTACAAAAGACAATTCGTTCTTTTGTTTGGACGGAGATATAGAAACGATTGATGCACAAGATCTTTTAGGAACCTATGAAGATGAATGTTTGGTATTGTTGAAAGAATTGCGAGAATTAGACGTTTACGTCAAATTTGTACACGACGCTATTGACGCTGATCACGCAAGAAAACAAGCAGAGAATTAGTTATAAACGAAGAGAACTTGCAAGAACTTATTGAAATACAAGCTTTTTTAGTGATAGTCTAGCATTTACTACTTCTTTCAATTTTTTAGGATTATTGAAGATGAAAATGCCAAGTATCTGCCAAATGCTACCAACGCATAAAATCGTGACTGATATTGCTAATTCATACATTCCTATATTGTACGTTTGCTTCAAAATAACCTAGGGATGGGGATTTTTCCGCAATTAAAACTACAAGTTGGAAACTCATTCTTAATCTATAATCAATATAAATTTTATGAAAAAGACCATTTACAGTTTAATGCTATTAACAGCAGTTTTAGCCTCATGCTCGTCTGAGCCAATGACAATTACAGAGGGAGAAAGTTTTGTTTTTGATGGAATTGACATTACAGTAGATATTACTGGAGCCGCAATCATGAGTAATGATGAGAAAAAAACAACAATTATAGCACCCGAGGGTAAAATCTACGTTAAATTAAATGCTACTGCCAAGGATGACGCTTATTTTATGAGCTTGAAAAATGGTGATGTAGAGGTAGAAGAGGTTGATTATTTCGTTGCAATGAACTTTGTGGACAGAAGTGATGACATCATGGATCCGAACAAAAGTAACCTTTATCTATTAGATTTGAATAACACTGATTATAAGGTTGAGCTTAAGTCATATGTAGATGATTTGGCAACACTTTCAATTGGTCAATTGGTTGATGAAAGTTCGATTGAAATTAATCCATCTATGTTAGAATTTGTAGCAAGTTTTAAGGACGGAGCAAAATTGTCTGAGATCGTAGCTAACTATATTCCAGAAGGAGCCTCTACTTATGATTATATCACAGAAAAAGGTATGGATGTTCCAGTGGATCCTACGGTATCAAATCTTCAAATCAATTATATTGTAGATAATAACACCTATGAATGTAGTGACGATTTTGGAGTAGATCATATGACAGTTACTTGGTCTAATAGCGGTATTGAAAAAGTTGTTTTTGATTAATCGATAATAACAATTGATTCATAGAAGCGCCACTCGTCATTTGACGGATGGCGCTTCTTTTTTGCGCTTAATATTAATTGTTTGTATTGGGGGAACTATAGGGGGCAGTAACAGGTGAAGTATTAATCATTATTGCCAAGAAAATACTCTAGGAAACCTGCTTTGCGATATCGGCTAACATTAAAGAGTTTGCCATCACTCATCTCCACCTTACCGCCTGTTCCTTTATGGTATTTTACAACATGGCGTAGGTTAACAATTGTGCTTTGGTGAACCCTATAAAAACCATGATCGAATAACAATTCTTCATATTCTCCCAGCGTTCTGCTGGTCATCACCTTTCTATCATTCGTAATTATAAAATTAGTATAATTACCATCTCCTTCTAGCCGTATAATATCCTCTACCAGTGAAACATCAAAACCGCTTAAATGATTGATGATTAACTTCTTGATTTTACGATCATCTCCATAATTCTCAATCAATACCTTAACACGTCTGTCGGCAACAGGTTTGAAGTCCTGCATGCGTATTTCTAGTTGGTTAACAACGTCTTTTATTTCTTGAAGTTTAACGGGTTTTAATAAATATCCGAATGCCGAAAATTGAATAGCTTTTATGGCAAATTCATCATATGCCGTAACAAAAATCACTTCAAAATTAATCGTATCAAGTTGCTGTAACAGGTCAAAACCAGTACCTTCGTGCATTTTAATGTCCAAAAAGACTAAGTCAGGTTTATGCTTCTTTATCAAGGCTATTCCAGTACCTATATCATCTGCGTCTCCCAATACATTAACAGTGTCATGGAGTTCACGATTTATTAAGTCACTTAGAGATTGTCTTGCCCAGCTTTCGTCATCAATTATAACCGCTCGAATCATATCAATATTTTTATAGTTATGCATGTGCCTGGACTAAGATTTTTTACCAATACTTTTGTCCCTAAACGTTGTTCCGTTATTTTCATTCCTTTAGACTCGTGTTCTTTTCGTTTTACTTGCTGTTGAATGCCAACACCGTTATCTTCAATTTCGCAGATCAACATTTTTACATTATCAGAGCAGCTAAGACGCACAATTACTTTGCCTTTTTTCTTCATGGGAAGCAAACCATGCCATATAGCATTCTCAACAAAAGGTTGAATAATCATTGGCGGAATTTTTGTTCCCAATTGGTCAATATGTTCGTCTATTTCAATCGCATAATCAATTACTTCATTATTTCTTCCTTTCTCTAACTCTAAATAGAGTTTTAGCATTTCAAACTCCTCTTTAACAGTAATTAGATTTTTTCCGCTATTGTCTAATATTTTACGCATCAAACTTCCAAAGTCTCCCATGTAATTATTGGCTAAATCCAATTCGCCCGACACATACATTTGCTGGATAGCACCTAAACTATTAAAAATAAAATGAGGGTTCATTTGCGCACGAAGCGCTTTTTGTTCCAATTCTGATCTCCGTTGTTGTTCTCTCGCTTTTCTCCGTCCTAAGTAAAGCAACAATATAAATGAGAACGATAGTAAAATCGTTATAGTAATAATCAGAAACCACTTTCTTCGATCAGCTTTTAAGTTTGCTTCGGCTTCTTTTATTCGAAGTTCTGCAATTTCCTTGTCTTTTAGCTCAGTCTCATATTTTTCTTGTAGTTCATTCAGGTTGACTTGCACTTTTTCGCCAATTAAACTATCCTGTATATCATGCCATTTGTCTAACCATTCAAAAGCTTCTTCATAATTCCCCAAAAGTTTATTTGCATCTGCTAAGCCGCCATAGGAACGCTCTAATAGGTGAGCGGCTCCAATACTTTCCGCCATCATTAAACTTGTATCATAGTAAGCAAGTGCAATTTGCCCATTCCCTAAATCGGACTCTAACATTCCTAAGTTAATGTACTGAATTGTTAGTTCATGTTTTAGATTAATTAGTTTGTAGATTTCCAACGATTTTGTATAGTAGTACCTTGCACTATCTAATTCTTCTAATTGCTGAAACTGTACTCCAATATTAAGATAGAGCGAAGCTATTTCAGGCGGTCCGCTACATTCGTTTGCAAATATTAAAGTAGATTGAAGAATTTCTAAGGCTTTTTCATAATCTTTTTTTGCAGTGTACACAACACCTATTGCATTTAATGAAAGGACGATTCCTATTGAATCATTTATAGCTAATCCTAAATTCAAACTTTTTTCCCAATACTCCAATGCTTTATCGTATCGCTTTTGTTGATAATGCATTCCGCCAATATTATGCTGAGCTTTTGACAAGGATAATGTGTCGCCTATTGCCAGATCAATTTGAGCTGCGTCGATATAATAACTTAATGCTTTCTCATAGTTTCCTTGTACCGTTGCAATATTTCCAATGGTATGCAAACAAGCTGCGATTCCAGCTTGATCATTTAATTTTTCATAGATTCCTTTTCCTTTATTTAATACTTCTTCTGCTAATTCATTATTTCCTTCAGCGTAATAAAAATTTCCATATAAGAGTAATGCTTCAGCTTTTCCCTTATCGAAATCAATTTTTCGGGCTAAAGTCATTGCTTGGTCTAGATAAGTTTTTGCCAGTGTAGGTTCTTCCAAATAATCTAATTTATAGAGTTGGAATAATGCATTAATATGAGTGGAGTCTTTATTGTTTTGGATTATTACGGCCTCTAATTCTGCGCGTTCATTTTGGGCAAAGGCTGCACTGTAACCGAAACATTGCAGTATTAAAATTAGTAGCAATGTCTTATTAAAAAAAGTGGTTTTATTCTTCATTCTGTTATTGGGGAGTACAATTTATCATCAGCGCTTAAAAATAGAATTAAAATGTTGACTTAGGACAATTTTATTAGCCCTTGGCAGTCTCGGTGAGGGAATGGTCATTTTTGAAAATGAAATGATGCAATCGTATTGAATTCTACTTGTTTTTACTCTAAATCTAATAAAATTAACGTTTTATGCCATCCGTCATAAATCAAATACCATGGGATAAGAATTGGCTTTTGAATTTTTCTTAACCTCAAACAGTCTCTACTTTAGACCTAATTATTCAAACGAATTTAAAAAAAATCTTATGAAAACATTACTTACTTTACTGATATGTGTAACACTGTATACGACCACAGGAATAGCACAGATCACTTTTACTACGGATCATCATAAAACATTGATGAAAGATGTTACTGGCATAGACTATCTCTCTACAAATGATTTTGGATTTAAGATAGCAATTAACTCTACCTTAAGAAAGTACGACAAGATTGTAGTAAACGTTGTTTACAAAGAGAATGATGGCGGATACAACCGTCACCCACGCTCTCGCAATTATTATTGGCTCCCAACTTCGAAGGCATTTAAAGATAAATTCTCTGGAAAAAAACATATACCTGTCTATATATTCACTCCAAAAGACGATCAAGATAGCCATGATGATTTAGTCATTTTAAAAAAGGACAGAATGAATTTTGAGAATTTAACCTATAAAGTGACGGTTGAAGGTTATTTCCAAAATGGAACTAAAACAGAATGGACTGACGAATCATATAAAACTGTCCCTGTATACGAATATTCAAAAACAGTCTTCGAATCTGTTGAATTTACTTTTGCTAGAGATGAAGCTGCTTTCGAAGAAGCAGAAGAAAAAAGAATTAAAGCAGAAGAAAAAGAAAGAATTAAAGGAGAGCAGCGTAAATCATACGCGCGCTATACAGAAATTGAAAGTAGTTATACTATAACTTATGCATTGGGATACATAGCTCCTGGAATGCTGATTTTTAAGAAGTATGAAATATTGAGAGATGAATTAATGGAACAAAATGACTTTACGAATTTAGAAAAGGTAGAGTTAAAATTAATTGCACTTAAAAATAAAAAAGTCAAGGAATTGAGGCTTTCATTAAAAGAGGTGGAAGACACGAAAGAAATTATGAAATTAATTTTGGACTTTCAACCTCTACCTTAATCTTACTCAAGAAAATAAATAAAACAAAAAATAAATATGGGATTTTTTCAAAAAATAAAAAGCAAATTGGGTATCGGTGGAGTTAAAATTCAAATTGATATGCCTGGGCAGATTTCTATTACCGAGGGAATTGTCAATGGAAAGTTTACTTTAACGACTAAGAGTGATCAAGAAATAAAATCAATGGAGGTTAAGTTAATCGAAAGATATACAACAGGCCGTGGTGATGATGCAAAGACAAAAGAGTTTACGTTGGGTAGTCAGAAGTATGATGCCCAATCAGTGATTAAAGCAGGCGAACAGCAAGTTCACGCGTATAACTTTCCTTTTGAATTACTCAAATCATCTAATGATGAATTAGCCGAAAAAGGAGGTGCTTTAGGAGGAATTGGCAAACTAGGAAAATTTGCAAAGAATGAAAAGTCTGAATATGTGGTGGAAGTTGATGTTGATGTAAAAGCAGCTGCGATTGATCCTTCTGAAGAGGTAGATGTTAAGCTAGTATAATCCAAAAAACAAATTTTAAATGCATGCAAAAACGCTGGGAGTTAATTCTTCTAGCGTTTTTTTGTTTATATTTTTTTACTACGCAAGATAATTGCGTAATTGACAAATACTTTTGGTGTATAAACATTGAAAGTCATGGAATTTTTCATTTTATTTAAGCTCATTGCGTATCTGTTCATCAAAGCAGAAAAATCGGACTATCGCCCGTCATTGCGGAATCATTACTCAAATAACCGAAATACACCTTCTACTAAGTTTTATCCGATTAGTGCAACGCACACCCATTTTGTTGCGATACAACATGGCAATAAAAAAGCTTTCAAATCACACGTTAAGCATGTCTTTGATGATATTATCAATGTGCAAAGAATTATTAGTGCCACTGATCCACAAACATTAATTAAAATAATGGATGAATTGTCACAATATCGATCTGATAATAATGACGAGGTTTTGATTCAAAGAATAGTGATTTATTTAAATATTGTACGCACAATGCATCATTTAGTATTCCAACAAAAGGTAGCGTCTCAGTTCGATTTTATTTATCCTGTCAATGACAATATTCGTAACCTAATCAACAAATTAGAGGATCAAATGATATTAAATAACAATATTCAATTGGTACGCGCAATCAATGCTTGCCAAGCTAAAACCGTTGCATCATGAAAAATCAGACTAGCATTAATAAAGTTCAGTTTCAAAATCAATTGGTAAACGCAATGTTGGCAACAGATCCGCGTTTATCGTTCAAACATTTCAATAACCGCCGTTACTATTTTTATTACGCCAATGCTCATGATATTTCCGTTTTATTGGAGTTGCGTGTACATTTAAATAATAAGTATATCGCAGTAGTTGTGAATTCAAAATCAACCTTGAAAGAGACAGAATGCACCTTGAAGTATCCTTTTCATAACAACGGTTTTTTGGATCTGAAAGCGTATCGTCATTTCCGTTTTGAACCATCTCGTCAGGTTTTAATTCGTGCTGTTGCCGAAGAAATACATGCTAGCTTAATTGCAACCTATGAGAAGCATGCGCATGAAGTTTTATTATCTCGAACGGGTATTGAATTAGGTATGCAATATGAATTGGAACATAGTGAAGTCGTTTTTGATTTTCTAAGCATGTATTCTAGTCGTGATTTGGCTTCAATTGAAAATGAGCAATTTAAAGCGCTTTACATCCATCTGTTTAAGTCATTAGATATGGCTAGTAGTAAAATTGAAGACTTTCGGATCATGTACGTTTTACTCTCTATTATTCAAGTTGTTTTAACGAATAAGCAGATTCCTTTTAGTAATCCGGTGCATTAATTTATTTGCATATGACTACTGAAATGAGCATTTTGTTGCCACCAACTAATTAAATGTGTCGTTAGCCATTAGTTTTGAATAGCGCCTAATTCAAAAACATTGAAACGGACATGTCAAGGGTCATTCTATTAAAATTTCTTTTAAAAGAGAGTTTCAGATTAATTAATGATTGTTGTTACATACTCGTTTTTACTCAATAATGGCTTTTGAACTAATATTCCAACTCTATGAGCTAATTTCAATTATGTATATAGTTAAATGTGTCAATATTTGTTTTAAAAAGATAACGATATGTCAACATCAGCTAACCTTCAGAAGAAACCAACATTATTGAAAGTAATATTTATACTAAACGCCTTGCTTGTTATTGCAGGCTTTTCGTTCTATTTTATATTTTCAAATCAAACAGACACTTTATTAGGAATCCCACCCATAACTTTACTTACAATGGCTCTCATATATGCAGCAATGTTTGCAGGTATAGTATTAAGTATTTCAAAAAAACAAATTTGGGCGCTAAGAGTCTTATTAACTATAACGCTGGTTTGTTCTATCGTAATTATTATTGCGCCAATAGGTATTGGCATTTCGTTAATTTCATTAGGCTTATCCTTTACTAAGCCTGTATTAAAGTCTTTCGGATAAATTTTGACTAACTTGATTCAAAGCTCTTCCTAGGAAGAGCTTTTTTTTGCAATAATTTGAGCTAATTTTCCATTTAATTGAGCTTTTTTTCAAAGCTAAAACGCTTACTTCTTCTGAAATTTGTAGGAAAGAAATTAATAATCAAATTAACTAGATATAATGAAAAATTCAATTCAACTCAAAATCAAATTTCTCGTTGCATTATTAATTATTAGCAGTGCGAATTCCTTTGCCGGCGGACCATGGCTTCAAAAGAAAAAGCATGGCTTTGCTCAAGCTCAATTTATAATACCAGCTTATGGATACTCATCCATGTTAATGGGTACATTAATTAAAGATTTACAAGGTGTTAACCGAAAAACAATAAATGCAGATTTTGGTATTTATCTTGAATATGGAATTACGGATAGACTAAATGTCATTACAAGCTTACCGTTTAAATATGTAAAAACGGGAGAGTTAACCGATCAGTTATATTTTGAAAATTTACTTCCTGAAGGAGAACTAATTGGACTAAGCAATTATCAACTAGCATTGAAATATGGACTAATAGATAAAAAAGTAAAGTTGGCGGTATCTTTATTAAGTAGTTGGAATACTGGAAGATCTGATTTGGATAAAGGATTGGCAACCGGGTATGACGCAGCCTCTATTGGATTGATGGCGCATGTTGGAAGAAGCAAAGAAAAGAGCTATGGCTTTTTAGAAATAGGGTTTCACAAATTCACAAATGGATTTAGTGATGCATTAGAAATTAATTTAGAACACGGATGGAAACTAGGCCAACGGTGGAATATTGCTGCAGCTTTAAACGCCAGACATCCTTTACGGAATGGAGATTATTATAATGAAAATTTGGCGCAAACAGGATTATATCCAAATGATCAAGGTTGGGCGGCTATTGGTCTTAAAACATCTTACGAAACCGATAGTAAATGGGGATTTAATGCAGGGATTCCATTAATTCCATTACGATTTAAATATGTTGGTTTTAATGGGACTGTGACTTTAGGTGTTTACAAAAAATTCTAAATTTTCAAATTAGAAGAGTTATACTATTGAATGACATTTGTTATCTTTGAGAAGTGTCATTCTCAAGAAAAGATTTTAAACTTTCAGATAAAGTTGTTTTAGGAAGAGCAATCTTCAAGGGGCCTTTTAAAGCTAGTGCAGCTTTAGAAGAGGAAGCTCGATTTGTTCATGTTGTTAGCGGTAAATCAAAATTATTTGTTCCTAACGATCAACTTGATATTAATCCAACGGATAGTTTCTTGATTAAATGTGAAAGCTTTGTAAATAGTTGGGCAGCGAATAATAATGGAACAGTAACCGAAGTTATTATATTCAAATTTTATCCAGAAATTTTAAAGGAAATTTATCAAGGAAAAATGCCTGAATATTTTAATTCTAAAACAAATGTTCCGCATCAGCCGGCTGAAAAAATTGGATATCACGATCTAATAAAACAGTTTTATGAAGGCTTAAACTATTATTTCGATCATCCTGAAATGATGACAGACGATTTTTTGAAATTGAAAATTAAAGAGCTGATTCATATTTTGGTTCATACAGATAAGACGGGTAAAGTGAAGTTAATTTTAGGGAACTTATTTAAAACAAATGCATATGAATTTAAGGATATCATTAATGCCAATTTATATCAAAATTTAAAATTGGACGACCTAGCTTTTTTCGCTGGGTTAAGTCTATCAACGTTCAAACGGAAATTCAATACAGTATTTGGAGAAAGTCCGAAGAAATACATTAATGATAAGAAGCTAGAACGATCTAAGTTTTTACTTGAAACAACTGAGTTAAGAGTATCAGAAATTGCCTATGATTGTGGTTATAATGACGTCGCTTATTTTTCCAAAGCGTTTAATGCTAAATTCAATTTGGCGCCTTCGGTATTTAAAAAATCACTTGAAAAGGACTCGAATTAACTTAAATCAAAAACATTGAAACCGACATTCCAAAGGTCATTAAATCGTTGTATAAAAATTTCTTTTTCCAAATAGACCGTTCTGCGAATACAGTAAACTTTAAATTTTCAACGTATAAATCAACTCCTATTCGTAGCTCAAAAAAACTTCTTTTTAACTGCGTATCCATTAAGTAAGGTGAGAAATCGCTATGATAGGATTTTTGTTGTGCAATTTCTGAAGAAGGGACATAAGTATGATTATAATAATCTGCCTTCGAAAACAAGCCTTTATCAGCTTCAGGGTTCACATTCTTATTCCATTCACCTGCCTCCTCATCACCTAGAAAAAAATCGTGAAAATCCTCAAGTAATTCACTGTCATTTGCACCACCTTTATTAACAATGAAACGCCCTGGTAACCATAAGTTATAGTTGATTCCAATATGAGCTCCAATTTTACTTACGTTATTTAATCTGTTTTGAAAATAGGCCTTGGTTCCTAATGAAATTTGGTGATAGTTTTCACGATAAAGTAACCTTCGTGTAATACTTTTGATGTTTTCGCCATCAGAGGATTCCTTGGTTTCGTAAGTCACTAATCCATACGTTTGGTTTTGGTAGCCCAAACTCAAATCTGCCGAAAATAGGCGGTGTGGATTAACTCGAATGAATCCTGAAAATTTTGGAGTTTTAACAATTGTATTGATATTTCCAGAGTCAAAGAAAAGTGTCGTGAAAATTATATTGGTGTCAATTTCGCCTACCTCGTTTATAAAAATGTCTTGGGCCTCTTTTTCAATGTATATATAATCAAGTAAATCTTCAGCATCAATTTGTAAGCCCGTAATTCTCGTGTCATTTTCAGCATTTAGTTGAGCATTTAGTTCGGTATTTTGGTTATCAAGATTATAATCATCCAAAATTGACCAACCTGATTTATGTAAGGATGGAAAATCAATGACTGCGCCAAATTGAAAAAGCTTTGGTTTTTGATTGTATCTTCCAATTACAATGGGGTCTAGTATTGCGCGTTTGTCATCACTGATAATTTGCTTGAAGTTTTGGTTGAAAAAGGTATAGTTTAAATGAACACCAAAACTACCAAGACGTTGCACTAAATCACTGTTTATAGCATTGCTTTGCGTCACGTTATTCTTGGATCCTTCATGACCACCAGATAAGGCAAAGCCATGATAGGTCATATCAACTCCAACGCGCAAATTTTGACGTTCTAAACCAAAATTAATAAAGGGAGCAATTTGAAAACTTTCCAATTCAGGAAACGCATCTAATATTTCATTCTGATATGAAACCAAGTCATTTTCAAAAACAAGTCCTTGGTGCGTTTCAAAAGTACTTGTGGTCATCATATTACATCCGAATCCGTAATAGAATTGGATCGCTCCTTTTTTATTCAATTGAGAACCAAATGCTACCGATAGTTTATTGTATTGAACACGTTCAAAACTGTTAAATTCAGTCAAGTTTTCACGCTCTTCACGCTCTTTATAAACTTTGTGGAACCAATTGCGAAATGAAACCGAATCCAATTCACCAGAGTAGTTAGCCCATGAGTCTGCAAGACGGTCATTCACGTTGCCATCAATGGCATATTCCGTAATGTTTGCTTGTCCATCTATGTCAAATCGCCAAGTTTCATAACCGTAATTCATTTGAATCCACCAGTTCTTTTTCGCTGTATATCTTGCAAAAATTGGCAAACTAATGCTTTTGCTTATATCAACATTATTAGCCCGTAAAATTAGTGTGTCTCCAACTGGTGTCAAAACGTCAAAATTAAATGTAGAATCATTGGTTGCTCGACTAAAATTAGCCGCGCCACCTAGTCCTAAACTCAAATTCTGGTTGAAACCAACTACAGAAATCATTATCGCAAATATGAAAAGGAGTGATTTTACCATATTATAAAATTATTCTTGTTGTTTTCTTTTCTCAAAATAGGGTTCTGAGCTCCGCCCGACATGGAAGAAACCGTTTCACGTAAATAAACTTGTAATTCCATAATCCGAATGAGCTTATCACCATTCAAATCAGCCTGCTTATCCAATAGTGCCTTTTTTAAGACATGGGTAAATAGCCCATTTTGCCATTTTTCACCCTCTATGGCATATTCGATTCCTGAGGCTGAGGATAATATATTAGTTCCTCTATTGGTTGTTAAATCTATAAATGTAAGCTTAGATAATTCGAAAATACCCATTTCACCACCGCCATCTAATAGCGCATTCGTGCTGCTTCTAAATTGTATATCACCTTTTTCTTCAGATGCAGTTGAAGTATCTCTCGAAACGGTTGTCTTATCTAATTCACCACTAAAACAAGCGTCAATCAACATGAGTTTGTTTCGACATTCAAATTGTTCAAATAATTCTTCTAAGGTATTAAATGCTAAACCCTTTTCACTAGGCGCATTAAAATTCATGTCATATGTGCCTAAATAATAATCCAATTGGGCATCCAAAACTCCGTGACCCGCAAAATAGAATACCACGACATCATTTATCCGAGCAGTCGTCAAAAAATTGGTGAGGTCTACAAGGCTGTTTTTAGTGAAAGCACTATCCAAAATAGTTTTTTGATGAACGACATTGAATTGTTTATTTGTTTCCATTAACGCAGCAATTTCTTCGGCGTCTTTGCGTGCATATTTAAGGTTTTGCTTTTTGTCTTGATAATTGCTAACGCCAATACTTACAATATATAACTCCGGTTTTTCAAATACTTTTTCACAGGTAATAATCTGTTTTTTAATGAGTGATTTTACGCCTTCACTATTCGTACAGAAGAACTCAATTTGATTAATGCCTGATGCGAGTTCAAGTTCTTGTTTGATCGTATGCTTTTTTGTAGACGCCTCAATTGGAAGCGTAAATTCAATTCCGTTAATCCTGTAAGTGAAAGAGGTCAAGTTATGAGTTGGATCACTCATGTTTAGTGTGAAATTTGCAATAGCAGATTTTGTGCTGTATTCACCAAGGTAGGTGATATCGATTTCAGGAATATCTTCGGCTATTTCCAATTTGCTTGTTGTAATCCCGAGCTTTTCAAGTCGCTTATTATAAGCTTTTTCAAAATCAGTAACATCCCTTTCGCTAAAGAAGGGTAAGTTTTTCATTACGATACTTGGGCGGTTATAAAACACGTCAAACTGTTCAAATGAATAGAGTTTGTTTTTATAAATGAACCCAATCTTATCCAATGTTTCTTTGGATGAGAAATAATAGTTATCAGGATTCCAATAAGTGAAGCCGTATTGACCGGAAAGATAGAGTGCTGCTAAATAATTTCCTTTATCATCCCAAAATCGAATACTGCCATCTCTTGAATAACTAACCACCAATTGCCCGTTTTCCGAAAATCGCAGTCCCGTAATAGGTGCCTCATGCATTTGGGGATAGGTAATTGTTTTGCCGTATTTAGATTTTGAGAAATTAAGCGATTCCGCATGTAATTGGTAATTCGTTCCTTTTTTGCTATATCTCTCAATGACAGTTGAATAATGTTCTATTTGAAAAGGGATTTCTTTTTTGTAGCGCTGATCAACCGCAAGACGCAATGTTAGGTCTTCGACTTCTTGTTGCAGGAACAAAATGTTCTTATCCAAATCCCAAACAGATTTTATTTTTTTAACAGATCGGATTAAACTCCTTTTATCGTGATGTCGATCTGTTTTTAGAACTGTAAATTGTAATTTGTTATTGATCAAGGTATCAATAGATAAGATGGCATAGTTTATTCCTTGCTGTTCTTCAAAAGGGTCTAGTTTAATCGAGTTACTGACAATCTTATTCTCAGCCAAATCAAGCTGTCTAATTATTCCGTCAGAATAACCAACGAATAAATATTTTCCATACAGTTGAATTGCAGTAATACTGGCAGAAGCACCTTTTAAAACACGATTTAATTTATAATTTTCAGTTTCATATAAACAAATAGTGCCCTTTTCATTGGCAATGGCCAACCATTTATTGTCTGCACTATAGTCTAATGTGGTTAATGCAACACCGTTTAATCCAATTTTGGTAATAATTCGCTGATTTTCGGCATTCATTATTACCGCAAAACCATTCGTGCTAGCAGCCGCTATATGGCCATTTGCAAGGTCCATGTCTGTAACAAAATTGTGATTATCTTTTAACGTAAAAGTGTTTTTCTTTAGTGGGTCAAGCTTTGCCTTTATTAAACTTCCGTCAATACTCGCTAACATTAATTGGTTTGAATCTAAATAACTGACTTTGTTAATATTGCCAATTAAATAACGTTGAAAAGTAAAAGGTTTTTCTAATGAGATGCTTGTGCAGTAATTATCAATCGGCCCTGCAATTGCTATTTCATTTCTCCCAGGATGATAAGCAACTGTTGTGAATAGTTGCTTAGAAACGAAATCAAGCGTTTCTATTTTTTGTGAATGAATGTGATACATATGAACAGATCGCCCCACAACGCATAAGGTTGAATCATTGATTACAGCCAGATCTCTAATTTGAAAATCAGTCACTATTTTAGACGGAATGCTGGTTAATTCAGGATAATTCCAAAGCTGAATTTCCGAATTATTACTTAAGCTAACAATTGATGAATCAGTCAAGAATTTGAAAGTTCGGATGCCAGCAGAATTTGCAAGAATAGAATGACGTTGCAAACCCAGAACAATGTCCCAAATAATCAATTTACCATCATCTCCACAGGTAACCATTTCTATATTATTACTATGGAAAATCAGTTGATTGACTTTTGCATAATGGCCTGTTTGAAAAACGGGCTTAACCGTTCCGCTTTGAGCGTAAAGAATTGTTCCCAAACAACTAAATAGTATGACTAAAAATGAACGCAATTAAAGGTTTAGTTTTCAATGTGTTAATTGATCGTAAGCGGTTATTGTCAAAAGTAATCATAACTGGTGAAATGCAATCGGAATTTTTGGAAACTAAATCCGACTCTTCATTTTCTTAATAGTATTCGAAAAAATTAACAATAATTGAATAAAAAATACCCTTTTAAAACGCATATTTTCTGCTATATTTAAAGCTTTATGAATTTAATTAATCAAAACCCGTTCAGAGTTGCAGGTATTTTAGCTAGTGCATCAGCTCGAGAATTAGAAAAACAAAAGAGCAGAATTGCACGTTTTGCTTCTGTTGGTAAAGCCATTGAATCTCCCTACGATTTTAGTTTTTTAACGCCTATAACGAGAAGCGAAGCGGAGTCTAATAAAGCGTTTGCCTTAATTGAACAAAACCACGGTAGAGTGAACCAAGCTTTGTTTTGGTTTGCTGACAATGGGCCAATTGATGCCTCAGCCTTAGAGCATTTAACTGCAGGGGACGTAGCAAAAGCAAAGGAGATATGGCATAAGGTAACCGATAACAAACCTGTTTCTGAAAACAACTTTAGTTATTATAATAATTTAGGAACTTTACTGCTAAGTCAAGATAATACAGCCGACATGCAGGCTGGAACTGCCTTGAAATTTGCATTAATCAATTCACCCGTCTTTAAAAGTTTTATAGGCTTAGTAGCAGATGCTAACTATTCTATAGATGGTCAAAAACAAATTGAGCAAACGGTAGAACAACTAATGGCAAGTTTGGAAAGCCATCCAAATTTTGAAGGGACACAGTTCATGAATCTTTTCATGAATTGTCCAGATGAAATTAAATTGGCCGTTTCCCGTAAATTTACAGAAGATCCTTTGCACAATATTGATAATCGTATTGAAGCGGCAAAAAGTGCGCGTAAAAAAGATCCGAAAGAAGCATATAATGCAGGACTGGAATTGTTCAAATCGACACAGCCAGATATTTTAGCTTTGCGTTCAACCTTGTCGTCCGAAGCCACGCAGTTTAAGTTAGTTGCAGATAAATTGGCCAAAGAAATATTGCAATGTGGTATTGATTATTTCAAGGCAATGAATGATACGGGCAATCCCGCACCTAAAGCCATTGAAATTATTCGATTCGCAAAAGAAATTACGCGGAATGAGCAAGTACTTGATCGAATCAATGATAATATTGAAGCCATTGGAGAATGGGGCGGTGGGCAACCTAGCGAAGAGGAAAGAGTAAAAGTTGGAGCTGATTATGACGCAATAACTGAGGCGATTGATGAAAATGTTACGGCTTCTTTAAATAATTTGGACCCAATTGTCAAGTTTGTTAAAACATGCCGTCCGCGCCTAGGGAACATCAAAGAAGCATTAGGAGCCGACAATGAATTTTATATTGCCATTTCTTCTACCGTTACCAATATTGCGCTGAATACAGTGATTGATATTGTAAACAGAGAACAAGGTAAATTAAAACATAATCATTCGCATTTAAGTGCGTTATCTGCAACAGTAACACGTTCAGTTGGTGTTTTAAATGCTTTAGACCCAATGGCTAAGGATGCGCCAACGAAACAACGTTTTACTGAGAATAAACGAACCATTAGTAGTATTAAGTCGCAGTTGAATACAGCTAAAAATAGAAAAGCGGGGAGTGATGCTGGCAATGTTATCCGAATCGTAATTGGAGTTGCCGTATTCTTAATTTTAGTTGCGCGTAGTTGTAGTTAATTCAAGTAATCATTCTTTAAAATTGACCCATTTAAAATTTATTAAAATGAAAAAAATAAGTATCCTATTACTAACCGCTATATCACCGCTATTAAGCATTGCTCAGGAAACTGAAGTTGCAGAAGTTGTGGTTGAAGAAGCAAGTAAAGATTCAGGCTTTTTAACAATTGCCTTTATCATAATGGCGATTGCATTTGTCTTTATGGCCGTTGTAATTTTATTATTCAGGGCAACAGATCAAAAAAATGAAATTCTAAATTCAAATTTGGCACGCGTAAAAGCTGAACTCAGAATGAAAGGGTATCATCCAGAAAAAGCCTTGATTGATATTTTACACCGCGAATCGTCTTTATACGCTGGTCCGCCAGAACCTATCATTATTACGCAAGATGCACCAACTTTAGAAACAGTTGAAGTAGCTGCTAAAGCAGACCATTCTTTAGTCTTAAAAATTGCGGATGAATTAATTCGGATTCAGAAGAACCTAGCAAGTATGGATGAGGCTACAAGAGGCTTGAAACAATTGAACGCTTCTGTGGGTCGAATTTCAAATAATTTTGCCGCAAATGGATACGAATTGGTTGAAATGCTTGGGAAACCATACAAAGAGGGAATGCTAGTTGTTGCCAATTTTGTGCCGAGTGAAGATTTGCCAGCTGGTCGCCAGATTATTACTAGAATAATAAAACCACAGGTAAACTATAAAGGAGAAATGATTCAATCTGCTCAAATTGAAGTGAGCGTTGGAGAGTAAAAAGGAAGAGATATGTCAAGAGTAAAAATAGATTACGGGATAGATTTAGGTACCACCAATTCTGCCATTTGCAGAATGGAAAATGGAGATGCTGTTATTAAAAAATCAGATACATTGAAGGATACAATGCCTTCTTGTGTTTTCGTAAATAAGAAAAAAGCGATTCAAGTTGGGGACAGTGCCTACAATGCACTTAAGCGAGATAAATTGAGCGCAATGCGAAATTGGGAAGCGAATGACTCCAATTCATATATTGAGTTTAAGCGGACAATGGGAACAGATAAAAGTTTCCCCTGTGCGCATTTAGAAAAAGAGTTTTCGTCTGAAGAATTATCAGCAGAAGTATTGAAAGCGCTGAAGAGATATGTAAAGGATGAGAACGTAAACTCAATTATTATTACTGTTCCCGCAAAGTTTACAATAAACCAAAATGACGCCACGCGCCGTGCAGGTGAGTTGGCTGGCTTTAAACATGTCGAACTCTTACAAGAACCTATTGCAGCTTCAATGGCATATGGTATAGAGTCAAATAAAAAAGACGGTTTTTGGTTCGTTTTTGATTTTGGTGGTGGAACATTTGATGCGGCTTTACTAAAAGTGGAAGAAGGCATCATGAAAGTGAAAGACACGGAGGGAGATAATTATTTAGGTGGTAAAAACTTGGATAATGCAATTGTGGATGACCTGATTATTCCAAATATTAAAGAAAACTTTGCAATTGAATCCATTTTAAAAGATGACAATAAAAAGCAGATTCTTAAAAATGCAATGAAACAATTTGGTGAAGAAGCCAAAATTAAACTTTCATTTAACGACGAGTATAATATTTTAACAGATTTGGGTGTAATCCCAGGGGTGGATGATAATGGTGAAGAATTTGAATTGGACATTACAATAAATCAAGCAGACATGGAACGGGTTTTAGGCCCTGTATTCCAAAAAGCAATTGATATAACCTTAGAGTTATTAAAACGCAATAATTTAACAGGGAGTGATTTAGAGACTTTGATTTTAGTTGGAGGTCCTACTTTTTCTCCTGTACTCAGAAAAATGTTGACAGAGCAAATTTGCGCTCCAGATACAAGTACTGATCCAATGACGGCAGTTGCAAAAGGAGCATCCTTATATGCTTCTACAATTGATGTTTCTGAAGAAGTAAGAGAAGAAAGCCGCGACAATACGAAAATTCAATTGTCTTTTGGACATGAATCCTCAACAGTTGAAATGGAGGAATTTGTAACCGTGAAAATGTTAAAGGATAAAATGGAAGGTGCAATACCTGATAGTGTTTTTGTTGAGGTTACTAGGGGAGATAAAGGTTGGTCTAGTGGAAAGGTTGAGATTGAAGATAAAGGAGATATAATTGAAGTACTGTTAGAAGAAGGCAAAACCAATTCATTTATCGTGGATGCTTTTGATGCAGAAGGAAATAAATTAGAATCAGAACCAACTTCGTTTAATATTATTCAAGGATCTAAAATTGGGAGCGCAACTTTACCTTATCATATTGGTATTGAAATTAAACAAAAGTCATCAGGTAAAATCGTTTTTGAAGAGATAAGAGGGGTAGAGAAGAATCAAAGTTTACCAGCAATTGGAACGTGGAATGGTTTGAAAACGCAAGGGCGAATTCGTCCAGGAGAAGAGGCAGACACATTGAAATTCCCTATTTATCAAGGTGAATCGGGATCA
>JBLHOW010000046.1:0-49936 GCA_047623705.1 Crocinitomix sp.
CAAACAAAGCGAAATCAAAATAAAAACCTATAAAAAACAGAAGACCAGCAATCACGTGATTGCTGGTCTTCATTAATTATTTATCTTAGGACTAAATCTGTATCGTTTATTTAGGACTAGTCAGTTTGTTAATTTTATTGTTTCGAACCGGCTATATTCACAGTTCCTTGCCCTGCAAAATTTTCACCGTTATCAGCTTCAACGCGATAGGTATAGAAATATACACCGTCATTACAAGCATCACCGTTCATATCTGTTCCATCCCATCCACTTGTAATGTCTGAGAATTCACCAACTTGTATTCCCCATCTGTTTACGATAACGCATTCAAATGTTGAAACAGATGCAGCAAACTCACGGAAAGTAAAGATGTCATTGTCACCATCACCATTCGGTGTGAAAATGTTTACAGGAACGAAAACATAAGGTTCAAAGATTTCGATAATCTTACAAGCAGTATCTGTACAACCATTTTTGTTTTGTGCAACTAAGCACACTTCCATGATATAACTAACTCCTTTTATTCCATAAATTGTATCAACTTTCTCATCATAATCACCTGTGATATACCAATCACCTTGTGGGCTATCTAAATTCCAGAAGAATCTTGGATCAGCTAAAGGGTTATTTGGATTAGCGAAGTATAATGAAGTATTCGTGAACTCTACGTCTACTGGTCCAGTTCCTTTGCAATCTTCATTTAACTGATCTGAATTAACAGTGAAGGCAGCAATTGGATTTAAAGAATCAACAGTAATCGTTTGTGAGATAATACATCCATTAGCATCAGTAGCTGTTATGGTATAATCACCAGGATTTCTACCACCCCATGTTGTATTGTCTGTAGTTTCTCCAGTTGCAACATCAGTCCAGATATAATCATAATCAGGTGTTCCACCAGAAGCTGATGCATAAACTTGTCCGTTACCGTTTTGGAATCCGAATAGTCTACAATAAGCTGGATCATATCCAGTGTCTTCATTGAAGTATAATTCATCTGGTTCGTTCATAGTGATGTCAATCACAACTGAACAACCGTGAGAATCATTAATTGTTAATGAGTAGTCACCAGCATTAATGTTAACTGAATCTGCATCAAACCCGTTTGGCACATCCGTTTCTGGAGCCCAGAAATAAGCCATTGGATTGTTAATGTCTTCACCCGTTACTGAGTGAATAACAACATAACCAGGATCACCGAAACATAATGGATCAACCACAGTGTAGTCAGCAACCAATGCAATTGGATCAGTAATAATGATTGTTGCACTTGCAGTACAACCAGAACCATCAACTACATTCACAGTATAAGTTCCAGAAGGTAATGTATTTGCAGTATTCGATCCTTCAATATTTACTTGGACGCCGTCACTGTTTAAGATTTCAATATCAAATGTTCCACTACCACCGGCAACAAATGCTGTGATAGATCCATCCGTAAATCCGAAACAAGTAGGGTCGTTAAAGATTACATCTAAGATTGGCTCAGTATAGATAATGATTTCCTTCGTGTAAGTATGTGTACAACCATCATCAGTAGATACTGTTAATGTAATTGTATACGTTCCAATTGAACTAAATGTATGTGAAGGGTTTTCTAATGTTGACGTTCCGTCTCCACCAAAATCCCAATCCCATCCAGTAATTACAGCTGGTGCAGGAATTGTTGAGAAGTCAAAGAAATCAACTTCGTTAATAATACAAGTACTTCCTAATCCATCTGCAGAAGAAATTCCATCAACTTCATATTCGAAATCTGCATTAGGTTGTCCATAAACGATTACAGTAAAGGTTGCTTCATCATCAGGACAAGGTGCAAGACCTTCAACTGTATATGAGAAAGTATAAGTTCCTGCTAGTCCGTCTACATCAAATTCACCAGTTGCTTCATTGAATTGACCTGAGAAAGTAATTTCATCAAAATCACCAAGTGGGTTAGCACCTTCTTCAATTAAATCATGTAAATCAATTATAGTTTCAGGCGTTCCACATAAAGCAATTGTAGAATCATCTCCAGCAGCACCAAGTCCACCAAAATCGATTTCAATTAAGATAGCATCAAAACATCCACCATCAGGATCACCAATCATTAACCAAACTTCATCATCAGGCCCCATTAATGGTCCTTCAAATTCAGGTTCAGTTTGAGTAGAACTATCAGGAAATTCTGTTAAGAAAACAATATTCGGATCTTCTGTGTCATTTAAATCTTCAAAAACAAGATCATTAATATCAAAGTCTTCACAATAAGGTCCTGGATCAACGATTGAAATATCTGGGCCTTCTGTAAATACAACAACAATAGTTTTAGTAATTGAACTTGTTAAACAATCTGAAATTGGTGTACCCGTAACTGTGTAAGATGTAGTTTCGTCTGGTGAAACAACAATTACCGGTCCGTCTAATGGTGCATCTGGATCCAAAGGATCAGAAGTCCATACCCAATCATAATCATCTGCGTTAGGTCCGTCAACTGTTAATGTTACTGGATTTCCAGCACAACTTAAAGCTGAATCAATTATAGGGCTACATTGGTTAATGATTCCACCACCAATTCCACCAGCTGATTCGTAATCAATATAATATAGACTTGAGAATGCGCCTTCAACGGCAGCTTCACTCAATACAACAGCAAATGTAAAACCAACAGTATCGCCAATATCTAAATCATCTTTCCATGCTAGTGAAATTGCTTGATCTGCAACAGCAACAGCTCCAATAGTACCAGTTAATCCACCAGTTCCATCCCAAATGTCAGATGCACTTCTGTTCGAGAACCCACCATGTGAAACACGGAATTTATCTCCTAAAGCACCAAATCCTAAATAGGAATCATGTGGAGAAGACTGCTCTGCAGAAACTAATGATTTTTGACAATCATCACCTGGTTGAGATACAATTGTATTGGTAGTAACAAATGTTCCACCAATTGATTGGTTATTATCTGGATCCACATTACGGTAGTAATATAAATCTGTTTGATCAATACCAGAACCGTTGATTAAAGTAATCTCAGTTGTATAATATAATTGATCTCTAATTAAGTGATACTTAACATTAATGGTGACACCATCAACTTCACCTTCCCATTCCACAGTAATACAATCACCTTCTTCATAATAAAGAGGAAAACCTACGTGTGCAATGATGTCAGAATCTGCACCACCTGCATTGTTCGCGTAATCTACGCCTGCAATTTGAAGTCCAAAACCATTTTCTGGTGACCCTGGGGTGAAAAAATCACCATCATGGCCTGCCGGGCTAGGATCCCAACCTGTATCTAAAGGATCGGATACGAATCCACACGGAACAGTACCTGCTCCACCTCTATAATGGAAACCTGCACCTTCGGCGGTTCCTTCTTTCCCTTTTCCTCCGTCAACGGCAATATTTACGAAATCGCCAATCAAGTAGGCGTTACCACCTTCTAATTGAGCAAATGAATTAGCTCCAAAGAATAACCCTGCGGCTAAAATCAATAGGGGCTTTAAATTTTTAATTAAAAACATAGTTGCGTTTATTTCTATTGATTAATATTATTTACAAATGCTTTGTAAATATTGATTCCACCAAATAACATCTTTTGAATCATACGTTCTATCCGTATGGATTTGAATTAAAATGAGATTATTGTCATAATCTGCTTTAAATGTCACCAAGTTGTTGGTGTGGAAACCACACATCTTAACTGCATGTGCAGCTGAAGTCCAACTTAAACCAGTTGCGTTTGCAGCGTATTGTTCTTGAACTTCCGAATCTGTATCCAGCACTAAACAATAATTCCCATCAATTGTCGCCGTTCCGGCATCAGTTGATTGAGAAAATGAAAAAGAAGCAACGGATAAGGCTACCAAAAGGAAGATTTTTTTCAAACTATTCATCTTTTTGTTTTTTAAAATTTTGCGACACCAATGAAACGGATTGTTTAAGAGGTGCCTATCGTGTTATGTTACTGTAGACTGTTATGGACTTTAAAAAGTTGCGCGGCTTTGAAAAAAAAATTCAAGAACCAAGCGTAAAACTAAACAGACGTTAGCAAAAGTACGCTTTAATACTTAAAAATCATATTGTAAAGCCCAATAAATGGGGTGCTTACGCTATGATTTGTTTAAAATCAAACAAAAACACACTTTTGGGTGATAAAAAATAAAGAAATAAGAATTTAAAAAAAATTTGCAAAAAAAAATGTCTTCTGCATTTTTTTGCAGAAGACATTATCTTAATTGATTCTAGGTTTGGGTTATTATCTTAATAGGATGTTAATAGGAATAGTTAAACGTGAACGAACAGATTTTCCAGCTTGTTCTCCAGGAGTCCAATTTGGCATTTGTGAAATTACATCTAATGCGGCTTTATCTAATTCAGGTGATACCTTACCAACTACTTTTGTTTGCTCGATAGATCCATCTTTGTTTACAACAAATTCAATGTAAACTTTTCCTCCTTGGGAGTCCATCATATAGTCTGGTATATCAATGTATTTATTGATGAATGAACTCATAGCCGTTGCGCCACCAGGAAAGGCTGGATCAACATCTGGTACATCCCAAATTACAGGGGGCGGAACGAATGTTCCAGTTTGACCGCCTGTGCCAATTTCTGGTTCAAAAATAATTGGTCCTGGATCAGGTGTTGGATTTGGATCCGGTTCTGGAACAGGATCGGCAACGATTTTTTTTGTTACAATAACCTCTTGACTTAAGTCTAAAACACGTTTCTTTTTTTCCTGTTTTTGCGGTTCCGGTAATGGTTGTAAATCAGGCTCTAATAATTCTATTGAAAAATTAGCCTCACTGCCATTTTCTAAGGCAGCTGTACTTTGTACACTTGTGAACTCAAAAGCAGCAAGGCAAAGAGAGCCAGCTACAATGAGTCCGATTTGAAAGAAAGCGAACCGTTTTTTCTCCAGGTCGGCCTTCGGGTTTTTTTTTGCGATCATAATAGTTAAATTTTTAATTAAACTTATTATGATTATTGCAATGGTTATGCCAAAATTATAAACAACTATAAATCAAGGCGTTGGGAATTGATTTTAGTTAATTATTTGTTAACGTTACGTTTCAAATTAAACCTTTTCGAAAATTCTCATGCAAATTTTATGGTCCGAGCTAGATTATATTTTATGCATTTCCTTTTACAAAAACCGAAACCAAATTGGCTGTTACGATAATAGCACCCATTGTGATCCAAACATAGCCCCATTGGCTAAAGTCAAAATCAAAGGGATTCATCAACGTTAAAACATCAAATACAATTACTATGATAATTGCAAGGCTTGCTCCAAAGGCCAAGTTTTTTACCTGGCGAATTTGAGTTTTAAAGGCAATGATTATTTCAAATACCAAAATGGCTAAAATTAGAGGTAAACTGACTAATGCAGCTTGAAAATTTAATTGAGGAATTAATGCTGCGTCATAATAATTGATGTGCTCAAACTCGTTTAAATAAGATATAATGTCGTTTGTTTTTGAACTATGGATTGTTGCGCCAAAATAGGCTGCAATAAGAATGACCAGAAAGGCAAGGCCCGCGCACACTAAATTCTTTTTTCTCATTTTAATTTTATTTGATCAAAATATCCTCCTTCCAAAAGTATACAATTTAGTCAACAGGAAAGTAGATTGGCATAAAAAAGGAATATGGTTTTTAAGGTTGTGCAATGAGATTGAATTTCGTTTAGATTAAAAAAGCAATAAAAATCACCGTAATTATGGGAAATAATCAGTTCTATATTCTTATAATCCTAAAATGAACACGTATATTTGTACCAAATTTCCGCTATGTCTGAAAAAATAAGCGCTTCAAATGCTCCAAAACCTGTAGGATCTTATCCGCACGCTAGACGTGTTGGTAATTTGTTGTTTTTATCTGGTGTTGGACCAAGAGTTGCAGGTTCGGATACGAATGACTCTTTAGTGCCAGGATTAAAATTGGACCATAACGGTAATTTTATTGAATTTGATTTTGAAGCGCAGTGTCGATCAGTTTTTGATAATGTTCGAATAATATTAGAAGCTTCTGGGTCAACGTGGGACGGACTGGTTGATGTTACTGTATTTTTAGTAAATATGAAAAGAGATTTTCATGTTTATAATAAGGTATACGCAGAATATTTTAAGGATAATCAGCCCTGCCGAACGACTGTTGAAATTAGCAGTTTACCAACACCAATTGCGATTGAATTAAAATGTATTGCAACTATTGATTAAATAAATTTTTAAAATGATTGGATTAATAATAAAATCTCTTCTAACACTTTCATCACTATTTTTTACTGTTTACTTGTTTTACAGTGGTTCTTGGGGATGGGCAATTGTGTTCATTTTTATAACGGCTATTATAGGCTTGTTTTTATTTAGAAACCAAAACCTAATTTTGGCGGCCTTGCAAATGAGACAGCAAAAGATGGAAAAGGCGCAAAAATATTTGGACCGTATTAAACAGCCGCAGTTTTTAATAAAAGGACAGCAAGCTTATTTCTTTTATTTAAAGGCCATTGCATCTTCGCAAACCTTAAAAACAGGACAGGTTGAATCTTTGTTTAGAAAAGCATTGAGTATTGGGCTTAAAAAAGAGCATGACCAAGCTATGGCTAAAATGAATATTGGCGCCATTTGTCTGTCGACGGGAAGAAGAAGAGAAGCTGAAACAATGCTAAGTGAAGCAAAAAAATTAGATAAAAAAGGAATGCTGACAGATCACATTAAAAGTTTGAAAAAACAAATGGGTCGTGCTACTTCTCAAAATCAGATGCGTATGGCGCAAATGAGTAAGGGTAAGCGTGGAAAAATGAAATAGTTTTTCTCAGATTCTAAAATCATTGGGATGCATTTTTACTATAGCTAAAATGCAACCCATTTCATATGTGTATCATCATACTAGTGTCTCGTTCCAAACGGACGCTAACTATAGAAAGCAAATATGAAAATTTTATCATCTCTAATTATTTTAGTTGCAATTATAAGTTGTAGCACAAACGACTCCAAAGCCTTAGAGCCATCATGCTTAGCTGATCAGGTCACTTACTTTACCGAAAACGAGGCTTGCAATTCGGACGCTTCTGTTCGTGAATATGAATTTCAAGAGGAGGTGGTTTACGTTTTTGATCGAGGAAACTGCTTAGATGATGCCGCACATCCCGTTGTAAATTATGATTGCGATACGATTGGATATTTAGAAGGTTTTGCTGGAATTACGAAGATAAATGGAGAGGAATTTTTCGGAAACGCGGAGTTTGTTAGTACTCTTTTTGAAAATTAAGCGCATAAAAAACGCGGCGCTAAATTTTAACACCGCGTTCAATTAATTTCTAATCGTAATTAATTCTTAATCACTTTAGAAGTGTATGTTTTGTCATTTTCAGTATCAATTACTTCAATAAAGTAAACACCTGGAGCAAAGTCCGAAATGTCTATTTGAAATGAATTGGCATTTCTGTCACTGAAATTGCTGACCGAAACTAAACCTTGACTCATGCTATAAATCCGCACATCAAAGTTATTGATTAATGCACCGTCATTTAACTGGACACTGAATATGTCACTTGTTGGATTCGGGAACACTGTCAACTCAATAGCAAGTTGTTTTTCGTCAAAATATTCGACCATTTTAGGTTTTGGAGCTTTCACATATTCAGGATCATCTATTCCTACACCGTCAGTTTCTGGGGAAAGAATATAAGTGCCTGTGCATCCTTCAATATAAGCCCGATAGGCTGCTGTGCTCAAAGCCGTAAATCCTTCCGTCATAAGCACTTCATCACCTGCGTGATAAACTCCTTGGCTCAAAGAAAATAGCGTGTTAGAAGCTGTAATTGTTAGTTCCGCTTGACGGTGGTCAATGCTTCCTGATAATACATCAGCAGTAATTACTCTATCATTGGGACATGTGCACTCAAAAGGGGAAGTATATGATAATGTTTGTCCTGTACGGTTATCTGTCCAAACAGGATATACCATACCACCACGCGCTGCAATTCCTAAATAATCACCCATATATTGTCCTGCTAATCCTGGAATTGGAGCTGGTGTAAACGCAACATCACTGACTCTCATCTCCGTCCAAGTGGCACCGCCATCTGAAGAGGAAGCTACCCAAGTTTCAACCATGGCTCCTCCTACGTCTCTATCATCATAAAAAATGGTGTGTAACTCACCCGTTTCAGGATCAGAAGTAATCCAAGGGAAATACTGAATATTTCCAATCGGATCTTGATTTACACGAGTCGGTGTTGCCCAACTGGTTCCTCCATCTGTTGAACGAATCATATAAACACTAACATCAGGGCCGACATTTGTCCCAGGTACGCCTTCGTTTGACCAAGTAATATATAAGTCACCGTTATTTGGCCCGCCGCTAATATCACATGCCATTACTGGGAATGAATTTATGCGTTGGCTTTTTCCTGTTACGTTAGCAATACCAGTGCCTCTAATACCTCTAATACTGGAAATGATTCTCACAGCAGGAGAAAACGTTAAGCCGCCATCAGTAGACATACTAAAACCTAAAGCAGTCTCCCTGCTTGGCCAACTATCGTAAATTGCCCAAACGAGATATATTTCTCCAGCTGGACCGGTTTGAATATTAACCCCTTGGTTATGACTGCCAGCAGCAACAGCAGCGCTTATAACTATTGGCCCTGACCACGTTACACCTCCATTAGTTGAGCGAGAAAAACTAATTTCATTCAATCCGGGAGCTGTTCCCCCAACAGCCGTACGTAATGGCGTCCAAGCGCTATATAAGTTTCCTTCAAAAGCGCTTGCTGTTGAATTGTCAACCCATAAATGATTTTTATCAAGAAGCACATCTGCAGGTGCGTTGGCTATATTGGATGTCGTCCAAGTTGCGCCATCATCTGGCGAGATGTATACACCTTGACCATCATCACCTCTTATAAATCCTTCAAAGCTATTTCCGTCCAAGTCAATGGCCATTGCAGGATCTCCTCCGTTTTCGGTAATTGGATTAGGTCCACCAGTCCATGTTAGTCCACCATCAAAAGTGAACATTGCATTGGCACCACTTTGGGAAAATATGTCAAATACAGCGTTGTTACCATTTAAGGCAATTTGATTGTCTATAGGGTTTACAAAGACAGAATTCTCAGATTGGGACATTCCAGTTCCAGAAACAATCAGTACATCAGTACCGTCTATTGCTCCACCACTTTTAGCCCCTGGCATGGGGGTGTAGTATATGACTGGTTGCAGTGGCAAATCCGGATTAAAAGGAATAATTCCTTGTTCCGCTTTTTCTTGCCAATATCTCCAGTTATCTATTCGTGTATCTATGTCCTTTTTTGTAAGATCAGTTTGTGAAATCACAAAGAAAGGAGAACAAACGAATAGCATGACTGAAGTCAATTTTATGAAATTTTTCATACTATTTTTTTATTTAGTTAATACGCTTCTTAATTTTCTTGTGCTTCAACTTTTAATGTTAAGGCTTCGATTTGTTTTTGCATTTCGATCATATAAAGGGTTAATTCCTCTATTTTTTCTTGTTGAATGCGTGTGATTTCACCAATTTCAATTCCTTCTTCTTCTACTTGTGCGGCAGAAGGGACATTTGGTAAGTGTCCGTTTTCATTTATGAAGGTACCTACTTCTTTAAGCGTTGGTAATTTATACTCATCAGCAAATACATAATCTGCCCAACCTGTTCTAACACGTACTTCGTCAGCTAAGATTCCTCCCTTAACAAAAAGGCGATAGGCACTTATGTTTTGCCCGCCAATTGTCGTTGGTGTATTTGTTGTTCCAATTCCAACTCTGCCTGTTGTTCCTGGTCCAGCAGATGGTCCAACAAAAAGTGAGGGTAGGTTACTTCTAAAACCAATCATTAATGAGTGTTGAATATTATTAGCGAAAACTACGGGAGTTCCACCACCTTTTTCGAGGTAACCTGTTCCAATTATCATAGATCGATTGACGTTTGCTTTAAGCATTACGCCAATGGCTACAGCATCATAAGCCAATGTTCCTGTTTCTGCATTGTTTCCGGCTACAAAAGAGGTTGTAGACCTAGCAATACTTCTAAACCCAAATGCAGTGGATCGAACTCCTATCGCTTCGGTGCTGTATCCAAATGCAGTTGATTGAGCTCCTGATGCAGTAGAATTATAACCTGATGAGAAAGCATATTGTCCAAGAGCGTTGGTGTTTCTTCCAATAGCTGATGCAAATGTCCCAGAGTTATCAGTTCCATCCCAATCGGTTTGTGCTGAAGCTTCTGTCGTGCTGCATAATATTGCTGCTGCTCCGAGCATCAATAATTTGGCATTTTTAGTAATGTTTAAATTTTTCATAATTTGTGTTTTGGTTTAATGAAATTTTATTTTGCGTACTTTCAGAGTTAAGGCCACTGTTTCCGCATTTCGGGCCATACTTATTATAAGTCAGTAAACTGATGTTTTTTTTCGATAAAATTGTAGTTGTATTGGGTCAATTAGTTATATGAAATGTATTAATATATTCTATAGAAACAAATTAAATTTTTGAGTACGATTGAAGACTCTTCTATATGCTCCTGTATATCAATGTCTTGGGGCGGTAATTATTTTTTTAGTTTAATGCCTGAAATCTTGACGTCTAAATATTCGTAGGAATAAACACCAATATTTATCGCGTCACAATTAATATTTAATTTAGATGGTTTTGCTGAAATTACGAAGATAAATGGGAATGGATTTCACGGAAATGTCGCGCTTATCAGCAGCCTTTTTGAAAATTAAGGGCATAAAAAACGCGGCACTAAATTTTAGCGCCGCGTTTAATTAATTTCTAATCGTAATTATTTCTTAATCACTTTAGAAGTGTATATTTTGTCATTTTCAGTATCAATTACTTCAATAAAGTAAACACCAGGCGCAAAGTCCGAAATGTCTATTTGAAATGAATTGGCATTTCTGTCATTGAAATTACTGACCGAAACTAAACCTTGACTCATACTATAAATCCGCACTTCAAAGTTGTTGATTAATGCACCTTCATTTAATTTGACATTAAATATGTCACTGGTCGGATTCGGGAACACAGTCAACTCAATGGCTGCCTGTTTCTCGTCAAAATATTCGACCATTTTAGGTTTTGGAGCTTTCACATATTCAGGATCATCTATTCCTTCACCGCCAGTTTCTGGGGAAAGAATATAGGTGCCTGTGCATCCTTCAATATATGCCCGATAGGCTGATCCGCTAACGCTAGTAAATCCAGGTATCATGAGTACTTCATCACCTGCGTGATAAATAGCCTCACCGCCAGATGCGATATCATTGGAAGCTGTAATTGTGAGCTCTGCTTCTTGATGGTCAACATCTCCAAAATTTACGTTCACTGTGATTACTAAGTCGTCCGCACATCCACATGTAAATGGAGAAGTATAGGATAAGGTTTGACCAGTTCTATTATCTGTCCAAACAGGATAAACTTGACCACTACGTGCAGCTATTCCTAAATAATCACCCATATAACCAAATGCCATTCCTGGAATTGGTGCCGGAGTAAAAGCGACGTCACTAACACGAATTTCGGACCAAGTTGCCCCAGCATCAGATGAAGTAGCGACCCAAGTTTCAACCATTGTTCCAGCGACATTTCTATCGTCATAGAAAATGGTATGTAAATCACCTGTTACTGGATCAGAAGTAATCCAAGGGAAGTATTGAATATTTCCTATTGGATCTTGGTTGATTCGAGTTGGTGTTGCCCATGTGGTTCCACCATCAGTTGAACGAATCATGTATGCACTCACATCAGGACCAACATTTATACCTGGCACACCTTCATTCGCCCAAGTGATATATAGATCACCATTATTTGGGCCACCGCTAATATCACATGCCATTACTGGAAATGAATTTACACGTTGGTTTTTACCTGTTGGGTTTGAACCTGCATTGCCACGAATTCCACTAATACTTGAGATAATTCTTACTGCTGTCGAATAAGTAACACCACCATCTGTTGACATACTAAACCCTATGGCGGTTTCTACACTTGGCCAACTGTCATAAATAGCCCACGTAACATAAACCTCTCCAGCTGGGCCAGTTTGGATATTTACGCCTTGATTGTGACTACCTGCAGCAACAGCTGAACTTATTTGAATAGGCGTTGACCATGTTACGCCATCATTCGTTGATCTTGAAATGATGATTTGATTTAAGTCTGGAGCACTGCCTCCGAGTTGCGACCATGAACTATATAAATTCCCTTCATGAGGACTCGCTGCTGAATTATCTACCCAAAGGTGATTTTTATCCAAAGTTGGACCTGTAGCTACGGTACTTGCTGTCCAGGTAGCACCATTATCTGGTGAAATATTTACACCTTGGTTGAATCCTGAAGAGATATGACCAGCATAGCTGTTTCCGTCCAAGTCAATCGCCATTGCTGGGTCACCTGAATTACCACTAAGCGGGGCACTCGGTCCACCGGTCCAAGTTAGTCCACCATCAAAAGTGAACATTGCATTTGCACCAGCTGGACTTACAACTCCCAAAAATGAGTTGTTTCCATTTAAGGAAATTTGATTGTCAATTGGGTTAACAAAAACCGAGTTTTCACTCTGATTCATTCCTACGCCAGAAACAATCAATATATCTGTTCCGTCAATCGCGGCGGTCTTTCCGTCCGGATATAATCGGTAATCGATTATAGGTTGAGGTGGCAATTCTGGATTTAGAGGAACAATTCCTTGCTCGCCTTTATCTTGCCAATACCTCCAGTTATCTACTCGTGTATCTATATCCTTTTTTGTGTCTGTTTGAGATGACACAAAGAAAGGAGAACAAACGAATAGTATAACCGAAGTCAATTTTATGAAATTTTTCATACTATTTTATTATTTAGTTAATACTCTTTTCACTTCTCTTGCTCATCAAGACGTATTTTCATTAATTCAAGCTCTTTTTGAATTTCAATCAAATACAGCGTCAATTCTTCAATTTTTTCTTGTTGAATACGGGTGATTTCGCCAATTTCAATTCCTTCTTCTTCTACTTGTGCGGCAGAAGGTACATTTGGTAAGTGTCCGTTTTCATCAATGAAAGCACCTACTTCTGCAAGCGTTGGTAATTTGTACTCATCAGCAAATACATAATCTGCCCAACCTGTTCTAACACGTACTTCGTCAGCTAAGATTCCTCCCTTAACAAAAAGGCGATAGGCACTTATATTTTGCCCGCCAATTGTCGTTGGTGTATTTGTTGTTCCAATAGCTACTCGTCCAGTTGTTCCTGGTCCTGCAGATGGTCCAACAAAAAGAGAAGGGAGGTTACTTCTAAAGCCAATCATTAAAGAGTGTTCAAAATTATTAACTAATGTAACTGGGGCTCCTCCGCCCTTTTCAAGGTAACCAGTTCCGAGTATAAAAGATCGATTTGCATTACAGAGTACATTTACTCCAATAGCAATACCAGCGGAATTACTAATTCCAGTTTCTGCTACAAAACCAATTGCTATGGAGCGAGAGCCTCTTACGACATTATTAACTCCAATACCAGTTGAATATGATCCTGATGCCAATGAATTATATCCAAGTGCTGTAGAAGTATAACCTGAAGCCGTTGTTATACGCCCAGATGAAAAAGAATAACTGCCAGTTGCATTTGTGCTTTCTCCGATAGCAGATGCAAACGTCCCAGAATTGGTACATCCGTTATTTTGCGTTTGCGCCTGCGCTTGAGTTGTGCTAAATAATAATGTTGCCGCTCCGAGCAACAATAATTTAGTGTTTTTAGTAATGTTTACTTTTTTCATAATTTGTGTTTTGGACTAATGAAATTTGTTAAGCGTACTTTCAGAGTTAAGGCCACTGTTTCCGCATTTCTGGCCATACCTATCCTAGGTCAGTAAACTGACATATTTTTTCCGATAAAGTTTTAATTGTGTTGGGTCAATTAGTTATTTGAAATGTATTAAATTATTCAATGCAAACAAATTAAATTTTTGATTTTTATTGAAATTAATTTTCGCATCTAGCCGTATGGCAGCATCTTGGGCTAAAAATTATTTTTTAGTATAATGTCTTTAAATTAGATGTCTAAATATTGGTATAGATAAATACCTACGTTTATCTTGATGCAATAAGTATTTAATAGTAGGTGAAAATCGCAATGATTGTAATCAGTTAAGTTGACATGACATTTTTCTTGCCGCAATCATTTCAATGCTTAAAAAATTTTAAGACAAAATCCATAGCATCTAAAATTGGAATGACACTTTTTTGGCACTTTAAATGACTTGCTCTTTTTTAAAGAAAACGAGGAATTAACTTCGATAATGATATTCCGCTTAAGTTAAGTGTAAAACGAATTTTTTCTCCATAAGGTGTATCATCAAGGAAGGCAGCTTTTAAATTGCTCGACTCATATAATGGAAAGTAAATTCCAAAACGGTCAGCTAATTTTATACCTAGTCCTGCTGTAGAGATCATTGTCATTGTTCCGCCATTGTCGAACATTCCAAAATCTGCAAAAGCGCCAACCAATGGAATGTAGGGGAGTTCTGCATATAAATTAGTTGTAAACATGGCTCCAGTTGTTGTGCTTATTTCCGCCGTAGTTCTAAACCCTCCATGGTTTTCTAAACGTTGATTTGCCCATAAACCGTTCGTTTGATTTCTACCGAACATGTATTGATCATACGTAACGTCTTGCGTTCCAGATTGGCCACCTAAAGCAAATCCGTAACGGCTTGATTGTGCCCCATTATAGAAAATGTTTTGCCCTAAAAATGCGCGAACACTGATCGACTTATTCTTTTCATCCCAATATTGCAAAGCATATTCAAACTCTACTCCTAAATTCATTAAATCAGATGTAATAGGACTAGTTAGTCCGACAGATTGATTAATATTATTATAATAATCTAGACTCAAACTGGCACTAACTGAATGAACACGTTTGGAGTATTCAAACTCATAATTTACAGATGCTCCGGTTAAACTAGTATTAACTATTTCACCTATTTCGCGGATATAATGCCCTTGCAACTGTAAATGCTGTTTATAATATTTACGAAGATTGGGTTTGCCTAATTCAAAATTTAAATAGGGTTGTAAAGTGTAATATGTCGTTGGTTCCGAAGATGTACTAGTCAAACCATTTCCAAAAGTTTTGGACACAGCACCTAAAGTAATTGCTCGGATATTTTTTTCTGGAATCCATGAATAGTTAATGTCAGCAAACCCAGATAAGTTTCTTCTACCAACTGAGAACATTGGTGCTAATGTGTATTCTAATTTGTTTTTAGGCAGGGTTTGATTATGGAATATAGCCCCAATCATAAATTTGTCATAAGCATTTACTCCAATTGCTGGTAGCCAATAACTGTTCCAGCTATGGCCTTCATTGTCGCCTCCTATAAATTCCATTTTAAACGGCTCTGTGCGGTGAAAAAGACCTTTCTTAGTCCAATAATTATTGTTTCTATTCACCTCAGGCATTTGTTTATTGGCATCAATAATGAATTGATCATAACTTGTGCCTTTAAATTCTGCTTCCGACACTTTTGCACCCGGTTCAATCCAAATACTTTCGCGTACTTTCCCAAAATTTAAGGCGTCCACGCGTACTGGAGAATTGACTTGACCAATGTTTTTAACTTTTACGATTGATGAAGTTTCGCCAATTTTAACTCCTTTTACTTTATAGTCAATTTGTTTTGTCGTTTGAATTAAATCATCAAACAACCATGTTAAATCTTTGCCAGTTTCGGTTTCTAATGTTCTTCGAATATCTGCTGGTTGCGGATGCTTATAATGCCATTCATCATAATATGCCTGCATGGCTTTGTCAAACTCAGCATCTCCTAAATAATCTTTTAAATACATAAAGACCAAGCCCGTTTTTGCATAAACTATGGCGCCGTAATTGGTTGGAGTAAAATCATTTGAACCTATTCCTATAGGTTGATCGATACCGTTGCTTGCCATCATTGTATAAGTAATGCTTGACATATCTTGGTGGTTAAGATCTTCAAAATGTAGTTTACCCACAATGCCATTTGCCAAATCAGACATACGTTTATTGTTAGGGTATTTTGTTTGCATATATCGGATTTCGTTTAACGTGTTTAAACCTTCATCCATCCAAGCATGGTCGCGCTCATTTGATCCCAATAAGCCATAAAACCAATTGTGCCCAACTTCATGCACAATTACTACCTCAAGTTCTTCCTTTGAACTAGCATCTCCAATCACAGTTATATTTGGATATTCCATTCCACCGCCAGCGCTAATTGTACCGTCAACCGCGGTAACATGTTTATAAGGGTAGTCTCCATTCCACTTAGAATAATAGTAGATGGCATCATTTAAATATTCAATTGCATCTCTCCATAAATCAGTGTGATGCGGAACGAACATAGCCCAAGAGGTTACCTTTTCACCACTGTTTGGCAGTTCAACCTCACCTTTTAAAACTTCAAAACGTTTATCTGCAAACCAAGCGAAATCATGCACGTCTTTTTGAGTGTAGCGTATTGTTTTCCATTCTTTATCTGAGTCGGGGAATGAAGAATTGTCTTTTCCATGTTTTATACCATCATTTTTAAGCTTTTCAGCTGTTTGGATTGCGCGTTCATTTAAGAATTCAATTTCAGATTCAGTTTGTAAGTCACCTGTAGCACCTACTACATAATTCTTAGGCAAAGTAATAGAAACATCAAATGTTCCATATTCTGAATAGAATTCGCCTTGCGTTAAATAGGGCATTTGATGCCAACCTTCTAAATCGTAAACAGCTGGTTTAGGATACCACTGTGTAATTTGGTAAGATTCTTTAACAAAGCCCAATCGAGAAATATCGCCTGATGGAATTTTAACTTTAAACGGGGTTGAAACGGTAATTGATTCACCTGGTTTTAAAGGTGCCGCTAAAATTAACTTACAAATATCAATATGTTCGGGGTCATATTCCCAAGTTACAGTAGCGTCATTAACTTTAAAATCTAAAGAATCTATATAACCTTGATCTGCCGCATCTGCAAATTGCAGATTCATATCACTCATGCCATAAAGTTGCTTTGCAAGTGCCGTTTCATTATTCTTATAAGCATTTGGCCATAAGTGGATATAAATGAAGCTTAAATCATCCGTTGAATTATTCTTATAATCGAACTTTTCAAAACCCCTAAGGATATTTTCTTGATCATACAGTTGTACATCAATATTATAATCTACCTCCTGTTGAAAATAGGCTTGTGAAAAACTTTGAATTGTGCATGTCGCAGCGAGAATCAGTAATAAATGCTTCATTTTATCTTTTTTGAGGTACTAAACTGTTGGTCTTTAAAATTTTCAATAAGAAAAGGCCCTAAAATGTTAAAAGCAAAGCATTTTAGTCTATTTCGGATTTCTAACCGCCGCAAGTTAGCTATATTTACTAAAATTAAATCACCATTTTATATGATCGGCCAGAAATTCATTTTTATGACCAAGTTTACCCTGCTTATATTGACAATTACAACTGTATTTATTACCACAAGCTGTAATTCACAAAAAGAAAATCATAGCGTGCAAAACGAAGAACATAAATTCACAAATGATTTAATTAATGAATCAAGTCCTTATTTATTACAGCATGCCCACAATCCAGTGAATTGGATGCCTTGGGGTGATGCCGCCTTTGATAAAGCAAAAGCCGAAAACAAATTGGTATTGGTAAGTATTGGTTATTCTTCTTGCCACTGGTGCCACGTTATGGAACATGAGAGTTTTGAAAACGAGGAGGTCGCCAACATGATGAATGAAAAATATGTTTGCATTAAGGTAGATCGTGAAGAACGGCCAGATGTTGATCAAGTGTACATGAATGCTGTGCAATTAATGACTGGCGGTGGTGGATGGCCACTAAACTGTTTTACTTTGCCTGATGGTCGCCCTATTTATGGTGGAACTTATTTTCAAAAAGGACCGTGGATGGAATTATTGGAGAATTTGGATTATAAATTTCAAAAATCACCGGAGGAGATTGAGGCCTTTGCAACTAACTTAACGAATGGGATTCAACAATCTGAGCTCATTGAAAAACCAGTAACTGGCATTCAATTTTCAGCTGAGAAATTAGACACGTTAATATTGAAATGGATTCCGAATTTTGATAAACAAGATGGTGGTAATAGCCGTGACATTAAATTTCCGCTTCCTAATAATTTGGATTTCATGATGCAATACGCTTATCATTATTCTGATACTTTAGTGATGGATCATGTTGATTTAACCTTGCGGAAAATGGCTTTAGGCGGAATTTATGATCAAGCTGGAGGTGGATTCGCGCGCTATTCAACTGATACAAAATGGAAAGTGCCGCACTTTGAAAAAATGCTCTACGATAATGCGCAATTGGTGTCTTTATATTCTCAAGCGTATCAGCGTACCAAAAACCCTTTGTATAAACATGTGGTTTATCAAACCTTAGAGTGGGTTTACCGTGAAATGATGACCAAAGAAGGATCATTTTACTCGGCTTTGGATGCAGACAGTGATGGAGAAGAAGGTAAGTTTTACGTTTGGACGAAGGCTGAGTTAAAAGAAACATTAAGTGAAGCTGATTATGAATTTGCTAATTCTTATTATAATATTGGGATGAAAACGCTTTGGGAAGGCAACCACATTCTTTTACGGGAAAAAACAAATGAAGAATATGCGGATAAAGAGGGCTTGACTGTCGCTGAGGTGAATGAACAAGCGGCAGCGGTCAACAAACAATTATTAGAAAAAAGATCGGATCGAATTCGTCCAGGCTTGGATGATAAATCGCTGACCTCATGGAATGCCTTAATGTTGGTTGGGCTATTGGATGCTTATCAAGCGTTTGATGAGGAGTTATTTTTGAATGGCGCCATTTTAAATGCTAAATGGATGCAGAAAAAGCAACTCAATGATGATGGTTCATTATTGCATTCATATAAAAATGGAACAAGTAAAATCAATGGGTTTTTAGAAGATTATTGCTTTACAATAGCTGCTTTTACTAAACTTTATGAAGTTACTTTTGATGAAAAATATATTGAAAAAGCAGATCAAATGGCAACTTATGCTATGGCGCATTTCTATGATGAAAAAAGCGGCATGTTCTTCTTTTCTTCAGATGAGGAAGGCGCATTGATAGCACGCAAAATGGAAATTGCTGATAATGTTATCCCAGCTTCAAATTCTTCTATGGCGAACGCTATTTATGATTTAGGCATTTTATTGGATAAACGCGATTATAAAGAAAAAGCAAAACAAATGCTGGCGAATGTTTATGCAGACATGGATAGTTATGGAAGTAGTTATACGAATTGGGGAATTTTAGCATTAAATGTCGTAAACCCTTATTACGAATTGGCTATTACCGGAAAAGAGTGGAAGTCACGCATGAAAGAATTAAATCAGTACTATATTCCAAACCGTTTATTTATGGGCGGAGAAAAAGATGGATTAAGTATTTTGGAAGGTAAATTTATGGATGAAACCACAATTTTCGTCTGTATTGAAGGAGCTTGTAAAATGCCAACTAATGCAACGGTTGATGCTGTGGAGCAGATGAAAGAGTAATAGCTTTTATCTGAAATTGCTAATGCGGCGCGATATAATAATCTGTCAAGTATCTTGAGTATTCATATCCAATTACTGGAGAATAAGGTTGATTTATCCAAATTAAACCAATTTCACGAGCGTAATATAGATAGGTGCTATAACCCCATGTAAACTTGGAGTCACTGTATTCATGAAATTGTCTGATTATAATTATATCATAAAAAACGTCATCATTGGGGAGGGCAACAGAATCTAATATGGCTTGAACTGATCTGGAGGCGACGTAGTTGTCAGCTTCGACAGGAATTGGATTGTCTGGGTTTGAAGTAGATTCAGGCCATTTATCACCATATGTAATGCTAACTTGTTTAACACTATACGCGAATGGATCAGCATCATAAAGTTGTTTATCGTCATAAATAATACCTGTTTTACTATGCGGTGTGTATCGGCCGGAAATTTGTGGAACCATCATGGAGACTCTTTGGTTAAATTTCTGACAATCTTTGTAATCAGCATTAATTAATTCAACACCTGAAATTGATATTAATTCACACGTTAAATTATTGCCGTTCGAAAATGTCCACCAACTGCCAGGATAAGCTGCTATATATTCATTTGAAGCTATTATTCCTTCATCTTTAGATGTTTCGAAAACTTCGTAGCCTTTCTTTTCACACCTTTCTTCTGGCTTTTTGCAGGAAACTAATAAGATTATTATTGCGAACGTATATACGAGTAAATTCATAAAGTTCTTCTACTTTATTACAAATGACGTGGAATTAATAGAATTGGTTGAATTAATTAACAGTTTCTTATTCATATCAACTGTTTATACCCGTTGAATTTCCTACAAAAAACAGTACATTTGATATATATGTCAGAAATAGATTCATTAGAATACAATACGGCACGCTCTAAAATGCTTATTCCAGAGTATGGCCGTAATGTACAAAAGATGGTTGACCATGCAGTTTCGCTGGAAGATCGTGACGAAAGAAATAAGGTTGCGCAAGCAATTATCATGGTGATGGGGGAATTGAAACCTGAATTACGTGATGTCGAAGAATACAAGCCAAAATTATGGACGCATTTATTTATCATGTCTAGTTTTGAGTTGGATGTAGATTCACCATATCCGCTTCCAGATAAAGAGGTTTTAAAAGAAAAACCAAATCGAGTTGCTTATCCACAAACAAGAATAAAAATTGGACACTACGGAAAAAACGTAGAAATTTTAATTGCGAAGGCTATTGAGATGGAAGATCCAGACGAACGTGAGGCTCTAGTGAAAACGATCGCCTGCATGATGAAGCAGTTTTATTTAACCTTCAATTCAACATCAATTGAAGACGATATGATTATTGATCATTTGTCGAAACTGTCTGATGGTAAAATTCAGTTAACAGACGTTTCATTCTTGCCTTCTACAGGGTCAATATTGAAAGCAAACATAAGTGCTAAAAGTTCGACCAACACCAATAATAAAAAATCGAACAATAAGAATAGAAACAACAACAACAATAACAACAAGAATCGAAGTAATAATAAGAACCGTAAAAGATATTAATAAACAATGGGTGCATTTGAAATTCATGGCGGTAAACCGCTAAAGGGAGAATTAATACCACAAGGTGCAAAAAACGAAGCTTTGCAAGTTTTGTGTGCCGTGTTAATGACCAGTGAAAAAGTTACAATTAGTAATATTCCTGATATTATTGACGTCAATAAATTGATCAACCTCTTGCAAGCAATGGGTGTTCAAGTTGAAAAGGTAGAAAAAGGAACCTATAATTTCAGAGCAAAGGACATTGATTTAGAATATTTAAAATCGGAGGATTTTACCAAACGAGCTTCAGGCTTGCGTGGTTCAATCATGATAATTGGGCCATTATTAGCGCGATTTGGAAAAGCATATATGCCTAAACCTGGTGGCGATAAAATTGGCCGTAGAAGATTAGACACGCACTTTGAAGGATTTACGCATTTGGGCGCCAAGTTTAATTTTGATCCTAAAACATATTTTTATACTGTTGAGGCTGATAATTTAAAAGGAACATTCATTCACATGGATGAAGCTTCGGTAACTGGAACTGCCAATATTGTAATGGCGGCGGTTTTGGCTAAAGGGGAAACGACGATTTATAACGCGGCTTGTGAACCTTATTTACAGCAATTATGTAAAATGCTAAATAGCATGGGGGCTAAAATCTCAGGGATTAGCTCGAACATGTTAAAAATCAAAGGGGTTAAACAAGTCGGCGGATGTTTTCACCGAGTTTTACCTGATATGATTGAAATTGGTTCATTCATTGGTTTGGCGGCTATGACAAAGTCTGAGATCACGATCAAGGATGTCAGTTATCCAGACTTGGGAATTATCCCAACCATGTTTCGCAAACTTGGAATTCATATAGAACTTAAAGGAGATGACCTTTATATTCCAGCACAAGATTCCTATAAAATTGACACGTTTATTGACGGTTCGATTTTGACGATCTCGGATGCACCATGGCCAGGTTTTACGCCGGATTTATTGAGCATTGTATTGGTAACTGCTACGCAGGCTAAAGGCTCGGTTTTAGTACATCAAAAAATGTTTGAATCACGTCTATTTTTTACTGATAAACTGATTGATATGGGAGCGCAAATTATTTTGTGTGATCCGCACAGAGCAGCTGTAATTGGCATGAATCATGAACATAGCTTACGCGGAATTAGTATGACTTCTCCGGATATTAGAGCCGGGGTTTCTCTATTAATTGCAGCATTATCTGCCGAAGGAAAGAGTACGATTCATAATATTGAGCAAATTGATCGAGGTTATGAAAACATTGATTTCCGTTTGAACAATTTAGGTGCGGATATTAGAAGGATAGGTTAGTCAATTTTTTTACTGATAAGACGTTTCTTAACGTAATAATAAAGTTTGACCTTTTCGTTCTACGTATCTCATGTGATACATGTATTTAATTTGCCAATTATAAATACCCGATTCACAGTGATTGCCTTCTTTGTCATCTCCATTCCATTGTACGTCAGAAGATTTAACGACGTACACTTCTTTATCGGTCATATCCCACACTTGAAATTCAAAAGATTCAGGTCGACAAGGAAAGTCCACAATAAAAAGATCATCCAATGTATCTCCATCAGGTGTAAAACGTTTTGGTATTTTTAAGTTATCCAAACAATTATCCGGATCCTTATCGAAATCACTGTGAATGGTGGGCTGATCAAGGGAGGCTACAATAAATCCTACTCCAATAACAAATAGGGTTAAGAGTATCTGTTTCATATTTCTAAGATACTAAAACTGTTTGACAATTGCTTGGATTTGTTTGAAATAAGTCCGTCCAAATAAGTTTAAATGTACCAATAAAGGATAGAGTTGGTTGTATTTAATTCTTTCTTCCCAGCCCTTCTCTAGTGCGTAAGTTTCTTTGTAAATATCAAATAAATGGGAATCAAAACCACCGAATAAATGCATCATGCCCAAGTCCATTTCGCGGTGACCGTAATATACCGCTGGATCAATTAAAAAGGGTTTATTCTGTTGTCCTTTTATATAGTTTCCCGACCATAAATCACCATGCAATAATGCGGGTTTTTCCTTAGGCCAAAGATTGTTTATAGCTGAATAAATGCGTTCAATTTCATTCCCTTCAGAACTATTAATTACACTTCCATCAACCGCCAATTTTATAAGAGGTATTAATCGTTCGTTGATCAGAAAGTCATCCCAGCTATCATCTTGCTTATTGGATTGATGTAATGTCCCAATATAGTTGTCCTCTTTAAAACCAAAAGTTGCATTGCTAATGGCATGTTGTTTTGCCAAACCTTGACCAAATTGGTGCCAAAATTTGGTGTCAATTATTCCCGTTGGAATATTTTCTAGAATTAAATATTGATAACCTTCTAATTCATCTTGCGCTAAAACTTTAGGAACTCGTAATGCTTCATTTTTCCGCAATTCATTCAATCCGTATGCTTCTTTTGCAAACATTTTGGGGTAAGCACTAGCATTATTGATTTTGATTATATCCTTTTTTCCACTGTCATAATTGACGCTATAAACGGCATTAATATCGCCACCAGAAACGGGGTGAATTATGACGTCAAATAAGTTATAAAGGGCTTTTATTAGCGCCTGATGCGTCATTTACTGTTCCAAAAGTTCATGGTGCGCTCAATGCCAATTGTTGCAAAGCTTTTAATAAATTCAGTAGCAATATCAATTCGTTCTGTCAGGGTTTCGCGTTCTTCAGTAGACCATTCTCCTAACACATAATCAATTTGGCTACCCTTGGTAAACTCATTGCCAACACCAAACCTTAAGCGTGTGAATTTTGAATGATTCAAGGTGGCAATAATATCTTTCAAACCATTGTGTCCACCGTCGCTTCCTTTCCCTTTCATGCGGAGTTTGCCAAAAGGCAAGGCCAAATCATCTGTAACAACTATTACGCGTTCAAGAGGGATTTTTTCTTGCTGCATCCAATAATTTAGAGCTTTACCGCTCAAATTCATAAACGTGGAAGGCTGCAATAAAATGAGACTTCTTCCTTTAAACTTACCGCGTGCAACATCACCAAGGCGGTCTATTTCAAACTCGGCTTTGGTTTGTTTTGCCAACTCTTCTAATACTTTAAATCCAATATTATGGCGTGTTTCGGCATATTTTGCCCCGGGGTTTCCAAGGCCAACAACTAAATACTTCATGCTGTCATCTAATTTTGGCTAAAGATAATCAATTCGATTTTCTCATTTGCGCTGTAGCAAAATCAATGCTGTTTTATGCAATAAAAAAAGGTTGCTTTGGCAAAACCAAAACAACCTTTATATAAAATGTATTTGAAATTTGCTTATGCTTCAGCTCCTTCTTCAGCTCCCTCTGCTCCTTCAGCACCTTCTTCAGTACCTTCTTCATCTTCATCCTCAACAACTCCACGAGCCATTTTCACTGAACAAATAACTGAGTTACCAGCATTCAAAATGTTTAATTTATCATTGTTAACGTCGCTTACACGAATCGCCATACCAATTTTAAGTGGAGAAATGTCCACCTCAATTGAATCTGGTAAATTTCCTGGTAAAGCATATACTTTCAATCTTCTGAAGATTTGCTGTAATTTACCTCCATTCAATACACCTGGTGATCTACCGAATAAGTTAACTGGAATATTTACTTTAATTTTCTTGTCGTCTTGTAACTCAATAAAATCAACGTGTAAAACTCTGTCCGTTACTGGGTGAAATTGAATGTCTTGGATAAGTGTTTTAACAGTTTTTCCATCAACATCAACATTGATGATATGCACACTTGGTGTATAGATCAATTTCTCCATATCAACATGTTTAACGCTGAAATGTGTTTGTGTTCCTGCACCATATACTACACATGGTATATTTCCAGTAATTCTCACTGCCTTTGCATCTTTTTTCCCTACGTTCGTTCTTACCGAACCGCTCAATGATACTTCTTTCATTATTTATTTGTTTGTGTCCGCCTATGGCGAACGGTTTATTTACTTATTAAAATAGTCTGCTAATCGACTCTTGATTAATTAAACTATGCATTACATCTGCGTATAATTTAGCCACAGAAAGTACTTTTATTTTATCCGATTGTCTTGCCGCTGGAATAGAATTAGTAACTACCAATTCAGTTAATCCAGATTTTTCAATTCTATCATATGCAGGCCCTGATAAAACAGCGTGCGTGCAAATAGCGCGAACTGAAAGGGCGCCATTTTCTAAAAACAAATCAGCTGCTTTAGTTAACGTTCCAGCAGTGTCTACCATATCATCAACCAAAATCACGTCTTTACCACGTACGTCACCAATTACTGTCATTTCAGCAACTTCATTGGCAACTTTTCTTTGCTTATGGCAAAGTGCTAAACCAACATCTAATTTTTTAGAATACGAGTTGGCACGTTTAGCGCCACCTGCATCTGGTGCTGCCATTATTAAATTACCTGTATCAATTGATTGGATATATGGTAAAAATATAGTTGAGGCATATAAATGATCAACCGGTTTTTCAAAAAAGCCTTGAATTTGATCCGCATGTAAATCCATTGTCATGACACGATCTACACCAGCAGACTCTAACATAAGAGCCACCATTTTAGAACCAATTGCAACTCTAGGTTTGTCTTTTCTATCTTGTCGTGCAAATCCGAAATAAGGAATTACTGCAACAATTGAATTTGCTGATGCGCGCTTGGCAGCATCAATCATCAACATTAATTCAAACAAATTCTCTGTAGGAGGCATTGTTGACTGAATCAAAAACACATCTTGTCCACGCACTGTTTCTTCTAATGATGGTTGAAATTCACCATCACTAAATTCTGTAACAATCACGTTCCCAAGACCAACGCCATAATGCTTAGCGATATCTTCTGCTAATGACTTTGTTGCTCTACCTGAAAATATTTTGACTCCTGTTGACATGGTTTTCCTTTTTAGGAAGCGCAAATCTAGTGACAAATCTTTAATTAACAGCGCAAATCGGGCAATAATTCATGCTTATATAGGTGTGTGGTATTAACATTTTAATGAATTTCATTTTTTACCTGGCTAAATGCAGTCTCAAACAGGTGTTCACGGTCCTCAATTTTTATTAATTTTAAAACTCAGGTTTAAATCAAATCGGACTAAATAATTGGAATGAATAGGGCAAATACGAAATTCTGTTTTTACTGTAAAAAAGAGGCCATAGACGATAAGAATAATTTTAAACACAAGATGTGGTTTGTGACTGATCGAACTATCATTCCTGCTAGCATTAAATTTAAAGAGCAAGAAGTGCCAATTCAGAGGTGTCGAAATTGTTATGAAAAGCACCATAAATCATATATGAAGGTAATTTGGTTGGTGTTAATTGTTGGATTTTTTCTTTTGTATAGATTTAAAGTAGGAACTTGGCCAACAGAAACTGCACATGTGGTTTTTGCTTACTTTTTATGCGGTGTGGGTGCACTGGCAAGTGTCGGTCTGATCATTACGATTTGGGAATATTTATTTTTTAAAATGATCAATAAAATCCCAAGAGAATCTGATGTATTGACACATCCATTGGTTGTGGCGTTCGAAGACCTAGGCTGGTTAAGTTCGAAACCCGATCCAAAATCTGCCGAAATAGGGAAACCAAAGGGAAAATAAGAGCGACACAGAAAATATTTAGGGCGGGTTCTTCCGCATTTTAAAATTCTGTTTAGCACTAATTAGTTTGCTAATCAAAATTCCCTTCATGCCTACAGGAATTTATTTTATACCTTTATCAACCGATTAATTATTAGTGACATTAAGAGAATCACATTCAAACTATGAAATACGAAAGAATAAATAAAACGCTTTTTATTAAAAATAGAGCAAACTTTATAAGTGCAATGGCCCCAAAATCCATTGCTATTTTTAATTCAAATGATATTTTTCCAATAAGTGCAGACAGTGCAATGCCGTTTCAACAGCACCGAGACATTTTTCACTTGTCTGGGGTAGATCAAGAAGAGAGTATTTTAATGCTTTTTCCAGATGCACACCTTGAGGAGCACAGAGAAATGTTGTTCTTGAAAGAAACGAGTGAGTTGATTGCGATTTGGGAAGGCGAAAAGTTGACCAAGGAAGCTGCATTTGATACCGCTGGGATTAAAAATGTCTTTTGGTTAAATCAATTAGATACGATCTTAAAAATTGTAATGGCCCAGGCCGACAATATCTATATCAATACAAATGAACATACACGAGCTAATACTACGGTTGAAACGCGTGAAGATCGATTCATTAAGCGATTGAAAGCGGATTACCCTGCGCACGGATTCAAAAAAAGTGCACCAATTATGCACCGCCTAAGATCAATGAAAGATCCAATTGAGATTGAGCTGATGCAAAACGCTTGTAACATTACGGACAAAGCTGTAAGAAGAATATTATCTTTTATAAAGCCCGGTGTAATGGAATATGAAATTGAAGCTGAAATAATGCATGAGTTTCTAATTAACCGATCACAAGGATTTGCATATACACCAATTATAGCGTCTGGTAAAAATGCATGTGTATTGCATTATATTGAAAACAACCAACCATGTAATGATGGTGATGTTATTTTAATGGATTTTGGCGCAGAATATGCTAATTACGCATCTGATTTAACAAGATGTGTTCCTGTAAACGGCCAATTTACGGCACGACAAAAGGATGTTTATAATGCTGTATTACGTGTTAAAACGGCTTCTGAAAAATTGTTAGTTCCTGGTGTATTCATGGTTGATTATCACATTGAAGTAGGTAAATTAATGCAAAGCGAATTGTTAGGTTTAGGTTTAATTGACCAAACTGATATTACCAATCAAGATCCGAAGTGGCCGGCATATAAAAAATACTTTATGCACGGCACGTCACACTTTATTGGTTTAGATACACATGATTTAGGATTGTGGACAGAACCTATTGAAGCGGGAATGGCATTTACTTGCGAACCTGGGATTTATATTCCAGAGGAAAATTTAGGGATTAGAATTGAAGATGATTTAATTGTTCAGCCTTCTGGAGATCCTTTAAATTTAATGGGTAACATTCCAATTGAAGCAGAAGAAATTGAGGATTTGATGAATTCTTAAGTGAAAATAATAGAATTTAATAATATTAAAATGCATTACAGGGTCGCCGGCAAAGGTGACCCTGTAATTTTTTTACATGGTTTCTTAGAAAACCATAGCATGTGGAATGACATTGCGGCGGAAATTTCAAACTTAGGTTTCAAAACCATTTTAGTGGATTTACCTTGTCATGGTGAAAGTCGTTTTGACGCTGAGATTTGTTCCATGGCTTTTATGGCAGATTGCGTTGATGCGCTTTGCAAAGCTGAAGGATTAAATAATCCATATGTATTTGGACATTCTATGGGTGGATATGTTGGTCTTGAACTCCTGAAAAAACGGCCAATGCAATTAACCTTGGTGCATTCTAATTTTTGGGATGATACAATCGGAAAAAAAAAGGACCGTAATAGAGTGGTGACAGTTGTTGAACGCAATAAAATGCGTTTGATAAATGAAGCTATTCCTAATTTATTTGCCGCAAAGAATCGCGCGAGTTGTGAAGCAACTATTGATGATTTAATAGCGCAAGCTTCAAGCATGCCGTCATCCGAAATTATAGCAAGCACAGCAGGTATGCGTGATCGATTGCATAATGGTGAATTAATGGAAAAGCATGCAGTAAAAATGATTCATGGAAGTTTGGATACTGTTGTGAAAACAAGCAAATTAAAACAGGAATTGGCATTGCTCAACAGCCTGCCAATAGTTCAAACAATTGAAAATACAGGACATATGAGTATTTGGGAAGCGCCAAATGAGTTAATGAATCGTATTAAGGTGAACTTAGGGTTGTGAAAAAAACAGCCCTGACCCGCATTAGGCGGACAGGACTGTTATAATATATTAATTGCGTGCCTTTTATCGCTTCACTATTTTCTGTGTTCTTTGTCCCTCGTCAAATGTAACAGTGATGAAGTATGTTCCGGCTTCGCCTTCAAATGAAATTTCCTCTGTCGGTTCATTTGCAATATCTTGATAAATCAATTTTCCGCTAATATCTCTAATTTCAATCAATGCATTTGCAGGTTGATTATCAAACGTCAATGTAAAATATTGATCAAATGGATTTGGAGAAATTGAAATACCATTTAGTGGGTTATTTTCATTCAATCCAATCGTGCTTATCGTTACACAATCAGACGTGTCAGTGCAATCACCGTCAGTAATTACAACGGCATATTCACCATTATCAGTTGCAACGAAATTTTGATCAGTTGCCCCAGATACTTCAGAATTATCTTGACAATTGATCCATTGATAAGTTGCTCCTGCCAAATCTGCCATTAGTTCAATTTCAGAAACAATGGTAATTCCAACGTCAACTGTGTTAATGGTTAAATCTATGGTCAATACGCTATCGCATCCAAAGACATTGTCAACAGTGTCCATATAAACCCCCGTTTCTGTCCAAGTATACAATCCTGATGGACTATTCATATAGTCACAAGCTGAAATTGATTCACTGGATGTACTATGGAAATTAACCGTTAAATCAAAGGTCATGACACTATCACAACCCGAAGCATTGTCAATTGTATCCATATAAACGCCAGTTTCAACCCAAGTATATAATCCGCTTGGGCTAGTAAAACTTTCACAAACCGTTAGTTCTTCACTATATTCTGAAGCCAAATTAACCGTTAAGTCAAAAGTCATTGCACTATCGCAACCTGAAACAGTTTCAATTGTGTCCATATAAACGCCAGTTTCTGTCCAAGTATATAAACCACTTGGGCTAACCATTTCATTACAAACAGTTAATTCAAAGCTCGCTTCAATCGCAGAAAGAACATAGGAAATAATAATCATTCCTTCACCGTTTTGATAACCTTGCATATGTGTAACCCCTATTGCGGCAGGATCCGTATAACTACTTCCACCTCCAGCGCCACTAAAGCATGCTCCGCCACCGCCGTAGTAACCGCCGCCGCCGCCGCCACCACCAGCGCAATCGCCAGATCCTTCACCACCCAGTCCCAAAGTTCCATCAGTAGTATAAGTTGGACAATCGCAACATGCTACACCTTGTGCGCCACCTGTAACTTGTGTTCCTCCTTTTCCACCGGCATCTGGCCAAGTAGGCCAGTTTACACCAATACCACCAATTAGGTCACCACCATCACCACCGGCTAAAGGCTCTGGGTCATATCCACCAGCGCCGCCGCCACCTCCGGCAACTACAACACGATCTTCTAATAGTTCACCATTCAATCGAATGTCGGAAGCACCTCCGCCTGTTCCGGCTTCACCACAGGTAGAATAACTAAAAACACCGCCCGAACCGACTGATACACCGTCAGAATCTATGGAGCCATCAATGCCTGCAGCTCCTACATTAATATAAAGCATATCGTCTGCTGCAAAGGTCATGGTTCCTTGAACTCTTCCGCCATTACCCCCTTCGGCTGCATTCGCGTCTCCGCCACTGCCAGCAATTACTTCAAATGTAATTGGGCCCATACAAGCTTCTACAACAAATAATTCTGCTGCACCCGTATAATAAAAGGTATCAACGACTGCTTGCGCTTTTGCCTGCGTAAAAAATAAACACAAGGCACAAATTGTTAGGATTTTTTTCATTTTCACTTTTTTTAATTTCATAGAAGTATAAATATAGTTTTTTATCGAATTTTGGTTTAGCTCAGTAGTAATTGATGTGCTAATCCCTCACCTCCACGTGCAATAGCCGGCAATTATAGTGTGATAGAATTTGCGGCAAACGTCTACTTTACTTAATCAGATTTAATTTGCAATAACCAGTGCGTTGTGTCAATCGTTAATTTTAACCGCTAAACATGCTAATTAAATGATCTAAATTGATGGTAATTAAAGAAATTAAAATATTTTTGTTCTTTTTGAGTTAATAGAAGTCGAATAAGACACGCGAATGCAAATTAAACCCCTATACGTTAAGTCCTTTATCAGCATTTTTATGGTGCTAATAGCGGCTTCATGCTCAACAGAAAAAGATGCCCTTATCAATAAGGGATATCACAATATGAATGCCCGTTATAATGGTTATTATAATGCAGGTGTTATTATTGATGAAATGCTTGAGGGTTACCGCGAAGGCTATCTAGAAGATTATATTGATGTTATTCCTTTAGATTTATATCCGACAGAACTGGATGCTCCCAATGTATATCCAGAATTGGAAGATGCTATTGAGCGTTGTTCAAAGGTTATTGTACGTCACAGTATGCCAAATCCGGAACTGGTAAAAAAGAAATCCAACGAAAATTGCAGATGGATTGATGACAATTGGTTGGTCGTAGGACAGGCTTATTATATCAAAAGAGAATATAAGGAAGCTAGAGAAAAATTACAATACATATCTGAATCAGATTTTTACCGTGGCGAAGAATCCGTGTACGAAGCACGAATTTGGTTGGCTAAAACGCATATTGCTATGGGTGAATTTCCGCAAGCAAAGCGCGTTTTAAAAATGGTTGAACAATCTATTAAAACCACAGAAGCGAAAAAAGAGAATAAAGAAAAGAAAAAGAAACCGTCTAAACTAGAGAAGCAAAGAGCCAAAAAAGCAGGGAAAAAGGAGAAAGACAAAAAGCCAGCGGAATTTCCAAAAAGATTAAAGGTAGATTATGAAATTGCCATGGCAGATTTATATTTGGCTCAGGACGAAAATAAAAAAGCAATAGAACATCTAGAAAACGCTATAGAAATTGGAAAAGATAAAAAAAGACGAGCGCGCCATATGTTCGCTTTAGGTCAATTGTATGCTGAACAAGGAAATAACGAACAAGCATCTAAGTACTTTGCTAAAGTAACCCGATCAAATGCACCGTATGAAATGCGTTTTAAAGCAAAAATTAAGAACGCTTTAACTTCAACTGGAAATACAGAAGAGTTGGTAGTAGAACTCAATAAAATGTTGAAAGACGGTAAAAATATTGAGTATAAGGATCAAATTTATTATGCCTTGGCCGAACTGGATATGAAGCAGAAAGATGTGGTTAGTGCAAAATCAAATTATACTAATTCTGTTTTATGGTCCATTAAAAATAACCGTCAAAAAGGGTTAAGCTATTTGCGTTTGGCAGATATTCATTTTGAAGAGCGTGATTACTTGAGCGCACAGAAATATTATGACAGTTGTGTGCAAGCCTTACCTGAGGATTATGACGGCTATGAAATGTTGAAAAACAAAGCACTTGGCTTGGCAGATTTGGTTTACAATTATGAATTGGTTGAGTTTGAAGATAGTGTACAGCGAATTGCCATAATGTCGCCAAAAGAACGTGAAAAATTCTTGAAGAAAACAATTAAAGATATTGAAGCACAGAAAGAACGTAAACGTCTTGAAGAAGAACAACGTTTATTAGCACAACAAGCAAGAATTAATAACCAACAAGGCGGCGGTGGAAATGGCGTAAAGAAAGGAAAGGGATATTTTTCTAATCCAAAATTGATAGCGTCAGGTTTTAATGATTTTAGAGGACTTTGGGGTCAGCGTGAGCTAGAGGATAATTGGAGGCGTACGAATAAAAATTCATTTAATGACTTGGTAGACGAAGATGGCGAATTAATTGATAGTGTCGTTGTTGATGAATTAACGGTTGACATGTTATTGCTGGATATTCCTTTGACGCAACCTGCATTAGATTCGTCAAACTTGCGCATATTAAATTCCCTTTATTCATTAGGGATAATCTATAAAGAGCAATTGAAAGAGGAAAACGAAGCTATGGATTATTTCCAAGCTGTTTTAGATCGAAATATTCAACATCCAAAAGTATTACCAGCTTTATATCAACTTTATTTAATCAATAAGAAAAATGGTAGTGCGAAGGCAAATGGTTATAAATCCACCATTTTAAAGGAGCATGGTGAGAGTGAAATTGCTCAAATTTTACAGGACCCAGATTATCTTAAAAAGAAAGAATTAAAGGACAGAGAAGAATTGAATGAGTATTCTGGCGTAATGAGAAATTACCGCAGAAGAAGTTATGGCGTCGTGATTTCAAAATGCAACGACGTTATTACAAATGATTCAGAGAACAAATTCTTAGAGAAGTATTATTTGTTGAAAGCATTTGCTGTGAGTAAGGTTAGCCCTGGTAATAAAGATGCTATTTCCGATCCGTTGACAAAACTCTATCAATTGTCACCAGATTCTGAAGAAGGGATTCAAGCTAAAATTTATTTGGACCAAATTAAAGGCGGCGCTGCAATTGTTGCACCTGATCCTGGCGTAAAATCGCCTTATAAGTATGATCCTGATTCGAAACATTTTTTCATGCTCGTTGTTCCTGCAGATAAAGGAGACGTGGCTGAATCTAAAATTAAAATCTCTAATTTTAATGGTGTCTTTTTCAAAAATGACGGACTTTCTATGCAAGACGCCCCATTGGGTGACACCCATCAGATTCTAGTGGTTAGATCGTTTAAGGACTTAACACGGGCAGAAGCATATATTAATTCTTTCCGATCTGAAAAGGCAAAGGAAACCATTAAAAGTATGGCAACTGACTACGAAATATGCCTCATAAATACTAAAAACTTTAGCGAACTTTTTAAAGCTAAAGACATTGAGCAGTATCTTGAATTCTACAAAGCTAATTATTAGTATTATTCATTAGGCCATTATCATAGGGCGCTAGTCTTTCCTCTTTTATCTTTATTCTTAACTTGAATGCTTATTGCGCTTTTCACTATTATTGTATTTGTTAATTTGAACGATTTATATATTTTTGTTGTTCAACACTGATTTACTATAATATGAAAGCAATTTGTTTAATCGTTACATGTCTGTTTATCACAATGTCTGTACATGCGCAAATGGATACCTACGGTACAACTACAGGTACATGTGATTGTTATCAGCTTACGGATGAATTGACCTATGAAGCGGGTTCGATTTGGAGCCCAAATTCAATTGACTTAACCAATTCATTTGATTTTACTTTTGATGTGAATTTGGGAGATATTGACGCTGGTGGAGCAGATGGAATTGTATTTGTTATTCGTAAACTTCCTGGTGATCCAGGTGGTGGTGGAGGTGGCTTGGGTTATGATGGGATTTTAAGTTCTATTGGGGTTGAGGTGGATACATGGTATAATGTAGAAAATGGGGATTTGGTAGATGATCATGTTGGAATGCATTCTGATGGAGCCGTTGCACATGATTTAGTTGCTGCAATTACTTTAGGAAGCAATGTGGAAGATGGCGCAAATCATGCTTTTCGTGTGACTTGGGACCCGGTTAGTTTTGATTTAGAGATCTTTTTTGACGGAACAAGTATGTTTACATATACCGGTGATTTAACAACTTTATTTTTTGATGGCGATCCTGAAGTTTATTTTGGTTGGACAGCTGGTACTGGTGGATCGTGGAATGTTCAAACAGTTTGTTCATATAGAGTTGTAGATTTTACAACAGATCATACCATTGATGGCGTTACAACTGCTTGTGTCGGAGAAGAAATTGGATTCTTTGACAATTCTACGAGTGATTTGATTTATAACGGATTAGATATCATTGAATGGGGTTGGAATTTTGGTGATGGTGGATCTTCTACAGATGAAAATCCTTTTCATTCATTTGACACTGAAGGAACCTATACCGTTACCCTAACTGTAAAAGATATAACAGGTTGTTTTAGTGAGTTTTCAATTACTGTTATTATTGGTGGTATTTCGATTGACGCTATTGTAAATGAGCCTACATGTTTTGGGTTTTCAGACGGATCAATCGTGCTCAATATTCCGGATGGATTAGAAGATCCAACGTTCACAATAACAAATGCGGATGGAGAATTGATTAATGTCGATAATAGTAATGCAGCAAATGAACTGCCAACAGGTTGGTATTATTTTGAAGTTGAAGATGATTCTGGCTGTGGATCGGCAATAGATTCTATATTTATTGGACAACCCAATCAATTAGATGCGGAAATTACAGTGACTGATCCTCCTTGCCATGGTGATGAAACGGGTTGGGCACGGATTGATAATGTATTTAATGCAACTGGGTCACTGGATGCTATAAGTTATTTTTGGAGTCCAAATCCGTCTGGAGTTGAGGGAATAGGAGCAGATTCTACTTGGGCTTTGGGTGCAGGTGATTATACTGTAACAATTAATGATGAAAACGGTTGCTCTACAGTATTGGATTTTACGGTAACAGAACCTGATTCAATGCTGTTTTCAGAATTTGGTTTCGAACATGCCTATTGTCGTTTACATGAATACCAAAGTGGCAATGGTGTTATTTTTGGTGCTGCAGGTGGCGGCACGCCAGATTATAATTATATCTGGACAAATTTAGACAACGGAGAAACCAATATCAGTACTACATGGGGTGGTTTAAATCCAGGTAATTATGAGTTGACTATGACAGACGCAAATGGCTGTGTTTTAAAACAGACTTTGTATTTAGATTCGTTAAATCCAGTAGCTGCTTTCACTGTTAATTCTGATCAACTCAATGAAGATTGTCAAGGAACAGCTTTAGTAGATGTTGAATTTGTGAATAATTCTGAGAATTATGCAAATCCGAATAATCCTTCTGCAGACACTACTTTCTTTTGGAATTTGAATTCACCCAATGCGGATTGGCAAATCACACACAATTATTTTGAGGTATATGATACCATTTATGGATCAATCGGTAATTCGTATGAAATGGAGGTTTGTTTGGTTGTTTTAAATAAGAATGGATGCACTGATACCGCATGTAAAATGATCACTATTTATGAAGCCTTGGTAACGCCCATAATAAATATTTTCACGCCGAACGGTGACGGAATTAATGATGAATTTACCTTTGAATTTAAATCGGCTTCCATTGCTGAGTTTAACTGTGTCATTGTAAACAGATGGGGTGTGCAGGTTGGAGAATTCAATGCTATTACAGACGGTTGGGACGGTATGGATATGAATGGTGATCCTTGCAAGGATGGTGTTTACTTTTATGTTTACACAGGTCTTTCAGACAATAGCACTAAAGTTGAAGGGCAAGGAACAATTCAAATTGTAAGGGGGAAATAACCTCTTGTTCTTAGCGGATAATTTTAGTTAATTCCTTATTCGACAAATAAAACCGACAGTCTGTCCATGCACCCTTGAGTTCGTTAGTTCAATTTTTTTGGAAACGACTTGTTTCGGAAATTTTATGACTGTTAACACATCCAATTTGAATAAAGTTTTCAAGTTCCTTTAATATTTCATCCTTGAATTGACACTCACCATGTGTCACAATTCTTTTAATTAGATCTAATTTTGGAATCATATTCTAAGAAATAGCAAAGTCTTTAATCTTTGTTCTAATATCTAAATAACCCCTCTAGCTTTTAACTCTAAATACTTATTAATGGTATCCACAGTTAATTTTTCTGGTGTCGTTAAAACCGTTTGAATTCCATTTTTACGTAATTCTAATGCAATTTTCTTTTTGTCCATGCCGTATTTTTCAGCAAAGGTTTTAAAATAAATATCGCGTACAAAAACAGGTTCCATTTGCGCTGCTTTTGCAACCTCTGTATTCTCAAAGAAAATAACGCAAAGCACATGTAATTGATTAATGCGTTTTAAGAGTGGTAAGATTCGTTTTAAGGCATATTCAGACTCAATATTGGTATATAACATTAATAAACTTCTGCCTTTAATATGATTGCGAATGCCGTGGAATAACATTTCATAATTTCCTTCTAAATACCGCGTTTTTTGTTTGTAAAGCAGCTCCATTATTCGCTGTAGTTGCTTGCCAGAACGTTCGGCGGCTAATTTACTACCCAACTTATCCGAAAAAGTCATTAAGCCAGCGCGGTCACCTTTGCGCAGGCAAATATTTGAAAATGCTAAGGTTGAATTAATTGCGTAATCTAATAAGGTTAATTCATTAAAAGGCATTCGCATACTTCGGCTTTTATCTATAATAGAATAAATGTGCTGAGCACGTTCATCTTGATATTGATTTACCATTAGTTCATTACGGCGGCTTGTGGCTTTCCAGTTCACGGTTCTAAAATCATCACCTTGAACATAATTTTTTATCTGTTCAAATTCATTATTATGACCTAAGCGTCTAATTTTTTTAATACCAGACATGGCTGTTTTAGCAAATACCTTTAATTCGTATTGCTTCATCTGAATAATGGAAGGGTAGGCCGCTACTTTTTCAGCCGATTTTACAACAACTTTACGCTGTGCAAAATGTGTTAGTGTCGAAACGTAAACAAAAATATCTGAAAATTGATATTCACCTCGTTCTGTCGGTCTAACTTCATAACTGAAAGACTTAATTTTATTGGGTAAAAGAGTATCACTAAAGCTTAAATCGCGCAATTGCAACTGAACAGGAGCATTGTCATATATAATAGCAGATACACTAAAGTTATAAAGGTTTTGCACTACAATTTTCACTTTGTTTTGGTCTCCCAATGAAAGTGGATTCATGACATTCCGCGTAGCTTCAACTGGTTTTTTCTTACCGAAAAGAATGAATATTTCAAGCGCAAGAATCGATAATACGAGTACTAAAATCGCTTGCCCAACAACAAAAAAGATAGGTGATACAAAACCGTACACAAATACAAACGCAACAATAACTAACGCTATAAAAAATCGATATGATAGGAAAAGTCCTCTTAGTATTCGCATTTAATAAACTTATCTTGGCACTTCAATTTCGTGAACAATTTCTTTGATTAATTCTTCAATTGACATGCCTTCCATTTCAGCTTCTGGCGTCATAATTAAACGGTGATTCAATACATGTGGTGCTACGAACTGAATATCATCAGGAATAACGAAGTCACGGCCTCGAATAGCGGCAAAAGCCTTAGCCGATTTTAACATGGATAAGGATGCTCTTGGAGATCCACCCAAATATAACTTAGCATGGTTTCGTGTGGCATTAGTTATTTGAGCAATGTATTTTAAAATTTGATCTTCAATTTTAACCTTCTCGACCAAATCTTGAATTTCCTGCAAATCATTCGCAGTAAAAACGGGTTGAACATTATCTAATGAAGGTGACTTAATATTGTTTTTATAACGTTTTAAAATCTCATGCTCATCCTCTAATGAAGGATAGTCAATTTTTATTTTGAATAAGAAACGGTCTAATTGGGCTTCAGGTAAATTATATGTTCCTTCTTGCTCAATCGGATTTTGAGTTGCCAAAACAAGGAAAGGGAAACTCATTTTATACACATTAGAATCATAGGATATTTGACGTTCTTCCATTACCTCAAATAAGGCAGCTTGTGTTTTTGCAGGTGCACGGTTTATCTCATCAATCAATACGATATTTGAAAATATAGGGCCTTTCATAAAGCTAAACGTTCCCTCTTTCATGTTATAAACAGAGGTTCCTATAATATCTGAAGGCATTAAATCGGGTGTAAATTGAATTCTAGAAAAATCGACAGATAGTGTTTTAGCCAAAACTTTAGCAGTTAACGTTTTTGCAACTCCCGGAACACCTTCTAATAAAACGTGTCCATTTGAGAAAATAGAAATAAGCAATAAGTCAACCATCTCGTGTTGCCCAATTACAAAGTTCCCAATTTGTTCGCGTGTGGCAGTTACCTTTTTGTTGATAAAACCTAAATTAAGTCCAGGTGTAAATAAAGCGCTGGCTTCTGATGTATAAGCACCTTGTTCAATTTTATCCGCAATTGAAGGCACATCCTCAGCACTTTCATTCGGTGTAGGTGTTTGACTTTCACTTGTACCTGTTGGGTTCACGTTTTGCTCTTCGTTATTCTCTTCAGGTTGATTGTTATTATTTTCTTCCATCATCTACAGTTTTTGTAAAAATTTTCAATTTTTTGATGCAGCTGGATTAACGCTTGGTCAGAAACTTCTGGCGTGCGTTCAAGCCGATTAAATGTTTTAAAAATATCGATTATATCTTCTTTTGGTATATGTGACTTGGAGGCCACTTTTGTGAAAAATTTATCGTCTAATTTATTGCTATGTATATAGTAACGTTCAGCAATAAAATTAAGGAAGGTTTTCTCCTTTAGTTTAATCAACTTATTGTGTTTCTTTTCCTGTAAATAAAGAGAAGACAGAGTGTTGATGTATTGCAAAGACATGTTTTCTTTTGATTCACTTGGTGGGACAATTTTTTGCATCCGTTTACCTTTGAATAATGCATATAAAACTCCACCAATAAGCAGAATTAGAAAAGCCCACAACAAGGGAGGGTTGTTCATAATAAACTGCAAAATACTCTCCCGTTTTTCACCATCACCGCCTCCGTCATCTTCATTACCACTAGATTGTTTTCTGTGATACCTCAAATTGTACTTATCCCATTGCACTCTGCCAGGTGGAACATGTTTTAAAACATTTTCGGCATATTGAAAACCGTCCCGTTTCATCATGCTGACATTGGTAAATACGTAGGGGTTAGAATGCAGAAAAAGTTGTCCTTCTCCGTATCTTATTTTAATAAAGTTGACTTGATCATGGTTATTTGATCCTAGGCTTGATAACGTGTCGTTATCTTCATACAAGTAGAAGGCATTGACATCAAAATAATCCCACGTCTTTTGTTGTATCTTGTTGTTGTTGATATATTTGAATTCGTAACGTTTGCCTTCAAAATTATTATGGGAAAATTTAAAAAACTGAGAAGAGTCAATTACCTCCGCTGCAAAAATATCTTCAGGATCGTAACAAATTAAATTGAGTAAAGTATATGGGAATTCTTCCGTAGATATAAATCCAGTATTTCCTGATCGAATAAAATCCATTAAAAAATTGGTGGAAGAATCGGACAGATAATTTTCACCGCCTACAAAAAAGTAAATGTCGTTCACATCAGGATCATCTTCTAAAATTTCTTCTAGATTATCGTCTAATTCCAAAAAATTACCGAATAAGCCTGTTGTGTCTAGCAATTCTTTGAGCATGTAAGTTCCATACGGTCCTTTATCCGCCGGATCATATGTCATGCTCCAATCATCTGTAATATAGGTGTCATTCTTTTGACGAAAGCCAAAGAAATAAAGTAACGCTACTAGTAAAAGTACCATACCACCAACAATCGCTATTTTACTATACTTGTTCAATTATTTAACTCCCAATTTATCTAAAAACCGTGTGAAAGCAGGTTTGACTTGTTCAAATTTATCCGCGTCCAATTCTCTTTTTCCGTACCAAATAATTTCAAAATAACTAACAGAAATATTGAAGTCATTAAACTCATTTTTGCCAGACATTTCACGTAAATAATGGAAATTGGTTTTTTCCTTTTCCCATTTAATATATTTTTTCTCAGCCAAATCGCGCACAATAAACATGAAGTAGATTCGCACTGCGCCTCGGTAATCTTTTTTGTTAAGCGCTTCTTGGAGTAAGCGCTGTAATTCTGTTAAAGGAATTTCTATTGGGTTTACATCCTCAATATTAAATTCGTCAACGCCAATTTTTATTTTAGAACCCTTGCGCTCGGCATTAATAAATAGGTAATAAATTAGGTAAATGAGTCCCAATGCAAAAACACCAAGTAAGAGATATCCCAACCATGAAAGTCCACCAAAACTTGGAGATTGATAATTCGAGCGTTGCGTTGGGGGGGGTTGGTTGTAGTTTTCTTGCTGTCGTTGTTCAGTACCATCATAACGTTGGCCAGCTCCGTCGCCACCACCGCCGCCATATCCGCCGCCGCCGTTGCCACCACCACCTTCACCTCTTTCATAATCGCGCAGCTCACGCTCATAGTCTTGGTTTGATTCATACGTCCATTCGCGCCCAGGTCCTTCTTCTTGGCCTTCGTATCTAATTCCGTCTCGTATGTCTTGCCATTTATCCTGATCTAAACCATGGTCATAGATTTCATCACCTTGTCCAAATGAAAGACCAGTCCAAAATAAAAGCGCTATGGTTATTAGCTTAGTCAAAATCTAAATCAGTTTCATAATTACGGTTCCTTTGGCCAAATTTACCCAAGCGTTCATATAAGCCTTTGGCAGTTTTTCGTTCTTGCACCGAATGGTGGTTTAGTGAAAAAGAAATCATACAAATGCTCAGCATAAAAAAGAAATACAGCATATAAATGGCCACATGCACAATTGCAATAATTACGCTATAATCATCTACTACAGTAATTAAGGTTTGTTTTAAGAAATCATCTATAATCATCATAATGCCCGCAACTGGATTGTGCAGTATGAAGAAGAAAATAACGGTAATGGCCACCAAGGCTAAAAAAGAAACAAGCGAATCTCCATAACCACCTTTCCCTAGATCAAAGGAACGACTAAGGGCTGTAAAAAAGTTTGTCTTTTCATATATGATAATGGATGGTATTGCATTTAAAAATGGACCAATTAAAATCACGAAGAATAAGAGCACGCCAGGGGAGAATAAGAAAATACTGTAAATGAGCAAGGCATACATATATAGCCAAATAAAATGTCTCCCCATAAATCTTAAATAATTACCCAATAAATTATCCTCCCGTTTATCGATAATTACAAAATATGCCGCAGCAATGAGCATGGCGAATGGAACACACCAGCCAAATAACTTATAATATTCAAAATCACTACCAGTTCCAAACAAACTACCAAAGGTGTGGTACCAATACATATTAAAATTAAAACGTTGGTGTTCAAAATAAAAGATAACAGCAACCAAAGCAATAATTATAGGACTTATTAGATTAAAGAAAATACGTGATAACCGCGTCATATTGCTAATGAGCAAAGTGAAAGTGTCGGTAAATATTTCGCCTGGTTTTCGAATCTTAAACCAATTAATTTTACGTTTTGGAATAAAACGTGGTATCTCTGTTACCTTAATCTTATCGGGATATTTTTTTGCCACCATGAAAGGGTAGATGACATAATAGAAAATGATAATAGAAAATGAACCAAATATGATGAGTAGTTTAACGATAACTGGTATTTCTCTGTACCAGCGCGTAACAAAGCTCTCTAAAGCACCAGCCATAATGAAAAATGGAATCAAACTCAACATGATTATGAGTCCTCTTTTTGCCGCAAAAACTAAGGATTGTACCCTTGAATATGATTTTGGAAATATAATTCCGTTACCGACCGTTAAACCAGCGGCACCTGCAATAACAATAGCTGAAATTTCAAACGCTCCGTGAATCCAAATCCCTAAAAAAGATGCAAATAAAAGTCCTTTACCTTTAAACCACCATTGAAAAGCGCCGAGCATAATACCATTTTGCAGCATTACCCAATACGTACCTAGGGTAAATAAAATTCCACCTACGAATGCATAAAATGACACCATTATGTTATTAACGGTAATCTGGAAAAACATGGAACCGCCCGGTGAGTCGCCATAAATACCCAATGGATTATTGTTTGCAATATTTTTTTCAGTTAGGGTTATATAATCGTCTCCCAAAATAATACTGGCAAAATTGGCATCATAATGTTGCGATACAACACCAACGATTATTGCCAATACAAAAAATAGAAATGCAGCAAGCATGTTACGGCGTGCGCGGTATACTTCTAAAGGAACTGTTTCGGTCCAAAATTTAACAAAATTACCAATTGGCTGTTTCCGTGCGCGATATAAGCTTGTAAAAACACCTTGCGAAAGTTGATTCAGGTATACACGAACTGATCGGCGGGGGTAGAATGTTCTGGCGTAGGATAAATCTTCAGTGATTTCTGTAAACAATTCAGAGACCTCGTCAGGGTCATTGCTCTTATTCGAGGCTAATTTTTCGAATCTAGCCCACTTCTTCTTATTCTGTTTTATGAAATCCGTTTCCTTCATTTACCGCCTTGGAGCCTAAAAATAGCATTTTTTCTTGCTCAGAAATCAATTTTTAACGGTTTGTTCAAATCTCGGCATTTAAATCGTTTAATGTGCTTCGTCGACCTAAGCGCGCATCTCAACGATAAAGAGCGATTGGGTATTACTCAAATTCCGTACATTTGAGCCGTAAACCAATTTAAAACAAGAAAAATGTTAAAAGAATTTAAGAAATTTATACTAACTGGAAACGTATTAGATCTTGCAATCGCGGTGATTCTAGCAAGTGCAATAGGATTAGTTGTTAAAGGCTTTGTTGATAATATCATGATGCCAATCGTTGGTCATTTCACAGGAGGTGTAGATTTTGCTGATATGAAGTACGTGCTTACTGAAGGAGTAGCACAGGTATTAGCTGAAGATGGAAGTGAAGTAGTTGCATTAGTAAAAGAGAATGCTATTAGTTATGGTGTTTGGATTAATGCATTGATTAATTTAATAATTGTTGGATTTGTATTATTCATGATTGTGAAAGCAGCAAACAAATCTAAAAAGAAGCAAGAAGCAGCACCACCAGCAGCACCACCTGCACCAACAAAAGAAGAAGTATTGTTAGGTGAGATCAGAGACTTGTTGAAGAAATAAAATAATAACTCAAATTATTATCAAATGAAAAGAGTACTAATGTTAGCCATATGTTTGGCAACGACTTTGGCTTATGGTCAAACAACAGAAGGAGAAGAAGATCTAGTAAAAGTAAGTAAAGACACGATTGATGGATGGAAAAAAGGCGGATATTTTGGCCTTAACGGTTCACAAGTTAGTCTTACAAACTGGGTAGCTGGGGGACAAAATTCAGTCTCTATTAACAGCCTATTTGGATTATACGCTAATTTGAAAAAAGGTTCAATGACATGGGAAAATTCTCTCGATTTTGGATACGGTTTAATGAATCAAGGCGATCAATTATTTATTGCTGATGAAAAGTGGATTAAAACGGATGATCGTTTGGATATAACGTCAAAATTTGGTCAAAAAGCGACTGATACTTGGTATTATGCAGCCTTAACTAACTTTAGAACTCAAACGACAGCAGGTTATGGAGAAGGTGATAACTTTACTGAGATTTCAGGTTTTTTGGCTCCAGCTTATTGGTTAACAGCAATCGGTATGGATTATAAACCTGTCATGAAAAAAGGCAGTGAGTTTAGTTTGTTCATTGCACCAATCACAGCCAAGTTAACATTTGTAAATGATACACTTTTGGCAAATGCAGGCGCGTTTGGAGTAGACAGAGCCTTTATTGATGCCTCGACAGGGGAGTATAATCCTGGAAAGATGTTTCGTCCTGAGTTTGGAGGTTATTTGAGAATGAAGTATAAAACTAATTTAGCACCGAATATTACATTCACTACTAAATTGGACTTGTTCTCTAATTATGTGAAAAATCCTTCACGAATTGATGTGAACTGGGAGAATTTGTTAGAAATTAAATTGTGGAAGTTTTTATCTGCAACTATTTCGACACATTTAATTTATGATGATGATGTAGATATTAAGTTTACTGATGAATCAGGAGTTACCTCTATTGCACCGCGTGTTCAATTTAAAGAAGTATTTGGGCTTGGATTGGCCTGGAAAATTGATCAATAAATTGAGTTAAGATAAGATTTAGGAGCACTTCAAGTTTTTACTTGAAGTGCTTTTTTTGTCTTTTCCGTCAACTATTTGTACCTTTACCACGTTTAAACACTTATAATATATAAAGTAAAGAAATATGCAGAATATGAAATTATATCAAAGTGAATGGATGAAAAGGCTTTTTGTCTTGGTTATTCTATTCTTTGGAATTTCTTTAAGTTCACATGCAAATTTTTCAATTCAGGGACATTATCAAGGTAAAAAACTTTATGTTCAAAGTCCAGCAAATGAAGATGGCTTTGGGTTTTGTATTAATAAAGTTACTTTAAACGGCGATATAATTCCGGTTGATATTTATGCCAGCGCTTTTCAAATTGATTTAAGCGAATATGACATTGAAGTAGGGCAAGAAGTTATTATTGTTTTTGAGCATGATTTAGGATGTAGACCAAAGCTTTTAAATCCTGAGGTGCTGCGTCCCTCTAGTACGTTTGTTTTACAAGAAATTGCATGCACACAGGCTGGAGTGCTAACATGGTCCACAACGGATGAATCTGGAAAGTTAAATTATTTAATTGAACAGTATAAATGGAATAAATGGGTTGTTGTTGGTGAAGTAAATGGAACAGGTGTTCCTGCACTTTCAAACTACACATTTAATGTTTTACCACATTCTGGAGAAAATACAATTCGCGTTTCGCAAATTGATAACACCAGCAAAAAAAGAGTTTCACAGTCGGTAACATTCATGTCTATTGGATTGAATGAGCCTATGCTGAATGTTAAAAAAGAGGCTAAAATGATTGAGTTTTTAGTTGATGGGAAAGCAGCTAAAACGAAATATGAAATTTTTGATGCCTTTGGAAATATCGTGAAGAAAGGGTTTAACTCCGAAGTGAGTTACGCGAATCTTCAACAAGGGGTTTATCACATTAATTATGACAATAAGAATGATCGAATTATTGTAAAATAATAATGGTCAAAAGCATTGTTGAAAATCTTGATTTGTACGCCTTAGGCTGACAGATCAGGATTTTTTTTTGCTTAGTATTGAATTGAGATCTATACTTTCTTGTATTCGTCATTTCTGACGGTTTTGTCGAAAACGGCTCTCAATCACCTATAAATAGGATATTAAGTTTGTTAAATTGGGTGAGCCATGATTATATTTGAGCTAAATTCAGAACACTGCTACTAACAGATATTTTCCTTTTGTCATTGAAACAAAAGAAAGAAAAATTCTAGCTACCGGCGGCTAATCCATGCTAGCATATTTTTTTGATGGCTTTGCTCTCCTAGACCGTGAAAAGGTCAGCAATCTCCCTACGGGAGCTTCCTCACTTTTTAGCACGGTCCAGTTCGCTGCTATTCATCAAAAAAATTAACGCTTATCAAATTGGTGCTCCTATTCAAACTGTAAAATTAATTCTATTCGAAGGAGTGGATTTATGCTACCAACCAACGAATTTTTTCAGTATGAAAACGGAAGGTATAAAGTGAAAGTAGGTGAGCAAAAGCATACTTCTTGACAAACTTAATCTCCCTTTTAATTTTAGGTGACCTATTGGCAAAAACAGGATTTTTTTTACTTGGTATTGAATTGAGATCTATACTTTGTCCAATTCTACATATAAGTTATTACCATGAACAAATGACGGGGTACTTATAATTAATTTGTCACTTGTTAATTCAATTATCTTAATTCCCTCTTCAAATGTGATGACAATCCCCATTGTTTCACCGCTGACATTTACTACGTAATGTGTTTCAAACGTTTCAAGATCGCCATCTAAACTTAATACAACAGTAATCGGGCAAAGCCCACCAGCGCTGCATTCAAAAAAGCTCAGTGTCATTGATTCACCCATTGCAATTAAATCTAATGGAGTTCCATCTATATCATCTTCAGCCGTCATCACAATGGCGTTCCATGTTCCGATAAGGTTATTTTCGGTTTTCTTTTCTTTACTGCAAGAGGCAAAAATGAAAGTTGCAAAAAGTAGGTATAACAATTTATTTTTCATAAGACTATAATTTTGAATTTATCTAAACTTAGCATGGGCTAAACTGAAATACTGATGCTTCAATTTAAGCAAGAAGGCACAAAGTCTTTAATCTTAAAACACTATTGAATCTCCGAATCTTCTGAAACACTATTGGCGTTCATCCGAAACTTAATAGAATCTAAAGCTGCCTCGTAAATGATAAACAAGGTGTCGGGTTGGGTGGCATAGTAGTTTAAACTGTTTGAAAATTGGTCCTTCGAAATGCCGTGGGCCGTAAATATTGTTTGAGAAGAGGAATCTAAAGCATCACGATATAAGTCAACCCTTGCGAATTGCCGTTGATAGTGGGATTCCAAAATTTGCAAATCTACAATTACAGGGATTAAGGCCTCACGCTCTAAAATAGTGCTAGGAAGCTGCTCTGCAGAATCTCCTCCGCAAGATAAAAGCAGCAACGTGAATATATATCCCAATCTTTTAATCATTTCAATTTATCGTTGGTCAAACGTCATTCGGCGTCCTGTATTGCCTTCAACCACTTTATTGTCTGCATAGACGATTGTTCCGTTTACAAAAGTAGTGTCAATCGTATGGCTAAACGTAAAGCCTTCAAACGGCGACCATCCACAATGATACAAAACATTTGCTTTGGATACTGTAAGTGAGCTATTAGGATCAACCACCACCAAATCTGCAAAATATCCTTCGCGCAAATAACCACGTTTTTGAATATTAAAACATTGGGCGGGTGCATGGCACATTTTTTCAACGGCTCTTTCAATACTAATTTTACCTTCTTTTGATTTTTCCAAAATTGCTAAAACGGCATGTTGAACCAAAGGTCCACCTGATGGTGCGTTGAAATAGTTATTTTCTTTTTCTTCAATCGTATGTGGGGCATGATCTGTTGCTAAAATATCAATTCTATCATCATTCAATGCTTCCCAAATGGCGTCTTGATCGCTTTGTTTTTTTACCGCTGGGTTCCATTTAATATAGGTTCCTTTTTCATCATAATCTTTGTCTGAGAACCATAAATGATGTACACAGGCTTCAGCAGTAATTCGTTTTTCTGTTAATGGAATATCATTTCTAAATAAGTCCAACTCTTTTGCAGAGGACAAATGCAAGATATGTAAACGCGTATCATATTTTTTAGCCAAACCAGCGGCTAATGATGAGGATAAATAACAAGCTTCATCACTTCTAATTTCGGGGTGATATTTAATTGGCATATCAGCACCATATTTGGCCTCATATAAAGCCAAGTTTTTTCGAACAGTCGCTTCATCTTCGCAATGCGTTGCAATTAACATTGGGCATTTTGAAAAAATCCCTGTTAAGGTAGTTTCATTGTCCACCAACATGTTGCCTGTTGATGATCCCATAAAAACTTTTATACCACAAACTGTTGAAGGATCTGTTTTCAATACCTCCTCAATATTGTCATTACTTGCGCCCATAAAAAAGGAATAATTGGCGATAGACGAATCGGAAGCAATGTCGTATTTATTCGCTAACAATTCTTGCGTAAGGGCATTTGGTTTTGTATTCGGCATTTCCATAAAAGAAGTGATTCCACCTGCAACTGCTGCGCGTGATTCACTGCGGATATTGCCTTTATGTGTTAAACCAGGTTCTCTAAAGTGCACTTGGTCGTCAATCATTCCTGGCATCAAAATTTTTCCACTAAGGTCAATTACCGTGGCATTTTCGTCAGAAATTGAAGACGCAATTTTTTCGATATATTCCCCATTTATTAGAAGGTCAGATTCAAAACGTTGCCCCTCGTTAATCAATGTTGCGTTTTTTAAAAGATATTTGGCCATAGTGTGCAATTTTTATGCTGCAAATTTACGGTTTATATCGGGATTTGAAAAGGGAATTGTGATAGGAAATGAATTCGATTTTTTGTTATTTACGCAAATCAATACTGAATTTAGGTTTAATTCATTTAGTTTTAGAATCGTTTTATAAAACACCGCAAATGGTCTCATTATTGAATTGTCGTTTTCTCTTAGTAATAATGTGTTTTTTCTCTGGCTGGACAAGTCTAGCACAATTTGAAAAAGATCGTATTTATCAATACAATGACTCGCTAACAAACGTTATTAGTCATTATCGTTCAGATGTATATCATCAATTAAAAAGTGGTAATGGAAATTCTGTTCAAATAAATTATGGGTATGAATCCATGAAGATTTCTGGATATAATGGAAGTTTAGCGGGAGCATCTGCAATAGGAACTGGAGAGCATTATTTGGATTTGAACGAAATTGAGAGTATTTATCTCATTCAACATAATTTTGACGGTATTTTGGAAATAATTCGTAATAATGGTTTTGAGCTGGAAGAAGGGGAACGAATTGAGCGAATTGATCCGAGAGAAACAACGAGTAACAAAAATGTACGGCGCTATAATCGATTTGGAGGAGATAGTTTAGGATATCGAATTGGGACTCTTTTGTTGCACTATAAACCTGAAATTGTAAGCGAAATTTTGTCCATTAATCAGACGGAAGAAGTGAAAGACTTTTTGCAGCTCTATATGGATTATAAGATTCTTAACTTGTGGGATGTATGGCTGTCAACTAAACCAAAAGAGGTTTGGGAAGCGAATTTTGAACAATGCCAAAACCTTGATTCACTTACCTATAAAAATGCCGAAGAATTTATTGAAAAATATCAAGATTCTGAGTTTAACTCGTTTATCAATACTTATATGCTTCCAAAATATGCTGTCAAGAATTGGGCAGTAGGCATGGATCCAATTTATTTAGGTACGCTTATTCCAACTGGGGAATTATGGAATTATATGAAAGTTCCTATTTTGTATGCCAATTTGGGATTGCGGGTATATTATAAAAATGCATTTGTAAATGTCATGGGAGGGATAACCGCGACCGGGCTCCGTCAGAATATTTATCAAGATACGCTATGGACAAGTGGTTTCACTATGTTGACTGGAGACATTACACTTGGGTATTGCCTTGATTTTAAGAAAAACTTCACTGTGACTCCGCTTGTTGGAATTCGATCAATTGCGAATATTGGTCCGAAGAACGACGGTAAATCTGCTTCCTTTAAATCACAATCTCCTTGGACATTTGGAATGGAACTCTCTTACGGCGGTCTTAGAAAGGCAAAGAACACAGTGAGTTCGAGATTTTCACGCACAACAGTAAGAGATGGGATAGGTTTAAAAGTTATGTATCAAAACCCCAAATATGAGCAAGTATTACCAGAGTTAAGTGGTGGTTTATGGACTGTAACATTAGGACTAAACCTAGCAATGTTCCGAGTGATTTATGATGATTGATACTCCTTCGCTAAAGCTTCGGAGTATAACAAAAATAAGACCGCACTTTCAGAAAGTGCGGCCTTAACCCAAAACCCATGAATCATTTAGTCTAATTCAGATAA
>JBLHOW010000047.1:0-49843 GCA_047623705.1 Crocinitomix sp.
CGTATCTGATCCTGTGTTTTTAACAGTAGATGTAAAAGAGATAATTTCACCAATAGCAGCAGTTGGTAGTGAGACAGTATCCATAATAACCTCACCCTTGTTTTCTTTGAGAATACAAAAAATATTAAGATGTTGCTTAACGTCCGAATTCATGAATTGAACAGTAAAACTTAAATCATAATTACCCAATTTGGGAGACGAATAACTGAAATAACGTTTAAAAAACAGCGTGTCCCTTTGGCCAGGTTTTATAACATGATTTGTGTCAATTTTCACCAATCGGAATGGATCGTTATAAGAACCATTATTTGCTTTTACTGCTTTTATTCGAACGTCTTGATGCGTTCTATTTACAAAAGAAAAATAAGGAAAACTTTCATCACCGATATAAAGCTCTCCAGCATCAAAATTACTTGCGTCAAAGTCTAATAATTTGCCGTTATCTGCGTGAAGTGTTGAAGGAGGCGCTGCCATTAAAGCATTGCTGAACAAACCGCTAATTAATACGAACGTAAGCCAAGCGGAAATGTGCATATGAATTGTTTTAATCGTAATGATATAAAAGTATTTGGCGGGTTTTTCAGCAATAACAGAATTATAACAGATCGATAACAGAACTTTAACAATTGCGAGGTTAATGAGCCATTAAAAGCAAGAAATATTCGATAATTCTTATACAAGTGGCTTATTAGGCTCATCCCCCACTAAATGGGCTAAATGCTTCGGGTTAGGTATGTACACTGAGGTGTACTATTATTTATAGCAACGAAAGTTCTTAAATCAAACGAACAAATGAATGCATTTATTTGTTTAATTGACTAAAAGATAGATATTTGCGTCAGGACTTTTAGTCATGAGCATAAACCGTTTAAATACTGTTTTATTTTCAATACTGATTTTTTTCGGCATAAATTGCAATGCACAAACTTATGGCGATAAAGGTTTTTACTTAATAGATTCGCTTGATTTGGATCAGTTAAATCCGAATGAATTTGATCTATTAGATTCTTGTTTAATAGAGTATTCTAAAGCTAAGGAAGATACTTCAAAACTAAGATGGATAATGTTATTGCCAGATGAAATGTCTAGTGATGACGTTTCAGAACGATATACGCTTTTTGCTAAAGATTATATCAATAGCCGAATAAATAAATCGTTTTTATCTCGGGAGGAGAGTGTCTTCTATTATTTTGAATTGGCAAATGTGTATTCAAATTTGGGTTATTATGAAAATAATCGAGGTGCAAAATCAAAAGCCCTTAATAATTATCATGAAGCCCTTAAAATTTATGAAGCTTTTGACGTAAGCGAAAATTTGGGAGTTCTTTACTTGAATTTTAGTAGTCTGTATTTTGGGATGTGCGAATTAGATTTGGCTCTAGATTACTCTAATAAAGCACTTGAAGTGTCGCAACAACTTGAAGGGGAACCTGAATTAATGATTTATGCTCTTAATAATTTGGCCGTGATTTATGCTGAAAAGGGCGATACTGAAAAGTCATTAGAAAATCAATTTAAATCTTTGGCGATTTGTGATTCAACAGGAAATAAGAATGGTTCCGGAATGATTAATAATAATATTGGAGGTGTTTATAGCCAAACGGATCGGCCTGAATTAGCGTTTAAACATTATAAATTGGCGGAGAAAACTTTTCTCGAATTAAAAAATGACACATGGATCTCGTATACTTATCAAAAAATGGGGTCTACATATCTGAATGAAAAACAATATGTGGAAGCACGAAAATATGCCAATCTTTGTTATGACTATGCAGAGCTAAGTGGAGGTGTTCAACCAAAATTACGGGCTGCAAATCTCTTATACCGACTCAACGAAAAAACGGGTAATTATAAAGATGCATTTTACTACTTCCGCAAACATGAGCATTTGGCAGATAGTATTTCTGGAGAAGAAATTAAAGTGACAACGCGCCAAATGGAAATGGATTTTCAAATTGAAAAGGAAAAGGCGCTGGCAGATAAAGAGAATGAGAAAAAATTAGAAGTTTCATCAGAGCGCGAAAAGCAGCAAAAATTCATTTCATACGCTATTTTTGGTGGGCTAATTTTAGTCTGCATTTTCATGTTTATACTGTTTTTTAGATTACGCACAATTACAAAGCAAAAGAAAGTAATCGAAAAACAAAATGACGAACGTAAATTGCTTCTAAAAGAAATTCATCACCGTGTAAAAAACAACTTCCAAATTGTAAGCAGTGTATTAAAATTGCAAGCGGCTGAGGAAAATAATAGTGTAATTGACCATGCGTTTGATGACGCTATCAATCGAATTCATAGTATGGCAGCTGTTCATGAAATGATCTATATGCAAAATGATTTTGCAGCAGTTGCACCTAAAAGTTATTTCAGGAAATTAACGGATTCAATGCGGACATATACGTTGGATCGCGAGTTATCCTTTGAAGTAGATTCGAATGTAGAAGCGCTAAGTGTACAAACTTTAATCCCACTGGGTATCTCGGTAAACGAAATGATTACCAACTCAATTAAGTATGCATTTGCAGACAATAGCATAGATCCTAAAATTTGTATTAGCCTTAATAAAAGAAGCATGGGGTATACGCTTTCTTATCGAGATAATGGTGTGGGATTTGAAAGTCAGTTGAAGTCTGATTCCTTTGGAATGGAGCTGATAGAAACCATTTTGGAGCAAATTGATGGGAAGTTGGAAAAAGTGGAAGACGCGGTTTGGAGTACACATTTGAAAATTCACTTTTGATCGAAAAAATTACTTCGTCTAATCCGACCAATTAATACGTAGCCTAACGCACTAATAGTCGCTCAATTGAGGGGCTAAAAGAATCTGGACGCTTTCTCGGTATTTACTTAAAATTAGTTTAACTTTGCAGACTTTAATTTGATAATTTCTGAATATGTTAATGATAATCCAATTAATTCTAGGACTAGGTTTACTTGTATTCCTGCATGAATTAGGTCACTTTTTAGCCGCACGAATTTTCGGTATGCGTGTCGAAAAGTTCGTCATTTTTATGGATATTTTTGACTTTAAGCTGTTCAAGTTTACTAAAGGTGATACGGAATATTCAATCGGATGGCTGCCAATAGGGGGCTATGTAAAGATTGCTGGAATGGTAGACGAATCTTTGGATAAGGATCAGTTAAAGGAAGAACCAAAACCTGACGAGTTCAGATCTTTTGCCGCTTGGAAAAGAATTATTGTACTATTAGGTGGAGTTATCGTTAATTTAATTGTTGGCTTGATCATTTTTACCTGTGTGCTTTATTTTGGAGAAAAGGAATACGTTCCAGCTACAGAATTAACTGAGGGAATGTATGTATACGAAGAGGGAGAAGCCTTTGGTATGCAAACGGGTGATAAAATCACACATATCAACGGGAAAGAAATTATCCGAATTCAAGATTCTTTTAATAAAAATATTTTTGCTGAAACGGTATTAACAATAGATCGAAATGGGAGTGAAGTGGAAGTAGTGATTCCACCAACCTATAAAAATCGTGACATTTTATTGTATTCTGTATCAAATTTTGATGCCGTTGTAGATGAAGTTATACCAACCTCAGCGGCCGATAAGGCAGGCATGTTAGCAGGCGATAAAATCACAGCTATTAATGAGTATCAGGTGAATGCTTTTGGTGATGTTAAAAATATTGTATTCAATTTAACGGATTCCGACACCTTAAATGTTGAGGTAATGAGAAATGGTCAGATGAATGATCTGACATGTTTTACAGACTCAACTCGTGCCCTTGGCTTTATGGTTGCAAACCCTTTGAAACCAACAGAACCATACGGTGTAGGGAGTTCAATAGCTTACGGTTATAAAGAGAGTATTGATATGTTAAATGTTAATATTGCTGGACTCGCTGCTTTGTTTACAGGTAAAATTGACTTTAGAAAATCAGTTACTGGTCCAATTGGGATTGCAAAGATTTACGGATCTAATTTTGATGCCATGCGTTTTTGGAGAATCACCGCTCTAATTTCTTTGATTTTAGCAATTACTAATCTAATTCCAATCCCTGCCTTAGATGGTGGGCAAATTGTAATCATTATGGCTGAAACGATCATTGGACGTGAATTATCTTATCGCGTTAAAATGATTGTCCAAATTGTAGGAATTGTTTTAGTTCTTGGCTTAATGCTCTTCACCGTCGTCAACGACATTATAAATTTCTAGCGCTTTTTCTTATCGGGGTTATCAACGTGCTACTTATTTCACGTATTGATTGTAAAAGAAAGGTTTATCTTTATTGATAAGCTTACAACTCATGACTAAGAAATTAGGTGTTTTCTTCTTATTAGTTTTTTTACTACTGGTAGTTATAATTGTTTATTACGGGGATAACTTAACACTTGGGCAATCATCAACGTTAATTCTATCTATCGGTTCAGCGGCCTCTCTTGGTGCAGCATTTCTTCCAATGGGTTTAGCACGAAAAAAAAGAAATAGAATAAAAACTATTTATCTCGTTATAGCCGTCAGTCTAGTTGTGCTTGGTTTGTTACTTAGATATTTTCGATCTCCAGGTACAAGTGTCGCCTTGCTAACTGGAGTACTTTTTTATTGTTTCGCTTTTGGTCCACTCGAGGTTAAACATAAATATTTAAAATGGGAACCTTTTTCAAAATCTAGATTCGAAACTTTTGCGTTAAGTTTTATTGATTTTTTCGGATTAAATCTAATTGTTCTTGGTGCACTTTTTAAACTATTTCAATGGCCACATTCTAGTAAGTTTATTTTCGTAGGAATTGGCGTACTTGCCCTTGGCCTTATTTTCTGGAATTTTAAGTTCAAAAGGCAAGTAATTCAACGAAAACGATCCGAAGATCTTTTAAAAGTGCAGCATAAGGAGATTACAGACAGTATAACCTATGCCAAAAGAATACAAGAAGCAATTTTGCCAGATAAAATACGATTCACGGAACATTTGAATCAAAATTTCATTCTTTATAAACCGAAAGATATTGTTGCCGGAGATTTTTATTGGTTAGAACCGCATGATAATTTGGTGTTATTTGCTGTTGCAGATTGCACGGGACATGGTGTTCCTGGTGCAATGATTTCTGTGATTTGTAATAGCGCATTAAATCGTGCTGTACGTGAGTATGGTATTTTAGAACCAGGAGAAATTTTGAATAAAACAAGAGAAATTGTGATTCAAGAATTCGAGAAATCACGGGATGATATTAAAGACGGGATGGACATTGCAATCTGCGCTATTCAAGGAAATGTAGTAAAGTTTGCTGGAGCAAATAATCCACTGTGGGTAATAAGAAATAACGAAATTATTGAGTTAAAGGCAGATAAACAAGCAATTGGTAAATCGGATAATCTGAAACCATACAATACGCAAAGCTTTGATTTAGAAAAAGGCGATTGTCTCTATATTTTTACAGATGGATACGTAGATCAATTTGGAGGAGAACATCTTGAAACTGGACGAGTAGGGGGTAAAAAATTTAAAGCCAAGGCATTCCGCAAATTACTCCTATCTATTCAGGAGTATGACATGGTCGAACAACAAAACAAATTGGATCAAGCCTTTGAAAATTGGCGTGGTGAATTGGAGCAAGTTGATGATATATGCGTACTAGGAGTGAAAATTTAAGCAATAATTGAGTACACCGTCGTCAAGGGTATTATAAATTGCTAGGAATCATGATTTTAAACAGTTTGGCCAAATAGTGTTAAATTAGGTCAGATAAATAGCATTGAAGTGTCAATTTAACGTATTCTTAAGTTTCGTTTTATGCTAAAATTTTAAACGATTTAGTTTTTTTTAGACAAGACATTTGATCGCGCATTACCAGTGACATTAGGGGGTTTCGGAAGGTTTATTTAAGATAGGTTTATATTGGCGCTTTTATTTCAAGAACAAAAACACAACTGAGCTTGTTTTTATTGCGTATAATGAATTATATTTGATATACCTAACCAATTGATAAAACGCTATGAGCAAGCTTCTACGTCGCTCAGATAATATGTATAATATACTTCGTATTTTGCGATTGTCTGCTTTCGTAATCCTGTTAATGATTTCTGATGCAAGTTTTGCTCAGTTGGATACAATACATTATTGCCCACCAATTCATAGTAGACAAAATGGGCAAATAGCTGAGCAATATGTTTACCTAAGTACACCTGTGGTAACACCTTTCACAGTTACATTGGTTGACGGTGCTGATAATTTCATAGCATCAACAGTTATTTCAAAAGACGCACCTGCAAATATTTATATCGGTTCTGGACAATTTCCAGGAACAGATGTTGCTGTACCAAGAGACAGTTGTGGAGCCATTATAAAAGCTAGTGGATTTATAGCAAGTGCTCCTTCTAAATTTTATTGTAATGTTCGAATAAAAGCGCCTTACCAAGCTACATCAATAGCCTGTAAAGGACGCGCAGGCTTAGGATTTGAATTCTATGCAGGTAGTATGCCACAAGTGGTCAATAATTCCAATCGAAATTTCTGTACGTCAATTATGGCTACTGAAGATGGAACAGTAGTAAATGTGAATGATTATAATACGAGTGTCGTTTTTGAACACCCAGGTGGAGGAATATTAGCAGATGGATTAACCTTTTTCATGAACGCTGGTGACTGTATGGTATTAACGGGCTACACAACCACTAATCCTGCAAACATGTCTGGGTTTATCGGTGCGCATATAACATCCAATAAATTGATTGCTGTTAACACAGGAAACTATATGGGTTCTATACATTCAGAAGGTTACCAGGATGGAGGAATGGTACAAATTGTACCCGTTAACCTATTGGGGACAGAACATGTTGTGGTTGAAGGTCAAGGAGGAGATGTTATGGAACGCCCTATTGTTGTGGCAGTGAATGACGGAACACAAATTTTCATCAACGCTATTGGACCGCCAGTAGCAGTGATTGACGAAGGAGAGTATTATCTTGTACCTTCCTCTTATTATGATGATGGTTTGCACAATAATATGTCTATCCGGACCAATATTCCTGCATACGTTTATCAATGTACGGCAGCCAATACAAGTTCAGCTACAAGTGAGTTCAATTATATTCCACCGCTTGAATGCTATTTAACAAGTCAAATTGATGCGATTCCTAATATCAATGAAATTGGAGGAACCGTTTTTGACGGAATTCTATACATTGTTACAGCCGCTGGTGCAACAGTTACAGTAAATGGATCGCCTTTAGGTGGTGGAGCAGGACCTAAGCCCGCTCCAGGATTACCCGGCTGGGAAACCTATAAATTATTAGATGTTTCAGGCAATATTGCAATCTCATCAACAGCAGCAATGTCAGCAGGATTTGTATCTGTGAATGGATACGCAGCAGCTGGTGCATTTTATGCAGGATTTACCTTTGAATTTGTAATTGATGGTGGCCCTGACCTAGAAGTTTGTAACGGTGAGGAAGTCTTATTATATGGAGACGGCGCAGGAATAGATGGTTTTTATACATGGGATGGTGGAATTATAGACAGTATTGCATTTATTCCAGGTGAAACAATAACATATAACCTTACAGGAACCAGATTAGATGGTTGTGAGAATTATGATTCAGTAAAAGTAACTGTACATGATTTCTCGGAAAGTGAAGCAGGTCCTGATCAGGAATTATGTGACACAAATGCAACCACACTTGACGGAAATGCCTTATTAGAATTCGGAGCAGGAGAATGGTATATGGCAAGTGGTCCAAGTCCTGCTGTTTTTGTAGATTCGAGTGTCGCTGGAACAGAAGTGTTTGACTTAGTAGAAGGAACCTATGAGTTTGTATGGGAAGTAACCAATGGTACATGTCCCCCAGAAACGGATACAATGCTGGTTACAGTCTATAATATGCCTTCTAGTTCTGCAGGTTCTGATCAAAATTTATGCAATGACTATACAACAGGTTTGTTTGCAAATGTTCCTCCCGGAACAGCGACAGGAATGTGGTCAGTAGAATTTGGCCCTTCAGTACCAACCTTTTCTGATACAGGAAATCCTATCTCGCCAATTTCGGATTTAGTGGAAGGAACTTACTCACTAATTTGGACAATAAGCAATGGAACTTGTCCAGACGATACAGATACATTGCTTATAAATGTTTATGACCAACCAGTAAGTAATGCAGAGGCTGATCAAGAGCTATGTGCTGAATATACAACGGCTTTATTTGGTAATGCACTTATTGGAACAGCAACAGGGCTATGGACGTTAGAATCTGGACCAGGTGTCCCAACATTTGATGATTCAACTGATCCGCTTACCAATGTAAATGACTTGGAAGAAGGAACTTACTTTTTAATTTGGACAATGAGTAATGGAACTTGTACTCCCGCTGAAGATACAATGATGATTAATGTTTACGATATGCCTATGAGTATGGCAGGTATCGATCAACAATTATGCGATACGGTTGCAACAACTTTAACAGGTAATATACCTGCAGGTTCAGCAACAGGGGAATGGTCGCATCTTTCGGGGCCAACAACCGCCACTTTTGCTGATATAACAGATCCCGGAACAATTGCTTCAGGATTGACTTTAGGAACCTATAATTTGATTTGGACAGTGTCCAATGGAGTTTGTGAGCCCGTGACAGACACAGTAACAATTATTGTTAATCCATATCCAACGATCGCATTTACGGCCAGTCAGGTTGCTGGTTGTGAGCCACTAAGTGTAGCATTTACAAACCTATCAAGCCCAGTTGGAGATGATTGCCTTTGGGAGTTTGGTGACGGTTCAGTCGATTACAGCTGTGGAGACGTATACCACGATTATCCTAATGGAACATTTGATGTTACATTAACAGTTACTTCTAACGGCTGTACAACGTCTGAAACAGTTGTTGATTATATTACCTCCATTCCATTTCCAGAAGCAAATATGGGCATCTTTCCTGAGGTTATAAATATTACCAACACCACAGTTTCATTCAGTAATTATTCTGAAGACGCAATAAATTATACATGGAGTTTTGGAGATTCTAGTCCTAACTCAAATGAATTTGAACCTTCGCATGATTATCCTGAGGTCATTGATGGACTTTATGAAGTCATGTTAATTGCCGAAAATGAATTCGGATGTGCAGATACAGCTTGGGGACAAGTTGCTTTCGAGGATCTATTAATCTTTTATATCCCGAATGCATTCACACCAGATGCATCTGGAATGAATGATATGTTTAGTCCAGTCTTTACGTCTAGGGTTGATCCATACGATTTTAATATGAAAATATTTAACCGCTGGGGAGAATTGCTATTCGAAACGTTTGACATGAATACCGGATGGGATGGAACCGTTGCAGGTGAAGTAGTTCAGGATGGAGTTTACGTATGGTCTATTTCATTCGGAGATACCATTTCAGATGATCGCTATTATTATAAAGGACATATAACCCTTTTAAGATAGTTGATAAGCTGAATATTGAAGTTTTCAAATAGATTTTCTAGTTCCTATTTATACTTATTTTCTTGTTAAACAGTGCTTTTTTGAGCAGATGACAAATTGTTGGTATCAAGTTATGTAACATCCAAAAGGAACTAAACCTTAAGCTAAATGCTTTTGTTCAAAACATAATCTCGATTATAATTAGTGTAAGTTTTGTGAAGTATGGCTCTCTTACCTCAAAGGCTAATTACCTATGTTCTAGCAGCTACCATTTCAACCGATCATAGCCAAGCGATAGCCGTACCGAATTTTTGGATATTTTTTAACACAGCCAGCGATTAAAAAAAACTAAAATCTCGTCCAAATTGTATTTCAATATCTAGATTTAATACTATATTAGTGCGATATTGTAATATTCATTGAAATATTACTACGACCCAAAACAATTACAAGCTTAAATTTAAACTCAAAACTTATTGGAATGGAAAGCAGTACGCAACAATTCTACCTAAAACCCAACGTAGCTATTGAAGCCCTTTTTGACAGATGGTACGCATGGTCTCATCTCATATCCCCAGCTACGGCTGCGTTGAACCTCAAAGAGCGACATTTAAAAATCATGAATTCTTACGTTAAGAACCCGAAAATTCATGCCGCCGCAGTTAAGAAACCAGAAATGCTCGGAGGACCATTTATTGATTATGATGGAGGACGCGTTGATGAAATCAAAACCTTAACAGATGACATTAAAAATAAAAGAGAAAAACTCTTAAAATTTGCAGATGCCATTACCGAATTGAATGAACTAATGCTGAGTCAAGCAAAAGGATATTCACTTCAACCCATATACGATCAAATTCCAGAAATTTTAAGAGGATATGTTGAACTTTATTATGATTTGAATAATCAAGTGAACTTTAGATTCTTTGAAGCCTTATTGTATAAGAGTGATTTTTATGACGAGACAGCACAATCCATTGCCCTTCAAATTGTAGAATCAGATACACAACGAAGTTTTGTTTTAAGCACTCCTAGATTAGATGACGAAGACCTCATTCATTCTCAAATACCTTTCAAACACGAAGTGATTGACAAACTATTTGAAATGAAGTCAATCCCTGGTGAGTATAAAGAAATTCAGGAAATCTTGAATATCAAACCAGAACAAACTGAATTATTCGATAAATTTTTCACGACAGAGGTTCCTAATAAATATGAACACTATCAAGGAGATGGAATAAGAACAAGGTATTTTGGCCATGCTTGTGTTTTAGTTGAAACCAATGAACTGTGCCTTTTAGTAGATCCAGTAATTAGTTATGATGGCTATGAAAATGATGTCCCTAGATTTACTGCGGCTGATCTTCCAGATGTAATTGATTATGTATTAATAACGCATAATCATCAAGATCATGTATTATTAGAAACCTTATTGCAACTGAGACATAAGGTGAAAAATGTTGTGATTCCAAGTTCAGGAAAAGGAAACTTACAAGATCCAAGTTTAAGGTTGATGTTCGAAAATATTGGCTTTGAAAATATTATTGAATTGGATGATATGCAGGCAGAAATTGCCGATAAATGTGTCATCACAGCACTTCCGTTTTTAGGAGAGCATTCAGATATGGATGTGCGTTCAAAAATGTGCGTACACGTAAATCTGCACAATAAATACCGCGTATTATTTGCTGCAGATTCGCAAAATATTGAGCCAGTCATTTATAGCAAAGTGCATGAGGTCATGGGCGATATTGACGTATTGTTTTTAGGAATGGAATGTGACGGAGCACCATTATCATGGTTATACGGTCCTTTATTGCCTAAAAAGATGGATCGAGATAAAGATCAATCTCGAAGATTAGCCGGAAGTGATTTTGAAGAAGGAATGCGAATTGTAGACTTATTCAAACCAAAAGATGTTTTCGTTTATGCAATGGGCTTAGAACCTTGGCTCGAATTTATTAGCTCTATCAAATATACAGATGAGTCAAAACCAATAGTTGAGTCGAACAAGTTAGTTGAAAAATGTAAATCTCAAGGTATTAATGCAGAACGTTTATTTGGTGAAAAAACAATAGAATATTAGATTAGAATTATAAAAACCCTACCCAAAACTTATTTATGATTCAATCGTTAATTCATTCAATGGTCGTTTGCCCTGATATGAGTAAAACTTACTCTAAAATCGACTATGGCAAAGGCATATATCTCTATGATCAGCTAGGTAAAAGATACCTTGATGGTTCTTCAGGTTCTGCTGCCGTGGCAAACATTGGTCATGGTCGGCAAGAAATTGCTGAGGTATTGCGTGAACAGGCAAGTAAAGTATCTATTTTACCAACACATGCCTTTAGCGCAGAAATTGTAGAAACGTATTTAGAAAAATTAACGGACTTTGCACCAGAAGGGTTTAATAAAGCCTGGACAACAACAAGTGGCACAGGTGCCGTTGAAAATGCCGTAAAATTAGCCTTGCAACACCACCAAGTTAGAGGGAATCCTGAGCGCTATAAAATAATTTCACGCTGGCATACTTACCATGGTAATTCTGTTTTTATGTTGGACGTTGGTGGCATGAAAAAACGCCGAGAATCCTATAAGAATTGGTTTCAAAATTTCCCACACATTTCACCAGCCTTTCCTTATCGAAAACCACAGGAATTAACCGAAATAGAATACGTAGCTCAATTATTAAAAGAATTTGAGCAATGTTTGATTGATGCAAAACCAGAAACAGTTGCAGCATTTATTGCCGAACCTGTGGTTGCAGCCGCTTTAGGTGCGGTAGCTCCACCAGAAGGTTATTTTATTGGAATTAAAATGATTTGTGAAAAGTATGGTATCCTATTCATTTCAGATGAAATTTTGGCAGGTTTTGGAAGAACAGGGAAAAATTTTGGAATTGAAAACTTTGGAATTGTACCAGATATTATCGCATCAGGTAAAGGAATTAGTGGCGGATATTTTCCACTTTCAGCCGTATTAGCCTCAGAAAAAGTGATGGCACCATTTGTAGACACAAATTCACCCTTCTTGGGTGGGCATACTTTTGCTTGCAATCCATTAGGAGCTGCTGTCGGTCTTAAAGTTCTTGAGATTTATCGAGATGAAAATCTGGTAGAAAATGCCGGTAATATGGGAGCCGTTTTATTAAAAAAATTGGAACGCTTACAGGACTTTGAAATGGTAGGCGATATAAGAGGTATAGGACTGCTTTGTGGGGTTGAGATTGTTGAAAATAGAGAGACTAAAGCAGCATTTCCGCGAGAATTAAATATTTCTAAAAGAATTGGTGAAAAGTCATTGGAAAAAGGAGTTGTATTATACCCCGGTTCAGGAACCGTTGATGGAACATTGGGAGACCATGTTTTAATAACACCACCACTAACTATTAACGAAAATCAATTGGATGAAATCGTTGATGTACTTTATGATTGCCTGTTAGAATTGCAAAATGAATTGTTACTCTAGAAGGCATTATAAATGAGAATACTAAATAAATTGAAAACTAAAAATTAAAGAAAAATTTATGCTCAATTTTGTTAAATTAATTGACTGGAAAAAAGCAGTATACATCTTTCTGCTGGGATTAGTCTCTGGAGCAATGAGTTTTTTGTTTCTTGGCTTTATAAACGTCATGATTGAAGCCGTGCTAGACGGCAGGAATACAGCAGATGTCAATTACCTTATTTTCTTTTGCTTCTTAATGCTCGGTTTGATCTGGACAAGAAGAGCGCTATCCTATATTGTCATCAAATTCTCTCAACGTGTATTTTGGAATTTAAGAGCAGAAGTGCTACGTACCATTTTAAAAGCCAACTTTTATCAAGTTGATAAAAGGAGAGATAAAATCTATGCTTCACTTGTTCAGGATGTTGGAGTATTAACAGGGTTTTCATTAGCAATTATTAGCTTCTTAGGTGCTCTTATTATGACCGTTGGCTGTTTTGTATACATGGCACTGCAATCCGCACCGCTTTTTTATATGACGCTTATTGTGGCAGCTGTAGGTATTGCTATTTATTGGGTTGGTGTTTATTTGAATAAAAGTAGACTTGAAAAAACAAGAGAATTAGAAGATGATTTCATGTCTAGCTTTCTTGATATAATGGATGGTTTCAAAGAAATTCATATGAATCCAAAAATTGGTTTGGATATTTATAATCGAAAAATCCGCCAAGTTTCAGAAGAGTCGTTTACCAACAATACCAAAGCATACTCAAGTTTTTTGAATATTCAAATTACTGGTGAAGTACTGTTTTATACATTGATTGCATTTATACTACTTTATTATCCTTATTTCCTCGAAGAGTCGGCAGGTTCTATCGTTAAATTTGTTTTTATCCTATTGTATCTTTTAGGCGGAATAAATAGCTTAATGGTCATTATTCCAGAATTTGTTCGTGCGCGAATTGCTTCGAATAAAATTAATGCGCTTAGAGAAGATTTGAAAGATGAACGTTTTGAAAACTTAATTGAAGATTCTCACCTCTCAATTGCTGAATTCAACGAATTGGATGTGACAGATTTACAGTTTACATACGCGGCGGATGATGATGACGAAGATAATGATGAAAAAGACAAGGATAAAAAGAAAGAGAAGGAGAAAGTCAAGGATGAGGATCAATTTGGCGTAGGTCCAGCCAGTCTATCAATAAAAAAGGGAGAATCGGTTTTTATTTACGGAGGAAATGGATCTGGTAAAACAACTATGGTAAATGCTATTTTGGGAATTCTTAAGGCGGACTCTGGAAAGATTACATTCAACGGTACAGAACTAACAGAAACAAATTATAGTGAGTATCGAGCCATGTTCTCAGTTGTTTTTAGTGATTTTCATTTGTTTGATGAGCTTTATGGAATGGAAGGCATCAGTGATGATGAAATAAACGAGTATATCGCCTTATTTGAGCTAGATGGTAAAGTAACCTATAAAGATCGTTCATTCTCTTCAAATCAACTGTCTACTGGTCAACGAAAACGCCTTGGACTTATCAATGCACTCGTACGTGCTAAACCGCTCTTAGTTTTAGATGAATGGGCGGCAGATCAGGATCCTGTGTTTCGTAAGAAGTTTTATACCGAAATCATACCGATACTAAAAAATAAAGGATATTCAGTAATTGCAATTACGCATGATGACGCCTATTATTACTTAGCTGACAAGTTGTATAAAATGGATCATGGAAAACTAACGATCGAAAAAGAAACAATCGACGGTAAACCTACTAAAATAGCATAGTTATGGTAGATGTTTGGTACCTAAATACAAAAAATATCAGTCCGCTAGACGTGACCAATGCTTTGGGTTTATTGCCTGAGGAAATGATGAATGAAATTAAACGTTTTCGAAATCATGAAGACCGACGGCTCAAATTATTTGGCAAAATGATTGTGCGAAAATACCAAGCCTTGCTAAATGGAAAATTCTCTTGGTCAAATTGGTTAACTACTGCCGAAGGGAAACCACTTTATAAAGGAGGTAAAGAATTTAATATTTCGCATTCAGGAGATTTTGTTGCCGTTGCATTTTCTGATGAAAAAGTAGGGATTGATATTGAAAAATGTGCAGAATTTGATATTGACGCAATAACAGATTATTTGCATGTTGATGAGAAAAAATATATCCATGCCTCAAAAAATGTGTCGGATGCGTTTTTTACAGTTTGGACACGTAAAGAGGCATATTTGAAAGCAAGAGGTATAGGGATTGTGCAAGGTTTAAATAATGAAAATTGCTTACAATCTTGCATTGAAACGAGCGAAACGTGGTTTTTAACCTCATTGGCGCTCATACCAAATTATAAATTGGCATTGTGCTCAAAAATGGCGCAAACTAACATAGAAAAACGTGAATTAAATTTGACGGAATTTTAGTAATTATGAAAAAGATATCCTTAAAATTTTTACTTCCATTAACCGCATTATTTATGCTGATAATGGTTCTAAACAGAAAAGTGTTTACCACACCAGCTTTGGGAACATTTTTAAATCCCTTTATAGGAGTAGTGCAAAGTGAAAAAAATTCTGGCGTAGATAAAGAAATAACTTTAGGTTTAAATGGAGCCGTTGATGTGTTATTTGATGATAGGTCTGTTCCGCACATTTTTGCTGATAACCAGGACGATTTATTCTTTGTGCAAGGCTATGTGACAGCTTCAGATAGATTGTGGCAAATGGATTTTTTATCCTATGCTTCTGCAGGTCGATTGTGTGAGATTTTTGGAGAGGAATTTTTGAATTATGATAGAAACCAAAGAAGGGAAGGCATGCTCCGTTCTGCACTTAATAGTTTAGCATTTATCGAACAAGATGCAGAAACGAAAAATGCCTTGGACAATTATACCGCAGGTGTAAATGCATGTATTAATGCATTAGAATTTGAAAGTTTCCCCTTGGAATATAAGCTTATTGGTTATTCACCTGAACCGTGGACAAATCTTAAATCTGTCTTAATCATGAAATATATGTCTGCCCTCTTATCAGGTTATGAGGAGGATGTTTCGGCAACCTATATGCAAATGGTTTTGGGAGCTGAAGAATACGATCAATTATTTGCAAGCTTCACGATTAATCCAGATAGTATGGATTTTGGAATTCAGAGAATAATGGATACGCTTCCTGCAAATAATTATATTGATTATTCATTTTTGGAAGCCGCACCAAATATTACGGCGAGTAATTTTAATCCAAGGTTAGGGAGTAATAGTTGGGCAATTGCTCCAGAAAAAAGTAAGTCTGGTTCAGCAATGCTAGCAACTGATCCACACCTCAATTTATCACTCCCAGCAATTTGGTATGAATTACAGTTAAAATCGGAAGATCAAAATGTATACGGTTATGCTATACCAGGGGTTCCTGGAATTGTGATCGGTTATAATGAAAATATTTCTTGGGGATTAACAAATGGTTCAACAGACGTACGTGATTATTATAAATTGGAATTAAAAGATGATTATTCTTATTATAAATATGATGGAGAATGGTTAGCGACTGAAATGTATATCGAGGAAATAAAAATTAGAGATGAACATTCGTTTTTCGATACCATGTTTTATGCAAAGCAAGGCGTCATAAGCTCTGATTTTAGATTTGGTAATCCGGACACAAAAGGATGCGCGTTGGATTGGACCCTGCATGATCCTTCAAATGAGTTTTTGACCTTCTTAAAAATGAATAAGGCAAAAGAATATTCAGACTTTAAAGAAGCGATAAAGCACTACCAATGTCCCGTTCAAAACTTCAGTTATGCAGATGTGCAAGGGAATATTGGAATGCATCATCAAGGGAAAATAATAGAAAGCACTTGGAAGAACAGAGGTAAATTTATATTGGATGGATCAAATTCAAGTCAATTCGACCACTTGACAATAAAAAAGGATTTGCCCTTTGATTATAATCCCGAAAAGGGATACGTTTATTCGGCTAATAATAATCCATATGGAGTGCTAGATTCAGTAAATATTTATGGACATTATGCTGAGTTAAGAGCAGATAAAATTGATGCGATTTTGGCCAACAAAAAAAACTTAACGGTAGACGATATGACTGCAATGCAATTGGATAATACCAATCGTTTGGCTGAATTAGCGATTCCTATCTTATTAGAAAGTATGGCAAACTCCGAGCATAAATACATCAAACTATTAGAGAGTTGGAATTATAAATATGACGCTGATGATGAACTAGGATTATTATTTGAGCAATGGTGGCGTTTGATTCAAGAAAACACATGGGATGAACTCTTAAAATATGAGCATTTTAATGACTTCCCTAAAGGACTTGTTTTATTAGATTTAATCAAAAATGATCCAGATAACCCATATTTTGATTTATTAGCAACAGATGAACGCGAAACCGCCCGTGATATAATTGAGCTTTCTTTTAATGAAGTTTGGTACGCCCCAGGGATATATTATAATTGGGGTAGTTTTAATAAAGTAAACTTAAATCACCTCTCAAATATTGTACAATTCAGCAAACTTGGAATTGAGCAAGGCGGTCACCCAAATGCCTTAAATGCAATCTCAACAAATTGGGGGCCTTCACTAAGAATGGTAGTTGATATGGGTGAACGACCTAAAGGTTATGGGATCTATGCTGGCGGCCAATCTGGGAACCCAGCATCTCAAGAATATGATCGCTTCATAGGGGATTGGGCAAATGGAATTTATTATGAGCTTAATTTTTATGAAAATAAAGAAGCGGCAAAAGCAGAAAAGAATTACGCATGGTTTATAAAATAAGTTGAAAATGAAAAATATTGGAGTATTCATATTACTAATTGCCGTATCATTCTCGGTTAACACAATACACTCATTACCTTGGTGGAGTTTCGTGGTCCCTATTTTTTTATTGGGCTTAATTCTTCCATTGGCAAAATGGAACGTTCATGCCTTTATATGGAGTTTTTTTGCTGGCGCCGTCGTTTGGGTTTCAGCCACTTTATATTTCGAAAATATATACAAAGGCGAAATAATTTTAACCATTTCTGAAATTATCGAAATGCCATTATTAGTGCTCTATATTGCGATAGGATTAATGGGCGGTATCTTAACAGGGTTAGCCTTTTATGCCGGATTTTTATTGCGAACGGGGCCAGAAATACTCGAATTAGGTTTACCTGAAGAATAGCACCCAATATTTGACAAAAACTACTGAACAATTTAACCCGAACAAATGGAACAGTACATTACTAAGGAATATGTCACGCAACAATATTATGAGAACTACACAGGTGAAGATCATGATGTGTGGAAATTGCTTTATGAACAACAGAAAGAACTAAATTTTGCGGAAATATCTAAAGTTTATTTAGATGGATTAAGAATGCTTGCAATAAGCAAAACTAATATTCCACTTATTGCAGATGTGAGCGATATTTTAATGAAAGTTTCGGGTTGGAGTTTAATTCCAGTAACAGGATTGTTAGATCCTAAGGAATTCTTTTTAATGTTGATTAATAAAGAATATCCCGTTACAGTTCCTATTCGAAAAAGGCACGAATTAAGCTTTAGCGAACAGCCAGATATTTTTCATGATATTGTGGGACATCTACCCTTGCTAACAAATGAACTTTTTGTCAAATATTTAACCAAATTCAGCATCATTGCAATCAAATATGTGAAAAATGAGCGGGCCATTGAATTTTTAGGACGACTTTATTGGTATACATATGAAATGGGCTTGATAAGGGAAGATGGGCAAAACAAACCTTATGGTGGCGCAGTATTAACCTCATCCGAAGAAATAAAAAATATAAAAAGGAATCAATCTGAAATTCACAAATTTGACATTGATAAAATTTTTAACACAGCCTATAATCCATTCGATCTTCAAAACGAATATTTCTATATCAACTCCTTTGATGAATTGTTTGATAGTTTGGAATTGATTGAAGAAAAATTGATTAGTCAATTATATGTAACCGAGCATGATAACGTCTTGCGTAATTATTCAATCAATAGAAATTTAGGACCAAGTTTTAATAACGTTATTGGTTTTTTGAACGATACCCAATTTAAATATCCTAATGCTATTTCTTTTGTTGCTGGTCAGCCAGACGAGAATTTCTTTGACGTAGAACAACATATTTCCAAGTTTGATACATATGTCAAATATCGAGCGGAAACAAGCAATCAGTCAAGATTAAAAACAGTTAATAAAATTGGCCAATACAATAAAACGAACGGAATTATCAATGATATTCTTGTTAAGTATTTGCGGCACGACGAAAACATTGATGTACATGATAGAGATATATTAGTAACTGTTGGAGCTCAAGAAGCTTTTGCAACAATTGTCTCTACCGTTTGTGACAGAGAAGATGATCTTATTTTAATGGAAGATCCAACTTATATGGGTTTAAGTTCCTACGCAAAAGTATTTGATTATAAAATGCAAGGTGTTCGGATTGATGAAGACGGAATAGACCTAGCAGAGTTACGGACAAAAATACTGGATGCACATAAGGCTAAAAAAAGAGTGAAACTTGTCTATGTAATTCCTGATTATCAAAACCCAACAGGATCTTGCATGCCGATTGGAAGCAGATTAAAGTTGTTAGAAATGGCTGAAAAATACAATTTTTTAATTGTAGAAGATGCCGTCTACAATAGCTTTACATATTTGCAAAAGAAAAATCCAACGCTTAAATCATTAGACCAAAATAATCGCGTAATTTTTGTCGGCTCTTTTTCCAAATCATTATTCCCAGGCCTGCGAATTGGATTAATTGTTGCCAACCAAATTATTGAAAATGAATTAGGCGAATTAGTTCCATTAATAGATGAAATGGGCAAACTAAAAGCACAACTTACGATCAATACTTCGACAGTAAGTCAGGGCATTTTGGCAGGTATTTTAATTGATCAAAACTTTAGCCTTCAAAAATATAACGAACCGAAATATAAAAGTTATAAGCAAAAAAATGAGGCCATTTTAGCCGCTTTGGATCAGGATATTCGCAAAAGTCAAGAATCATGGTCTCAAGGCATCACCTGGACCATTCCACGTGGTGGTTTTTTTATAAAATTATCCGTTCCCTTCGAGGTAGATAGAAATTCTGTAGTTGAAGCGGCAGAGAAGTTTGGGATTATGTTTAGTCCAATGCGTTTCTTTCATTTAGATGAAGGTGGCGAGTGTGAAATGAGACTTACTTTTTCTAACCTTTCAGTTGATCAAATTTCAGAAGGAGTTAAAAAATTAGCAAAATATTGTCAATATAAAGTTGCAGAAATAGCAAAGGGATAATTGAACTCAAGTTATAATCTAAGTTGAGATAGTATAGCGGATTTCACGTGTTCAACTTCAATTAAATCCATGCATGGTGAATTATAAGGGCATGGATTCCCACCTAAAACATCTATACACGGGGCGCATGGCAATTTTGTATACAGATTTATATTATGTGAATAACCCCACATTGCTGGATGCGAAGGGCCAAATAAAACAACTCCTTTCGTTAAGAACGCGTTCGAGGCATGATTGAAAAAAGAATCTACTCCCACAAAGCTACCAACATGTTTTAACAAGCTCAGCGATTCCCGCATATTTGTTTTTCCAAGTAAACTTATAGAACCTTTGACAACTTCTTCAGATGCTGTGCCAACCTGTAGAAAAGTACAATCTGGCATTTGATCAACTAATTTTTCCCAACGGTCCATAGGCCAGTTTTGATTACTGGAACAATTTGAAGTAATTTGAATTAAAACGGGATTTTTATATTGATTTAAAAGGGCTTTGGCTTTCTCATCTTCCGCTGCCGTCATGCAAATTTCAGCTTGCGGATCTGTTAAGTTGAGATCAATCATATTTGCAATTATTTCTGTAGCATGCAAACCTTTACAAAATATACTTGGTTTTAATGTGCCATAATTCAGATATAGAGATTTATCAAATCGAAAGGCAATACGAAAAAAATCAGCAGTTGTAGTCCAAGTATTCAATTCGATATAACGGTCAATACTTGGATTATTTTCGAACAAAGTACGATACGATTTTAACCCGAAAACGGCAATTTCACATTCCGGCTCACGCCTTTTGAGTTCCTTCAATGTTGGGGTTAATAATATGGCGTCACCGCGACCACCATAAATCTTAAACCGATATTTTTTCCTTGCCATAATGCGATCATTTAATAAATTGGATCAAATAATACGTGTTAGCGCCTTTATGAATCCCATTCAATCGAAAACATCAATTATTCAGACGGAAAAAGCGTTTTAATAAACTCTTTTTTGAACTTAACGCTGTAATATTTTACTAAAAAAATCGACCTTTGGGTTAAGAGCACTTTCTAATATAGTAATTTTTGATGACAGAAAAAATAATGTATTCTATAATCCATCCAATTATATGAGTTTTCAAGGTGCTGAATTTGAGGTGTTAAATCAGGAAGCACATGCAGTTAATAGATTTCGTTTAGATAATCAGCCGACTCTCTTTTCTAAGCTAATCTTTTAGAGAAAGGCGCTTTACTTTATTTAAAATAAGTAAATGTGTACGAATTAGAAGACATGTTGTAAATAATTGAACGCCGAATTAGACATGGAAAATCCAAACTTTCTATCCTTAAATTTTTTGTCTATCACCTCTAATCTAACACATGATCAAGGCATACATAAAAGTAAATTAAATAATGTTTTCTTCTTGTGCAAACTGCAATAAATCGCCCAATATTTTTTCTTGATTCGCAAGGTGAAAAGTGGGAGAATATTTACTAGTTTTTCTCAAAATTGTACACCCGTTTTGATTGAGTTTATGTGGCTCTTCGATAAAAAGTATTTCCAAATCATCTTCCCCGCTCTCCGCTCTATTTTTTTTCATCCATTGAATAGCATCATATTGAATTCTAACTGAAACAGTATTGTGAAAAATGAGCAAACCTCCATCAGGGTTAATACGGGGCCAAAATTCAACGAAAAATTGCTGATAATCGTTTAAATCATTCCATGCCCAATCAATATATTGATCACCAATAGGTATTGCATTCGCCTTATATTCTTGTCCCGTTAAGTGTGTAAAAATATCGTCATGCCCAATGTCCGAAATCGCAGATTGCATTTGTTGCACATAAGGATGATCATTCTCTTGTTGCTCAAAACTATATAAGTGTGGTTCGTAAGGTTTTAAATAAAAACTTGGATTGACAGCACAAGCTTTACCTCCTGCAGCAAACCATTTTCCAATTTCATCTGATGCGCTTGGCTGAACAACACCACCTTGCATGAATCCTGACTCTAACAATTCCTGTGTTTTTACAATGAGTGAAGCTTTCTCCTCTTCAAAATCATTGGCATTATCCGCAAGTGCTCTAAGTATGTAAAGAGTCGAATGCCCAGAACCATATTCAACCACCACTCTAGGCCGTGTCATTCTTGCCATTGAATAAAGGAGAATGGAAATATGTTCTGTTCCAGAACTTGGTGTGTAGGGGTCAAAATATTCGTAAGCGGTTTTTAGAAAGGTCGAATCTAAGGGCATTTTTGTATGAGTTAAGTTTTGGATAAAATATAATATGCAAGATATAATTTTATCTCTAAATTTTAGCAACCAAGCAATAATATTCTTGTCCTATTGCAACAGAAAATAGTACTAATTAAATTGAAAAAGCGGGTAAATTGAATACGTACTATTTCTTTCCTTATCTTTACAAATAAGCTTATGCGCAATTGCCATAAAAGTTAGGACCCAAAATCTGACCCAAAAAATAATCGAAAACAATGCTTGCAGAATTCTTGCATCCACGTATTAAATTGAATGATATGATAAATAAAATTATAAGACCTTTTTACACATCTATAAAAGCGGTTAAAAAAAGGCAGTTAATCGCCTTGAAGCCCATTATATATGGACTAATTTTTTTATTTATGACACTCACTTCATGTAATTCAAGAAATCAAACAAACGTGCCTGGAGATGTAGGTAAATTTGATACAATTAACACAGATGAATCAATGAAAACGGAAGTGATTATTACTGAAAAGCATTATACAGATTGGGACGTACTTAATGCTGCAATGCTTGATAGTAAAGGCAATATTTGGTTTGGTAGTAGCCTCGACGGTGTATATCGTTATGACGGAAATACCTTTACTAACTTTTCACTGGAAAATGATTTTTCTCAGAACCGAACCTCAGCTATTTTAGAAGATAAAAATGGGAACATCCTGTTTGGAGCTGATGGCGGGTTTTGGACTTATGACGGAAAAACATTTACGCATACACAAATTCCGCCAGATGCTATGCCTGTTCCAGAAGATGACCCTATAGGGCTTTATCCGCGTAATATGGTTTTGAGTTTATTAGAGGATCAAAGTGGACTTCTTTGGATAGGCTCGACAGGGGCAGGAGTATATAGTTATGATGGTGAAAAATTCACTAATTATTTAGCAGAAGAAGGACGTATCCAATCAGGCGTAGGACTGCACCGCAATGTAATTCAAAGTATGGTTGAGGATGATGATGGCAACATTTGGTTCACTTCAATGACCCATGGAGGAATCAATAGCTATGACGGTGAATCGTTTACACATTATTCAATTGAGGATGGACTTCCTGATGATATGATTTTTTCAAGCTTTAAGGATAGTAAAGGAGGTTTGTGGTTTGGAACGTTAGACGTTGGTTTGATTCATTTTGACGGAGAATCGTTCACTTATTTAGATGAGGATGATGGAGTAACTAATAACATGATTTCATGTATTCGTGAGGATAAAGACGGTGCGCTTTGGTTAGGTAGTTTCAGAGGGACAACAGTCTGTTTATATGATGGGGAAACATTCACTCCTTTTGAGGCAGATAAGAATGATGAGCTGGATGAAATTAAATTCATTACAGAGGATAAAGATGGAAATGTTTGGTTCGGCGGACGTGACGGAAAACTATGGCAATATGACGGTAAAAAATTAATTGATTTTACACAGAAGAAGAATAACTAAAGATTATTTGCTCCCAAGTAAGAACAGGCCTTTTCAATTCAATTGATTACAATTGGCTTTTGACAAGAGGGATAACCTTCGTGCCAATTAATTCTATTGATTTCATTAGTTTCTCATGGGGTAATCCTGCATAGTCCATTTGAAAACAAAACCTATTGAGTCCTCCGAAATCCTTTGTTAATCGAAGAATCTTTTGAGCAACTTCCTCAGGATTTCCTACTAACAATGAACTGCCTTTCAAACCCAGATCCAGTTCAAACCGAGACTTAGTTTTTTGGGTTCCGTGATTGTGCTTCATACTTTCCGCCCAACCTGGATAAAATTCTTCAACAGCTTGCTCTGTTGTTTCTGCAACGTAGCCCATTGAATGGAAGCCAACCTTAAGTTCATCCTCTTCGAAACCTGCATCTTCACCTGCTTCGCGATAAAGTTCTACCATGTTAAGTGCCTTTTCAATTTGTCCATCAATTACAGCCAGCAGTAAAGGCATTCCAAGTTCACCAGCACTAATGGCAGACCCTGGTGTATGTAAAGCCGCATGCCAAATGGGAAGTGATTTTTGAAAGGGTCGCGGGTATACCCCCATATTATCAATATCTGCCCGATACTTTCCTGACCACGTGACAAATTCATTGTCACGTGCCTGTAAAAGTAGAGCTAGTTTTTCTTTAAATATGGCAGACGACTCAGCTTTGTCAAACCCAAATAATGGCCATGCTTCGCTTGAAGCTCCTCGGCCCGCTACAATTTCCGCTCGTCCTTTCGAAATTAAATCAATCGTTGCAAATTCTTGAAATAGCCGAATAGGATCAACCGTTCCAATTCCAGAGACGGCACTAGTCAATCTTATTTTTTTTGTCAATGCCGCTGCCGCTGCAAGTAATACAGTCGGGGCAGAATCTAAAAAATCCTCACGGTGATGCTCGCCAATTCCATAAACGTCTAATCCAACCTCCTCTGCAAATGATATTCTTTTAAGTAAGTTTTCAATGGCGTCCTCGTTTTTTTCAATTAATCCAGCTTTACTTGACGCCACGAAAGTATCTATTCCAATTTCCATAAAATGCAAAATTTTAGTAAGGGTTGATTTTTTAAGCTTTGGGTGCCAATAAATGGCTTGAACAGCAAATAAAAGAATTTTTATTTGATTCGAATGTAAAATTTGAAAAAAGAAAATTTGCAGGCAAATAAAGCAGCTTTATAAAGGATAGAAAATGGCCACTTATCGGTGGAGAATTATAACGTTTACCAAAATGTGTTTTCTAGTCTATAACGGGCATTAATATCCTCTTTTATTGCTCTTTAATCATAGTCTATCAATTTAATAGCTTGTTGATCAGTAGCTTAAATCGACCTTGCAAATGTTTGCGAAAAAAGTGCGCTATATTGACGGTTATAACGTTCGAAAGTTATATCTTGTACGCTGTTAACCCAAACAGTTGAAGTTTATTCTCAACTAACTTATATTAAAGTACTAGATGACCCAAATCCATCCTAGTCAGCAGGAGGTTTATTTTGATCAACTGTTAGACCCTTCTAACCCGTTATATAACATAGGTACCTATGTTGTAATTAAAGGAAATTTAAATGTTGAATTGTTTAAAAATTCAATTTTAAGTTCAGAAGAGGAGTTTGATGTATTTAAGATTAAGCATTTCTCGAAAAATGCACCCAAATTTGACTTGCTCGACTCCTTAAGAGGAATAGAAATTACTACGCTGGATTACTCTAGTGAAGATTGGTCTGACGAAAAGGTAAAAGACTGGTTGCAAAATAGAATCAACCAACCTTTTAATATTCATGCAAATCCACTTTATGATTTTATTCTCCTAAAAAGAAACGAAGGAGAATACTGGTTTTACATGGGTTGTCATCATTTATTCTCTGACGGATACGGAGTGCCCTACGTTTTTTTGGCTTATGTTTTTGATAAGTATCATTCCTTAAGAGTGGCAGATGAAAAGGAATTCAATTTCCCGTCATATCTTGACATGATTCAAAAGGCAAATGATTATTTGGATTCGAATAGTTATGAAGTTGATAAAGCATATTGGGCGGAACGATTCCAGGAATTTCAAAAACCAATTCTTCAAAATAAATTAGACAGCACTGCTTCAAAAACGGCAACCAATCAATTATTCTTTACTGCGGAAGAGCAAAATAAATTAAGAACATTTTGTACAGACAATGAAATCAGTTTGCAAGATTTTTTAATTGCAGCACTGGCCGTCTATTATAACAAAATTGAGGGCCTCCAGTTTTTTGATTTTAACGTGCCGTCTCATAATAGAACAAGTCGAAAAGAAAGAAAAGCTTTGGGTCTATTCACCAAGTTACTTCCTAGTCGATTAAAATTAGAGAATCAAAGTTTGAAAGAACTCTTTGAGCAAATCAAACTGAATCAAAGGCAAGATTATAGACATAAACAATTTCCCGTAAGTCATTTTAGTAAAATGCTTGTCGAGAATGAAAATTACTCAGCACCTTTTAACCTACAAATCAACTTTCGCTATTTTAGATTAGCTACAGCCGAGACTGAATTAGAATTAAAAGGATTTAAAAATGATTCTACCTATGCAAATACACCAATCGAATTTAGCTGGTGCGATTTTGCAGAAAATGGAAATGAAGATTTATTTCTTGAAATCATATACCGAGAGGCTTATTTCGCTAAAACTGAAATAGACTTAATTGGAGACAGGTTAAAATGGATTATCAATCAATTTTATACAGCACTTGATTTAAATATTGACGCGATAAGTGTTATTCCAGAAACCGAGAAAGAATGCTTGCTTCAAACTTTTAATAATACAAAAGTTGATTACCCACTAGACAAAACTGTAATAGATCTTTTTGAGGAGCAGGTAAATCAAACACCAAATAGCATTGCCGTAATCGCAGAAGGAAAAACACTGACCTACAGCGAAATTGACAAAAAGTCAAATCAATTGGCAAACTATCTGCTGAGACATTACAATTTGCAAGCGAATGATTTGGTTGGTCTTAGGTTGGAGAGAAACGAATGGATGATAATCTCAATTTTGGCCGTCTTAAAATCTGGAGCGGCTTATGTGCCTATTGATCCGAACTATCCACAAGAACGCATCAATTTTATTGAAAATGACAGTCAATCTAAAGTTTGTATTGATGCATCTTATTTGAATGAGTTTGAAGCAAACAGCACGACTTATTCAACGGACGGATTGGACAAAAATATTAATCCAGAAAATTTAGGGTATGTCATCTATACATCTGGTTCAACAGGAATTCCAAAAGGTGTAATGATTGCGCATAAAAATGTTTATGCATTTATAAAATGGAGTCATGATGAGTTTGTGAACTCAGCCATTGATGAAGTACTTTTTACTACTTCGTTTAATTTTGACTTATCCGTTTTTGAAATTCTTTACCCATTAACTACAGGTAAATCCTTGCAAGTATTAGAAAATGGTTTAGCAATCGCCGATCATTTGAATACAACAAAAAAACTATTGGTAAATACCGTACCAAGCATTGTAGGTTCACTTTTACAAAATGAGATTGATTTTACGTCAATTGCAGTGCTAAATATGGCTGGGGAACCAATTCCAACAGCACATAAGCAAAAGTTGAAGGGTAAAATAAAAGAAATTAGAAACCTTTACGGCCCTTCAGAAGATACGACATATAGTACAGTTTTTAGAGTAGATAAGGATGACCGCGATCTAATTGGAAGACCAATTTCTAACACAAGGGTTTATGTCTTAAATGAAAAGACTGAATTAACGCCAATTGGAGTCGTGGGTGAAATTTGCATGAGCGGTGCTGGTGTTACAAAGGGTTATTTAAATCAACCCGATTTAACGGATGAAAAATATGTCGTCAATCCATTCGAAAAAAATGAAATATTATATAAAACAGGTGATTTAGGCAAATGGTTGCCAGATGGTAATCTCAAGTTTTTAGGACGAAAAGATGATCAGGTAAAAATTAGAGGTTATAGAATTGAACTGGGTGAAATAGAGCATGCAGTAACACAAATCACATCAATTGAACAAGTTGTTGTTCTGGCAGAAGAAAGTTCGAATAACGATAAAGAATTAATCGCCTATATCACGTTTAAACAGCAGCCCAAAACTCAGAATGCCGAGGATTCTATGGATGCTACTGAGTTGAAAACGAACTTAAAGGAACGCTTGCCAGAATACATGATTCCAACTCGTTTTATTCAACTTTCTGAAATGCCCTTAACTCCAAACGGCAAAATTGATAAGAAAGCATTGTCTCAAACCTCTAGAACAGAATTGACAAGTGGAACGGCATATATTGCACCAATAAATGAGATTGAAAGCACATTGGTAGCCATTTGGGAAGCCGTGCTAGAGAAAAAACGCATTGGTGTAAAGGACGATTTTTTCTCATTGGGAGGGCATAGCATTAAAGCCGTGCGTTTGGGGAATGCTTATCGAAAAAAATTAGGTGTCAATCTTTCATTAAAAGAATTATTTGATCATAAAACTATTGCCGCTCATGCAAAGTTAATCGCTTCTGCGCCCAAAGAAAGTATTAACCAAATTGAAGCAGTTGCGCCGCAATTAAATTATCCCATCTCCTTTGCACAACGTAGGTTGTGGATGTTGAGCCAGTTTGAAGAAAGTTCAGCGGCCTACAATATGCCTGGCAGTTTGAAATTGGAAGGGAAATATGATTTAGCCTTGTTTCAACGAGCTTTTGACAGTTTAATTGAACGGCATGAAATTCTGAGAACCGTCTTTAAAGAAGATAGTAATAGTTCAGATGAACAAGACAATTTAAGACAATGGATTATCAAAACAGACGACTTCGGTTTTGAGATTGAATATAAAGATTATCGGGACGAGGAAAATAATGAGGCCAATGTCCAAAATTATATTGATGAGGACGCTTATAAAACATTTGACTTAGAAAATGGTCCATTATTGCGTGCATCTTTATTGCAAACAGATGATGAGAAATATGTTTTCTATTTCAACATGCATCACATAATCAGTGATGGTTGGTCAATAGATGTATTGTCGAAAGAAGTTTTTACATTCTATAATGCTTTTCAAACGAATGTAGAGCCAACGATAAACGAATTAAGAATTCAATATAAGGATTTCTCAATTTGGCAATTATCCCAGATCGAAACAGAAGCGTATCAAGCACACAAGGCTTTTTGGCTTAAAAGTCTTTCAGGTGATTTGTCAATATTGAACTTGCCAAGTATTAAACAAAGGCCGCGAATAAAAACGAATAATGGTGCAGTATTACATGCCTATCTTGATGCAGACTTAACCAATAAACTGAAAAGATATTCTAAAGAAAACAGTGGTAGTTTATTTGTTGGATTAATGGCTTCTTGGAATGTATTAATGCACCTCTATACAACCGAAGAAGATTTAGTGATTGGTGCTCCTGTTGCTGGACGGGACTTGTTGGAATTAGAGAATCAAATCGGATGTTATGTCAATACATTAGCATTAAGGAATAGAATTAAACCAACAGAAAGCTTCGCTAAATTTTTTAAGCAGGTTAAGGAAAATACGCTGAATAGTTATGAGCACCAATTGTATCCTTTTGATCGATTGGTAGAGGAACTTGAACTTTCAAGAGACATAAGTAGAAGTCCCGTTTATGATGTGATTCTAACGCTTCTAAATAATGGGGAGCAAACACAAGAAATTGAACTTTCTCAGAATGAATTGGATCAAATAATAGATGGCGGTAAATCCGTTTCAAAATTAGATATTAGTGCTGTTTTCGAAGAGGTAGGCGAGTATTTATCTATTGAATTAACCTATAATTCTGATGTCTATGACAAAGAACTATCCGAATCTTTAATCAAACATTTTAAACAATTACTTATAGCTGTTTTAGAAAATCCAGACGTGATCATTTCTAAAATTGACTATTTATCAGAAGAAGAAAAGCAACAGCAATTACTTGCCTTCAATACGAACAAGGAAGTAGGCTTTGAGGAAGTGCTGCTGAGCGCAACGAATGACATTACTGTAATTGATTTATTTGAGCAGCAAGTTGTCGCAAACCCAACCAAAGTAGCGGTTGTTTTTGAAGGCACTGAATTGACCTATCAAGAATTGGATGAGGTATCCAACCGATTAGCTAATTATTTAAACTCAAATTGTCTACTCAAATCAGATGATTTAATAGCTATTCAACAGGAGCGGAGCGAGTGGATGATGATTTCAATTTTGGCGGTTTTAAAATCTGGAGCAGCTTATGTGCCAATTGATCCAGAATCGCCTCAAGAAAGAATCGATACCATCTTTTCAGAATGTCAATACAAGCTTTTATTGGATCAAAAAGAACTTTCTAAATTCAAAAAAATACAAGCGGAATATTCAACTATAATTGAAGTTTCAAGCATAGAAGGAAATCAATTGGCCTATGTCATTTTTACTTCGGGTTCTACTGGCAAGCCAAAAGGCGTTATGTTAGAACATAAAGGGCTTTTGAATAGAATGCTTTGGATGAAACGGGATTTAGCGATAGGAACGAATGATGTGTTTTTACAGAAAACCCCTATTTACTTTGATGTTTCGGTATGGGAACTATTCTTGCCATTGATTTCGGGAAGTAAATTGGTTTTTGTAAAACCAGATGGACATAAAGATCCTACCTATATAGAAGAGGTTATCAATGCGAATCAGGTCAGCATTATTCACTTTGTGCCTTCCATGTTAGCAAGTGCTTTAGCTGCTATAACTTGGAATAATGTAAATACATTAAGACATGTAATTTGTAGTGGAGAAGCTTTAGCAAAAAAGATAGAAACTAGGTTTAAAGAAAACGTGCCCTTTGCCCATTTGCATAATTATTATGGACCTACTGAGGCCTCAATAGATGTTACCGCAATTGATTTGACTGCTTTTCCAACAATGGGTCATGAGGTTTCTATTGGCAAGCCTGTTGACAATACAAATATTTATATTGTTAATTCAGATTTAAAACTCCAAGCATTAGGCGTTTTAGGCGAAATATTAATCGGTGGCGTTCAAGTTGCGCGAGGTTATTTAAATCGCAAAGAACTCACAGAAGAAAAATTTATTGAAAGTCCTTTTATACAAGGCGAACGTTTGTATAAAACAGGTGATTTAGGTAGATGGCTGGTTGATGGAACGATTGAATTTATTGGAAGAAAAGATCATCAAGTAAAAATAAGAGGCTATAGAATAGAATTAGGTGAAATAGAACATGCACTATCAAAACATCTTGGAGTAGACAATGCGATAGTGTTGGCTAAAGAAGACGAAGATGGAGAAAAGGAACTTTTTGCTTGTGTAGTTCCCGACAAAAATATAGCGGCTACGGTTCGTAATATTTTAAAGGCAGATCAATTGGCCTTGGAATTTAATGCAGAGCTCTATGAAATGGAGAATGGTGTTAGCATGTATGCCTACAATAGGTCTGAGGTTCAAATGCTCTATACAGAAGTTTTTGAGGATAGAACCTATCTTAAAAATGGAATTACGATTCCAGAAAATGCAACCATATTTGATGTAGGCGCTAATGTAGGATCATTTTCAATTTTTTCAATGATCAATTTTGAGAATGCAAAAGTTTATGCTTTTGAACCACTCGCACCAATTTATAGTTTACTCGAAAAAAATGTAGGACTATATCAAGGAAATGTTGAACTGTTTAATATTGGGATTTCTGATAAGGCAGAAGAAGCAGTTTTTGATTATTATCCTTATGCAACAGTCTTGTCCGGGCGACATGCAGAAAATAATGATGTAAAAGATACAGTTAGAAGATTTATAGGAAACACATTAGCGTCAGATGAAGAAGGAATCACTGATGAACAAATGGAAGACTTGCTAAATAACCGACTATTAAGCAAAAAGTACACCTGTAAATTAGCCACACTTTCTCAAATTATAGAAGAAAATGCAATTGCACATATTGACCTTTTAAAGGTAGATGTGGAAAATGCAGAAATGGATATTATCAACGGTATTTTAGCTGAAGATTGGCAAAAAATAGATCAAATAATTATTGAAGTACATGATGTTGATCAACGTTTACAGCAAATAGAAGGAATTCTTGCTCTAAATGGTTTCGAAGTTTCTGTTTTCCAAAGTGATGAACTTGAAGGGACGAAATTATATAATATATATGCCATCAAGCAAAGGGAGCTTGCGGGAAGAAAATCTGTAGCAAATGTTAGGGATGAAAACTGGTATGGTTCAAATGCGCTCATTCAAAATGTTCAAGAAAAATTAGGAGAAATATTGCCCAATTATATGGTTCCGGCTGACATTATGCTGTTAACCGAATTACCCTTAACATCAAACGGAAAAATAAACCGAAAAGCACTTCTTGAATTAGAGCGGAAACAATCTGGCAAAAAAATGGACTTTGTTGCGCCAAGAAATGAGTTGGAAACTGAATGTACTGCAATTTGGACAAGAATACTACAAAGAGAAAATATTGGTGTAAAGGATGATTTCTTTGTATTGGGAGGTCATAGCTTAAAAGCCACAAAAATAATTACCGAATATCATAAAGCTTTTGACGTAAAATTAACCTTGATTGATATTTTCAATCACACGACTGTTGCTTCTCATTCCGAATTAATTCAATCTGCCAAGAAAGAAAAATTCATTCAAATTGAACCTATCATTAACCAACGGAGTTATGCCTTATCGGATGGACAAAGAAGACTTTGGGTTTTAAGTCAATTTGAAGAAGGTTCGGTTTCCTATAATTTACCAGGAAGCATAAGATTAGAAGGAGAATTTGAATTGGATTTGCTCCAAAAAGCTTTTGATCATTTAATTGAACGGCATGAGATTTTAAGAACCGTCTTTCGTGAAAATTCGAATGAGGCTGATGCATATAATGAGGTGAGGCAGTGGGTTTTGGGGAAAGAAAATTTGGGTTTTGTTTTAGAACAACAAGATTTCCGAAAAGAACCGAATGCTGAAAACTTAGTTACGGCTTTTATAAATGAAGACGCCTATCAACCCTTTAATTTAGAAAGTGGTCCGCTATTTAGAGCAACACTTTTGCAGCTTGATGACACTTCATTTGTCTTCTACTTTAATATGCACCACATTATTGGTGATGGATGGTCATTGGATCTCCTATCTAAAGAAGTATTTGCCTTATATGAAATTTTTAAAGAAAAACAAGAGCCAAACCTTCCCGAATTACGCATTCAATATAAAGATTATGCGGCATGGCAGTTGGCCAATGTAGCCAGTAAAGTCTTTGGTGAATACAAAACCTATTGGTTGAAAAGCCTTGCAGGTGAACTACCGCTTTTGAATTTACCCAGTGCCAATCAACGCCCGATTGTAAAAACAAGTAATGGCAATAAATTAAGTACTTACATTAATTCGAATGTAACTGCCAAACTTCAAAATTATACGCAAGAAAATGGCGGAACATTGTTCATGGGCTTATTGGCAACTTGGAATGTTTTAATTTACCGTTATACCGCAGAAAAAAGTACTGTGGTTGGCACACCAATCGCAGGAAGGGACCATGCCGATTTGCAAAATCAAATTGGATTTTATTTAAATACCCTAGCCTTAAAAAATGAGCTAAATCCCCAAGAAGATTTCAACGCGTTTTATCAGCGTTTAAAAGAAAACACCCTGCAAAGTTATGTGCATCAAATGTATCCTTTTGACAAACTGGTTGAGGAGCTTGAATTGCACAGAGACACAAGCAGAAGTGCCGTGTTTGATGTTTTGTTTACAGTGCAAAACGCTGGTGAGCATACCGCGAAATTAGCGTTAAACGCTCAAGCAAACGAGAAGAATAAGAATCTCAACGCAGATGAAATTGTTGATTCTGGAAGCACAAAAGCCAAATTTGATTTTGAATTTTCGTTTTTAGAGGTGGCTGATCGTATTTCACTAAATGTGGTTTACAATTCTGACGTATATGAATTAGACACTGTAAAAAGTTTAATTCAGCATTATAAACAAGTACTCGACGCGTTATTGAATCAACCTACCGAAAAAATTGAATGCCTTGATTTTTTAAGCCGTGCAGAAAAACAACAGCAGTTAATTGTGTTTAACGATAAAGCTGTAGCTTATCCTAAAAATAACACCCTAATAGAATTATTCACCGCTCAAGCAAAAAGAGTTCCGAATAATGTGGCAATAGTATTTGCTGATAAAAAGTTGACCTATCAGGAGTTGGGTGAACAATCAAATCAACTAGCCCATTATTTGAATGAAAACTATAAAATCCAACCAGATGATTTAGTGGCCATTCGCCAAGAAAGAAGTGAGTGGATGTTGATTTCTATTCTAGGTGTTTTAAAAGCTGGTGGTGCTTATGTACCAATTGATCCTGAATATCCTGCTGAACGAATTAGCTATATCGAAACAGATTCAGATGCTAAACTATGTTTAGATAAAAATGAGCTTAATAAATTCAAAGCAAAACAAAATAGCTATGCCAAAAGTGAGCTAGCAATTGCTACAAATGAAAATAATTTGGCCTATGTAATTTACACCTCAGGGTCTACCGGAAAACCAAAAGGGGTAATGGTGGAACACAAGGCAATTGTAAATACGATCTATGCACAAATGGCTGCATTTGGTATCACTGAATCCAATCACGGTCTTGAATTTGCATCCTTTTCATTTGATGCGTCAATTTCCGAAGCCTTCATTATTTTGATGGCAGGTGCGTGCTTGTATATAATTGGAGAGGATGAACGCAAAGATCCTGCAGCCTTAGTGCATTTTATCAATGATAATGAAATTGATATTGCAACTTTACCGCCTTCTTATCTTTCTCAAATTGATTTGAATGCCATAAAGGGACTCAAAAAATTAATCACCGCTGGCGAAGCTGCTAATGTTGAAAAGGCTGTTGCTTATTCAGAATTTGGAACCTACTTTAATGCTTATGGCCCTACCGAAACAAGTATTTGCGGCACCATTTATAAATTAGAAAACCCATTGGCATTAGGTACAATTAACCTGCCAATTGGAACCCCAATTTCTAATGTGCAAACCTATTTATTAAATGAGGCTGAGCAATTGCAACCGATTGGAACAATTGGCGAAATATGTATTGCTGGCGCAGGCTTGGCAAGGGGCTATTTAAATCAAGAGGAATTAAGCCTAACAAAATTCATAGCAAATCCATTCAAAGAAGGTGAACGTTTATATAAAACAGGAGATTTAGGCAGGTATTTACCAGATGGAAATATCGAATATATAGGAAGAAAAGACGATCAAGTAAAGATTCGTGGTTATCGAATTGAACTAGGAGAAATAGAGCAAGTATTATCTGCTTATTCGGCAGTTGAAGCAGCAATTGTGGTGACGGTTGAAAACCAAGAAAATGAAAAAGAATTGGTCGCCTATTTCACAGCGAATGATTCGGAGAATGTATTAAGTCTTGTTGAATTGCGTGCATATCTCGAACAGAATTTGCCAACACCTATGATTCCGGCATATTTTGTAGCATTGGCAGAATTCCCTATTACAACAAACGGTAAAATTGATAAGCAAGCATTGCCGCATCCCAAAGGTTTAGGTATTGCAAGCGGTATAGAATATATTGCTGCGCGCAATGAAATTGAAGAAAAATTAGTAAGCATTTGGCAAATTGCTTTAAAACGAGATAAAATTGGTGCATTAGATGGGTTTTTTGCACTTGGCGGGAACAGTCTAAAAGCAATGCGTTTGATCAATGAATATCAAAAAGTATTCAATGTTAAACTATCCATCAATGATCTGTTCCTATACACAAGTTTAGAAGCGCATGGCAATTTAATTGAAAGTGCTAACACAGTTGACTTTGTTCAAATCCCTAACGTTTCTGACAAGAATAATGAAGGCTATCCTGTTTCAGATGCCCAAAGTAGATTGTGGGTTTTAAGCCAGTTTGATCAAGGTTCTGTTGAGTATAATATGCCAAGTAGCACTGTTTTAAAAGGTGACTACAATTTAGCCACATTTAAAAAAGCCTTAGAAGCTACAATAGATCGACATGAGATTTTACGCACCGTTTTTAAACGGAATAAACTAGGAGAAATAAGACAATGGATTGTTGATACAACTGATCTGAAATTTGAGGTTGCTTACGAAGATTTTAGAGGAAATACTAATAAAGATGAATTGGTGCAATCCTACATCAATGAAGATGCTTACAATACATTTGATTTAGAGAAAGGTCCCCTTCTCAGAGTTGCTTTGCTGCAAGTTGAAGCAGAGGAATATGTGCTTTATTTTAATATGCATCACATTATTGGTGATGGTCGATCTATTGAAGTATTGTCAAAAGATGTATTTGCTTATTGCGAAGCACTTAGGCAAAACCAAACTGCCGAACTGCCAGCCTTAAGAATTCAGTATAAAGATTATTCTGCTTGGCAATTAGCGCAATTGAATGGTACCGAAGCCATAGAGCATAAAACTTTTTGGTTAAATCACCTCAGTGGAGATTTGTCTCCGATAGAGTTACCTTCTAGCAAACTAAGACCTTTAGTCAAAACAAATAATGGACAAGGATTAGTTACCAGCTTAGATGCGGAAATAAGTGATAAGCTGAAAAAATATACTGAGAAGAAAGGCGGCACTCTTTTTATGGGCCTATTGTCAGTTTGGAATGTTTTAATGTACCGATACACGGGCCAGAAAGATATTATTGTCGGAACACCAATTATCGGGCGGGAACATTTTGAATTACAAGATCAGATTGGATTCTATGTAAACATGCTCGCTTTGAGAAATGAAGTAAACCCAGAAGAAAGTTTCAACGATTTTTATCAGAGATTAAAGGAGAATGTGCTTGAAAGCTATACGCATCAGCAATACCCTTTTGATCGATTGGTTGGTGATCTAAATCCACAAAGAGATACAAGTCGAAATGCTGTTTTTGATATGTCGATCAGTTATCATGACACCTTTGATGTAGCCGGAATAGCGGAAGAAAAAAGTAAAGATGAAGCAATAATAGTAACACGTCAATCTAAGTCCAAATTTGACATTGAATTGCATTTTCATGAACAAGAAGAAGGGCTTGCCTTCAATTTAATATTTAATGAAGATGTCTATGACATAGAGATGATTAAAGACTTAATGCTGCATTATAAAAGCATCTTGAGTGCATTAATCACATCTCCAGAAAAAAGTATTGCGGCAATAGATTATCTCTCTCCAGCAGAATTGGAACAACAATTGGTTTCCTTCAATGCAACGGAATCTGAATACGAAGAAAATAGCACGATTGTGGAATTGTTTGAGGCGCAAGCGAAAAGTAATCCTGATCAGGTCGCGATAGTTTTTGAAACGAAACAATTGACCTATAAAGAACTCAACGAAATTTCTAATCAATTAGCTCACTGCTTAATTGAAGAATATGGAATTAAAAACCAAGATTTGGTTGGTATTCAGTTGGAAAGAAGTGAATGGGGGATCATTTCAATGTTAGCTATTTTAAAAGCTGGTGGGGCATACGTGCCAATTGATTCAAATTATCCGGTTTCAAGAAAAGAACATATCATCAATGATACCAACATAAAATTGCTCATTTCAGAAAAAAGCTTAATTACTGATACGGACTTTTACAAAGGAGCACTTTGCGCAATTGCGGATTTTGACGTTTCAAATTATAGCACAGGATCGATAGCTACTACAACTACCGCAGCTGATTTAGCTTATGTAATTTATACGTCAGGTTCAACAGGTACGCCAAAAGGTGTAATGGTTGAACAAAAGGCAGTCATCCGATTAGTTAAGAATACAAACTTCATTCAAGTAGCAACTGGTAATACAGTTTTAGGGCTTTCTAATTTTTCTTTTGATGGCTCTACATTTGATATATTCATGCCCTTATTAAATGGGGGTAAATTAGTTATTGCCGCAGAAGATATTTTATTAGATCTGCCGCAATTGAACGAAATTATTGACACACATGCTGTTGATAGCTTTTTCATTACTACGGTCTTATTCAACTCACTTGTAGATGCAAAATTGCCAGCATTAGGTCAATTAAAGTATTTACTATTTGGTGGAGAACAAGTGTCCGTTGGGCATGTTGAAAGGTTCAAAGCTGCTTATCCAAATGTGAGCATTCACCATGTTTATGGACCAACAGAGAATACAACTTATTCAACTTGGTATCCGATAGAGAAAATTGAAACAGGAGCTTTAACAATACCAATAGGAGCAGCAATAGCCAATAGTAGTGCCTATATATTGGATGAAAATCATCAAATTATTCCCCAAGGTGCAATCGGAGAAATCTGTGTTGGTGGAGATGGTTTAGCAAGAGGTTATTTAAATCAAGTTGAACTAACTGAAGAAAAATTTATTACTGATCCTTATCAAAAAGGAGAGCGAATTTATAAAACAGGAGATTTAGGAAAGTGGTTACCAGACGGCTCCATTGAATTTATCGGAAGAAAAGATCATCAAGTCAAAGTAAGAGGATACCGTATTGAACTCGGCGAAATCGAACATGCACTTTTAGGAATTACGGCAATTGAAGCCGCAGTTGTAATGGCGAAGCAAAGAAAATCGGGTGAAAAAGAATTGATCGCCTATCTCACAGCTAAGGAATCTTTAAATACGGTCGATTTAAGAATTGCATTAAGAGAGAATTTACCTGAATATATGCTCCCAGCTCATTTTGTGCAATTGGATGAAATGCCAGTGAACAGTAATGGTAAAGTGGCTAAAAAATTACTGCCAGATCCAGAAGGACTTGGCTTGTCAAGTGGGATAGAATATGTTGCACCTCGCAATGAGATTGAAGAACACTTATTAAAGATTTGGAAGGAAATTTTAGGGAAGGAAAAAGATACAATTGGTATTGATGAAGGTTTTTTCGAAGCAGGTGGGAATTCCATTAAACTAATTGCATTAAAAACTAGAATTGAAGAAGAGCTGCAAACTGAATGCACGGTTGCTTCATTATTTCAATATGCTAGTGTGCGCCTGCAGGCGGACATGATTTTGAAAGTAAATTCAGATGGAGATGAAAATGAGGCCTATGAATTAAAGGAGTCTTATAGAAGAAATACCGGGGATACAGATACTGACATTGCCGTAATCGGAATGTCGATCAAAGCTCCAATGTCAAAAAATATCCACCAATTCTGGGAAAACCTTAGAATGGGCAAAGAATTGGTGAAGCATTTTACTGACGAAGAATTGCGTGCCGCTGGAATTTCTGATGACGAATTAAGTCAGGAGAATTATGTAAAAGCAAGCAGTTATTTAGAAAACAAGGATTGTTTTGATGCCAGCTTTTTCGGTTATCTACCAGATGAGGCAAAATTAATGGATCCACAAACACGTGTTTTTCATGAAGTGGTTTGGTCGGCTTTAGAAGATGCTGGATATGATCCGATTGATCATAAAGGTTTAATTGGATTATATAGCGGTGCCGGAGGGAATTTAGCATGGAAAGCGCGAACCTTATTAATGAAGGATATCCAGATCGACGAATTAATGGCTGGACGATTACGCGATAAAGATTTTTCAAATACACTGATTGCACATAAATTGAATTTAAAAGGCTCGGCGAATTCTATTCAAACGGCTTGTTCAACTTCCTTGGTGGCTATTCATCATGCGGTAATGAGTCTGCTTTCTGGAGAAAATACAATGGCTATTGCAGGTGGCGTTTCTATTAAAAATTATCCAAAAGAAAAAGGGTATTTATATCAAAAAGGAATGATCCTATCGAAAGATGGACATAACCGAACGTTTGATGCGGAGGCATCCGGGACAGTGGGAGCAGAGGGTGCAGGAGCAGTAGTATTAAAGAAACTTTCAGCTGCTATTAAAGATGGCGATCAAATTCATGCTGTAATTAAAGGGAGTGCAATCAATAATGATGGCAATAGAAAGGTAGGCTACACTGCGCCGAGTGTCGAAGGACAGTCTGAAGTGATTCAAATGGCACAAATCGCAGCAAATGTTAGTCCTGATAGTATCTCTTATATAGAAGCACACGGAACAGCAACTAATTTGGGTGATCCAATTGAGGTGCTTGCTTTGACCCAGGCTTTTGGGAAAAGTGAAACTAAATATTGCGCAATAGGATCAGTTAAAAGTAATATGGGGCATTTAGATGCTGCTGCAGGTGTTGCAGGTTTTATTAAAGCTGCGCTTTGTTTAAAGCATAAAGTACTTGTTCCATCTTTACATTTTAAAACACCTAACCCTGAAATTAAATTTGATCAAAGTCCTTTCTATGTCAATACTGACCTAAAGGAATGGGAAAATAATAAAGGACCGCTAAGAGCTGGAGTAAGTTCTTTTGGTATCGGAGGAACAAACGCCCACGTAATATTAGAAGAACCGCCTATAATCACCTTAAAAGCAAAGTCTACTAAATTAGAGTTAATAACAATGTCAGCTAAAACAGTTCCAGCTTTAGCAAGACAGCAAGAAAATTTAAAAAGCTATTTAGAGCTAAACAAAGATTTAAGCCTAATTGATATTGCTTGGACCCTGCAGAATAGAAGAGTTTTTCCAGTTAAAGCTTCAATCATAGCTAGTACTATTGAAGAGTTAATTCAAGATTTGGATCAAGGAACAGCAGCAAGTGCTCAAAGTACTGCGCTTAAGTTGCGCAATAAGAAAATAGCTTTCATGTTTTCTGGACAAGGTGCCCAATATGTAAATATGGGCCGTGGTTTATATAAGGATGAAACCAGCGTCTTTAGTAAGATTATGAATGAATGTTTGGCTTTAGCAGCTGAATATTCAAATACAGATTTTAAAAGTATTCTTTACCCAACCGAATTGACGGAAGAAAATCCGATTAATGAAACAGTGAATACGCAGCCTATTTTATTCATGTTGGAATATGCGCTGGCACGTCAAATGGAGCATTTTGGTATTGTTCCAGATTTGATGATTGGCCATAGTATTGGTGAATATGCTGCAGCTTGTTTTTCAGAAGTGTTGACACTTGACGCCGCTTTGAAATTGGTGATAAAACGAGGAGAGTTAATGCAGTCGCTGCCGAAAGGTCATATGTTGGCGGTTAGTTTATCTCCAGCTAATATTGCCAACTATTTATCTGATTCTGTTGATTTGGCTGTAGTTAATACGCCTGAAAGTTGTGTTCTTTCTGGAGAAGTTGAAGCGATTGAGAATTTGGTAAACATACTAGAAAAGGATGGTATAGCATCTCGGGTATTACATACTTCGCATGCTTTTCATTCAAGAATGATGGATCCTATCTTAAACGCTTTTACAGAAATTGCTGCTGAGGTGGAAATAAAGAATCCTAAAATTCCATACATATCGAACGTTACTGGTAAAGTAATCACCGCAAGTGATCTCGAAAGAAAATCCTATTGGTCAGACCATATTCGCAATGAAGTGAAATTTTCAGAAGGGATTAATGAAATCCTAGCCGAGGATGATATGATTCTTATTGAGGTTGGTCCAGGGAATACGTTAAGCAATTTTGCGCGTCAACATTTTACAGATAATAAAACCGCAGAACTCTTTCAATTAATTAGACATCCAAAAGCAAAAAGTGAAGATCAAAACTTCTTATTAAGTAAGGTATCTGATTTATGGAAAACTGGATTGAAGATAAACTGGGCGCAGTTGCAAAACGGAGAATCTAAGAACAAAATATCATTACCAACATATGCTTTTGAACCTGTTAAGTATCCTTTGGCTGGTGACGTATATAAAGAATTATCCAAAGGAGCATTTGCGAAGGGTAATCCTAAACAGGAAGATATTTCAGATTGGTTTTATGAACGTTCATGGAAACGCTCACGATTATTGCCATTAAATAATGAGGTGCCTGAGGCAATCAATTATTTAGTGTTTAGCAATGACAACTTAATCTCAAATGGATTAATTGATGCAATTGGAGAAAAGGAAAATGTCAATATTGTTGTCGTCAATCCAGCAGAACAATTCCAGCAGCAAGATAATAAGGCATATACCTTGAATCCGAAAGAATCAACGGAATATGTTAAGCTCTTTGAGCAACTTGAGGCTACTGGAGCCCTGCCAGATAAAATCATTCATTTTTGGAATCAAGGAAATGAATTGAAAGCGATTCAAGAAATGACACAGGCATCCATTATGGATGATTTAGAATTGGGTTATCATAGTCTCTTAAATATTGCAAAGGCAATAGGGACAGTAAGCCCGTTTCATAAAGTGAATATTGATGTGATTACATCTGCTGCAGTTGGGGTCAACTCAGCGGATGTTTCAATTCCTTCACGGACTTCAATTTTAGGTCCTGTTTTAACAATTCCAAAAGAACATACAACAATTTCCTGCAAACAAGTGGATGTAAATTCTACCGATAAAATAGCCGAAGTGGTGTCAAATTTATTGGGCGAAATAAACGCAGGCTATGGTGAAGCTGTTATCGCTTATCGTTCCAAAGATAGATGGACGCAGTTCCATGACCCTATAAAACTAGAATCGAATAAGAAGCTGCCAACACAATTAAAAAATGGTGGTGTTTATTTGATTACTGGAGGCATGGGCGGAATGGGCTTAGTGTTTAGTAAATATTTGGCACAAGAATATAATGCAAAACTTATTTTAACAGGGCGTAAACCTAAAAATGAGATTAGCCAAACAGACCTTTCTAAGATTGGAAATGAAGTGATTTATATTCAAGCTGATGTTTCAAATGCCGCAGAAATGGAATTGAAACTATTAGAAGCTGAGGGTATCGTTGGACAAATCAATGGGGTTTTTCACACCGCCGGCATTGTTGACTACGGAGGTATTATTCAAAATCGAACAAAAGAACAATCTGAAGAAGTTTTTGCAGCTAAAATATTTGGTACAATAACCTTGAATGATATCGTAGATAAAAGAGGACTTAATTTCTTAGTATTATGCTCTTCTGCCGCTTCATTTGTTGCACCTTTTGGTCAAGTAGCTTATACCGCAGCAAATATTTTCCAAGATAGTTTTGCTGAATCAATGCATAGTACTTCGGTTTATAGCATTGCATGGGACACATGGTCTGAAACTGGAATGGCTTTAACTGAGCTAAGTAACGAGTCTAATTCAGAACGATCTAAACACTTGAAGCATGGTTTAACCAATACTGAAGGAATAGAAGTTCTTAACCGAGTTTTAAGATATGGTATTCCAAGTCTTGCAGTTTTCACAAGAGATTTGGCGCTCCTTTCCAATGTTGAGGATGCAACGACAATTGAGGAAGATTCAGAACCAGTTATTCTTCAAAGTAGACCGATTTTGGCAAGTGAATATGAAGCACCAAATACGGAAATGGAAGAAACAATGTGCGGCTTATTTCAAGACTTTTTCGGGATAGAGAAAATAGGGATCAAAGACGACTTTTTTGAACTTGGTATTGATTCTTTGAAAGCAATGACATTAATCAATCATGTGCATCAAAAATTAAACGTTGAGCTCAGGATTAATGAAGTAATGGAACATGCAAATATTCAAGATTTGGCCAAGAAAATAGATGGATTAAAAAAGATTAATCAAATGCAAAAAGACAGTACAGATATGCAATTTGAACATGAAATAGAAATTTGATGGATGAGTTAATTGCATATCTATTAGAAAATGAGATTTTCCTCTCATTAAATGGCGATACTTTAAAACTAAAGTATAATGGAGAGACAATATCTGATGATTTGCTCACTAAGATACGCGCGAATAAGGCTGAGCTAATTGAATACCTTAGACGTCAACAACAAACTTCCAATTATCAGGATATTTTACCAGTTAATTCCGCTGGTCCATTTGAATTGTCATCAGCCCAAAGAAAACTATGGGTATTGAGTCAATTCGAAGAAGGAATAGACGCCTATATCATTCATGGGCAAAAAGTGCTACATGAAAATATTCAATTTGAAGCATTCAAAAAAGCAATTGACGCTACAATCGATCGGCATGAAATTTTAAGAACCGTTTTTAATGAAAATGAGGACGGCACAGTAAAACAATGGATTAAAAACAGAAGCGATTTAAATTTTGAATTGAATTGGAAAGATTTCAGAACCAATTCAGCAAAAGAAAAAAGCGTTCAAACATATATTACAGAGGATTTAAAACAACCTTTCGATTTAGAAAACGGGCCATTACTAAGGGCAACAATGTTGCGTTTAGAGGACGACAAATATTTACTCTTTTTTGCCATGCATCATATTATTAGTGATGGATGGTCATTGGATATTTTATCGAAAAATGTATTTGCATATTACACAGCTTTTAGTCAGAATGAGGAGCCAAACCTAAAGCCCCTACAAATTCAATATAAGGATTATGCCGCATGGCAATTAGCGCAATTGGATGAAGCACCTTACAAAGAGCACCGTAATTATTGGTTGCAAAGTTTAGGAGGTGAATTACCACTTTTGGATTTGCCAAGTACTAAAAAAAGACCCTTATTGAAAACGTCAAATGGACATGCCTTAAGTATGTCTATTGATTCAAAAATAACACATTTATTGAAGACGTACACCCAAGAAAATGGGGGAAGTCTTTTCATGACTTTGTTGGCAGGCTGGAATGTTTTAATGTATAAATATACTGCGCAGCAAGACTTTATTATTGGAACACCGCTTGCAGGAAGAGATCATGCCAATTTGCAAGATCAAATAGGCTTTTATATAAAAACGTTAGCGCTTAGAAATAACATCAATCCAACTGAAAGTTTTAATACTTTTTATAAACGATTAAAACAGAACACACTTCATAGTTTTAGTCATCAGTCATATCCTTTTGATGAGTTGGTAGAAGATCTCAATCTTCAAAGAGATATGAGTCGCAGTGCTGTTTTTGATGTCATGTTAACATTGCAAAGCGCTAGCGAAAAAGGGGAGAAGCTTGATCTGAACCGAACTGAGGAAAATCAAGTAATTGATCGTGGACCTTGCACTTCTAAATTCGATATTGAAATTGAAGCGCAAGAAATTGGAAATTCAGTGTCATTGGATATTTTTTATAATACGGATGTTTATGATAAGGAAACAATCATTGGTTTAAGCTACCATTATAGACAAGTCTTAAAAGCGTTGTTTGAATCCCCAGAAAAAAACATTGGGCAAATTGATTGTTTATCTGATACAGAAAAAGAAAATCTCTTATTCAAATTTAACGACACTGAAGTAGATTATCCTGCTGGACAGACGGTTTTAGATTTATTTCAAGCGCAAGTTTCAAAAACTCCTAATCAAACTGCTGTTATCAGTGGTGAAGAATGTTTGACTTATTTGGAATTGGATGAGAAATCAAATCAATTAGCCGATTATCTTCTTAAAAATTATGCAATCAATTCAGATGATTTAATAGGAATCAAACTGACGAGAAATCATTGGATGTTGGTTGTCATTCTTGGTGTAATTAAATCAGGCGGGGCTTATGTCCCAATCGATCCTAATTATCCGCAAGATAGAATTGATTTTATTGAAAAAGATACCAATTGCAAGGTCTGCATTGATGAAATTGAATTAAATCAATTCAAAGAAAATCAAGTACATTATTCTAGTGGACAACACACTGCTAAAATAACGGAAAATCAATTGGCATATGTGATTTATACTTCGGGTTCAACTGGAAACCCAAAAGGAGTGATGATCGAACATAAAAATGTCTTTTCTTTTATCAAATGGAGTCATGATGAGTTTAAAACTTCTGCTTATGACGCTGTTTTATTTACCACATCTTTAAATTTCGATTTATCAATTTTTGAAATTTTCCACCCACTTACAATAGGCAAGGAATTGATTGTTTTAGAAAACGGATTATCTACGCCAGAATATAGCAAGAGTTCGAAAAAATTAATGTTGAATACTGTGCCAAGTGTTGTTGGTGAATTGTTGCAACAAGGCATGAGTTTTGAATCCATTTCAACGCTCAACATGGCTGGGGAACCCATTCCTCTCGCTTATAAATTAGCACTACAGAATCAGGTAAAAGAAATACGAAATCTTTACGGACCTTCAGAAGATACAACCTACTCAACCTTTTTTAGAGTAGATGGGGATGATAGAGACCTCATTGGTAAACCAATTTCTAATACGCGAATTTATATTTTAAATGAGTCTGATCAATTGCAATTGTCTGGGGCAATAGGCGAGATTGCGATTAGTGGGAATGGCGTAACACGAGGATATTTGAATCGTCCAGAATTAACAAAAGAAAAATTTGTTGATAACCCTTTTATTGCGAATGAGCGCTTATATAAAACAGGTGATTTAGGAAGATGGCTTACGGATGGAAATATTGCACTTATTGGTAGAAAAGATGATCAAGTAAAAATAAGAGGTTTTCGAATTGAATTAGGTGAAATTGAACATGCATTAGCGCAACATAAAGAGATTGATCGTGCGGTGGCAATGGTCACAGTAAATGAAAAAACTACTGAGAAAGATTTAACGATCTATTTTACGCTTAAAAATGCGCAAACTGAAACATCCGAAACTGCAATTGATGCTACTGAAGTAGGGAGAAGTGAAGATTTGAGGAATCATTTGAAAGAACTGCTTCCACAGTATATGCTTCCCTCGTATTACATGGAATTAGAGGAGTTACCCTTAACTACAAATGGAAAAATAGACAAAAAAGCACTTCCAAACCCACAAGGCGCTGGATTAAACAATGCAACCGTATATGTCGCGCCACGAAATCAATTAGAAGAAAAATTGGCTGAGATTTGGGCGGATATTCTGCAGCAAGATCAAGTAGGAATAAAGGATGATTTTTTGACCCTTGGCGGGCAAAGTTTGAAAGCAGTGCGCTTGCGAAACGAATATCGTCGTGCTTTTGATGTGAAGCTAGCGTTAAAGGATTTGTTTACTCATACAACTATTGAAGCGCATGCAGGCTTGATCGAATCTTCCAATAAAACGCGATTTCTTAAAATAAATAGCGTCAATACGGCAGAGAATTATCCAATTTCTGACGCACAAAGAAGAATTTGGGTATTGAGTCAGTTTGAATCAGAATCAATGGCCTATAATATTCCTGTTAGCATTCAACTAAGTCAGGACATTGAAATTGAATCCTTCAAAAAAGCAATAGCTGCTACAATTGAGCGCCATGAGATTTTAAGAACAATATTTAAAACAAATATCAAGAGTGAAATAAGACAATGGGTACTGAACAGTAATGACTTAGCTTTTGAAATTGACTATTGCGATTTAAGAAAAGAAGCGGATCCGCAAAACGTTGCAGAGCAATACATAGAAAAAGATGGGAAGCTCCCATTTGATTTAGAGAAGGGACCATTATTAAGAGCAAGCTTATTGCAATTGGAAGAACAGGCTTATGTCTTTTATTTCAACATGCATCACATCATTAGCGACGGTTGGTCCATGGACGTTTTAGCAAAAGATGTGCTAAAGTTTTATCAAGCTTATCAAAACGATCTGACGCCAGAATTGAAAGAATTGGTAATTCAATATAAGGACTATTCTGCTTGGCAATTAGAACAGTTGGCAGATGAATCATTGGAATCGCACAGAGCATTTTGGTTAAGCAATCTTTCGGGTGAATTGTCCTTATTAGACTTGCCGAGTGCAAAACAACGACCTAGAATTAAAACTCATAATGGGAGGACATTATTGTCCTATTTGGATAAGCTGAGCACTACAAAAATCAATGCGTTTTCAGAAAAACAGGGCGGAAGTCTTTTTATGACTTTACTGGCATCTTGGAACGTGATGTTTCACCACTATACGGGGCAATCGGATGTTATTATTGGTACTCCCGTTGCTGGAAGAGAACATGCTGATTTGGAAGATCAAATAGGGCTTTATATCAATACCCTAGCATTGAGAAATAAAATAAATCCAAAAGAAAGTTTTAGTAATTTTCACAAAACCTTAAGAGAAAACACCCTCAAATCTTATGATCATCAAATTTATCCTTACGATCGTTTAATTGAAGAATTAAACCTTGAGCGAGATACAAGCAGAAATCCTGTTTTTGATGTGATGCTGATGCTTCAAAATAATGGAGAACAGCAGCAAGAATATGCATTGACGAATAATACCAAAGACAATGGAGTATTTGAAGAGGATTTGAATCAAGTTCTAGACTTAGGACCTGTACTTTCAAAATTCGATATCGCTATAACCTTTGAAGAAGTGAAGGGCCATTTAGCACTGAGGTTCGAATATAATGAGGACGTCTATGAGAAAGAAATGGTTGAAAGACTGATTGGACATTATAAACAACTTGTAAATACTTTATTGGATGATCCAACGCAAGAAATTGGACAAGTCAATTACTTGGCAGCTTCTGAAAAGCATGAATTGCTTCATGAGTTTAATTCGGGTGAAATAACCTATCCGAAGAACCGTACAGTAATTGATTTATTTGAGGGAAGAGCAGCTGAAAACCCAACTAAATTGGCTTTGGTTTTTGAGGGGGTAGGGCTTAATTATCAAGAATTAAACGAACGCGCCAATCAACTTGCTCATTATTTAAAAGCGACTTATAAAGTTGCACCGAGCGATATTATCGCGATACAATTACCTAGAAATGAAAACTTAATCATTACAATTCTAGCAATTTTAAAAGCTGGAGCGGCTTACCTCCCAATCGACATTGACGCACCAGAAGAAAAGATAGCTTATGTGGCGCAGGACAGTAAATGTTTATTGATTATAGATGCTGATAAATTGGCGCTTTTCAATACTGAATGCAAAACGTATCCAACAACAAATTTGGAAAAAGACTTTGGACCGAATGATTTGATTTACGTCATTTACACATCAGGTTCAACTGGATTACCAAAAGGTGTTTTAATTGAACACAATCATTTAGTTGCGCATATTCATAATGTAAAAGAGCTTTACGGCGTAAGTTCAGAATCTCGTTTTTTACAGTTCTTTAATGTCGCTTTTGATGCTGCCGCACAAGAATTTTTTACAACGCTTAGTTTTGGCGCAACATTATATTTAAAAACCACTGAAGTTGATCCCGCATATATTTTTGATTTGCTTTCAACGAATAAAATTACGCATGCCGATTTTTCAACTGCATTTTTCAATTCATTGATCGCAGCATTTAACCCAGAAACCTTTGCACATCAACTCCAATTTTGCGCAATTGGCGGAGAAAAGTTAGAAAAAGGGATTTTAGAAAAACAATGGCAGCAAATCTCAAAATTTACTAGGGCATTTTATAACGTTTACGGTCCTACCGAAACAACATTAATAGCCACTTATTTTCCAATAATTGAGAACGGTGAATTAGCTAATTTTGGTGACACCATTCCAATTGGTCAACCTTATCCTGGTCGGCAAGTTTTAATCTTGGATGAAAACCAACAATTGCAACCTATTGGAGTAACTGGTGAAATTTGTGTTGGCGGAATTAGTATTGCAAGAGGTTATTTAAATCGAAAAGATTTAACAGCTGAAAAATTTCTTCCCAATCCTTATAAATCAGGTGAACGTTTATACAGAACAGGCGATTTAGGAAAATACTTAGCCAATGGCAATATAGAGTTTAGTGGTAGAAAAGACGATCAAGTAAAAATACGCGGGTATAGAATTGAATTAGGAGAAGTTGAGCACGCCTTGTCTAAGCATGAAGAAATTCAAGAGGTGGTTGTAATAACAATAGAGAATGAAGCCAAGATTAAAGAATTGGTAGCCTATTTCTCATCCAGTGTTCAACAAAATTCGAATGATATTCGCACCTTTTTAAAGGAAACATTGGCAGCTTATATGGTGCCTGCATATTTTGTTCAATTGGATGAATTACCACTTACGCCTAATGGTAAAGTGGATAAAAAAGCCTTGCCAAATCCTGAAGATTTAGGATTGACTAGCGGCGTAGAATTTGTGGCATCAACCACAGCCCAAGAAGAATTATTAATTTCTGTCTGGTCAACCGTTTTAAAAAGAAAAGGCATTGGCATAAAGGATAGCTTTTATAACCTTGGTGGAGACTCAATTAAATCCATTCAAGTTGTCGCGCGATTAAAGGAGCACGGTTATGTGCTTAAGGTTGAGAATTTGCTTAGAACGCCAGTACTGGATGAATTAGCGCAGTTAATAACTCGAACAGAGCGAGAA
>JBLHOW010000048.1:0-47697 GCA_047623705.1 Crocinitomix sp.
ATAAGCTTTCTTTTTACGCACCTTTTTCAGCTCCTTATTGCAATAAAAAATGGTCGTGTCTTTTTTTGCAAAGGAGACAGGAGGATTAACTAGGAATAATCCAAATAGCGTGATTATGAGAAATTGAATTTTCATAGTTTAAAATTAAGAATTTGAGCGTAGTTAAATGTTCAGCATCTAATATTTCAACTGAAACAATGATCCTGTTAAAATTGTAAACCATCATCCTAATCTGAAATGAAAAGGTAATACATAATCAATTCTTGAACTCCTGCCATGATCGATACGGGGAATCCATCTGGGCATTTTCTTGATCAATCTTATCGATTCGTTATCTAGTGAATTTGATACGCTCTGTTTGATTTTAATATCTGTCAAGGTGCCATCTTCTTCAATGACAAAAGCTACAAGAATAACTCCCTGTTCACCTCCTTCTCTAGCCAATTCAGGGTAATTAATATTGTTTAGTATAAATTGATTCATGGCATCTTCCCCCCCAGGAAATGAAAGTTCTTGCTCTAATGGCTCTTTTGGAATTACGGGTTTTCCTTCTATATCAAACCATTCAACTTTAATTGCTTCGCCATTCTGATACGACTCAATTGCCGAAGTTTTATTTGCATCAAAGTAAAATTTCCATTCACCATCTCTTAAACCGTTTACATAGTTCCCGTGATAATCTTTAGACCCCTCACTATACCAACCTTGCCAATAACCTACTTTTTCACCTTGTTTATATTGCCCTTTTGTAACCAAGGTGTCAGCAAACCATTCTAAGAATACTCCTTCATATTTACCATTAACATAGTTGCTTATGCAATTCTTAACACCTTTGTCAGAGTGAAAAACCCACTCTCCTGTGCGCTGATCATTCTCATATTTTCCCTCTTTGGTGATTATTCCCTTGTCGTTTGTATATTTCCAAATCCCGGTTTTCCCATTATGCATATATGCACCTGATTTTTGGAGCAAACCGTTAGTGTCATAATAAATAAATTGCCCCTGTTTGTTTTTGAGATTTTTTTGCAAATAGGTTCCTTTCATAACCAGAGTTCCATCTTCCATGAATTGCTGAACACCGTATGTTCCATCTTTTTGCAAATAAATTTTTGCGTAATAAGAGGCATACTTTTCCCTTACCTTTTTTAGTTCCTTATTGCAATAAAAAATGGTCGTATCCTTTTTAGCAAAGGATGCATTAGGATTAATTAAGAATAATCCGAAAAGAGCGATTAAGAGAATTTTCATAAACTAAAATTAAACGTTTTGTGTATTTTAATGTTCAATATCCAATATTTCATCCGATTCTACCACACGATAATCATTATTTCGTTCATAAACAAAATGTAAGAAAAGTACGACTGTTTGTAATATGGAAATGATTCCTGAAATTATAAATGGATTGGATTCTTGAAAAAGAGCTCCGATAATAATCGCAGCCATTGAAGCCACTTGTATTATAGCATAAACTCGAATTAAAGTATGGTTTTTGGTACGGTTAGAGACAAGAAAACTAATGCCATATAGGGTGTGATATATAAAATATAGTACGCTCAATATACCCATTGTTATGACAATTTTTGGGTCAAAACTTTCGGCATGAAATTGGATAAAATATACTAGTGTAGAACTCACAATAGCCAAAAAAAGTCCACCGTAAAATGGGAATGTCCATTGTTTTTTACGAAAGTAATAGAGTAACGAAATCCAGAAAAAGAGAACTCCAATTTGGTTAATTAAATATAATGAAATTGAATAATCTTCAAGGAAAACTTCGAAAAAAGGAAAATCCGGAAACGCATTAGGTAGATTTATGATTGCCATTATAATAATCAGCAATAGCATAAATATATAGTGTCTTCGGGTCATGTGTTTTGAAAAATGGCTAAGATAACTGATTATTCTTCAAAAAAAAGAAACTCCCTCAATTTGAGGAAGCTTCTCGGCATTAACGTTGGTTCGAATAGTGCCCTTACTTTCGAATAAACGTTGAGACTTGGGTGTTCTCTCCGTCTGAAAGTTTAATGATGTATCGTCCAGACGCTAGTTTAGATACATTTAACATATTATCCTCAATTAATCCAGCATCCAATAAACGACCTGATGCATCAAATAATTGATAAGAAGTGATATTACTGCCGTTCACAATATTTAAAATATCAGTTGTTGGATTTGGATAAAGGGTATAGCTGATTGTTTCTTCATCAATTGCTGCTACGATTGTTGCAGGAGCAATAGTTATGGTATAATCTTCAACTTCACCGTATGCAAATGCTTCGCATGGCCCTGCGTTAGCATCCCATTTCATGCTAATTCGCATGCGTGTGGTTGTACCTTCATAACCGGTTGGAATCGTCATTGTGCCAGAGACGGCTGATGTTCCAGATCCTGAGAATAATTTCTCACTTGCATCAAAAGTTCCATCACCATTTAAATCAATCCAAATATTCCAGAATTCATTATAGGTAGATCCTGAAAAACCAGGTGTTAAAACTACGGGATACGATCCTGTTGATACGCTATAGGTTGAACCTGTATAATCTCCATATCCGCCATCATCACCAGTGGTGCTTACTGCTCCGCCAATTGAAACACTATTAATCCACTCATAGCTCGAGTTATTACCTTGAGAAGAGCAGTAGACCACTGGGGCTGCTGCAAATGAAACGGTGTAATCTTCGACTTCACCATAGGAGAATGTTTCACAAGCACCAGCATATGCATCCCATTTCATGCTAATACGCATACGCGTATCACCCGTTAAACCGGATGGAACAGAGAATGCGCCAGAAACGGCTGCCGTTCCAGAACCAGAATAAACCAGTTCACTAGCATCAAATGTATTATCTTTATCGTAATCAATCCAAATTCTCCAGAATTCGCTATAAGTAGTGCCAGAAAAACCGGGAACTAAATTAACAGCTGCAGAACTTCCAGGAGTCAAAGAGATTGCTGTCCCTGTAGTGAAATTAGCATATCCAGAGTTGTTGCCAGAATTATTGCTTGTTCCTCCAACACTAATTTCATCAATCCATTCGTAAGACGAGTTAGTACCGCTAGATGCGCAATAAACTGCTCCACCACCACAAGGGGTAGAACTATAAAGTGCTTGAATACCAGCAATGTCATCAGAATGTAAGCCAGTAATTGCTCCAGCATAATAAGGAGCCATCACTGCAGAACCATTGTCAGAATGTGCCAATCCTAAAGCATGTCCTAATTCGTGGACAGCTACAGCAAATAAATCAATACCTCCGCCACCAATTGTCCAATTTTCAGCCTCATCAAAATGCATTTCACCACCATACTGTGGATAGTAAGCGTGCGCTAAGGTTCCACTAGGACCGTCAAAAGCATTACCGTCTCCATGATCGCCAGAAGCCCAGCTGATATCTATAGAGTTCGCCAAACCAACTGTTCCAGTTTCTGTAAAAGTAAGCCCAGCATGTAATACCCATTCGGCCATTGCATTTTCTACAACGACTTCTTCACCAGCTCCTGCAATGTCAGGTGTTCCATTTTCAAAATGATACGTTAAATCTGCACATCCCAAGCCGGCACCATCCCAATCACTGCCCTGTAAAACATATTTTACGGGTGAAGCAAATTCGGCTTGATGTCCATAAGGACTTGATGCCCCTAAACAAAAATGAAAATGTTCACCAGTCAACGCTCTTGGCGGAACTAATGAAATCCATGACACCATTTTTTCAGTTGCAATTTCATGCATTTTTTCTTCTGTAATATCCGTCATTAAAACATGCCCGGGTAGAGCAGGAGAGGACATAAGTGTTAAATGCCTATCGTCCACGAAACTTGCTATTTCCGCTTCTCCTAAGTTGTGCGGTAAATAAATTAATACAGGTGATGTTTCCATTCTTTCATAGATAATGGAAATATTTTTTTGGATTTTATCTTGTGGTGATAATTCCATTCCCCATGCAAAGTTAGGGAGTTCAGCTAGGTCGGTGGAGGCGGAAACATGTGCGAATATAGTCGTCTGATTCATCCAATTCAAGGGTTCTATTCCCGCCGAAGTTAGATTTTCAGGTGTGGGGAGTTCGTCATTGAAATGTAAAACTAAATATTCATTGTCTCTTTCGGTGCCTGGATAAATACGCTCATCTTCTAAAATACTTGTGCGGTATTTTAGCGCAACACTTTCTGTTGGATTAAAATCTGAACGCTCGCCTTGCGACCATCCAATTCCTGTACCTAGCAACATGCCGCATAGGGCAAATGCCGTTTTTTTAGTACGATTTTTAAAGGTAAAATTACTTCTCATAGTGTATATTGGTTTATGGTTTAATTACACATTTAAAAAGTAGGGAATACAAGGGCCCATTCAGCTAAGCTGAACACGATAGAAGGTTTAAGTCTTGAAATCGGTTAACGTTGGGTTGGTCTCAATATATAGAGATATTTTGGAATAAAGGGCAGGATTCAGCGTTTATTTGTTAAAAAGCTGACATATACCCGAGTAAATCGTTAAAAATAAGTCGAATTAATTTAATGTTTAAAACGATTTACACATGAGGTTTTAGTTATATGGATCGATTTGAAAAAAAATGTGTCATTAAATGAGTTATATGCTGCTTAAGACTTTTGGTTCATTGTTTTTTATTAATAGTATGAAATAGTATGGGACTAATACAAACTAGAGCCACACCTAAATCGTTTAACAAAGGTATTGGCCTTTTAAGTCTTTGTTAACAACTATTCTTTCTTTGCAGACCCTATATGTGGTAAAATTTTGTAAATTAACTGACGAACAGAAGTTTATACGTAACTAAACCTAATTTATGTACAAATTATTAAAACAAAGTGATGTCTTGACTCCAATTAGGACTAGGGTGGCCTTAATAAGCACGGCTTTATTGATTTTATTTATGGTTTCATGTGGTGAGGCCGAAATGGACATTGATAATGAAGCGAATGCTGAGGATACCACGGCGCAAACTAACGCAAATGATATAAACACAGAAGAATTAGGACTTGGCGGTTTACCTCAAGTTGAAATTCCTGACGATTATGATTTATTGAGCGAAGCCGTGGGAGATTTAGACGGTGATGGGATTGCTGAAAAGGTAATTGCCTTTAATACAATGCGTGAAGGTGAGTTGGGTTTCGAACGTGAGTTAAGAATTTATTCTGAACACGACGGTTTTTGGTCTTTATGGCATACAGCTGTCGGGCCTATTTTATCAAGCGAAAGCGGAGGTACAATGGGAGATCCATTTGAAAAATTGGAGATTAGAAAAGGCCAATTGGAGATTTATCATTTTGGTGGTAGCGCAGATAAATGGTCTTATACACATGTTTTTGAGCATGATAAGGGTAATTGGGAATTAGCGGCGGCAACCGTTTCCTTTTTCAGAAATTGTGACTATAGTGAAACTTATACTTATGATTTAACAAATGGGACTGGTTATCATTCAAGACACACTGAGACTTGTAATGAAAATGGAGAGAAAATTGAGTCTACTATCGTAATTGAAGAAGTTTTGAATCTCGATAATAGCTATGCTGCACCTTTGTTAGAAGAGTTTATTCCAGGAGGCGTAGAAGTGCATTTACTGAATACTGAAGCTTTGTACTTTTATTAATATTTTGTCTTTTTCTGTTGCCATTGATTTTTTCATAAGATCAAACACGAGAATTAAACGTTCGTCCTTTTCACGTTGATAAAGCGATCCATTTTTACTCAATAATCTGTAAAAAATCTCTGTCATTTATTCTTTAGTCGCTAGTCAACAGTAATTGAATAGTTCCACATTGACAATTGTTCATTGACAATTCTTATTCAACAACATTCCCATCTCGATCAATATAAAACCACGTGGCATTTTTCACAGAATGATATTCACCATTTGGAACAAGTGTACATTTATAAGTTACCCTGGCTTTGCCATTCTGAAAATACCCAGCACATTCAAATTGCGGTTCTATCACAATCTCGCCTTTTTCATTTGCAAATCCAATTTTCCCATCTTTTTTAATTCTAAAGCGTCCTTCAACCGTATAATCAGAACTATTATCAAAAATGTACACATCAAATAAATATTCTCCCCTATTATTAATTCCAATCCTTTTATAGTATCCATTTTTTTGTTTTTGACGGACTATACCGTAATCACGAATTATGCGCTGCCACATAAAGGTATAACCGCCATAAGGAATTATTGTGTCTTGTAGCGGAGTAGTGAACATGACGGAATCACCCAGTTCACATTCGCCAGAGGGGCAACGTGCAATTAATAGATTTGCAGACGCTAACAATTGCCATGAACCGGCCAACATTTCATTTTCTGGAATCGCGTCAAAAGAAGCAATACGTCCGTCGCAATGTTGGTAATAAATTGCTCTTTCATCTGGAACTGTTCTCATCCAAGAACATGCGCTAGTTTTCTGGCACATGGAGCTTTTAAAATTCAAATAATCAGATTTTGTTGGCGTTTCTTGGGATTTTCTAGTCAACTCAAAATACAAAGTAGTATCCTCAATAATTTTGAAATAGAGTTCTTGTCGAACAGTATCACAATCGTAGCCAAACGCCGTAAAAACTAGGGTTTTAATAATTACTTCTTCGGTACAAACCTCATAGTAAACGTCCTCTATACCTTGATTGGAAACCAGTTCAGCCAATTTTCCATCAATTTCAATTTTAAAAACCGCGTTGGGCATAATTTCCCCAGTTTTTGCATCCGTAGCAAGCAATTTAATGTCTACCATTCCATTATCCGCAGTATGACGCTGCGCATAAGACTGAAGCGAAAACAAGATGAGGATGAAGCATAGAATTTTGTTCATATCATAAAAATAGGGTTTATGCCCTATGTTCAAACTAAAAAGTCCTTTATATCTTTAGCGCTAGTCAATAAAGAAATGAGAAATACCAAAAACTAAGGGCTAGCCACTAAGGACTAACGACTAGATCCTGTAACCTATTCATGATCCGTTCATTACATAAGTACTCAAAAACAATAAACCGTATTAAAGCCGTGCTATGAAACAATATCAATTACTATTTGCCCTATTTGCCTTTTTTCTAACAACAAACCAAACCATTGCACAAGAGGGAACATTAAACTATCAAATAGTTGTGAATGACTCCAAAGGGCCTAAAGGGAATTTACCTATTGTTTTGATTGAGACTTCCACGTTTGCCCGTAAAGAATTTAAAACTACCAGTTCAGGTCATTTAACCCTTGCTTTGAGTGAAGGTAAAGAATGGATGATGAACGTTGGAGGTATGAAAAACTACGCCTTGCTAACTGTACCGCGAGGAACGGGTAGTGGAAGCGCCACAATTTCGTATGATGTAAAGCGCTGGAATAAAATTAATCAACCACCTGTGGATCGCTCAAAATTGAGTTTGGTAGCCGTTCCACAAACCGTTAACGGAAGAGCTATGCCGGCAGATGGCAATAGTATTATCCAGATAATAGCCGTGAGTGATAAGGATCGTCCTTGGCAGGGAATTGAAGTTCAGCTAACCTGTTTTAAACTCAATAAATCTTTTATTGCAAAGACTGATGGAAAGGGAATTGCCCGATTTAATGTTCCCAACAATAATTCATACCAAATTGATTTAGATGGTGAAAACGATTTCGAATATGTTGATGTAGGCGACCGTTCAACAATTCGTGCGTTAACCTTGACGTATGAAAAAATTAATTTTACTGAAAATAGAGATGATGAGGGGTATTTAGTTCAAAAATTCACTGTAGAACCAAAGCCCGTTTCCAATCGTGTTATGGTAACACTTTATGTGCAAGGTGGTCCAAATGGTGGACGTAATGAGGAAGTTTTTTTAGACCAAACATATTCTAACGAACGCTATGCTGGCAAAACAGATGATGAAGGAAAAGTAGTGTTTTTACTCCCAAAAAAGCGCAGTTATCATGTAAGTTTTCCATTTCATAAAAACGCACAATTATTAGACTTGACAAGATTTAGAGGAATTGGATATATGCAATCGGGTGTTAGTTATATGCCAGATCCACGTTTGCAATACCCCGAAAATTATTTGCCTTCAGCATCAACTTTAAAAGAGTATGACATCAATAGTTTGCTAACTAAACCATTTGCAAATACAGCTGATGATGAATTAGTGAATGTCTCAGTGAAATGGGGGAATAATAAAATTAATTCGGGATCAAAAGAAGCCTTGCTAGAATTAGGGTTTTCAATTAAACAAAATAAACTTGTTGATAGAGATTTGAGCCCGCTAAACCTCTGTTTTGTTTTAGATCATAGTGGGTCAATGGGCGGAGAAAGTATAGAGTTACTAAAAGATGCAATGCACAATTTTATTGGCAAATTACGTCCAGTTGATAAAGTCTCAATTGTGTTTTTTGAATCCAATTCTGTGGTTGCTTACCCTTCTGCGGCTCCTAATAAAGGCAAATTAACCGATCTTATTAATGCTGTTCAAGCTACAGGAGGAACAAATATTTATGATGGTTTAGTCATGGGTTATGACCAAGTTACGGCTTCATACAATCCTAAAGGTGTAAACCGTGTAATTTTATTGACAGACGGTTATGGCTCTAAACCCGTTGACTTTATACTAGATGAATCTAAAAAATATTTTGAAAAAGGAATTGCTGTTTCTGGGATTGGTATCGGAACAGGTTCAAATCAAGCCTTATTGAGTTTGTTGAGTGAATATAGTGGCGGTTTTGAACATCAAGTGATTGGAGCCGACGGAATTCCGCAAGCACTGGAGGAAGAATATCAAAGTTTTACAAGTCCTTTAGCTACTAATTTGCGCGTAACAGTAAAATATAACCACAGAATTATTTACAAGACCTTATATGGGGTGCCTGAGGCTAAAAACACGAATAATTCAGTTGTTTTTGAATTAGATCATGTGTTTTCAACATTGAATAGAATGGCTTTGCTCAAGTTTAAAATAGAAAACCCATCCCGAGATATGGAGAAAGATAAAATTACAATCCAAGTCAATTATTTTGATGAGCAAAAGCAAAAAGATGTTGAAATCATTAAAGAAACAAACCTTGAATGGACGGATGAAACGGATATGGAAATGATTTATGACGAACAATTGAAGACGACTTATTCAGTTGCAGTTATTAATCAAGCTTTAAAGGCTATTGCAGATTTGTGTGACGCGGAAAACTATGATGCGGCAAAGAAGAATGTTCAAACAACGCTAAAAGTTATTCGAAAAGTATCAGATGATAAATATAGTGCGGATCTCAAACCTTTTGTAGATGAATTAGAATTGTATTTAGAGGCCTTAAATCGTGCGATTAAGAATAGAGGGTAAGAACTGGTCTGAATGTGCCGTGATTTGTAATTGCGTGTGCACAAATTCTGAAACACATGTAATAGTTGCATGTATTCTATTTTATTAATGCTCTAATAATTTGTTACTTTTAATCCTTACGTGCTTAAATCAACTCATAAATTAAAGGTTCTAATGAACAATATATTACGGTACTATTGTGCTGTGTTTATTGGATTGTTTAGCAATTCGGTAGCGGGCGCTCAATTGCCTGAATATCTCAAATTACATGCTGACACAACTCCTGCTGAAATTCGTAAATTCCATTATAAGTTAGCAACGTATCTTGCCAAGCCGTGCAAAACAGAAACCGAAAAAGCCGTCATTTTCACTTATTGGATTGCGAAAAATATAAGGTATGACCTTAAGGAGAGTCGTGAAAACGGCCGAAATAAAATAGCGAGAGAGGTTTTGAATGATAAAAGAGCCGTTTGCGGCGGATATTCAGACTTAATGAAACAACTTTGTGATGACGTTGATTTACGTTGTTATTATGTGTCTGGGTATGCCTGGGGAGGATTTTTTGAACATTATTTAAGTCAAGACAAAAATAGACATGCTTGGAATGTGGTTCATGTTGATGGAAGTTGGAAAGTGGTGGATGTTACATGGAGTAGAGATCAGCTCAAAACTAAAGAATTTAAAAACTCAAGGACTATAAAATGGGTTTTTATGAATCCAATAGAATTTGCAGCAACTCATTTACCACGTGATCCAAGATGGCAGTTACTCAATGATCCAAAAACGGCACCTGAGTTCTGGAAAAAAGAGGAGTTTGTAAAACGAAAATATAATTCCAGCGATTCACTAAAAATCTTGCTTAAAAAAGACAGGGTTGATGGACGTATTATTTCTATAAAAGGAATTTTTACTGAGGATGGTCAAGTTGAAGAATTTGTAAATAATCTCAATTTATTGGGATTTGAACTAGTTGGAGGCGGGTATGATTCCACCAACATTTCACGCTCAGTGTCGGTTTTCAATATTGCCACAGCCTATTACAACTCTTATGCGCCTTATAAAAACCATAAAGATCACCTTACAGCCATTAAAACTGGATTGTGGTTAGCAAAACGAAGAATGGAAATGAAAAAGTAGAATGTTTTGATTTTTCTCTTCCTTGTTCTAAAAAAACGCAATGATTTGCGCAGGTGTTTCAAATCCTGCGCTGGTAAAACTTGAAATAAAAGTGCTAATATCGCTTTAATCTAAGCGGATAATTACCAGAGTAATGCCCTAGCCATGCACCCCTTATTGTATTGCTCTCTAGTGTTGCCATTATAGTGCCTTTATGCAAATCACTCTCTGCATTACCTTCATAAAGTTTCAAGTAGTTCCCATCAAGTTTGCCTGTTAATTCAATGCATTTTCCATATTTATCGTAATAATATTGAGCTGTAATTATATCAGAATAAACACTTTTACTCTCCAAAAGCAATGTCACGTTTTTTCCGCCTAAAGTTCCTTTATAAAGAGCAGGTAAACTACTGGCTATATAATTACCGTAATGTTTTTCATTTTCTTTTAACCCAAAAAGTACTTGACCATAATCATTTAAATCATTCTGAAATGATGCTAAACTGAATTTATAAAGTGTATTGGCGCCATGAAACATTTGACCTTTGCTGAAGCAGTTCATACTTTCAATATATATGGCATTATTTTGAATATAAAAACCCTCTAAATTACTTCGTTCATAACAATCAATAATATCATCTAAATATTCAGGAATACTATCGTTGAAAAAGCGAGAAAAATCTTTGCTACGCTTTCTGAAAACGTTTTTTTTAAATTTTTTATATCCAGCCTCGGTAAATAAATCTTCTAATTGAATGAGATCGCCATTTTGTGGGTTAAAATTGTAAAAGCAATGCCAATAAGCCATTGTTAACCATGAATAGGAAATATCAAAACGCATAGAAAGGATTCTAGGGTTATTTTCTTTTAGATGAAATTGCATACCGACTTTTTTATAATCATCAGTATTTGGAGTGACTTCACTAAAGATGGTTTTATTTCTAGCCTTAGCTAATTGCCACAATTCTGCCATTTGCAAATGCGTATTAATTTTTGTTATGGCCTCAGAAGATGCTGAATCATCAAAAATTGGAAATTCCATGGAGTAGGGACCTGCAATAAGTCTATAAGGCAGGTAGTCAGCTGAAAATGAAAACGAAGAGATGAAAAAAGTAATGATAACTAAATAGAGTTTCATGGATTAATATTTTAAACTAATATCCTCGTTTTTAAGTCATAACCTTAATAAGGTTAGCCCATTTCCATTATTGATTTATTATCTGACTTTCATTGCTGATTAAGTGCGAAGCAACCTTTCAATCCAACTAACGTTTAGTTGATGTATCTATAAAAAAATAGAACCATGTTATTACAAGTGAAAAACAAAACAATAATTGCCTACAACGGTGCTATAAGAGCAGTGTGGTTAGGTAGTGCATTGCATTTCCGCTTGATTTGATCAACCTTCATTTATTTTAAATAAATCGCTGGCCTTTCATTTCGAGAGGCTTTTTTTGTACTACCTATTTTGCAAAAAGATTTAAGAATCAGGATGAAATCAATTCGTCCAAAAGGAAAAATAAATGAATTCAATAAAAAAAGTTCTAAAAACTTTGACTTCAGTGGTGTTTAATCACCATTGGGAGAGGATCTAATTGTCTAAAAATTAAATGATAATTATGATGAGTCTCTCCTTTAAGTGAGGCTTTTTTTATTGCCAAAAACGAATAAAATGAAAACGATCAAAAATTTAAGAAATATAGGAATCATGGCGCATGTAGATGCGGGAAAAACTACGACAACCGAGCGCATGCTTTATTATACCGGAATGATCCATAAAATGGGTGACATTGACAGTGGTAACACCGTTATGGACACAGACGAGCAAGAAGGCAAACGTGGAATAACAATTTCTTCTGCTGCAATTTCAACTTATTGGAATTACTCAGATGAGAGTTATCGTGTTAATATCATTGATACACCCGGTCACGTTGACTTTGCAATTGAAGTTGAACGATCTTTGCGCGTATTGGATGGAGCCATTGCTTTGTTCTGTGCTGCTTCAGGTGTTGAGCCGCAATCAGAAAATGTTTGGCATATGGGCAGTAAGTACGGCGTTCCTAGAATTTGTTTTGTCAATAAAATGGACAGACAAGGGGCGGACTTTTTAAAAGTGGTTGCCGCTATTGAAGAACGATTGAAGGTTGTAGCGATTCCTGTTCAAATTCCTATTGGCAGTGCAGATGACTTTGAAGGCGTCATTGATTTAATTAAGATGAAAGCTTTGCATTGGTCTGACAAATTAGGAGAACATACAACAGAGTCTAAGATTCCAGCGGATATGTTAGCCGAGGCCACGCAACAACGTGAAAGGATGTTGGAGCAAATCGCGGCACATGACAATCGATTTTTGGATCTTTATTTTGAGGATGTTAGTCGAATTAGTGAGGCAGAAATAATTGCAGCTTTACGTCGTGGAACTATTGAAATAGTTTTCCATCCAGTGCTTTGCGGTACAGCGCATAAGAATAAAGGAGTTCAACCTTTGCTTGATGCTGTTATTCGCTATTTACCAGCACCCATTGATATGCCTGCAGTTGTAGGAATGTCATTAAATGGTGATGGAACGCAAGTGCGTGAACGTACGATTGACGAGCCGTTTGCAGCTTTAGCATTTAAGGTGAATATTGACAAACATGTCGGTAAACTAACTATGGTGCGCGTTTATTCTGGAATGCTAAAAGCCGGAACAAACTTATTGAATGCTAGAACAGGAGCTACGGTTCGTGTAAATAGAATTCAAGAAGTGAAAGCCAATGCTTATGTCAATATGACTGAAACGCAAGCTGGAGATATTTGTGCGCTTGTTGGATTGAAGGATGTGCGAACAGGGGACACTCTTTGTACGATTGATCATCCACTTGTTTTGGAATCTATTGATATTCCAGAGCCAGTAATTGCTTTGTCAATAGAACCGAAAACACGAGAAGATGTGAAGATTTTCGGACAAGCCTTGGCCTTTGCGATTGAGGAAGATCCTTCGTTACAAGTGACTGTTGACGATCAAACAGGACAAACTATTTTGCAAGGAATGGGTGAGTTGCATTTGGAGGTTGTGATTGAGAAGTTACGTTTGTCGCATGATCTTAATGTGAATAAAGGTGCGCCAAAAGTCGCGTATAAAGAAACGATTACGCAAACTGTTGAGCACCGCGAAAAATTGGTGAAGCAAACAGGTGGAAGTGGTCAGTTTGCAGACATAACATTTGTTCTAGGGCCTCGTTTAGATAATGAACAAGGACTTGAATTGATTGATTCCACAAAAGGTGGCGTCATTCCAAAGGAATATTTTCCTTCAATTAAAAAGGGATTTTTGCAAGCTATGCGTCACGGTGTATTATTAGGTTTTCCAGTTGAAAGTTGTCGGGTTGAACTGTTGGATGGTAAAATTCATCAAGAAGATTCGAACGCTATTGACTTTGAGAAAGCTGCACGTGATGGTTTCAAGAAAGCTGCTATTGAAGCTGGGCCGCAATTACTAGAACCTGTAATGACTGTTGAAATTGAAACGCAAGAGGAATATACAGGGCCTGTCAATAGTGATTTGAATCGCAGAAGAGGAACAGTAGTTGGTATTGAGGATCGCGCTAGTCGCAAAGTCATTCAAGCCGAAGTTCCTTTAGCTGCCACGTTCGGTTATATCAGTGATTTGAGAACAATCACAAGTGGCCGTGCGAATATTAGTATGAGACTTTCGCATTATGCGATTGTACCTGAACATGTTTCTGTAGCACTCATGAGTTAAGCGCTTTGCGCAGAGCCCCGTCAGTCCGCCTTAGGTGGACTGACGGGGCTTTTATAATCAAATTCTAATACCCATAACCGTAACGTCATCCACTTGTTCTAATTCTCCTATCCATTCATTAAAAACGCGTTCTAATTCATTTTTTTGTTCATCCAATTTTTTAGCTTCTAATTGAAGGAGCAGTTTTTTTAAAGGACCAACCTTGAATTTTTTTCCTTTTGGCCCTCCAAATTGATCTTGGAATCCATCAGATAGTGCATATATCATATCGTTCTTTTCCAATTGGAAAGTGAAATTGGTATATTTAAATTCGTCTTCTAAATACGTGTCGTTACCAATCGCTTTTTTATCACCTTTTAAAGCCGTTATTTCTTGATTTCGAATAACATACAAATGCGATTTAGCACTGGCATATGTTAGTTTCATTGTCAAAGGGTCAATGGCGCCCATAACAAGATCCATACCGTCCCGAATAGTTTCACTACTATGACCAAAAGTATTTACGATTCCAGAATTTAAAAAGTTAAGAGCCTCTGCTGGACTATTGATTGTAGGAGTAACTGCTCCTAAATTTAAATAGTTAATTCCTAAAACGCTTAATAATGCGCCCGGTACACCATGCCCCGTGCAGTCTCCAACTGCAAATAATTTAAAATTTAAATTATTTTGTGTCAAAACATCATATGCCCAATAAAAATCACCACTAAGGGTTTCCTTTGGACGGTAATAGACAAATGACTCGGGAATAACTTCTTTAAATCGTCTGTCTTCTGGTATCACGGCGCGCTGTATACGTTCCGCATAGTTAATGCTGTCTTGCATCTCCTTACTGCGTTGATCAGCCATTTTCTTCTGTAATCGCATCAATCGGGCTCTTCTTTTAGCCAAACGAATGCTATAAATGGCGATAACAAGAAGGATCACTACAAGGATTAGCGCAAGAATAAAACCATTGATTAATTGAGATTTTCTTGAACTTTCACGCTCAGCTAGGTTTTTATTAGATTCAATAATAACCTTTTCCTGCTCTAAAAATTCAATTTCCTTAAAGCGCTGTTCCTCTTCAAACGCAAAGCGCATGCCTGTTATTTGTTCATTGTTTTTAACATTAATAACTGAATCATTTGAGGTGACATAGCGTTCCAAATATAGAAAGGCTGAGTCTGCATTGATCGTCCGATAAGCTTCTGATAACAGTTTGTAGGTTTCTGGTAAAAAAAAGAATTTGTTATGACGCTCAAACATTTCTTTAGCAATTCGTAACTGTTTAATCGCCTTCTCATTCAAATTATTAGTCATAAAAACTCGGCTAGCCGTTGTGTAAATTTCACCGCTATAGTCAAGGTAGATCCATTGAGAAGTATCAGGATAGGTTAGCGCTTCTTCGGCTTCTTTCAATGCAAACTCATTGTCTCCTTTTTCTGAATATATCTCTGCCATTTTAACTTTAGCAAAACCAATGATAAATTGGAAGCGTCCATCAACTTCAAATATTTCTTTTGCTTCAGCATACATAGTTAATGAAGCATCAAGATCACCTTGCTCAAAATAGATTTCGGCAATTGCCATAATCGATTGTCCCCGTTGCGTGTGGTAATTAACATCATCAGCAATGTCGCGGCTGCTCATAAAATAGGGCAATGCCAAGTCATTATTACCTTGACTTTTAATGACGGATGCTGTTTCGTAATAAGCTGAGGCTAAAGATTTGCTTGAACTATCGGTTACTATTAATGCCCCAACTCGCTTTAAATGGCAAGCCAATGAACCAGATCGATCATTCATTGCACCATAGGAAAAAGCACCAAAGCGATAAAGACTATCCAGCAGGTAGGCGCTCTTAATTATAGTTGTGTCTTTGAGTGCGTATTGGTAATAAAGAACACTCTTTGGAGGATCAGACTCATGTAGACGAGAACCTTCGGCTATAATAATACGAACCCTTTCTTCTGCACTTGAAGCAAGGTTAATTTTTGACATTGTGCTGTCTGCCAATTGTCCGAATGATAGATGGAATTGGAAAGAAATCAAAAATAAGAATACGCTTCGGATTAACATGTATTCAAATATAATGATTTGATTCTGCTCTTTACATTCAATTTATATAATTTAGACAAAGGAATATTTTAGGCCTATAAATCAATTTTAACTATCTTTAGAAAGATCAAAAATAAAACATGGATAAACGTACTTTTCTAAAAAACTTCTCACTCCTTTCAATGGCTACTTTACCAGGAGTTTCAGCGCTTTCAAATATTGTTGAAGAATATGAGCATATTCCGCCAAGTGCATTGGCAACTGATGAAGATTTTTGGGCAACAATTCGCAAAGGTTACCGCATTAACCCAGAATACATCAATTTAGAGAATGGGTATTATTGCATGATGCCAGAGGAAACCTTGACTAATTATGTGCAACATGTGAAAGATGTGAACTATCAAGCATCTCATTATATGCGAACGGTAATGGCTCAAAATCAAACTGAGGTTCGTAAACGCCTTGCTGAGATTGCTGGTTGTAATGCTGATGAATTGATTTTGACTAGAAATACAACGGAGTCTTTAGACCTTGTAATTGGAGGGTATAAATGGGAAGAAGGAGATGAAGCCATTATGGCCCGTCAAGATTACGGAGCAATGCGCAACATGTTTCGATTGGTGAAAGAGCGTTATGGCGTAATCTCAAAAAGAATATCGCTTCCAAATCACCCAGAATCGGATGAAGAAATTTTGGCTTTATATGCTGAAAAGATTACCGAGAAAACGAAGTTAATTTTGATCAGTCATATTGTTAATATAAACGGGCAAGTGTTACCCGTGAAAAAGATCTGCGATATGGCGCATGAAAGAGGAGTAGAGGTCATGGTGGATGGGGCACATGCATTTGCCCAGTTAGATTTTAAAATCCCTGATTTAAATTGTGATTATTACGGTACAAGTTTACACAAATGGTTGAGTGCACCGCTTGGCGCCGGCTTCTTATATGTGAAAAAAGAAAACATTGAAAAACTGTGGCCCTTAATGGCGGAAAATGTCATGCCAATAGATAATATTGATCGCCTAGGACATACGGGAACAAAACCTGTTCATGTAGACTTGGGTATTGCAAACGCTATTGATTATCATAATATAATTGGATCAAAAAGAAAAGAAGAACGCCTCCGTTTTTTAAAGGATTACTGGACCAGTAAAGTAAAGGGCATTCCAAATATAACCGTGAACAGTCCTTGGGAAACTGAACGTTCTTGTGCCATTGCAAACGTTAGTATTAAATCAATGAGTCCCAATAAAATGGCGAAAATCTTGATGGATACTTACAAAATATGGACCGTTGCAATTAATAGACCTAATGTGCGCGGGTGCAGAATAACACCCAATGTATTTACTACAACTAAGGAACTCGATACTTTTGTCCGCGCATTAACGGATATGGCTTCGCGGGTACAAGAAGCGCCTACAGCTCTGCCTGTTAAATAGGGTATTAACATAATTAATTCGTTGCCAAATGGTAGTTCTGCGTTTATGGCATTAAACTTGTAAACGTCATTTCGTCAAATTATTATAGCAAGAATAAATAGTGTTTGTTTTTAGCATTGTAGCGATTGAATCGTACGATAAGCTTATTATTAATTTCTATTTTTGATTGCTTAGAACCTAATTGTTTTACTATGAAATTAAAATTACCCTTTATTCTAATTTGTTCTCTTTTATCCTTTGTTGTTTTCGGACAATCCGAAATAACTACAACAGCGCCATTTAGTGCCGTGACAATTTCTGTGAACGGCGCTGGGAATGTATGGTCGTTTGGAGAAGGGCCTATGGGACAAGGATTGTATAATAGTTTTAACGGATGGACTTATATTAAGTATGGTTCACCAGGTGGTATTAAAAAAGCGGATAGTGATTACGGTGAAATTTTATTTACAACAACAGGCGGAGAGCTAAAAGAGTGGAACAGTAACAATAAAATAGTGTTTCCGTATGCTGGCATCACCAACGTAAAAGCTGCTGTAATTGGCAATTCAGATCACAATATGAAATATGCTATTGGAACTGTAAAACAAGCAGATGGAACAAGTGTTACGGGTGTATATAAAGTACCCAATATTTCAACCAAAGCAAGTAGTTGGATTCCAGTTTGGATAGGAGATAAAGCCAGTACTTTTATTGATTTAGCAGAGGATAATTCTGGAAATTTATATCTATTAGCGGCAAACGGTTGGATTTATGCCATATATAAGAATGATTTGAGGTTGGTGCCACTTATGACCAATGCCCAAGGTTCGGAAATCATTATGGGCGAAGACCATAATTTATACTTTAAAGCAAGCGGGGCCGGTTCTGTCTATAAATACAATAAGAGTAACAAAACTTGGGAAAATAAGGGGTTTAACGGTACTAGTTTTGGTGTAGATGATAAAGGCAATTTATACGGAATAGTTAATGGAGAAATTCATTGCAAAAAGAATTCAGGAGTTTCTGTTTTAACTGTTGCAAATCCAAATGAATTAGATGGTAATGGCAATACACCTTTAACGGCAGTTTATAGTAATGCTGATAGGGGAGCTCGTTTAAACGCAAGTCGCCAAGCAATTAAGAACGGTTCAGATGTGAACAAAGCAAATACAAGAGGTGATTACCCGATTCATTTAGCAGCTAAAGAAAGTGATTTTGACATTATTTTGTTGCTTCAAGATAATGGAGCAGATATGAATGTGACGGATAAGGCGGGACATACTCCTCTTTATTATGCCGTACAATTGTCAGAGTCGATTGGGGCAGGTATTTTATTGCGCAAAGCAGATGGTACTAAAGAAGATTATGCGGCATTAGCAGCAGCTAATTCAATTGCTAAGGACATGTTAAAAAAACTGCATGAAGCAAATGTGAACTTATCGACAGCTTTACCGGTATTGGCAGAAAAAAATAATACTGAAGTATTTAGGGATGTGATTATTTGGGGTGGCAAATTAACCAATAATTCAGCCTTTGATCGTGCGGTGGATAATAACAATATTGAAATTGCCAAACTATGCTTAGAAAATGGAGGGAATGCTGATGAAGGCTTAGGATATGCCTTAAAAAAATCAAGTGAAGACATGATCATGTTATGTTTAGAAAAAGGAGCGCAACCTGGTCCAGCAATTTCTTATATGATAGCACTTGGAGATGTGACTAAATTGGACAACTTCATGGCTACTCAAAATATTAGTGCAGATCAAATCCTTGAAGCGGCTATTCCACGTGACTTAGCAGCTGCGCCTTCAATTAATATGGATATTGTGAATTTGGCTTTAGATAAAGGTGGAAAAACAACTCCCTATTTCGAATCTGCTGTGAAATACAATAATCCAATGTTGGTGAGCAGTTTATTATCACACGGTGGTGATCCCAATGTATTGCTCAAGCATGCGGTTGAAAACCAAAGTGTGAGTTATGTAAACAAAGCTATGGCTGGCGGGGGATCTGCCAATGCAAATGGTAATCTTTTGCAAAAAGCGGTTGATTTCAACAATACTGAAATTGCTTTAATCCTAATTAATGCAGACGCGAAAGTAACATCTCCCGGAATCGTTAAAACAGCCGTGGAAAAAGGAAACGAAAAAATAGTAGTGGCCTTATTAGAAAAAGGAGCACCTGCAACGGGTAAACATTTAATAAGTTCGGCTGTTGGTCAAAACAATGTCGCCATTTGTCGTGCATTATTAGAAAACGGAGCAGATCCAAATCATGCTATCTTAACGGCAATTAAAAAGAATTATGATGGTATTACAGCAATAATGCTTGAAAAAGGCGCGGATGCAACCAAACCAGCATTAATTGTGGAGGCGGTGAGTAATGACAATGCTTTCTTAACAAAGGAATTATTGGCCTATGGCGCGAATCCTGATCACGGAATGAAAACTGCAATTAACGGAGGCAAAAATACTGCTTTTTCTATATTGGTAGCTGGCGGAGCAGATATGTCAAAGAGTGAATATGTTTATTTGGCTGTTAAAAGTAATCGAGACAGAATGTTTGTGACCCTAAAAGACAATGGCGCACCAATGAACCATAAAACTAGTGATGGCGAGAATTTAATGCACATTGCTGCAGTAAATGGTAATTATTACTTATGTGATTTATTATCCCAAGCGGGAGTTGATATGAATGCAAAAACAAATGCGGGCGATTCTATGCTTCACTTGGCTGCCGGAAGTAAAAGCGAAGACTTGTGCAGTTGGTTGATCAGCAATGGAGCTGATGTAAATGCCGAGAACAATAAAGGTAAATCTGTGCTTAAAGTTGCCAATGGGCGAAAAGTTAAAAAACTTTTGAAAGAGAAAGGCGCAACTAAATAGGGCTTTAGTTCTAAGCGCTAGGATTTTCTTTTCATCTATTTGAATTACTAGAAGCATTAAAGTTTGCTAATCGAATGCCCTAAATGCTCATTAAACTCAAGAACTGCTCAAGGCACATTGAAAATTGATAATGGTTCATTAAAAATTGCTGATTGTACAATTATTGGGATCATTTATACATTGAGATATGATCAGACTTATCATAACTTTGGTAGAAGCTTGAATTATTTAATTTCAAAAACATTAAACATGAAATTTTCACTACTTATTCTCTGTTTTAGCCTTCTTCTCTCGGAGGCAAATGCGCAATGGACCATTAAGCCATCTGGTACAACGGAAAATTTACAAGAAATTAATTTTCCAAATTTGTCTACGGGATATTGTGTGGGCGATAATGGAACTATTCTAAAAACAACAAATATTGGTGAAACGTGGGTTTCACTTGAATCCGCAACAAGTCAAACATTGGAAGGTGTTTATTTTACAAGCGCATTAAACGGCTTTGTAGTTGGAGACAATATTATGCTACATACGATTGATGGCGGTGAAAATTGGACGGAAGTTGATTTACCAATTTCTGAATATTTAATGCACATTGAATTCATAAGTGCAGACATTGGTTTTTGTTCTGGTTGGAACGGCGCATTACTTAAAACAATTGATGGTGGTGCAACTTGGGTTGTAAAAGATTCTGACTGTACACGTAATTTAGTGAATATTCAATTTCCAACGCCTATGGTAGGTTATGCTGTATCTAGAGGTTATAGTTGGAACTTTATTAAAACTACGGATGGTGGAGAAACATGGGTGAATGATAGCATTGTTCCAATCACGAATTTAAGCAACTTAGAGGCCGTATATTTTACGAGCGAGGATGTTGGGGTTATTGGAGGCTGGTATATTGGAGCTATGGTAAAAACAACTGATGGTGGCGATTCATGGGCTGATGTTGCTCCAGTTGTAGATGCTAATTTTATTTCAATAGATTTTCCTTCAACTTTGGTTGGATATGCAATGGGCTATGGCGGCAGTGTTTATTCCTCAATAGATGAAGGGGATACTTGGGTATTAGATACTGAAATAGAATCATTCTCGCCAAATTCAATGGAATTTATAACAAATAATACTGGTTTTTCAGTTGGTTATGGCGGTGATATTTATAAAATATCAGACGAATCTGCTTCGATTGAATCAAGTGATTTGAATCAAGATATTTTAATCTATCCAAATCCAATTGCAGATGAGTTAACCTTGCAAGTTCCTGAGGCGGCAATTGGTGGAACGTTTACAATTTATAACCTGATGGGTGAAGAAATGCGAACTATTCAAGTTATAGGAGTTTCCATGCTTATTGATTGTGCGGAGCTTAAGTCAGGCCATTACATTGGCCGCTATAGCACAGATGATGTTTTGATCACAAGGCCATTCGTGAAAGGCTAGATTATCCTTGACTTGTGGGAATTAAATAGTTTCGAAAAATACGTCTTATTTCTAAAGGTAATTGAACACTTTGTTATATTTAAGGTTGCATTAATCTAAAAATATGAAAAGTCTTTACAACTTTGGACCATCAGGAGTGCCAGATACCTTAACCAAATCTAGCGCAAATTTTAAAAAGAAGGTTGCACTTGCAATCGTTGGTTTACTCTTATTTATTGTGACTTATTTTGGTTTGATGATTTGGTTTGGATATACCAGTTATCAAATGTTTGCTGCGCTCCAAAGCAGTGATAATAGATTTTTGTCTATTGTTGTAGCCGTTGTAATAGGCATTCTGTCGATTTTTATGCTGAAATCAATTTTTAATTTTTCGAAAACTAAACGAGGTGAAATGAAATTTATTTCATCCGAGCAAGAACCTGTACTTTTTGATTTTATATACAAGTTGGCAGATGAAGCTGGTGCTCGAAGACCACATAAAGTAATCATTAGCCAACGTGTAAATGCTAGCGTATTCTACGATCTAAATATTTTTAATTTACTTTTTCCATCTAAGAAAAATCTTGAAATTGGTTTAGGTTTGGTAAACGTTGTTAATCTTGGAGAGTTCAAAGCTATTTTAGCACATGAATTTGGACATTTCGCACAGAGGTCAATGCTGTTAGGGAGGTATGTTTATGTGGCGCATCAAATTGCCGAACGGATTGTGAACAAAAGAGATTCTTTGGATGGCTTTTTAAGAGGTTTGTCAAGCGTTGATATTCGAATCGCTTGGATTGGTTGGATCTTATCAATATTAGTTTGGGCTGTGCGTTCTTTAGTGGAGGTATTGTTTAGTATTGTGGTAATTGCAGAGCGTGCGTTGTCGCGCGAAATGGAATTTCAGGCTGACTTAGTTGCTGTTTCACTAACAGGAAGTGACGATTTGATTAATGGCTTACATAAATTAGGTGCTGCTGATGAGGCGTTTAATGGAACAATTCAGGCGATTGATGAACATCTTAAAGAGCTACAAAAAGTTCCCGATTTATTTTCTTTACAAACGTTTTACTTAGAGAAAATGCGGATTGTTTTAGGAGATCCTTCTTTTGGTGCAACACCGAAAAATTTTAAGGCAGGAATTCAATCAAAAATATTTGAAACGAATGGGATTAATCCACCCGAAATGTGGGCGACTCATCCGGATGATGAAGACCGTGAAGCAAACGCCAAACGAACGTACATCCCTTCTTTAATTGATGATAGATCAACCTGGTTATTGTTTTCAAATCCTACTGAGACAAGAAAGGCTAGCACGGTCGCCTTATATGAATCAATAGAAAAGTTACCAGAATGCGAACTTGTTTCAGAAGAAGTTGCGCTTGCTAAAATGGATGCTGATTCATTTGATTTGACATTTTTGCATCCAGATTATAAAGGCTTGTTTTTTTCAAGGTCTATGATGCTTTATGTTTCTAAGCCAGAAGAGATTTACAAAACTGAGTTATCAGGAGACATTAATTCGAATTACAAGCAATTATATCCAGATTCTCTTAAAAGAGAATTAGAATCTCTCAAGCAACTACAACTTGAAAAGACCCATCTAAAAACAGCGAAAAACGAAGTGCTTACAGCGGAACGTCGTGCAATATTTTTTCGGGGTAACGAGATAAAAAAATCAGAAATAAAGCGTGTTTTAGAGCAAGTAGAACTTGAAATTATAGCAATTGAAAATCGTTTACACGAACATGATAAAAAGTGTCGTTCTGTTAATTATAGAGTAGCAAAAAGTTTAGGTTCCAAGCAGCAGTTGCTCTATGAAAAGCTAATTGCAGCTTTGCATTATGCCGAACATTCCAATAATAAAATGGGCGACTTGTTTGGCGCATTTTCTAATTCACTAGCGATTGCGGGTACTGGATCGTCAAATGACGAACAGATTCGGAAGCTTTTGCAAAACGCCAATAGGTTGGGGGGATTGCTGGAAACACTATTCGAAGATTCAGAAAAGATTGTTGAAACAGGGCTTTTGAACAAGTCATTTAGTCAAAAATCTTACGCAGAATTGTTTGAAAAATTTCAGTTAGGACATGCCGATCGTCAAAATATTAATGATTGGATTCAGCATTTGAAGGGATGGTTAGATATGGGGTTGATCAATATTTGGAAACTTCGTAATGCGGCTTTGGAGCGCTTATTAGTCTATGAAAAGGAATTGGAAATGGCACATTCCAATAATACAAAATTAGATAGTTTGAATACGGAAATTTCAGTGCCTGAAAAGTATAAATTGCTAGTTCGTGGAGAGGAGCAAGAAACTGAATTTAAGTTAAGTTTTTGGGATCGATTTTTGGCAGGTTATGGAATAGTGCCAATGATCGCTAAGTTTTTAGTTTCTGCGGCTTTAATATCAGGTGTCATATTTCTTTCTAATTATTCTAACCCAATTAATTTATACGTCTACAATGGACTCAATCAAACAGTAAAAGTGACCGTTGGAGAAGAAACAAGAATGATAAGCCCAATCAGTTACATTCAAATGGAAATTAAATATGATGAAACTTATAAGATCATAGCAAATAATCAAGATGAAGTTTTAATCGAGTCGTTTGAAGGAACAACTAGTGAACGAGGTCAAGATTATATCTATAATGTGGCAAACGCAGCTTATATGGTTGAATATGAAATAATCTATGGTTTTCAGGTTGGTAATAGCTTTGGCGAAAATCCTAGTGAAGATAACAACATGATTGCAGGTGAACGTTGGTTTGCAACGAACGCTGATTATATCTTCACCGAACCACCAAATGAGATTTATATTAAAAACGGGCGAACAGCTACTAGAGAAGCTTTGACAACCTATGGCGGTTTAGGACCTTATAACTGGCCAATTACATTTGAAAATAAAAATGATAATCTAATGATTCAGAATCACGCTATTTGGGATGCTCCAAACAGTGAATATCTCTTGTCTTGGTTTCAATTATCTGCAGTGCTAGATTCTACGTTCGCTTTTGTGGAAAAAAGGAAAGAGCTCTATCTTTTTGAAGTTGCTGCGCAGCGTTTCTTGTACGACGCAAGTGATTCAGTCTCAAAAGCCAAAATGAGCAAAGTATTTAATGACAAGTTTATGGCGGACACAGCTAATGCGGATCTCTTTTATTTAAAAACACGTTGTGAATATGATGAAGAATTGAAGTCAATTCATTTTGAGGAAGGCTATTTACGCTGGAGTGAAAATCCATGGCTTGCATTTGCTGCCGCTTATGGTTACGCAGAAAAAGAAGAATGGCAACTGGCTTATGATGCCGCTCATGCCGCGGCTGAAGGTTCACCTATGTTATTGGATTATGTGGGAGTAGATTTTGAAAGATTAAGAAGGGTAATAGACCCGGATTTATCCAAAACTTTATATGAAAATTTTTTTACTGATTGTGATCAGGTTGCCTATCTGCGCGCACTCGAAAAAGGAGATCAAGAAACTTTGACGCTAAACCCAGACGAGTGTCTGTATTACCTTTCAATTGGTGAACAAACACAAGCTAAAACCATTGCAGACAGGAATGATATCTCAAAGGACTATTACTATTATTATTTGGCTACTTCTGAAGATGCTTCTTCAGTTCTTGTTGATCAGGTTTTAACTTGGGATCAAGAAAAAGGAATCAGTTCTGCAACGATTTGGATGGCCTTAGGTTTTAAAGCTAAATCCAATCTGGACTATTCTGAATTGATAAAACAACTTCCAATTTTATATGGAGAACAAGTTTCAGTCGAGAATGTTGGAGACTTCCTTCGTGCTGTGAAAACAGGAGGAATAGGTAAAGCAGAAAGAATCTTGAATAATTTGAATAATTTTTACTACAAAGGTTACTTTGCCTTAATGGGTACAATTATTCTTGGTGAGAGCGCCCCACTAAAATGGCAGTTTTACGTCAATCGCGTATTATTTATAAATGAAAAACCGTTTCTCCCTTTCACCTTTTATTCAAAAGGCGCTTAAGAAAGTAATTCAAAATGTTAATCAAACGATAACTGATTCAATTCCTTTTTAGCTAAAGCCATTTCTATTTCACCAAAAGGCGAGGTAGCATATTCTACAGACTCTTCTTTCTCATTTTCAACCCGTTGAATAGGACTCTGCAGTGCAGCTGAATTTATATTTAGATCATTTCCTGATAATATAGTTTTGATAGGAGCTGGATCGCTTAATTGAAACATAGCGCTCAGTTTAGGACAGTATCCTTCTGTAGAAACACTTTGCACGGGGAAAACATAATTATTAAAAGAACCTTGAATATTCGCATTTTCGTAAGCTATGTTTGTTGAGAAGTATTTGATTCCATGCAGGTCTTTATCTTGTCGTACGTATTGCAAGAGTAATTGTGGAATAACATATTCTACTTTAAATGGATCCAGTGGATTTTTAATACCGACCGAACAAGCCAAATAAAGAGGGAAATTCATGAGTAATGAATCAATTCCTGTGCCTATGACTCCTTCGGTAATTTGATTGCCATGTACATTTTTTTCAATAATTTCTTTTGGATGAGGGATTTGTAATACCTGATAAGGCTTTGCATTTAAACTAAAACGCGCAATATGTAATTCATCCATTGGAGGTCGTTTCAATTCTTCCCAACAGGTATAAACGCTGTCTGAAAGATAGAGCGACGGAAATCCAGGGATACTATACCGTTGTGTCGCAATTTTGTTTTTAAGATGATAAGGAATATGAAATATTTCCCTTGGTTCAAAATGCGCCCCCTTATCTGCAGCACGTACACGATAAAAATCCTTTCCAGAAAAAAACAATTCGGTATTAAAAACAAAGTTAGAACCGTCTAACAATGATTTAAATTCATAAAATGCTTCATATGGTTTACCGTTATAATACTCTTTTAAGGTGTTAATAATGCCGGAGCTCAAATCGAAGGCTTTATTACCCAATTCTACGGCACTTACTTTGCGCACATTTTCTTGTTGAATCTCAAAGTCTTCCAACTGGTCAAAAAGATCCAAAAATTCATTCATTGCATCAATGAAAACCGTCTCATAATTACTTGCTTGACTAGTGTATGGTAAATTGAAAATCGGGTTTTTAAGAAATTCAAAAATGGTCATGCGAACTTAAATAAGTTTAATTGCGAATTTCAATAAGCGGTCTGTTAGAAGAAAACAAATTGATAGCAGGGTTAGTTGTACGAAGGTATGCGCTTTTCAAAGTTTAATTTCAGGTACGATTACCTGTTTTGAATAGATAGGTGTTTATGCATAGTCCTGCGTCTTTAGTCCGAAGTCCTTAGTCTTAGAACTTAGTTCTTAGCCGCTAGTACTTTTTTTATAATCAAATTTTATTTTTTTGACAACTTTAATTGTTGGAATAATAAAACGGAACACTGGTAACGCGTAGTGCAAAACTCGAAGTTTACCTAATGTCTAACAGCACAGCGATCTGAAGTCCAACAGCGCAGCAATCTAACATTTTACTTACCATTCACCAATTTCCAAAATTTCTGGTTTTAAGTAGATAGAAATTAAGTCGTAAGAGATAAAAATATCCGTTTTGGTATTTCTGCTATTAGCTTTTTGATGCAGTTTTATTCCGCCTTTCGAAAATGTGAAATTATCCATATAATTACCATAAACGCGAGGGAAGTTTAAGCAGACACTGCCATAAAGCTGATGCAAATTGACATGAGTCTCAATATAAGCATATAGAAAAGAGTCTATTGTTTGCCGATCAACAAATAAATCATAGAATTCAATCGTTTTGTTGGGATTGGATAATGAAAAATTATTAAAATTTCGTTGGTATTGCTGGCCGTCATGGGTTTCAACAAATTCTGAATATAAACCTTTATTACTATACATAAACGCCTTTTTTAAATGCGCTTTATATGTCGGCTTCGTAAAGCTTTTGTTAATGGTGTACCAATTTGCACCATTGTTGAATTTATTAGTTGGTACAAGGCTACTTTTACCGTAATATGAATCTGGAAAGCTAACATAACGCAGTAATACTTTACTTAAAACTTTCTCTTCAGAAATAGGTGGTTTAAAATCGCTTAAAAAATAGAAGTTGTTCAAAGGTATTAAGGCTGCTTTATATTTGGTTGAGTAGCAGATTGATTTCCATAGTTTTCTAGCATTTACGCGTTGTTCATCTGTTGCTGGTATAATTTCATCCAAAGGAGTTACTAAATCAACTTCATTCAGAATGGATTTTTCTAATGCACTTTTTGCTACCACTTGCCATTTGCCCTGCTCGTAATGAATTATTTCGATCAAAGTATCTTTTTCGGTATAGGTAATACCTTTAAAAATTGGAAGGGATTTGCTAGAAGCAATGTTATTATAATACGAGGAAGTGAAACCAGCTTCATAGCATAATGCCCACATAGAATCCTTTTTTATATAATAAATGCCAGGCGTAGTCGAAGCAGTTATAGCTTGATAAACAGGAGGGAGGATGAATTCATTCGAAGTATTTAATAGCCCGAATTTATCTCCAACAAATGCTATTGCTGTGCCCCAATTCTTGCTTCTAACCGGAGGGTATGAAAAAGTGATTTTCCCTAATAAGTTCTTACCGCGTCGATTCACCAATTTCCATTCACCACGCATTTTAAAATATCCGTAAGTCTCGATTGTTTTTACCCAATAAGCACTGGGGTCCTTTGTTATAATAATGTCTAAATAGTTGGGTTTTAAAAGCCATTTCTTGCCGTCTTTGGTTCTTAATCCAACTTTGTTTTGCACTGTTTTCACCATCAAATAACCCGCGCACGGTCCAGCCAAATAAAAATCCTTAATTTTTGATATTCGTTTCCCTTGTTTTGAATAAACGTATCCTGTACTATCTTTTACGTCGAGATAATAGTTTGTTAATGATGTTAATTGTCTGTTCTCTGAAATTGAAATTACTTCGCCAGAAGGCTTTATAATAGCGTTGCCCATACTCATTGAAGTATACGGGAATTCATGATGTGACGTGTCGCATAGTTTGATTTCATTTTGATCTAGGCAATAAAGTGAATCTGCACGAATAATGAATTTTCTATTAATAATGGTATCTATATCATCAAAAATCACCGTTTTATCAAAGCGAATTAAAGTTCCTTTCCCATTTTTAGAAAAATAATTAAGTTTTGTGTTCAGCCAATTAAAGTGCATATAATCATATTCAAATGGAAATAAAGTTTCATTTTGATCATTAACAACCCCAGTCTTGCCATTTTTAACACATTGATAGCCTACAAAGTTGCCCGTGACTGGTAAGTAAATCTCACCGACAAATTCCTCGTATTCGAATGGAATAACAATATCTCCCATGGCATTAAATGCGCCCCATTTCCCGTTTTGTTCACCAAACAATAAGCGTCTCTTTTGTGGAAGGCCATTGCCATAATTAGTGTACACTTCTGAATCAAAAAATTGTGGGGAACGTAATCGTCGCACATCTGTCAGGTTTAATCCATATTCAACAGTATTTAGTAGTTCACCTTCCGTTGTATAAACGTCATATTTATAATAGAATAAATCATCCTTACCTTCTAAGGATGCTACTTTTGAAAGCCATAAGTAATGTTCCCGATTGAACGAATTCAAGTCAATTCGGCTATAATCACCTTGAATTATCGTTTTCCCTTTTGTGTCAATTATTTTAATCAGCGTACTTGATCCTTTGTAAATGGCATATAGTTCTTGTTGCGTATTTATATGTTCTAAATTTTCATTTGTTGTTGTGGCATAAATAAACTCTAGTTTTCCATTATAATAATGAACGTCACCTTTATATTGGTCAAGTTTTGAATATATAATTTGGTGATTAGAATTCGCATAGATTTCGGCATAGGCTTTTGTTAGTTTTTTAGATCTGATATTAAATAGCACATATTTTTCACGCTGTGAATCATAAATTTTTAATATTGGATCAAGATTTTTTCCTATAAAAAATGGCGTAGCGTCAAGGGTACTAGTTGAATCCTGATACAATAATTCATTCTCTAATGACTTGATTTGTAGATTGGAATCGTTTTGTAGAATCCAAACGTATCTATTTTCACCAAGGCCATCATAGTGCATGTGTAATCCATATTCAACTAATTGAATCTTATCACTTTTAACCGGGTGAATAAGCGTACCTGTTGTATCTATAATTCCAATTTTACCATCCAATTCAACGTCAAAATATTGGGGTATTTCACTAATGAAATTAGGCTCGTACCTTTCATTGTGAACATGTCTGGTATTTATACTATAATCTAATGTTATGCCATCATAAATAGGCTTCGTAAGCGCTCTTCCTTGATCGTTATAAAGCGCCGATTTGCCGCCTTTAGCTAAAACCCAAAAAAGTTTATTGCCACAGTACAAGCTTGTGATTTTATCATAAATTATAGGAGCAAATGTCGTTAAATCACAATTTATTAGACCATGTTTACCGCCTTGCATCACCTTGATTTTGCCTCCTTCTTGAATTACGCCTTCATATATCGGTTCAGATTTTAAAATCAGATCATAACTTTCAATCCAATATAAACACTTGACATAATCCATTCGAATGTGCATGTCGCACTTACCAAAATACGGTGCGTGGCGAGGTTGCCCAAATGAAATGCAACTGAGAACCAATAAAAGGAGCAATATGTAATGGGATGTTTTGATGTTTAAAGATAAGGAGAAATCGTAACACGAAAGCCGTAATACATAAAACATAGCACTTAGTAACTATTCGTAATTCGGGAAAATGGCTTTGCTTTCTTTTTTGCTTATTACTGTGCCATTAACAGCGTTAACCTTAATTGTACGCGTATAAATGATACTACAGCCATTTGTTTTGGCGCAAGGCCCTTTATTTGTATATCCTGATTTTTGCGTAGTGAACTCCCAGTAAATTTTACCTTTGTCGGCTTTTAATTCCGGGTAAGAATAAAAATTATTCCATTCATTCTTGTAATATAATTTCTTTTCTCGAGCAATGTCTTTAGCCTGTTCAGCTGTAATTTTTGTTTGTGGTAATAAACTGTCCAATTGCACCTCATTCGAAATTGCCTTTTCTAACTGTTCGGCATAATGATAATCAACTAAAGGACGTTTTCTAAAAGGCAATATTATCCGATTATTGCTATCAATTAAGCCATTCAGAAGACCTTTTTTCGCAATATAATTACCCAATTTAGAAGGTGGGGAAAGTTGGGTATATTCAAATGGAATAATAACCTCGTTTTTAGCATTAATTACTCCGTAATAGGAACCGTTGTATACAACACAACATCCATCTTTAAAGGGGAATGGCTCTGTGAAACCTTGCGCAGATCTATTACGTTGAATTTTATAAGTGACACCAATGTTTTCACCATTACTCTTATAAAAACGGATGCTATCATGGTTATACATGCCAACAGGATCATTTGGGGTTCTAGGGAATAATAGTTCACCATCAAACAAACTATCAATCGTTTTTGCATTTTTATCTAACATCATTAAAAATCCATCTTTTTCGAGCCATATAATTCCTTTTCTTTGCCAGTGAAATTGGTCATAAACGCATGGAAGAAACACATCACCAGTGAAATTAAGAAAACCCGTTTTACCGTTTTTCATAACAACCGCACCGTCATATGATTTATGCGCTCTAATCTCATCATAAACAAAGTCACTAAGCAATGCGCCTGATTTATTAGAAATAGCCATCTTTCCTCCTTTTCTCAAAATAATTAATTTTTCTTGTGTCCAAATTCGATCATATTCCAGGGCAAAAACAGGATTGTTATTCACGTCAATCACGCCATATTTGCCATTAAAGGATACGATAGCAAGGTCATGTTTAAAAGCCTGTATATGTCGATTTTCTAAAGGGATTACGAGTTCACCTTTCTGATTAATTGCACCATATTTTTCAGCTTTATGAATAATTGCCAAGCCATTATTAAACGTGCACTGCAGTGCATCACCACGATAAGGTTCATAAAGTCCAAATGGTACAATGAATTTGCCTGTTGTATCAACATAGCTCACTGAATTGTATTTACAGACATAAGCCAAACCTTCTGAAAACCAATAAATATCTGTGTATTGTGGCTTTAATAAAGTGTCTCCTGTACTTTTTTTAATAAGTCCTGTCTTATAATTAACCCTGAACGTGGGGTATTGGTGATACAAACTTATGGCTACGCTGTCCATTTGACCAAAACTGCTTGTAGAAATGAAAAGAATCAGATAAAATAAGCGCATCATAAATTAGGTTGTTTTTTGAGTTGCCCCAAAGGGAGTCAAATCTAAAACAATTACAATGAGATTTAGTTACAGTTTGATTATTTCACCGTTATTCATCTAATCTAATCTAATCTCAAGCAGCCAATTTTAATTCGTTTATGACATGGGCAATAGTAGCGTAATGAGTACTTTAATCCTTACAGATTAGTATAATAATTAGAAAATTGGATTGCTTTTTTAGAAATACAATTCCGATATTGAGGCAAATTCGCCCAATGAAGAAATTATTACTATTTATCGTTCTATTTTATTTTAATTTATTCGCTTTTACACAAAGCACTTATGTTCCTGATGATAGTTTTGAACAGGCTTTAATTGATTTAGGTTTGGATACCGAACCTTTGGATGATTTTGTTCCAACTGCTGCTATTGATACAGTGACAGTTCTGAATCTTATTAACTTGGAAATTGCAGACTTGACAGGAGTAAGTGACTTTGCTAACCTACGTGTTTTAATCTGTTTGGACAATGATTTAGAGACGTTGGATATAAGCTCAAATCTCCTTTTAGAAAGTTTGAACTTTAGTTACAACAACATTTCAATACTTGATATTTCAATGAATGTTAATTTAGTTGAAATTATGGCGAGTCTAAATAATCTGGAAACATTGGATCTTGCAGCGAACCTACTTTTAGAAACAATTGAAATTGATCGAAATAATTTTGAAAACTTAGATGTTACCAATAATACGCAGCTTAAAAGGTTGAGATGTGGGGGGAATATTTTAGAAGAATTGAATGTTACTGAAAATTTGGAACTCGAGTTATTGGACTTTAAATGGAATCTTCTGACGGAAATAGACGTGACTGCTAACGAAAGTTTAACTAGTTTGTATATGAGCGGCAATCCCATTTCAGTTTTGGATTTAACCGGAAACCCAAATCTGAATTTCCTATCTTGTCAAGAGAATAACTTAACAAATCTTGACTTATCTGAGAATGGTTTGCTAGAGTACATTAGTTGTAAAGAGAACATGATTAGTGCCCTCAATGTGTTTAATAATCCTTATCTACGAACTATAGAATGTGCGAAAAATCCAATTGCGGTTTTGGATTTAACCAACAATGATTCCTTACGAATCATCTCTTATTTTGAAACTAATGTGACTATAATGGATTTCAGTCATATTCCTTATTTAGAAGAAGTGTTAGCCGCCGATATGCCAAACTTATCTGAATTAAATGTGGCAAATGGCAATAATAGCGAGATTGCGCTATTCGCTGCTTATAATTGTCCAAACTTAACTTGCATTACTCTAGATGAGGATTACATAAGTACTGCAGAAGAACTTACAGGGTTTTGGACCAAGGATGCTTCAACTGTTTATAGTGTTGATTGTGCTAGTCTTTCTATTGAAGAATCAGTAAAGGAAATCACTTTTTATCCCTCCCTATTTGTAAATTTCATTGCCATTAACAGTCCTATATCAACAGGGTTTTCCGTTTTTAATTTAGCAGGGAAAACGGTGTGTGAAGGAAACGTTCATAATGGAGAGAATCGTGTAGATTTATCTCCATTGGAAAGTGGCATTTACCTATTGCATTTTAATGGGGAAAGAGAAACTCAAACCTATAAAATTGTGAAGAAATAAGACCGTATCAGCTAAAATCAACTATGAAAATCAGAAGATTAACCCTTCTCTTATTAGCACTCATTTCAAGCCTTTGTAATGCACAAGTAATAGAGTTAACACTATGCGATTCATTAGGAGATCCTATTTATGCGAGTAATATATACGTGAATGGTTTGCAAGTGGGAGTTTACAACAACATTCTATTCTCAACAAAGGTTGAATTTGGTGATCAACTGAAAATCACATCTCGTTTTTATGAAGAGTACAATAAAATCTTAGAAGCTTCTATTTTCGTGAATGATACGGCTCGGCTTCAGATAACCCTTTTTCAAAAAGCTAGAACATTGGACGAAGTTGTCGTATTGGGAGAGAGTACCAATATTTATTATGATGTCCAAAATAGCAATGTCATTGATTATTATCCGATTGGAGATATTTGTTTCCTTCTTTTAAAGGAGAGGAATAAACGTTTCATTCAATTAAACAGGGGAATGGAAAAGGTTGTAGCAGTTGAGTTAGATTTTAAACCAACGGATTTGTTTTTAGATGGATTTGGGAATTTCCATATCGTTACAGCTGACTCGGCCTATCAAATTTGGAGCAATGAAAAAACGATTGGATGGCATGAGCCAATTTCTAAGGCAAAATTCAATGAGCGCATTTCACCTATAGTTGGAAAATCAGCCCAAGGGGTGTTTTTCCAAAAATTTGAGTCGTCTAACAAATTCTATAGACTTTTACAGAAGAAAAATGACTCAATTTTTGAATGTTATATTAGCTATGATAAAATTGGTCACCAAATGGCAAATATTCAAAAAGGCAAAATTATTGGGATGTATTATGCAGCCGTTCCTGCGTATGAAAATATAATTGAATTAGGTATTTGGAATGGTGACTTGGTGCAATTGCAAGATTATAGAGACAGAACAATAAGTGACGAAGTAGTGTGGTATAAAGCTGCATGTGATAACCCTGTGAAAGCGCAGGCCTTTGGTTTAGAAAATTATATTACCGTGATTGATGGTCAGTCTGATAGCATTAGTTTAATTGATTACGAAACAGGCGCTCTTTTGATCAAAAATAAATTGAATGGAGCATGTGACAATTACGCTTCAATTTGTCATGATTATTTATTTGATCAACTCTATTTAATTGAAGAAACAGGAAACGGGACTGATATTTATGAATTGAATCCAACTACTGGTCAAGTACAAAAAATGAAAGGAATCTATGATATACCATTCGTTAGAAATATAAAAGTATCAGGAGAATGGGTTTATTATGAGTTAAGGGAACAGTCAGGATTTTCTAAAGTACTACGCCAAAAGATTAAGTGAAAGTAAGAGGATGTTAATTTAAAATCTAATACGCTAACATACCAACAACTTAAACGTAATACTAAATCTCTTCAAGTTCCTTCAAAAACTTCCGTATGGCTTTTTTGTTTTGCCTTAAATTATCATGCATGGTTGCATGTCCAGCCTTTTTCACAACAACAGTTTGCGAGTTTGGAACTAAGGTTTGAAAATAGCGAACTGTAGAAGGCCGTGCTTCGTCAAATTCGCCCGTTATAAATAGCGTAGGGACGTTTACTTTTTTAAGCTTATCCATAATGTCATATGTTTTCAAAGTACCCGTGGCAGTAAATTCAGTTGGCCCCCACATATAATTGTACATGAAATAATTCCCTGGAGCGCGTGCTGTGTCTAAATCGCTTGATCGACGTTTTCTACGCGAACCATAGTTAGCCGCATAAACTGTATTCGCTTGTTGATAAGAGGCTGATGTGAAATCACCAGAAGCCTCTCCATTTGCTATTGCTTGTTGCACAACAGGATGTAATGCTTTAATCAAAGTATCGGCATCTGCCTCCCAAATAGCCGTGCTAAAATAGGGACTATTAAAAATGATTCCCTTCACACCAGCGGGGTAGGCGGAATAATATTCTAGCGCCAATGCTGTTCCCCAAGAATGTCCATATAAATAAAAGTCGTTTAGTTTTAAATGATTGGTTAATGCCGCAACCTGCTCCACAAATTCATCAACCAGCATCAAAGTAGTGTCTTCATGATGACCCGAACGTCCTGTTCCCAATTGATCGAAAAGGATAATTGGTCTGTCCTTGGTCAATTTTTCGAACAAGTAAAAAGAACGGCTTGTGCCGCCAGGGCCGCCGTGCATCATTAATAACGGATCCTCATTACCTTCTCCAATTATTCGATACCAAATTTCTCCTCCGTTCACTACAACATAGCCCTCACTATCTGTCAACGTGGGATTGACCTGCGCAAATACGCAAGTATTGGCAGCAATTAGAAAAATGAAAAATGTGAAGGATAGAAGGATTTTCATGGGAACATTAAAATTTAATCGAAACTAGTACTTTATTTTGAATTAGTTGCGCAAGGTTTTGGGTTATTAAAATCAATTTAAAGTTTAAGCTTTAGTTTTTATTACAGGTTATTCTTTGGTAGTGTTGATAGTAAGTTCAATTTCAATTATCATTTTTATGAGGCTTATATCAGTATAAGTGCTTGGTTTTAAACATAAAACCAGTATTAATACTTGGTGTGTTTGCTGTGTTATTCGTACATTTGAATCAGAAACTCAAAACAATAATGCTTATGAAATTACCAAACCTTAATACATTAGAGACAGTACTGTCCGTAACAAATGTGATTATTCAACCAGTAATACCGCAAGTAATTGTAACCGCTGGAATTATTTTTAGTGCTCAGGAAGTACCAGACTCATCAAATCACGGGATAATTAAACCTGTACAAAACAACTACCTAACCGCTCCATTATTATATGCTGCTCAGAATGAAATTGATCTATCTGTCTTGACAGTACATGGAGCTGTTTTTATTGACGCGAGCTATGCAATCATTCTTGAAGGGCCTGATAAAAATATAGAAATTAGAGCTGAATTAAATGTACAAAATCGTTTGAAATTCGATATTGTTTATGCTTTGGCAGATACAGAAGCGTTGGACCCAGAGTATGTTCCCACTAGTCTTAATCGTTATTATTTTTCATTTAATATTGAAAATATTAATCTCGAAAACATAAATGAATTAGCAGGATATTTGCATAAGGAGGATCCATTGACATCTCGAGGAACTTTGACTACTGTTCAGAAGACTAGTGGAGGAAATGAAGGTGGCACACATTAATAGTTTGGATATGTTTTACTGATAGAATGAGAAGAATATTTTCATTGATAACTGTATTGATACTCTTTAATTCAGTTGGTTTCTCCCAAGAGAAATCTAGTTTAGACTTTATTTCGAAGGAGATTATTGAATTTCCTTATGTCATATCTGGAGATCTTAATTTTAGAAAGGCCTATACCTATTTGCTTGCAGAAAACTTTGATTCTTCACTCGTTTATTCTTCTCACTTTTTAGTGGTGAGAGGAACGAACGATAAATACACTGATTATTGTCACTACTTCAGAGGTTATAGCCTATTACAGAAGAAACTGTTTAAAGAAGCCCAGAAAGAGTTCTTATTCATCACTAATGAATTTAAATTTCAATCATTGGTTCAAATGCAAATGGGGATTATTTCTGTAGAGCAGCATGAATATGCGATTGCGCTTGACTATTTTTCAAAGATTGAAAAAGAACGAGATACCGAAATGTCAGATGTGAAAGAAGGTACCATTTTGCACAATATGGGGATTTGTTATCTTCATACGGAGGCTTTCGAAAAATCTGAGAAGTATTTATTAAAAAGTATCGCGTTACAAGAAGCAGATCAAGATACACTCTTAATAATAGGGACATACATGGATATTGCGAACCTCTATTATGTTCAATATAGAGACAATGATGCTATTCCTTATTTTATAAAAGCCTATTCATTATCTAAGCAAGTTCCTAGTTTCAATTTAAAAAATACAGCAGCCTTTAACATGTCGATTGTAGAGGAGAATAGAAGCGATTTCGTAAAAGCTTTAGAATATCGTAAAGAAGCCGAACAATGGACAGACTCCTTGAACAATCAAAATAAAGTTTGGGCCGTTGCTGAACAAGAAAAAAAGTTTTTGGCAGAGTATAAACAAAAAGAAATTGAAGTACTAGAAAAAGACGTTAGTATAGGTTTGGCTGAACGGAATAATTTCATTTTCGTAGCATCTTTCTTTCTGATATTGGCTATTTTATTACTCTATTTTTATCAAGTAAAGAAAAAAACTACTGCCATCATTTTAGTGCAAAAAAAGGAGTTGGATGTCTTGAATCAAACAAAGGATCGTCTTTTTTCTATCGTTGGACACGACTTAAGGTCATCACTCAACGCCTTAGCGGATGGGAATAAAAAGATAGCCACAGAATTAGTAGATCAAACGGTATCTTTGAAGCAATTGAATAAGAGTAATAGTGCTATAACATCAAGTACACAGAGGATTTTAGATAATATGTTGAATTGGGCACTGCTTCAAACAGAGCAACTCTATTTTAATCCCGAAAAATTGAATTTAAAAGCAGTCGTTAATCAGGTAATCTTTAATTTTAAACCCATACTAGAGCTTAAAGAAATTGACATTAAAATTGAGATTGAATCAAACATAATTGTTATTGCAGATTTAGATTCCTTTAAAATTACAATTCGCAACATTATAGATAATGCGCTTAAATATTCTAAAAATAAGGGGCGGATTTCAATCACGGCCAAACAAAAAAAAATCAACCTATGTCAACTTTCAATTGCTGATAATGGGCCAGGAATTGCTCCTGAATTGCGTGATATATTATTCAATAAAAATAACGCAATCACAGCTAATTCCGCTCATAAGAAAGTTGCAACCGGCTTAGGATTGCAACTATGTAAAGAAATGATTGTCAAAAACAAAGGCGAATTGCACGTAGAAAGTGAAGTAGGAGAGGGAACATGCATTTTAATTACAATTCCAACAAATAATGATTGAAACTAAAATCAATATATTAATCATTGAAGATCAAGTACGAGAAAGCGATCTATTGCAAGAAGCCTTAATTTCGAATGGTTTTAATGTTGTAGGAATAGCCAGGAGTCATAGGCAAGCGCTAGAATTGTTTTATGATTTAGAGGTAGATCTTGTTATTATAGATGTTTTTTTAAATGACAAGCCAGAAGGAATTAGTTTTGCTGAAACTATTTGCATTGTTCCTGGTAAAGCCAAACCTTTTGTGTTTTTAACCAGTTCAAAAGATCGCCAAATTTTTGAGCGTGCTAAATTAACCCGTCCATTTGCATTTTTATTAAAGCCCTTTAACGAGTTAGAACTAATTTACGCGATTGAAATGGCTATAGAGAAATTCTATGATCAAGAAATGTCCCTGACAGGTGATTCTAACCAAGAGGTTTATGCGCAAGATCATATTTTTATTAAAAAGAGGAATGTTCTAAAAAAGGTTGCATTCAAATCCATACAGTATTTCGAAGTTGATGGTCGTTACTGCAATGTTTATACAGAAGAAGAGCGATTTGTTGTTTCGATCTCAATGGTTAAATTAACAGCCTTATTAGAGTCGTCAGGTTTTTTACGGACGCACAGAAATTACCTGATTAATGCTGCTATGATTAAAGAAATCAATGTCAATGATAATTTGATTATCCTTAATAGTGAGCAACCTATCCCTTTAAGCAATACGTACAAAAATATCATCAAAAATTTCAATACACTTTCTTAGATACGACTGTTTGTCGTTTCATTTCATCCAGTAATTTCAAGATTAGTTTACTTGCTGTTTTTTTTGTGCACTGTATTTTGGGTCTCATGACATATAAATTAGACCTCCTTACAAAGTCCGGTTTTAATGTAGGAAAAGGTCGTAACATTGGTCCAGAAAGTTATTCGATTTATGAATAGTTTACGAAATAAAAGGACAGACACAGGCGGGTTTCGCATTGCACCAAAAGAGATTCTTTTAACCGTAAATATTAAACCGAAAACTTTTTAGTGAAGTTCAGTAATCACTAAAAAAAACGAGGCGATTCCGAAAAGCCAAATGAGTAGGAACCTAACTTTTAAATTTTTTATTATGGCTACAGTAAATGTTATGATCGTATTTGATACGGCAGGTATCGTTGCAGATCCAAGTTCAGCAGGCAATTATATTTATATGGTTGCAGAAGACGCTTATGTGCAAGCTGGAAACGGCGGGAGTGAGTTGCAAATGGCAAATGTAAAGATCAATGACACGTTGATTTGGAGAACAGTTGCGATTAATGGTGATACAACTATTAAATTAACAACAATGACCGGTTCGTTACTTAATAATGTGACGGGTGGAACAGCGAATGATGATGGTTCATATTCAGCTAAAGCAAGTGCTGCGGGAACTAATATTCAATATGCATTTAAATTTACAATTGATGATCAAGATTATACGGTTTATCAATGGGATCCATTTGTAACGATTAGCTAATTCGTAAACATTGCAAAAAAGGAGCCGTTCAATTTATTTTGAGCGGTTTTTTTAATTTGTGAGCGATACCGCTTTTTTTTAATATCATATTTTAATCTTATGAATCAATTATTAAAAAAATTAGAATCCTCTTTCTCTCCAACAAATCATTTTCAAATGCAATCTTTTCACTGAAAGAGCTGTTTTCAACACAAATAAAGGAACTACATGATAAAATTTGATTTTAGACATTGTATATTACTACTTTAACTGAAAAATAACCTAACCGACTTTTATGATGACTCTAAAATTTATAATGGCATGTACCGCTTTAACAATCGGTCTTTCCCCTGCTTTTTCACAAGACACATCATACACTCCAGCGCCAGAAACCATGGCATTGTACTATGACTTCACAGGTGTGCATGGCGCAGATACTGCTCTTTATGGACAAAGTATTTCAAATAAAGTTGCTGAAATAGCTCTTCAGGCAGATGAAGTTGTGAAAGGACCTTTGGTGCTTTATACGGCAGACGCCATTCACATTTTCAAAGAAGATCGAACTCGAATAGCTAAAATCGATACAAGAACATCATCTTTTACAGGTTTCTATGAAGTAACGGCGCTTTCGCATATTGGTCCAGCATTAGGTTATTTGGCCTTTTTAAAAAATGAAGGAGGAGAATGGAGAAGCTCTGCTGAAAGTTTATTGAAACATATTCGTGAGTTACGAACCATGAATGCCATTGATTTAATGGCTGTGGGTAATACAGCATCAAGTGCGTCTCATTGGCTAGACAGACTAAATAATCCAGCATGGAATCCGAATAGGGTAAACATTAAAAACATGTTTGATTACGCCTGCGCCATGAGCGGGAACTATCTACAGCAAGTATTAAGCGGAGAACGGGAATTAACCAGCGCTGATGTGCGTAACGCTTTATTAAGCAATACAGAACCTATGAGTAGTGCTTATACAATTTCATTTAATCATATAATGATAGCAACGTTTCAATTGGAAGGTTTGAGTGAATTCCACCGCATCTATAGAAATTTAAAAGATGTGGATGTAGATTGGGCCAATGCCCGAATTATTGTTCGTTCTCCTGTTGGTAATAATTATGGCGGCGGTTTGTCAATATGGACAAATTGGACCGTACAAGCCTTAAATATTCTGGCAGGTAAAGATGATACAGGTGCCTATATTATTGATCAAAACCGACTATTGATAGCGGCATATTCAACAGCTCAAGACTTAACGATTGGTGCGGATGGAAAATTACCCCCGTCCGTTTACTATTACTATACAGGTCAGATTTTTGGAGCTTTATATTCACAAACGTATACTGCTGTTCAGGTTTTTTCTGATGTCCCAACATTGGATAGACCAGAACGACCAGCAATGCCCGGTGACTATGGTTATTCAGAGGCTTCGGATGTCGATCATTTTGTTGAACGCTTAAAGTATTCTTTTAGTGTTAAGACGGAATTATTGAGTAATACAATTGGCTTTTGGATGCCGAACGAATTAGCGGAGAAAGATTATAATCCTTCCAAAGTTGATATACCGGGTTTAAATGCAGGATTGCCAGAAGGAATTACAGCATATCCTAATGATGCGCCAGTTATTGTTGAGTAAGTTTTAACTCAAAATGGTTTATTTTATCTACTATTCAACATAGTATTCAATTGTCATTTAGCAATGACAATGAATTATTGGCAGAAGTAAATGCGGCTTACTTTGGATTTCATCCCTCGTGTTCGATTAGGTGTTTTTTTTACGCGTACAATATGTTGTAATTCATGCATTTAGTGTGCGTTACTAGAGTTGTTGGTTCAAGCATTAGAATTATTATGACAGACTTAATTGAAAAACTGAAACAAAACATTTGGGACGAAAGATTTTATAATCTATACCCACATAAAATAACATGTCTTGACAATGCGATTGAAAAAATATTGGCCTATCAAAAAGAAAATGAACCAAATGAAAGTTTAGAGGAAGTAAAAGTAGCTGGACTTAAAAAATTATTGGTTTATCGCATTGAAAATAAGAAGCCTTATGATGTTCAATTGAAAAACAATTTGGCTGCATTAGAAAAAGAATGGGATGAAGGGGAGAAGGATAGGATTCGTACAAGAATTTTGCATAATTATATATTCGTGCGTGATGCTGAAAATGCGTTTAAATTAGGGATGAAGTTGTTGGAGTGGGGGCATGTAGATGTTTGGTGGCTCATTAATTACTCTATTGAATTAGGCGATCTTTCGACTGATCAGAGCTGCGATATTCAAGATCAATTTTTTAAACATTTCCGAAATTTTAAGGACAATAAATATTTATGGAATAGTTTGGGGCCTGTTTATAGCCTCAATCCGGAAAGGGTTACCTTGGAAATCGTGAATGAATTTTTTGAAATCTCAAATTCAGAAGAGGTGGATGAAAAGAACGTGCATTGGAATCGAATTGGCATCTTTTACTTTGAAAAAAATGCTTTTGAGCAAGCTATCAAATGCTATCAAAAAGCAAAAGACAATTTAAAATTGGATGCCGAAGACTACTTGGAATCAGTAGTGATTTATGAAGGAAACATTGCTGAAGCCTTTTTAGAGTTGAATAATTATAAGGTTGCACTTGAATATGCAGATAAATGTTTAGCAATTGAACCAGAAAATTTAACGCTCATCAAATACCGTTTTCATGCTCTTTTTAAAGGCGGTGAACCAGATAAAGCAAGAGAGTATTTAGGAGCGGTTTGTAATGAATATCGGGGCTATGCAGAGGAATTGAGAGGATTGGCTGACTTATAAATAATGAAAACTACTTTACGAAATATTTCTCAGAACTTATTTACTTAAAAACCCAACAAATTGGTTAATAGCAATCTAGGTAACTAATCAACCAATAATCCCTCAAAATAAGGTTTTACTTCTTAAAAACGACGTACATTGTGCAATCGATTAAGATCTACCACGAACAATCTTAATTCGGATGTCAAGTCTAAATTTATGGAAGCGATCAAATTTATTGCTAAAGATCAAAATCAAACCGATTTCGCACGAGAACTTACTAAAAGAGTTCGACTACATTTTAAGGAGAAAAAGATTTCAACTTTTGGAGATTCTAAAATGGTAGTTAAAGCGATTCTAATGGTCGGCTTATACGTTTCAGCATTAGTAGTGATTTTTACAGTTCCAATGTCAGCATGGTTGGCCTTAGTTTTAATGATTGTCATGGGAATTGGTGAAGCAGGGATTGGAATGGGTGTGATGCATGACGCAGCACACGGTTCGTTTTCAAAGCGCAAATGGTTAAATACACTTGCAACTAACAGTATGTTTTTATTGGGGAGTAGTGTTATCAATTGGAAAATTCAGCACAATGTTTTACATCATACATACCCAAATGTGCACGAATGGGATAAAGACATAGACTCGAAAGGATTAAGACTTTGCACACATTCAGAGCAAACTCAAAAAGTATTCCGTTACCAACATCTTTTTGGACCATTATTATATGGATTAATGACCATTGTTCGATTTGTATCAGATTTCAGTCATTTGAAAATGTACAAAGATATGGGTGCATTGGAAGGACAAAAGGTTGATTATAGAAAAACAGTTCTTGCAATTGCATTACACAAAGTAATCTACTTGAGCGTTTTCTTTGTATTACCATTTATTTTTACTCCATTTCTTTGGTGGCAAGTATTAATAGGGTTTTTGGTGATGCATATTACCGCATCTATTATAATGGGGACAGTTTTTCAATTGGCGCATCTAGTAGAAAATGTTAGGGAACCTTTGCCAAATGAAGCGGGAGAGATTCACACGCAATACGCCGTACATCAATTAGAAACAACTTGTGATTTTGGAAAAAGAAGTGGCTTGTTTAGTTGGTATGTGGGTGGATTGAATTTTCAAGTTGAACATCACTTATTCCCGCATATTTGTCATGTTCATTATCCAGAATTAGCGGTTATAGTTGAGCAAACTGCAAAGGATTATAATCAACCCTATAATTCTTACAATACGACTTTTGCAGCATTTCAATCACATCTAAGAACTTTAAAACGACTTGGAAGAGGTGAATTAAATGAAGCAATTGCGTAGTTATCCGTGCAATTATTCCGATAAATGAACGTTTTAAGCAGATTAATTAAAATATTTTGACATTATTTTTGACTTCATGTTTTCCGCATTAACCGAGTGTTAGTGGTAGGTGTAGGATGAGTTAGTGGCGGGTGAATGCATAGTTTCTGTTAAAATTTACCATTTTATGCATACAGATATTATTAATAATGTACCTTTGCCCCATAATAGGTAATAATTTAGTTGCCATAACAATTTAATAAATGAATAAAGGAACAGTAAAATTCTTCAATGATGCCAAAGGATTTGGATTCATTCTTGACGAAGAAAGTGGAAAAGAATATTTTGTACATGTCTCAGGATTAATTGATGAGATCAACGAAGGAGACAATGTTGAATTTGATTTAGCAGAAGGAAAAAAAGGATTAAATGCAGTAAAAGTATCTGTAGTTTAAGACAAACGATATATATTTATATTATCAAAAGGACATCCGCCTCTGGCAGTTGTCCTTTTTTTTGTGCTTAAAATTTTGTCTTGAACTTCGTCTTATTACTCTTCACTTGCAGATATAAAAAGCAATTGCGTGCGAATCGGCTTAAGATTTCTATCTTATCAGGAAATCAACCTAAAAGGACAAGCTATGAAACTAAAGAAAAAGCCGAATTTCATCTTTTTCATGACGGACCAGCAAAGAAGTACACAACTCTTTCCAGAATTCCCAACTGAATGGATAAAAGAAAACCTCCCCAATTATCACTACTTTTTAGAAAATGGAGTAGTATTCGATAATAATATTTGTAATACTTCACCTTGCGGTCCAAGCCGTGCATCATTTTTTACTGGTTCATATCCTGCTAATAATGGAATTGTAGATAATGATGGAACTATTCCGCCTGGGGGAATGACATTTGCAAACGTTCTTAGTGATCAAGATTATGATGTTTACTATAAAGGAAAGATGCACTTAAATGAGCATACTACTAAATTCTCACAGTCTTGGACAGCAGATACTAATATTGCACCAACAATAGCACAAGAAGAAAACCACCGAATGGAACATTTGTATGGTTTAAAAAAATGGACATCTCCAGATTTTGGAACATTGTTAGCAGAGGAAAATCCAAGTTTAGCAGAAATTGCAACATTGGCTGGTGGAGCAGGCCATAATGATAGCCGAATCATTACTGGCGAATACAAATTATATCAAGAACAAGAAAGTGTAATTTCATTCTTGAAGGATGTGCAAGAGAATCCTCCTGAACGTCCATTTTGTTTAATCATTTCTTTAGTCAACCCGCATGATATTTCATTGTATCCAAAGGGTTGGGAAGAAGCAGGGTATCAAAGTGCTTTGTTTAATGGGCCAGCATTTGATCGCATCACACTTCCTGAATCATATATGGACAGCTTGGACACTAAGCCAAGTACTCAGGCGACTTATTTAAATACCTTCGCACATGGTAAGTTAATTGAAGCAAGTACTATTGAAGGTTCGATTAATTATCCGCTGAATTACGTGAAGTTTTATGCCTATTTACATACGCTGGTCGATACTTTATTAGGAACAGTTTTAGATTCAATGGGGAAGGAGTTAATTGATAATTCTGTTTTAATTCGCATGGCAGATCACGGTGAAATGGGAATGTCGCATGGAGGATTAAAAGAAAAGAACAATAACGCATATAATGAAACAATTCGCGTTCCAATGATTTGGGTAAATCCTGCATTTAAAGCGGGGAAACGTGATCAAATGGTAAGTCTAATTGATTTAATTCCTACTATGGGTGCTTTGACAGGTGCAAATATTAAGAGGTATGACAAATTACAAGGTGTAGATTATAGCGCAGCCTTGTTTAAATATAATGCAAAGGTACAGGAAGCGGTACTTTTCAACTTTACACAAATGGGGCCACAGCTAAATGGTATAGCAGAAAAGACTGCGAATAGCGCTGAACCTTATGCTCCGAGTTATTTGCCAAATCCAAATGCACCAGTTGCTAATGCCCCAAGTTCCATTTATGCGCTGGTAAAAAAGGATTGGAAATATGCTGTTTACTATGGTTTCAATGAAGATAAGAAGGTAGATTGGCCTTCTGCTCAGTATGAATTATATAATTTAAAGCAAGATTGGAAAGAAATGCATAATCTGCTGCCAATTAATGGTGATGCTGCGAGTGAAGCTCTTGCGTTGCAAAATAGTTTGCATGATGAATTAACGCAGTTAATGGAAACGCGGAATATTGTTATGCCTGATGGTTGGAGTAATAGGTGTTGAATAATGCGATATTATAATCGTTCATGCTGATTGTGGTTATTTGTAAAAGACCGCATTTATGATAGATAATGCTGTGTTTCACATTTACGCAATCGTTTGAAACAGAATTAGTGAAAGAATAAACGCTTCACAAATGAAAGGCCTTGTAATTTTAGAATAAATTTGTACTTTAGAAGCTAACAAACTCAATTGGTTTTTATGAAAGGGTTTTTTCAAATTCTAAACCTAATATTTTTATTTCTCATTGTTTTATTGGGAATAATCTACCTTCGATATTCTGAATCTGCAGATCAGTTCAGAGATAGTTTAGAGCTTACTTTTTATTTATTTATAGGGCTAACACCAGTCTTACTTATTATTTACGGTATACTTTCTGGTAAATTGGAGGATAAAACTAAAATATTCATCACAGCCTACCGACAATTGCTCACAAAAAATATTTTTCTTTGGATTGCTAACACTCTTTTTGCAGTAATTATAGGTGTTTTTATCTACAATTTGGTATTTTTTAGACAAGTGGAATTCGCTTTGGACGGTGTTTCAAAAGCAGAATTGGAGGGAAAAACAATAACGATTGGTGTAACGGGTTATAACGAGGAGAATAAAACAATTGAGATAGGTGATTTTAAAAGTGACGAAACTCTAAAGCGAAGATTGCCAATAGGTATATACAGTTTTCAATATACAAATCTGGGTGAATCGAAAATTGTTGATGGTAATCCTGAGTTTGAATTAACTATGGGATTATTAGCAAAAAAAACAAAAATTGTACTGAATGAATTTTAATAAATTATTCTTAATAATAGCGTGTTGTCTTTACGTTTTAGCGCCAAGTGTCGGCAGAGCAAATGTTATAAAGGTTGACAAATTTGGATTACACACAGACGCCAAATTTTTCACAGAGGATAGAGATTATGACAAAACGAAAGTTAAAAATGATCTACCAGATGAAATTTACAATCGATTAGAAAATAACTTGATTTACATTTCTTTTAACGAAGATGCTGCAATAGAAAAGCAAATTAAAAATTGTCAAAAAAAATTAAGCAAACTTTGGAAGTCATATAACCGTGAAGTGAAAAAGGCAGGACTGACGGTAAATTATGCAGATTTTGAGAAATTAACTTCGGATTCTTTACACGCATGCAAAGGGGTTTTTACCAAGTTGGCTCCTAAATTGTATTT